>CAUCXT010000047.1 GCA_958446835.1 uncultured Eubacterium sp.
CACTTCACTTCATACCTAGCTTTTCAGTTATTTCATGGGCATATCCGCTTACATGGTCACTCAGCACAACAGTGTTTACGCTGTTCCTGTTAAAATCCGACTGGGTACATGCGTTTGAGAAGAAAGAAAATAGGTAATGAGATAGTTTAAGGTAAAAAATAGAGCAGTAATGCAAACGGCACATAAGACAGAACAGCCTTATGTGCCGTTTTATAGTATAAAAATCCGATTGTACAACAGTTACAATTACTCTGCACACAGTTCGATGAACGCAGGTACGGGCTTTTGGCTAGGGACTTAGCAGAGCTCTAAGAACATCTAAGCTTCTCCCCAAAGTTGTGATATGCATAAATATAATACGTTATACACGCTAAGTTTATAGCACATGTTTTGACCCCAACATCTTATTTTTACAACATATCGATATGGTGATTTGCGAAAAAATATGTTAAACTTATCAGGAAATATGGGGATAGAGGAGGAAAACGGATGTTACTGATTCTTTTGGCACTTTTGCCTGCGCTGGCACTGGTAGTATGGATATATAAGAAGGATAATGTGGAGAGAGAGCCGGTAGGACTGATTTTTAAAACCTTTGCCTTTGGTGTTGTGTCCGCAATTCCTGCTGTTGCGTTGGAATTGCTGTTTGAAGTTATTCTGGAGGAATTTATACAGGATAAGACGGCATTGCTCTACATAATTATTGATAACTTTTTAGGAGTTGCTTTGATTGAGGAATATTGCAAGCTGAGGGCAACGAAGCTGTCGATATGGAAGAAGCCTGCGTTTAATTATAAATTTGATGCCATAGTATATTGTGTTACTGCGGCACTTGGTTTTGCAGCAATTGAGAATATATTGTATGTGTTAGAGGGCGGATTATCGACAGCATTTATGAGAGCGCTGCTTTCTGTTCCGTGCCATGCGATTGATGGCATAATTATGGGATATTTCTTCGGCACAGCAAAAGAGTATGAACGCTTCGGAAATAGGAAAATGTGCCGCAGATATCTGAAGCTCAGTGTATTTATTCCGATGGTCGAGCATGGAATCTATGACAGTGCATTGTCGCTTGATAATGATCTGATATTTATTCTTTTTATAGCTTTTGTTGTGATTGTGGATATATGGGCGGTTATATTTGTGCGCAGACAGGCGGCAGCGGACAGGGAAATCTGAGCATGGTGTAAATAACAAAACATTATTGAAAAAAGTATAAATGCAAATAGGAGGTTTGAAGAATTTCTTCAAACCTCCTAAAATATTAATTGTATTACTTACCGAAATATCTGTCTAACATACCCTTAAGTGCGCGGCCATGTCTAGCCTCATCCTTAGCCATCTCGTGAACGGTGTCATGGATTGCGTCAAGATTGTTCTTCTTAGCACACTTTGCAAGGTCGAACTTGCCGTTGGTAGCACCGAACTCACAGTCAACTCTCCATGCAAGGTTAGCCTTTGTTGATGCCTTCATGTTCGGCTCTAAGTCCTCGCCTAACATCTCTGCGAACTTTGCAGCATGCTCAGCCTCCTCATAGGCTGCCTTCTCCCAGTAAAGACCAATCTCAGGATATCCCTCGCGGTGAGCAATACGTGCCATGCAAAGATACATACCAACCTCAGAGCACTCGCCCTCGAAGTTAGCCTTGAGCTGTTCGAAGATATACTTCTTGTCCTCATCACTGATTTCAGGATTATTCTTTACTGTCTTTGCATAAATGCCATACTCATGCTCTGCAGCAAGTGAAAGCTCACCTGTAACCTCCTTGAACTTGTCTGCTCCGACATGACATACCGGGCACTCAGCAGGAGCTGACTCTCCCTCATAAACATAACCACATACAGTACATACGAACTTTGCCATAGTAATTCTCCTTTTCTTAAATAAGATTGTTGCAGCGTGCGCGGAATATAGGTGTCTACGTCAACGCTGTTATAAATTGATTAAATAATTGCATACAAAATTATAGGGCGTAATTATTATACGGATTTTATTAAAATTTATAAATACATGAAACAGTATTTCCTAAAAGGATGGAAATAAAGCTCAAAACAAAATCAGTAATGATTACTGAATTTAATTTATCACACAAGTTAGTGTTTGTCAACTAAAAAATCCCTATTCATGAATATTCTATTTTCTTTTGCCAATATTCCGTATGGGCGGATATATTTGTCTGTAAGGTTAATAGTACATGAATAGGGAGTGTGCTGTTAATCAGTATATTCTTGTGTCATTTCATTGTTAAGACAGTTATCACAGGTTCCGTAGAAGATAACACTGTGTCCACGGACTTTGCCGTGTATACCGGCTGTCGCATTATCTGATAGGAAGGAACCCGGTTCCATTTCGACATCGTACACATGATGGCATGAGTCACACAGAAAATGATAGTGTAGCCGGGTGTTGCCGTCAAAATGGTCGCAGTCCTCCCCCTGAATCTTGAGTGCCTGTCCGTGTTCAACGAGCAGTGCGAGATTACGATATACTGTGCCGAGGCTTATATTAGGATATATAACGCAGATGTGCTTATATACCTCCTCAGCTGTGGGATGTGAAGTTGTATGGCAGAGAAAATCAAGGATTGCCTCACGCTGTCGGCTGTAATTTAATTTTGCCATATAAGTCCTCATTTCTTTTCAGGTTCTTTAGCTTCATGTATCTGCATTGGTGGGACAAAATCGTCCGATTCCATAAGCTCCTCCATAGTCATCGGACGCTTCAGGTTCATAACAGGGTCGTATACCTTTCCGCAGAGCGATGTGCGGATAGGAATAGGGCAGATATCGTGTATGCGCTTGATTTCTTTAGCGATGAATCCGGACATAAGATAAGCACCGAAGTCATTGGTATTCATGCAGTCACCCGGATAGAAGTAACGTGCCGCATCGGAGCTGCCCACACGCTTGATAAAATCCATGCTGACCTGATGAAGGTCGATTATCGGGACATGCTTTTCGGCTGCAATTTTTTTACATGCGTCCGCATAGCTTAGCATTGTATCATCGTAGGTTGTCTTGTCGGAATTCCATGTGTTGCCGGCAAGCGGAGTGACGATAATCGGAGTAGCGCCGAAGCTTCTCACTTCATCGATGAAGGTTCTGAGATTATCGGTATATCCTGTATCGGCTGCGAGGTGTGAGAACTTCGCATCGTTGTGACCAAACTGGAAAATGCAGTAGTCACCGCGCTTGATGTTCTTCTTGATGACATTGTAGTGGCCATCTGTGCGGAAGTTCTCTGTGGTGAGCTCCGGGTGGGCATGGTTAGATACCGCTGCGAGGTTCGAAACATAATATGTAAAGAACTGTCCCCAGCCGCAGTAGCTGCTCTCAGGGTAATAAGGGTAGCATGCAGGACGATCCGCAACAGTTGAATCACCGGCTATATATATGGTAGGTGTATCAAATTCTTCTATTGTAAGAGTTGTAAATACAGGTCTGCTTCCGATTACCGTAATGTCAATTGTTTTGTCTGTGTATACTTCATTGTGTCCCTGTGGAATGATATCACATACATTGACGTTGAATACATAGGCACGCACCTCGTGAGGGCAGTAGTCTCCTTTAAGGGATTCAAGTCTTCTTCTTCCGGAAAAGATGGTAATTCCTTTGATGGGCGTATCACCGGCGGATAGAACAAGAGTTACTTTATAGTTGCCCTGATGAGGAACAACAGCCTTGAATGTTATAGGAATATATCCATCATCGACGATACCGTTCTCAAGATAGACACCATTCTCATCAGCCTGCGGGTTGATAAGCTTGGAATCGGAGTACCAGCGCTGTGGCTGGAAGCCGTCATTGATTTCATTGATTTTCAGATTGGAATCGGACTTTCTTGACTCCTCTGTGAGAAATCCATATCCCTTTTTATATGAAAAGCTGTCCTCAGGATAAACCTGTGTTATGTGTCTTGAGCCTAGGCTGTCTGCACTTGGCGTATTTCCGAAATTGTACGTCATACGATAGCCGGAACCGGTTTCAATGGCTGCATGTTCAGCATAAATGTCTGACGAAATTGCTGTGGTCATATCTATAACCCTCCGTAAAAATTAAATCTTATATAGTATGTACATTATACTACAACCTGCTGCGATATTCCAGTAAGACTTATTTTTTATTACGGATTTCCATGTTTTTCTAAAGCCTTTGACAATGCGGCATGATAGTTATATATTATTAGATGTAGTGTTAAAATTTTTATGAAACACAACAAATAAGATATTCAATAAAGCGGAGGCTGATTATGGAAAAAGATACAACATGTGCATACTGCATGGAGGGCGAGTTAGTTGCCAAGTTCGGAATTAAGATTTGTGAGATGGACACCTGCAAGGTGTATTTATTTAAGGAGCAGAGTCATCCGGGCAGAGTGATTCTTGCACATAAGAAGCATGTGGGTGACATGACAGAGCTTACAGCACAGGAGAGAGCAGCTTATTTTGAAGATATTGCTAAGGTATCCACAGTGCTTCAGAAGCTTTTCAATCCTCAGAAGATTAACTACGGAGCTTATGGCGATACAGGTCATCATCTTCATTTTCACCTTGTACCTAAGTATAAGGATGAGTTTGAGTGGGGCGGCGTGTTCCTTATGAATCCTGATAAGAAGTATCTTACAGATGCAGAGTATGCGGATATGGCTGCTAAGATTAAGGCAGGTATAGAAGAACAGTAGGTTTTAACATGAGTGGGGAGGATTGTAATGTCAGACATCAAATCACAGGTTGAAGAATGTCTTAAGCAGGCGGAGGAGATTGAGCGCGCCGGTGTGATAAAGGACAAGCTGAATACTACGTTTCGCGAGAATTTAAGATATGAATTCCTCAAGTTTCTGGTATATCTCAGCGATGGGGACGGCTATGTTGACGAAAAGGAGATATCATTTATCAACAGCACGCTCGGATACCGCATGACTGAGGGACAGATAAAGTCTATAATGTTTTATGACAAGCTTCATGACGATTCATATACCAAGAAGGTTCCGTTTGCTCTTAAGGGATTTGTGCTGTGTGATGCAGGAAGAAAGCTCAATGATGATAAGAAGCGGGCAAACAATCTTGTCAATACATTCCGCGCTCTTGGGCAGGAATTTGTTGCATGCAATGATGTGACCAGTGAGCGTGAGGTCAATATGCTCACAGACTATCTTACAGTGATGGAGAAGTTTCTTAAGGAATATGGTCTTTATGACAGCAAGCTGTCCGTAAAAGCCAAGAAGGCAGAAAAACGTTCAGTTGATGAGGTACTCGAGGAATTGAACCAGCTTGTGGGACTTGACGGTGTGAAGCAGGAGGTCAATAGTCTGGTCAATCTGCTCCGTATCCAGAAGCTTCGCGAGGAAAAGGGGATGAAGCAGCCGAATGTGTCGAAGCATCTGGTATTCTCCGGTAATCCGGGAACAGGTAAGACAACGGTTGCGCGTATGCTTGCCGATATTTATAATTCACTGGGAATCCTTTCGGGCGGGCAGCTTGTCGAGGTCGACCGTTCAGGGCTTGTGAGCGGTTATATCGGACAGACGGCAACGAAGGTTAACGGAGTTGTAGAGCAGGCACTTGGCGGAATCCTCTTTATAGATGAGGCATATACGTTGACAGCGAATAAGGGTGAGGGAGATTTCGGACAGGAGGCAGTAGATACCCTTTTAAAGGCTATGGAGGACAACAGGGATAATCTTGTTGTGATTGTAGCAGGATATCCTGACCTTATGGATGAATTCCTTAATTCCAATCCGGGACTTCGCTCAAGATTTAACAAGTTCATATTTTTCGATGACTATAAGCCGGACGAGCTGTTTCAGATACTCTTAGGAATGGCTAAGAAGCAGGACTATGTTCTGTCCGAGGATGCCAAGGTTAAGGCTAAGGAATATTTCGAGCAGGCATGTGCCAACAAGACGGAGAATTTTGCCAACGCCAGAGAGGTAAGAAATTATTTTGAAAAGGCGGTATCTAAGCAGGCGACAAGGCTTGTCAAAAATATCAATTCAATTGACGAACAGATGCTTCTTACCATTGAAGCGGATGATTTGGAGAATTTTGTGAGCGTAAGCTAGAAATTGATGAAAAAAGTGTGAACTTTGTGGATTTACTTTACTTTTATATATGAAGTGTGTTATAACTAAATAGCTGTCCGAGAGTGGCAGCTATTTAGTTTTTTATTTCCTGATAAGGGGAAGAATTGGAGGAATATAGTGAAAAAGAGAGTATTAGCACTTGTGCTTGCAGGAACAATGATTTTCGGACTTACAGCATGTAATAAGGGCGGAAACAATGACGCAGGCAATGGCACAGACACGGAAACAACATCAGTTGAAGGAGAGACAACAACCGGAGAGACTACAGAGGCGCAGCCGGTTGCACAGACAACACCTATCGCAGACTACAGCGAATATGTTAAGATAGGTGCATATAGGGATTTAGAGGTAGAGGTTGATGCTGCTGTTGTTACTGATACACAGATACAGAACAGAAAGGATCAGATAGTTACCTACTATAACACCAATATACTTGAGGGTGAGCATATCACAGAGGGTACAACAGCCGATGGCGATGTAATCAATCTTGACTACAGCGGACTTCTTGATGGTACTGCATTTGATGGCGGTACAGCTACTTCACAGAAGTATACTGTTGGTTCGGGAAGACTTATCTCAGACCTTGATGAGCAGCTTGCAGGTCTTGAGGTTGGCAAGGAGTATGAGCTTAAGTGTACATTCCCTGAGGATTACACTGTAAATACAGATCTTGCAGGCAAGGAAGTAACTTTCGTAGTTACTGTCAACTGGATTGAAGGCGATAAGGATGAGCTTGAGTGGGGCGATGAGCTTGTAAATGCTTATACCAATGGAGAGTACACATCTGCCGATGAGTACGAGAAGAGCTTCACAGATGAGATGGTTGCATCTGCTCAGGAGGAGCAGCTTACCAACTATACTAACGGGGTATGGTCTAAGGTTATGGAAAACAGCACATTCGAGTCACTTCCGGAGGATAAGGTTACTACAATAGCAGATGATTATTATAGCTACTATGTACAGTATTTCACATATTATGCATCGCTCTATGGTATGGATATGACATCATTCCTTTCAAGTATGTACAATATGACAGACGATGACCTCAGATCAGAATGTCGTACAATGGCAGAGAATGAAGTTAAGTACATTATGATGTCATGTGAGATTTTTAAGGATCTTGGTATGACATTATCCGATGAGGAGTACAATACAAGAGCTCAGGAAGTAGCTGAAACGAATGGCTTTGATTCAGCAGCCGCATTTATTGAGCAGTATGGCGAGGAGTATGTAAGAGAGAGCTTCATCTTCGACATTATAAGTGATTATCTTAAAGAGAATAATAAGATGGTTATAGCTGAGTAAGGCATAACATGTTAAAACAGCGTCACATTAAGCTTTTAATGTGGCGCTGTTTGTGCTATACTACAAAAACAAAGTAGTTTGACGTTTACGTACAGGGAAGGTATTTTTCAGGAGGAGAGACAACTATGAAAGAAGCGGGAGATATTTTCAGGGAAGTGGCACAAGCCGCAGGGGATATAGTTTTCAGATATGATTTAAAGACGAAGAAGTTTATGCAGTATTCGGATAGAAGCGAGTTGTCGAAGTATGGCTCATGGCTTCAGGATTTTGATCTGGCAATGGTCAATGCCAATATGATTTACCGGGAGGATATTGATGAATTCCTCAAGCTCACCGCAGGAATAAAAAGAGGTGACGCGGGGACTATTGAGGGAATATTCAGAATGAGGCTGCATGTAAGCTCGGACTATCGTTGGTATAGACTGATTGCAAGGACGAAGTTTGACAGTGCGGGAGCCGTTGAGGTACTAGGGCGTGTTACGGATATACATAATTATATGATGAAGGCTGAGGGAAAGACACATACATACGAAATCATGGGGCATAAGATAGATATGATGGGCTTTTCGGAGCCGGCACATGTCAAAAAAGATATTGTACGCTTCGTAAAAAAACACAGAACAGATACCATGCTTGCATGTATACTGTTCGATATTCCGGAGTATGATAATATTGTGTGTGAGCTTAGCAAGGCTAAATCGGAGGAGTTTTTAATCAGCCTTTTAAGACGGATTAAGAGCGGCTTCCCACATGGCACATTTGTATGTAAAGTTGATGTACATAGATTCGCTCTGTTTTCAGGTGGATTTGCAGGAGCTAATGAGCTTTTGGAGGCTGTTACCGGAAGTATGAAGGAGATAGCTGCGCTTGGTCAGCAGTATGAACAGCAGCTTTTTGGCCGGCCGCTTGATGTGTATGCAGGAATAGATTTCGAGTGTAACCATGAAGGCATAGAGAATGTTATATATGATAGAGCAATAACGGCATTGGAGAATATGAGCAGGGAAAATACCGGGAAAATCTCATTTTATAAGAAACCGGATGAGGATGTCACCGGTTTTGAGGCGGCAAGTTCGGAACAGGAGGATATGATTGCTGAGTATATCATAGAGCTTCTTGAGGATGAAGAACCGGATGAGATACCAGATAAAGACGAGGTTAAGGCGCATGTTAAGGCATGTATACATATTCTTCTTGAAAAGGTTGCACTCAGGTATGGGTTTGACAGAGTTTCAATGAGTATATGTACAGATGGCGAATATGAAAGATATGCGCAGTGGAGCGATGAACAGCTTGCAGACATTCCTGAGGGATGCCTGCTTAACATAGAGGGAAATCAGAAGCTGATTGAAAGCAAGGTTAACTTCTGGGAGCCATACATTGTAAATGATGTCTACTCTTACCCGGACAGCAGTGAATATGGAAGAATGGTTGGGCTGAGCTCTGTCAGAAGCTTTGCACAATCCGGATTTGAATGTACTGATGGGGTGAGAGTCATAGTATCATTTGAGTTTTACCGGAAGCCGCATGTGTGGAGCACTGAGGAGATAAATGCATTCAACACCGTGAAACAGGTTGCGGATTTCTGCGCAAGATATATAGAGGAACATTAGGGTCTGATAAAAAGTCATCCGCGTATGATGTCGGCGGATGGCTTTTTTTGTCGAATACTTTATAAGCTATCTATGATAATCATCTGTTAAAATTTAGTTGTATCGGAAGCAGGGCACAAGCATTTGTTGGTATTGCTGTCTGTGCTGGGGAAGCAAAAAAGGAAATGGAGGGTTATCAGGATGCTTTATAATTCAGAAAAAAGAGAGCACGAAAGCATAAGCGGAGCCTATGTTCAGGCAAAGATAATCCGCAAGGAGGATAAAAAAATTTATCTCAGAATCTGGAACAGTGGCACACAGCCGGCATATAATGTTAATTTTTACATACCCAAAGGTCATAGAATATGTGTTTTGAGAAGTCGTTTGGAGTGCCGGATATTAAAGCCGGGGCAGGCATTTGATGAGTATGCGGTTGCAGATGAAAAGCTGGTAAAGAGCGTGTCGATAGTCACTTATTGGGAGGACGAAAAGGGCTGCCTGTATTCCATGGAGCAGACAGAACCCGCCCGAAATATAATTAAAAAAATATGTGTGTAATTTATGAATGATTGATTTGATATCGCACATACTATTGACGTGGCAGAAAACAAGTTATATTGAATAAAAGGCTGTCATCAATAAAATGTGGAAATGAGGTCAATTATGAGCGAAAATTACAGTGAACAGAACAAGTCCTATAACTATGGCAAGGAGCAGAGCAAGTCTACTAACAAGAATCAGAACAAGTCTGAGAATAAGACTGAGAACAAGAACCAGAACAAGTCTGAGAACAAGAGTCAGAACAAGACTAACAGCAGAGGCGAAGACTGCTACGAATAACCAGCTCTGGGCTTGGGACAGGGGTCAGACACCCTGTCCCAATTTTGTGTGTCCGCATCTACAGCAACAGGAAGGCTGCGCCGGACAATACAGCGAGGAATATAAGGTTGTATATTGTAAAGACAAGAATATATTTTCCCTTGTGTGTATTCGGTGCAGTGCAGTAACCGCGGTACGATATTATACTTGCGAGTGAAGCAATAAGGGTCCCAAGACCTCCTATATTGACACCGTACAACAGGGCGGAATAATTGTCGGTGAAGCCTGATAAGAGTATTGCTGCGGGAACATTGCTTATGACCTGAGATAGAACAATGCCTGCGAAGGTTTCGTGCCCGGTGATAAGACGGCTCATCAGAGAGGAAACAGCGGATATTCTTTCCATATTACCTATAAAAATGAAAAAACATACAAAGGTAAGAAGGAGAAAATAGTCTGCCTTGGCGAACAGCTTCCTGTCGCAGATGAAAATGACAACAGCCGTTATGATAAGCATAATGGGATATTCGATTATATGTACAACACAGGCAATACATACCAGAAAAAGTATCAAATAAACTACTAAATACATGTGCCCATCCAGCCGGCTGTCCGGCACAGCAGCATTGCTGTCGATAGGCTTGCTTTTCAGTAGCAGAATTGCCGCCACGAGCAGTAGTGCGGATATAATTGTGAGCGGAAGCATGAGCAATAAAAATTCCTGTATAGATATATGAAAGGCTGAGTACAGATAAAGGTTCTGCGGATTGCCTATAGGAGTTAACATGCTTCCGAGATTGGCGGCTATTGTCTGCAATGCTATCACGGGAATGAGCAACTCTGTCATGCCTGAGGCTGTTAAGAGCATAACGGCAAAAGGTACAAAGGTTATCAATGACACATCATTGGTTATGAACATTGAACAGAAAAAGCATAAAAATACAAGGATAAAGATAAGATACCTTGTGCTCCCGGCGCGCTTAAGCAGCATTGCTCCAAGTGCCTTAAAAAGTCCAACACTCTGCAAACCTGAGACTACCAGCATCAGGCAGAACAGCAATGATATTACTCTGTAGTCGATGTATCCGGCATAAGCCTTGTCCGGGTGCACAAAGAACATTGAAATCACGGCGAGAACGGCGGCTGCGGACAGCACTGCCTCATTCTTTATGAATCCGATTATCTTTTTTATGATATTATTTGTTCCTTCGTTCGCGTACATCACTAATCCTCCTCAATAACATGGATTTCGAGATAGTCGAAGTCTATATGTTCAACAAAGCTGTCCTGAGTGAAACGAGCCTTGCTGAATTTCTTAAAGTCATTTATATTGATATCAAGCCATGCAGGTACCTGAAGGTCGAAGGCATGACATGCCTCATCAAGTGCGGAAAAGACCTTTTTTGTGCGGTTCATATCAGGGTTATCATTGCAGACTACCATATCACGTATAAGATGATTGTGTTTAATTTCTTTTACCCATAGTCGAAACATGTTTCCTCATTTCCGGCGGATGATATCCGCCATTTTATATTAATCCATGCCGTATAACGGCATCAATTGTATATTATAACCGTAAAAGTTAATTGTGCATATATATTTTTTATTATGCAATTGAAAAAAAGCTGTGGATTCTGTAAAATATAGAAGGCGGAGGATGCCGCATAAAAGGTTTATTTTGATGGGGGTGTCAGAATAAGATGAAGAAAATACTTAAGAAGATTTTTGTTGATGGTTTTACCGGGATGACACAGGGAATGTTTGTGACTCTTATCATGGGAACGGCATTTGTCCAGCTCGGGACATGGATTGGCGGATACATAGGAGCGCAATTTATTATATTTGGCAATATTGCCAAGCTGCTCACCGGCGCCGGGATAGGCGTGGGGGTGGCAGCTATGTTCGGTGCGGATTCACTTGTGACTGTTTCGGCAGCGATAGCAGGAATGCTTGGAGCGTTTCACGGATTAGGGTCGGCGGCACTTGGAAATTCCGGGGAACCATTGGGTGCGTTTGTTGCTGCCTATATAGCCATAGAGATTGGAATGCTTATATCGCAAAAGACAAGCTTCAGCCTCATATTGACGCCGGTTGCGGCAATATTGTCGGGAGCGCTTGTCGGATACTTTGCTACACCATATATAACAAGATTTATATACTGGATTGGAAGTCTTGCCGGCTATAATGTTGCCGCCTCACCGATTATAGGTGGAATAATTGTGGCAGTTTTGTTCTCGCTTTTTGCTGTAATGCCGCTTAACCTTCCGGCACTTGCCATGTCACTGGGACTTTCCGGTGTGGCAGCAGGTGCGGCGACTATCGGGGTATGTTGCAGCATGGTTGGATTTGCCGTTTCCGGATATCGGGATAATAAGCTTGGAGGCGTATTTGCACACGGCTTTGGTTCTGCGGTATTACAGTTTCCGAATGTACTTAAAAGACCGCTCATACTTATCCCATCTATAATATCAAGTGCAATACTAGGACCATTCGGAGCAGCACTTTTAAAGCTGTCAGATACCGCCTATGGAGCGGGGACGGGTTCGCTTGTCATGATTGGCCAGTTTGAGACGTGGCGCTGTATGGTTTCGGGGACTCCGGTTCCTATTGTTGTTATAGAAATATTTCTTATGCATTTTCTGCTTCCGGGGTTAATCTGTCTGGCGGTCAGTGAAGTAATGAGAAAGCTTAATTGGATTAAAAAAGGAGATATGAGGCTTTTGCACTGAATGTAATGGGTCAAGACAGTAAAGAAGACCGGTTACAATAATGTCCGCAAGTTCCATGACAACATTGAGCCTTGTGGTCTGCAAAAGCATCGGATCATTGGTACCGGATAAATTCACTATTCCGGTAATATGAAGGTCTCCTACATCAGGCAGCTGCTTGTTAACCCCAAGCCCCGGCTTCAAAGGTCCCGTTCCGACAGTGACATAGCCAATGTGTCCTTGTGTCCCTAAGGAGGCATCCACTGCAATACAGAAGGGCTTGCTGTGCCTGAAATATATTTCGGACAATATACTTTCAAGGTTGGTTGCGTGTACAGGGGATGACAGTGTTCCATACACGGTAATACCATTTTTTTGATGCTTTTTTCCGCTTTTTTGGAGAGCCTTGGACAGCTTATAGCCGACAATCGGTCCGAGACTGTCTCCTGTTGAACGGTCTGTGCCGATACAGATTATGATAACATCGTCAAGCGGACGGTCGGTTTTTAGCAGCAGTTCGGTAAGCTGTACGCCGATTTTGCATGCTGCATTAGGTTTGGAAGTGTCAAAATAATAATTTTCGGTTAATGTTTTCATACTGGAATTATATGTAGACAGGGACAACTTTATTCAATATACATTTGATAACGGAGATTTATTGCGAAAAAACACTTAAAAAGTCGCAAAAAAATAATGCACATAAGGATAGAAAATGGTAAACTGATAATGTTTACAGTCGGTATAGAGGAGTACCGCCTCTATTGGACGGATTTGGCAGACACAGATATGCGGTACGGAAATGAGGTTAATTGTGAAGGAACATGTTGTAAAAAAGAATGATAATCACGAGCTCCCTAAGAATATACGACAGGTTGGAGATCTGGATTTAGATAAAAGGGTATATATTGAGGACTATGCATTTTCATTTATAAAAGAAACGGATATAGATGAGGATGATGAGGGAAGAGTCGGAATACTTTTAGGAGAGGAAAAGAACATACAGGGGGAAATATATACATTTGTATACGCTGCCATGGAGATACAGAATGCGTCGGTTTATGATGGAAAGGTAAGCTTCACGCAGGAGACATGGCCGCTTGTTGAAGCTAACTGTGCTGCATATTTCCCGGGAATGAGTACGGTGGGCTGGTATCTGGTGTCCTCAAGCATAAGACCTGAGAATAATGCTGCACTTGAAAGAGTACATTCGGATTCCATAGGACGGTATAAGACGTTTATGTATGTCAATCCTACCGAACGCACTGAAGAAATGTACAGCTGCTTTGACGGTGGGCTTGAATGTCTTGACGGGTATGTAGTATACTTTGACAAAAATGAGCAGATGCAAAGGTATATGGCTGATGTGAACAGCCAGAGAAAGAAAACAGCTGTCGATGAGACGGCAGTGAAGAGGTACAGACAGATTATGAAAGAAAATAAAAATGAACCAAAGGCAAAACAGCAGTTATCGATTATGTATGCGCTAAGCGCAATATTGGTTATATTCGTTCTTGTAGCCGGAGCGGCGAGACTTCAGTCCGAAAAGAATGCGGTTAATAATGATAATGTGGTTGAAAGCGGTGGAGACTATGTGGACAATACATCGGCAGTGAATGCTACGCCTTCAGCGGTTCAGGATGAGACACTCAATGTCGATTATGCGAACGGAAATGTTGACACAACGCAGGCTCCTTCAGATGATATACAGGAGGAGAATACAAGCAGTGTTGAGGAGGATACCACACCTGTTGAGACTGAAACCGAGACAGAACAGGTAACTGAGCCTGTTACAGAGGAGACATCGCAGCAGGAGACAACTGCGTCCCACAAGACTTATATTGTACAGGACGGAGATACACTTTATGGAATTATAAAGAGGGAATATGGAAGCGAGGATCCACAGAAGCTTCAGGAACTCTTTGATTTAAACGGAATCACGGACGGTGGTAATTCCATCGCACCGGGAGATGAGCTTATTCTTCCATAAAAGAGTAAAGTTAGGAATGATTATATGTCAAAAAAGATTAAGGTTTTGGTAGTGGTGGCGGCACTTATAGCAGTGTTTGCAGCGGGAGCCTATTTTGTGCGAACTTATGTTTTCAGGGAAGCTGTATATACAGGATACACAACACTTCAGTCAACAGACAGGGCGGACAGCAGAACAGCGTCGTATGTGGAGTATGGTGACGGTTTCCTGAGATATAGTAAGGATGGGATAGCGTACTATAATGCGGACAATGTTCCTCAATGGAACGCGTCTTACGAGCTTTCGCAGCCTGTTGTTGATATAAGGGATGACTATTGTGCCGTTGCCGGAATTGGCGGTTCATGGGTATATGTATTTAACAAGGCGGGGGCAGTCATGTCCGTAGATACGGTGCTGCCTATTGCAGCGATGAGCGTCGCGGCGAATGGCTGTGTTGCAGTAATACTCGAGGATGGAAACACGCAGTATATAGATATGTATGATACCGCAGGGGATAAGGCTTACCGCATAAAAACCAATATAAGCGGAAACGGAATTCCGATGTCAATAAGCATATCAAACGATGCGGTTAAGCTTATGGTGGCATATACGGATATTGAAAACAATGATATTTCTACCAGCATAGCATTCTATAATTTTGGAGAAGTCGGAAAGAATATGTCTGAGAGACTGGTTGGAGGGTTCGATCAGTATGATGGAATGCTTGTACCCAAAGTGCAGTTTTTGACGGCGGACACAGCCATAGCTGTTGCAACAGGAAAACTCAGCATATACAATATTACCCAGTATCCTAAGCTTATGATGGATATTGTTTTTGACAATGAACTCCATGGAATATTTTATTCGTCAAAATATATAGGATTGATATTTCCGAATCATGAATCGGGATATCCTTACCGGATACTTGTGTATGATTTAAAGGGAAATCTGATAGGGACTATTCCTGTTGCCACGGATTATAAAAAATACTGTTTCGTGCAGGACAATGTCTTTATGTATGATGACAATGATGTGCGGTTGATAGATTTTAATGGAGCGGAACGCTTTGCCTATACCTTTGATACAGCGATTGACAGCCTTGTGCCTGTGTCAGGTGATGACGTGTATGTATATATCAATTCAAGAAAAGTGCAGAAGATAAAACTTGCAGAGTAGCATGAATTTTGAAAAAATCTAAAAAAGGTATTGACATCAGCAGCATTACTTGTTATACTGTAAAAGCTGTTGATGACATGGCGACTTAGCCAAGTGGTAAGGCGTGGGACTGCAACTCCCTGATCGTTGGTTCGAGTCCGACAGTCGCCTCTTTTGCGACAGCATAGAATCCTGAAGATTGATTATCTTCAGGATTTTTAAGTTGAAAAGTTTCATTATTTGAGATATATCAATGAAGCCGCGAGGTATAAATATGGAATTCAGTTTGGGCGATATTATCACAATGAAGAAGACACATCCATGCGGAAGCAAGGACTGGGAGGTTCTTCGTGTAGGAGCTGATTTTAGACTCAAGTGTGTTGGGTGCGGACATCAGGTTATGCTGCCGCGCAGACTTGTGGAGAAGAATTTCAGGGGCTTTGTGAAAAAAACACTTGCATAATCCGAATGTATATGGTAACATCTACATTTGTGATATATTATTTATTTCCTTGCTCTGTACACAGGTTACAGGGCCAGAGACCATAAGGAGGTACAAGAAAGCATGAACAAGTACGAATTAACAGTTGTTATCAGTGCTAAGTTAGAGGACGAGGCAAGACTTGCTACACTTGAGAAAGTGAAGGATATGATCGTTCGTTTTGGCGGTACTGTAACTAACGTAAACGATTGGGGAAAGAAGAAGCTTGCTTATGATATTCAGAAGATGAGCGAAGCATTCTATACTTTCGTTGAGTTTGATGCACCTGCTACTGCACCAGCAGAGCTTGAGGCACAGCTTCGTATCATGGACGGCGTTGTAAGATATCTTTGCGTTTCCGTAGAGGCATAATCTTGTGACAGATAATCCGAAAGGAGAATAGTCTATGAATAAAGTAATTTTGATGGGTAGATTGACAAGGGATCCGGATGTGCGTGTCAGCACAGGCGAGAGACAGATGTCAATTGCAAGATATACACTGGCAGTTGATCGAAGAGGCAGAAGAACCGATAACGGTGGAGAGCAGACAGCGGATTTCATATCCTGCGTTGCGTTTGACCGTGCGGCTGAATTTGCTGAGAAGTATTTCCATCAGGGAATGAGAGTATTGATTACAGGTCGTATCCAGACCGGCAGCTATACTAACAAGGACGGCCAGAAGGTATACACAACAGATGTTATTGTAGAGGATCAGGAATTTGCGGACAGCAAGGGCGCAGGTTCTAGCGATAACGGAGGCTTTGCACCGAGCAGCAGACCAATGCCTGCTGCAGCAGCACCGGCTGATGGTTTTATGAACCTTCCAATCGGTGTTGAGGATGAAGGTCTTCCATTCGGCAACTAAATTTTATAAGGAGGTCACAACAATGCCAAATACCAGAGAAAATAAGTCTTCCGACGCTCCAATGAAGAAGAAGCTTGGTCGCAGAAGAAAAAAGGTTTGCGTATTCTGCGGAGACAAGAACGGCGTTATTGATTATAAGGATGTTAATAAGTTAAAGAGATATGTATCTGAGAGAGGTAAGATTCTTCCTAGAAGAATTACAGGAAACTGTGCAAAGCATCAGAGAGCTCTTACTGTTGCAGTTAAGAGAGCACGTCATATCGCTTTAATGCCATACACATTAGACTAATTTAAAACGTATAACGGAAAGGCACTTCCTGCTTGGCGGGAAGTGCCTTTTTTACGTGGTTATTATGAAGCCGGACATTTATTTAAGGCTGTTTTTATTGATATAGCTTAATGCATATTTCAAATATATATGAAGTAGATATTGTGAAGCATGTATTAAGCATATATGTCAATAAAATGGGTGTCAATTAAATGGATTGTACGTGCCGTCTAAGAGGCATACAGCCTCATTGCCGAGCACAGCCTTGATGAAATCACGGCTGTCTTTCAATCTGCGGTCAAATACCATTCCGCCGTAGACCATCTCAGTGGAGTGCTGGTCGGAGCCCGCCGTGAGTGCGAGGTTGTGTTCCTTCGCATAGGCGAGTGCGCGGTCATTGAATTCAGGGTGTCCCATACAGCGTTTACTTGCGAGGGTTCCACTGTGTGTGGCGTTCACACCTTCAACCCCATCCACATAGTCCGGGAACAGCCTTATCTCAGGGATATAGGAGGCTTCACGGAAAGGGTGAGCCTGTATGACCATGCCGCCTGCCTCATGGACAAGGGCATACTGGGTTGGAACATCAGCATCCTTTATTTCAGGGTGTGCTAAAAGCCATTCCTTATCCAGACCATGTATAAGAAATTCTGTGCCATTGTAACCGGATTCCCAGCCGAAAAAGACCTGAAGCCCCACACGCCTGCCCTCTTCAAGCGCGTTCTCGTAGCCCTTGCAGAAGCCGTTTACCCAGTCTTTCCATGGAAGAGAACGGTCGACAGCTGTGTTGCCGTAGAAGAAATGGTCGGTGATTATTATTCCTGTATAGCCTGCGTCCTTGTAGGCATGTACGATGTCTACAGCCTTGGCGCGTCCACATGCGCTTCCCTCACTGGTGTGAAGATGGGTCTCATATATATATCTATTATTCATTTTGATAATCTCCGTTTCTTAGCTTTTGCTATTCATTAAGCATATCATATAATAGCAAAAAAAATCCTTTTTTTCTATAGCTATT
>CAUCXT010000048.1 GCA_958446835.1 uncultured Eubacterium sp.
ATTGAAAATCAGTACAATTCATATCTTACCGGAACTAACGGAAGAGAATATGGATATGTCGGAGAGGACTCCGATATGGAGACAACCATAAAGCCGGCTATAAATGGCAGTACAGTGGTGTTGACCATCAATGCCAATATTCAGAGAATTGTTGAGAAAAAGATAAGAGAGTTTAATGAAGCTTACGGCTCAAAACATACATCAGTCATAATTGCGAACCCTAATAACGGACAGATATTATCAATGGCACAGTATCCGAGCTTCGACCTCAATAATCCAAGCGATTTGTCGTCATATTACACAGAGGAAGAACTTTCACAGATGGATAATGATGCGATGGTGGATGCGTTGTACGATGTATGGAGTAATTACTGCGTGTCGACTATATACGAACCGGGTTCGGTTTTTAAGGCATTTACCATTGCAAGTGGAATTGAGGAAGGAATCTTAGACGGAACAGAGGAATACTTCTGCGATGGCCATGAGATAGTTATGGGAACGAAGATAAGCTGTGCACACCCGGAGGGACATGGCTTGTTAACTGTTAGTCAGGCACTTGAGGAGTCATGCAATGACGCATTGATGCAGATGGCGGCAGCTATCGGAAAAGATGTATTTTATGATTATGTGAGCAGATTCAATTTTGGAGCAAAGACGGGAGTTGACCTGCCCGGAGAAGAATATGGACTGGTCATAAAGAAAGATTTGGTTACGGATATTGACCTTGCAACCAACAGCTTCGGTCAGAACCTCAATGTCACCATGGTTCAGGAGGTAGCGGCATTCTCCTCACTTATAAATGGAGGAAATTACTATCAGCCACACCTTGTCAAGGAGATTAAAAGTGCAGGTGGAGAGGTTCTGCTAGAGAATGACAGCGTTCTTGTGAGAAAGACAGTGTCGGAGGAGACTTCGCAGACATTGAGAGGATATCTCAAAAATGTTGTAGATTATGGTACAGGCGGTTATCTTAAGATTGCAGGCTACAGTGTCGGGGGAAAGACAGGAGCAGCCGAGAAGCAGCCAAGAGACAAGCAGCACTATGTGACATCATTTATAGGCTTCATGCCGGTGGAGGAACCACAGGTTGTATTCTATGTTGTTCTAGATGAAGCGCAGGTTGCAGATTTCGATACCTCAAGGGCAGCGCAGGAGCTTGCAAGAGATATTATGATAGAGCTTATTCCGTATCTTGAGATATATCCGGTTGACGAGTCCTATGAGATTAATGTCGGAGGATTGCCGACACCTACGCAGTCACAGCCGGAGAGCAGTGTTGAGTATGTCACGGATGAGAATGGTGAGACGGTCACGGACGCCGAAGGAAATCCTGAGACGGTGGAGGCTACAGAACCACCAACACAGGCACCGACGGAAGAGCCAACACAACCGTCAACTGAGACTCCGACGGAGGAAACTACGCAGCCGTCAACTGAGGAGCCGACACAACAGTCGTCTGAGGAAACGGCTGAATCATCGCTGGAGGATCAGACAGAGGCTCCTACATAGTGAAATGAGAATGTGACAGAATAAATATTGTATATCATTAAAACCTTCATAATAAAATGTATTATCGGCAGTTAAACAGCCGGTTGAATTGTTTTAAGAATTTTATTATGGAGGTTTTTGTTTTGGAAAACCGGAGAAATGTTGGCAGGATGAAACGCAAGCTGATGTTCGGTGTAGCTTTAGTAGCTGCTGTTATAGTACTTTTGCTTGTACGACTTGCAGTTATTATGCTGGTAGAGTCTGAATATTATGGGCAAAAGGCAAAAGAGCTCCATGAAAGGGAAAGACCGATAAAGGCTGCACGCGGCAGGATTATCTCTGAGGATGGAACGGTTCTCGCCTCGAATAAGACTGTGTGTACGATTTCTGTAGTCCATGCGCAGATAACGGAGCCGGATAAAGTGATAGATGTCCTTTCAAGTGAACTCGGGATAGACAGGGAGAAGGTGGCAAAGAGTGTACATAAGGTCTCGTCCATGGAGCGGATAAAAACGAATGTCACGAAGGAAATAGGTGATGCGATAAGGGAATACGGACTTGATGGAGTTAAGGTTGATGAGGATAGCAGAAGATACTATCCGTTTGGAAACTTAGCTTCGAAGGTAATTGGTTTTACAGGAAGTGATAATCAGGGAATTATCGGGCTTGAGGTCCGCTATGATGAGGAGCTTGCCGGGGAGGCAGGACAGATACTCACAATGACGGATGCAGGTGGAATTGAGCTTAAGGATGAGGGGGAGGAGAGAGTAGAACCCGTAAACGGGGACGATTTGATAGTGAGTCTTGATTATAATATACAGACTTACGCGCAGCAGGCAGCTTACAAAGCTTACGAGGCGAAACAGGCAAAGAGAGTGTCCATTATTGTAATGAACCCTCAGGATGGCAGAATATATGCGATGGTCAACGTGCCAGAGTATAATCTCAACGCACCGTATACATTGATAGATGAGTACAGTTCTTTGACAGTGACACAAAAGGATGAGAATGGTGATGATGTGACAAAGACCATTCCCAAGGAAGAACTTTCAAGTGAACAGAAAATGAATCTTCTCAACAATATGTGGCGTAATTTTTGTATAAATGATACCTATGAACCGGGTTCAACATTTAAGATTGTCACAGCGACGGCGGCTCTTGAAAAAGGAGTTGTTAGCCTTAGTGATAGCTTCTATTGCAAGGGGAGCCTTACTGTAGGGGGGAGAACAATAAGATGCCATAAGACATCGGGACATGGCTCGCAGACATTTGCGCAGACGCTTATGAATTCCTGCAATCCTGCATTTATAACATGGGGGAGCAGGGTTGGCGCGGAGGATTTTTTTGCCTACATGAAAAAGCTGGGGCTTCTTGAAAAGACAGGCGTTGATCTGCCCGGTGAAGCAGGAACCATTATTCACAAGCTTAAAAATGTGGGAGAGGTTGAGCTTGCAACAATGAGCTTCGGGCAGTCATTTCAGATTACGCCACTGCAGCTTCTGCGTGCCGCCAGTGCTATCATCAACGGCGGAACGCTCATAACACCTCATTTCGCAGTGAAAACCGTGAATGAGGATGGAGAGACAACCAAGGTATTTGAGTATGAAAGGGTTGAAAATGCCGTGTCCAAGGAGACGAGCGCGCTTATGAAACAGCTCCTTGAGAGTGTTGTCTCGGAGGGCGGCGGTAAGCGATGCTATATAGAGGGCTACAGGATTGGCGGCAAGACAGCGACTTCGCAGAAGCTTCCGAGAGGTTCAGGAAAGTATATAGCTTCATTTATAGGTTTTGCACCGGCGGATAATCCGCAGGTGATTGCAATGTGTATCATTGATGAGCCGGAGGGAATATATTATGGAGGAACTATAGCGGCTCCGGTTATCAGGGAAGTGTTTGAAAATATACTGCCGTATCTTGGAATTGAGCAGGAAGTTGTTGAATTTTCCAATGAATAGGGATATTATGAATTGAGTGCAATTATGAATGTATTTATTTAGGAAATAATTCATGCAATTCAATTATGAAAATAGTATCAGGTGAATAAAGATATAGGAGATAGAAAGATGAATCTTAGCGGGAAAAAAGTAATCGTTGTAGGTACAGGAATAAGCGGAATAGGCGCAGTTAAGCTTTTAAGTGAGGTTGGAGCACAGGCGGTTCTCTATGATGGAAATGATAAGCTTGATAAGGCGGAGATTGAGAGCAGATTACCTGAGGGTGTGAAGGCGGATATTGTACTTGGCGCCATGGAGGACTCACTTTTAGACAGTGCAGACCTTGCTGTAATAAGCCCGGGAGTTCCGATAGACAGCCCTGTTGTGCTTAAGTTTAATGAGAAGAACATCCCTGTGTGGGGCGAGATAGAGCTTGCATATAATTATGAGAAGGGTGTTGTTGCGGCAATCACCGGAACGAACGGAAAGACAACCACAACAACTCTTGTCGGTGAGATAATAAAGGCATGGGGTAAGCAGACTTTTGTTGTCGGAAATATAGGAAATTCATACACGGCTGAGGTACTTAAGACCACAGAGAGTTCTGTGACTGTGGCAGAGATATCCAGCTTCCAGCTTGAGACAGTGCATGAGTTCCACCCGAAGGTGAGTGCTATTTTAAACATCACTCCTGACCATCTGAACAGACATTACACCATGGAAAACTATGCAGCGGTTAAGGAAAGAATAGCCGCTAATCAGACAAAGGACGATTATGTCGTACTTAACTACGATGATGAGGTTTTAAGAAAATTCGGCGAAGCTACAACAGCGACACCGGTATATTTTTCAAGAAAACATCATGTGAACCACGGTACATACCTTGAAGGCACTATGATAAAGTATACTGATGGCACGAAGGTTATTGACGTTATTGATGTGAGGGATATGCTTCTTTTCGGAGCACATAACCATGAGAATGTCATGGCTGCGGCAGCTATATGTATACAGATGGGTGTGCCTGTGGGAATTATTGCGGATACCATAAGAAGCTTTAAGGCTGTTGAACACCGCATAGAATACGTGCGTACACTTGATGGGGTTGAGTACTATAATGATTCTAAGGGAACGAATCCTGATTCAACCATTAAGGCGATAGAGGCAATGCCTAAAAAGACTATACTCATAGCCGGAGGCTACGATAAACATTCGGAATTCGATGAGATGATAAAGTGCTTTAAGGATACGATTATAGAGCTTGTTCTTCTTGGCGTTACTAAGGATAAGATAGCTGCTGCCGCAAGAGCGCAGGGCTTTGAAAACATACGCTTTGTCGAGACTCTCAAAGAAGCGGTTGAAGTATGCCATGAGGACGCGAAGGAAGGGCAGATAGTGCTTCTGTCGCCTGCATGTGCGAGCTGGGATATGTTTAAGAGCTATGAGGAACGCGGAAAATTATTCAAGCAGTATGTTAATGAATTGTAAGACATGGAGGATTGCTGATGGCAAAGCAGCGGGCAAAAACAAAATATTTTGATTATTCTTTGCTGGTGATAATACTGTTTCTGGTGTGCTTTGGATTGGTGATGGTGTATTCGACCAGTTATTACAGCGGAATGAGACTTCCTAAGAACCCGGACCCTGCGTTCTATTTAAAAAAGCAGATTAAATCTACGATTCTTGGAATGGTTGCATTTGTTTTCTGTATTTTTTTCGATTATAAATACTACTATAAGCTTGCACCATGGATATATGCCGGGGCTGTGTTTTCTATATTGCTTATACTCACACCGCTGGGAGTTGAGATTAACCACGCAAGAAGATGGATAAATGTGGGATTCGGTACGATACAGCCTGCTGAGATATGTAAGCTTGCGGTTATTATATCAGTATCAGCTTATATTGTCATGACAGGAAAGGCGATTGATAAATTCCGCAATCTGATTATTGTCGCGGTGATTACGCTCATACCAACAGGAATGATTCTTGTTATTACAAAGAACCTCAGCTCAGCAATAATTGTTTTTGGCATAGGTTTTGTGATTTACTTTGTGGCGACTAAACGATACTGGCCTTTTGCGGTGATGGCGGTACTTGGCGTTGCAGGAATTGTTGCATTTATGTTGTACATACATTATTATGTCGACCCTGTGACTGCGGGCGTTGAGATTGATTCGAGCACAGGCTTCCGTATGATGAGAATACTTGCATGGAGGCACCCGGAAGAGTATGCGTCAAGTAAGGGATATCAGACTTTACAGGCATTGTATGCTCTTGGGTCGGGAGGCTTTTTCGGAAAAGGACTTGGCGAGAGCATACAGAAGCTGGGATTTATACCTGAGGCACAGAATGATATGATTTTTTCGGTTGTATGTGAGGAACTGGGACTTTTCGGAGGAATATGCCTTATACTTCTTTTCGGAATGATGATATGGCGTTTCGTTATTATAGCGCTGCATTCTCCGGATATGTTCGGATTCCTTCTTGTTGTCGGTGTGACAGCACACATAGCGATTCAGGTGATACTCAATATTGCCGTTGTCACCAACGTGATTCCCAATACAGGAATTACGCTTCCTTTTATAAGCTATGGAGGTACATCGGTAATGTTTCTCCTTGCCGAGATGGGAATAGTCTTAAATGTATCAAGACATATAAAATACAGGCATGATTGAGAATGCATACAGTTTATGAGTCATCATTTGCGGCTTACTGCATATAATAATTTGTATACCTGTAATGGGGGGATTATATGCAGGACAACAAAAATGCTGTGGTTGTATACCCGTGCAGCAGGCTTTCAGGTGAGATAAAGCTTCAGGGCTCGAAGAATTCGGTGCTTCCAATAATGGCGGCGGCGTTGTTAAAGTCTGGAGTTACTGTTCTGGAAAATTGCCCGGATATAGCGGATGTTCATGCAATGTCGGGACTATTGGAAAAATGCGGATGCCGCGTTGAATATAATGAACATGTGATGAAAATTGATGCTTCTGATGCCGCGAACGGAATATTGGATGATGAATACAGCACTAAAATGCGCGCTTCTATACTTCTTATGGGAAGCTGTCTTGGACGGTTCGGGCGATTCGTCATGCCTCCGCCGGGAGGATGTGCGATAGGGAAAAGACCTATAGATTTCCATGTGTCGGCTATGCGGCAGCTTGGGGCGGATATAAGTGAGAATTTTGGCGGTGTTGATGCTGATGTGGGTAGTCATGGACTAAGAGGCTGTGATATAAGGCTTCCTTTTCCGAGTGTCGGAGCTACGCAGAACTGCCTGATTGCGGCTATGAGTGCGAAGGGAAACACAAGAATTTTTAATGCCTCATCTGAGCCGGAGATATGGGATTTATGTTGTTATCTCAGAATGCTTGGGGCGCAGATAGAAGGTGAGCGGACAGGGAATATAGAGATAGTACCTCCTTCTGTGATAAGCGGTGATGAGCTTTGCTATACGGTTCCCGCGGACCGCATTGTTGCCGGAACGATTCTTGTGGCGGTGGCAGGCTGTACAGGAAACGTGTATATACCTAATATCGAATGTGACAGAATACAGAGTGTCATGAAATATTTAGGAGCCCATGCGGCGGTTAAGGCTCCGGGGGTTGTATTGAATACGGACAGAAGAAAGCAGCTGGAATGTGCTGTCTCCACAGGACCGTTTCCGGAATTTCCAACCGATATGCAGTCACAGTTTCTTGCACTTATGGCAGTATCGGGGAATTTTTGTATAATGGAGGAAAATGTCTTTGACACACGCTTTAATGCCGCGTATGAGATTAACAGGCTTGGGGCGGATATCAGGATAGAGGGACGAACAGCCTATGTGTATGGCAGAAGACATCTGCACGGTGGAACTGTGACAGCAAGTGACCTAAGGGGCGGTGCGGCGCTGGTATTAGCAGGTCTGTTTGCCGATGAGCCGGTCACTGTAACGGGCTGTGAATATATACGCAGGGGTTATGAGAATCTGTCCGGCAATTTAAGGGAGCTGGGCGCCAGAATTCATGAATGTAGTGTTGATTAAGGAGAGAAAAAATGTCACATACAAGAAGAAAAAAAGGAAATATATTTATAAAGATTCTGATTGTGCTTGTGATATTGTTGGGGCTCACGACAGGGGCGGTATATGTTGCAGTCACATATTTTAAGATAACGCAGATAAGCTTTGAGGGAACGGACAGGTACACGGATGATGAACTTAAGGAATATATTTTCGGGGAAAATGAATATGTCAATTCACTTAAGCTTGGATATGACTTAAAGCATGATTACGTTAAGGCTTCAATACCGTTTATAGAGACGTATGAGGTGAATATCGAATATCCGGATAAGGTACATGTAATCCTATATGAGAAAAGCATAGTTGCCTATATAATATACAAGGGAAACTATATGTATTTTGATAAGGATGGAATAGTTGTTGAGACATCCAACAGACAGGATATGTCTGTTCCGCTGATTGACGGACTTGAGTTTGACAGTGTTGTATTGTACAGTCTGCTTCCTGTGGCTGATGAAGGGGTTTTTAATACGATTCTTGATTTATCGCAGAATCTGCAAAAATATGACCTTGCGGTGGATAAGATACATTTCAACGATGATCTTTCCATCGTGCTCTACATAGGTGATGTGCGCGTGAATTTCGGATTCGGGGAGCATCTGGGTGAGAAATTACATGAACTGAAACAGATTGAGCCACAGCTTGCCGGACTTTCAGGTGTCTTAAACATGGAAAATTATACAGAGGGTTCCGGATATATCACATTTAAACAAGATGAAAAAAGAGATAAAAGAAATAATTGAGTAAATATAAGAAGTTTTTTTACAAAAATGACAAAAAGCTGTTGATATTTTTGTGACAAGACTATATTATAAAAGAATGAGCTATGCAATCGTATAAGGAGGGTTCCGTTCGCAATGGAAATAATTAAGATTAATGATGATACAGAAGCATCTGCTAAGATTATAGTAGTCGGAGTAGGTGGAGCAGGAAATAATGCCGTTAACAGAATGGTTGATGAGAATATAGGTGGCGTGGAGTTTATAGGAATTAACACAGATAAGCAGGCACTCAAGCTCTGCAAGGCTCCTACAGCACTTCAGATAGGCGAGAAGCTCACTAAGGGACTTGGCGCAGGAGCTAAGCCTGAGGTTGGCGAGAAGGCAGCCGAGGAGAACACAGAGGAACTTACTCAGGCACTTAAGGGTGCGGATATGGTATTCGTTACCTGCGGAATGGGTGGCGGTACAGGTACAGGTGCGGCTCCGGTTGTCGCTAAGATTGCCAAGGATATGGGAATCCTCACAGTCGGCGTTGTCACTAAGCCGTTCAAGTTCGAAGCTAAGCAGAGAATGAATAATGCAATAGGCGGAATTGAGAAGCTTAAGGAGAGTGTTGATACCCTTATTGTTATACCTAATGACAAGCTTCTTGAGATAGTTGACAGAAGGACAACCATGCCGGATGCACTCAAGAAGGCAGATGAGGTATTGCAGCAGGCTGTTCAGGGAATAACAGACCTTATCAATGTTCCGGGACTTATCAATCTTGACTTTGCAGATGTCCAGACTGTTATGAAGGACAAGGGTATTGCACATATCGGAATCGGTAATGCCAAGGGCGATGACAAGGCTATAGAGGCTGTTAAGCAGGCAGTTACCAGCCCGCTTCTTGAGACTACAATTGAAGGTGCTTCCCATGTTATTATCAATATCTCGGGAGATATAAGCCTTATTGAAGCTAATGAGGCAGCAAGCTATGTACAGGAGCTTGCAGGCGAGTCTGCCAATATTATCTTTGGTGCTATGTATGATGATACAGTGCAGGACGAGGCTACGATTACAGTTATTGCAACAGGACTTGATGCTCAGCAGAAGAACATAGATGTTTCCAATGCCATGGCAGGTTTTAATTACAAGCCACAGACTACATACTCTAAGCCTGTCAATGCAGCACCTACATCCAGACCTGTGAATACTACAGGTACTTCATACAGAAGACCTTTAGAGAGCAATGTCAAGAATGAGGAACTCAGCATTCCTACTTTCCTTCAGAAAAACAGAAAGTAATTATGCGCATAAGCTGTGACAAACGGGCTTGTATCGGAAAATAAATATTATTAAGGGAATACCGTATTGCGGATATTTATATCAAATATCGCAATGCGGTATTTTTTGTCGAAAAATTCTTATCATTTGTCTTGTCAATTCGACATTTTTTTCATGGACATGAATATATAATGTGCAATGTAAAATCTTCCAAGAGGAGGTGAAACTTGTACTACAAAATTTATCCGGATGTAATATTTCTTTCCAATTTGCTTTTAGACTATACCGTTCTGACTGTATCCTGCAGGTTGTGTAAAATAACCACCACTTATCTACGTCTCACAATCTCAGCAGGTATCGGTGCAGCATGGAGTGTCATGGTGGCATTTGTGGGAAATGGAGGTATTCCGGTGCTATTTTGCACATATCTTTGTATGCCTGTGGCAATGTTGTACATAGCCGGATGCAGAGGCGGACCGGGCGAATGGTTATATCGCTATGCAGTGCTTATGGGAGTATCGGTGCTGTTAGGCGGTGTAATGAGTCAGGCACATGAGCGAAGCAGCGCGGTGCTTGTCACACTTGTGATTACCGTATTGTTCTTACAGGCTGCTGTGCCGTTGATAGGCTGTCTTACGGGGTATGTGAAGAGAAAAAATCTGCTTTACAAGGTCACGCTTAAGCTTGATGGAAGAAGCACGGATGTATGGGGACTGTTTGATACCGGAAATTCACTCACGGATCCATATAGCGGAGAACCTGTATGTATAGTGGAGAAGAAGGCTTTAGCCGGACTTATGCAGTCCGATACGTTAGCTTACGGAATAAAGTTGATTCCGTATAAAAGTCTCGGAAAAGAGCATGGGCTTATGAGGCTTGTGACTATTGACTGCATGATGGTTGAGTATGAGGGAAGGACAAGGCAGTACGAATATCCAAAGCTTGCGCTGTATGAGGGCAGCCTTTCAAAAAAAGGGGAATATTCCATGATATTAAACACTGCAAGCCTTGACCGGAAATAAATAATTGATAAGGAGAATATATATGTATATAAAAGTACTCGTTCCAAACAAATTTCAATTTAAGGCTGTTCCTACATTCAAAAGCCTTATAAGCGCAGACCGCAATGAGGTTCACTATATAGGTGGAGCAGATGTGCTGCCGCCGCCACTTACCGCACAGGAGGAGGCACAGGCACTTAAAAAGCTTGATGAGGACGATGGCGAGGCTAAGTCGCTGCTCATAGAGCATAACTTAAGATTGGTTGTGTACATAGCAAAAAAATTCGACAATACAGGTGTTGGTGTGGAAGATCTGATATCAATAGGCACTATTGGACTTATAAAAGCCGTCAATTCCTATGATTCAGGTAAGAACATTAAGCTTGCCACATACGCATCAAGGTGTATAGAGAACGAGATACTTATGTATCTTAGAAGAAACAGCAAGACACGCATGGAGGTCTCTATTGACGAGCCGTTAAATGTGGACTGGGACGGAAATGAACTTCTTCTTTCAGACATACTTGGAACGGATGAGGATGTTATATATAAGGATATAGAGGATGAGGTTGAGAAAAAGCTTCTCAACAAGGCAATAAGCCGCCTGACTGAACGCGAAAGACAGATTGTCGATCTGCGCTTTGGGCTTAGCAGCGAAGATGGGACTGAGCTTACACAGAAGGAGGTTGCGGATATGCTCGGAATATCGCAGTCATATATTTCGAGGCTCGAGAAGAAGATTATCAAGCGCCTGAAAAAGGAAATCGTGAGATATGAATAGATAAATTCAGATATCAGATAAGTATTTTTTACCAGTATAAAGGCAGTCATTATGGAAATCCTTTTATCGTAGAGTATCAGAGATTAAGGGGGTTTTCAGGATGGCTGCTTTTAAGGTTGAAATATGTGGGGTGAATACGGCAAAGCTGCCGCTTCTTAGTGCACAGGAGAAGACAGAACTGCTAAAAATGATAAAGGAGGGTGACAAACAGGCGAGGGATAAGTATATTAAGGGAAATTTAAGGTTAGTGCTAAGCGTTGTGCAGCGATTTTCAGGGAGCAATGAAAATATGGATGACCTGTTCCAGATTGGCTGTATAGGTCTTATTAAAGCAATAGATAATTTTGACATTACACAGCAGGTAAAATTTTCCACATACGCTGTACCTATGATAATAGGCGAAATAAGAAGGTACCTGCGCGACACGTCAAGCCAGATAAGGGTAAGCCGTTCGCTTAAGGACACGGCGTACAAGGCAATATATGCAAGGGAGCGTCTTTCAAAGACAAATCTCAGGGAACCTACACTCAACGAGATTGCGGGGGAGATTGGCGCAAGCCGTGAGGATGTAATAATGGCGCTTGACGCCATACAGAGCCCGGTGTCGTTATATGAGCCGGTATATACGGATGGAGGTGACACACTCTATGTCATGGATCAGATAAGCGATAAAAAGCATTTGGAGGAAAACTGGGTCAAGGACATGGCACTAAACGATGCGGTAAACAGACTGCCTGAGCGTGAGAGGATGATTATTGAGCTGCGTTTTTTTCAGGGAAAGACACAGATGGAGGTTGCCGGCGAGATCGGAATGAGTCAGGCACAGGTCTCAAGACTTGAGAAAAATGCACTGAACAGCATGAAGCATTATCTTGAGTGACTAAAATCAACGCGGTGTTGCATGAGAGCCAAATTACTTGTAAGTTGGGTGACAGTATGGTATACTTCTATATAAAATGCGTGAAAGGAACAATACTATGGTTCTTGAAAAGATAGAGTGTGCCAGATTTACTGTGGACAAGTTTTTTGATGTCAGGTATGGCAGCGAAAAATATTTTGAGTATATCGGCAAAGAGGCTTACAGGGCGCTTCCTAAGCTATTGTACAGCAATGATGTTGAGCGGTTTAATGCCTTTTTTGAGACTGTGAAGGAACAGTACAAGGGCATAGCAGTCAAGATTAAGCGGGCTGATGATGTATACCGTGACGCATATATCAGAGTGAGAAAGAAAGCGAAGCTTGTCGGTGGTGAGCAGCTATGGGATATGGAACTATACGACATGGATACGCTTACACAGGCGTATGGTAACACCGGAGCCGAGGTTAAGAAATACAGGATGCTTCTTGGTATGATGGATGTCGCATTTTTCTGTTATGTGCATGGTCAGGACGTACTTAGTCTTAACAGGGTAATCAATGGACAGGAGAAGGTTCTGTATTCGATGAAGATTGAAGAGTGGAAGAGAGTTATTGATTCCGGACATATTGATAAGGCGGATGAGGACATCTTTTCAAAGCTCTGTACGAATGTGGAAAGAGGAGTGCCGGAATTTTCAGCAGAGCTTTCAACTGATTTATATTCGGATGATAGGGAGATTAAGCCATGTCTGATAACAGGAAGCACCATAATGAGAGAAGGACTTCCGGTGATGACGGTGGGAATTGTGAGAAGGCTCACTTCGCAGGACAGCGCAGTGCCGGATAAAGACATGTACATTGACCCGCTTACAAGACTTTATAATAAGGCATATATACAGAATATGGCTAAGGCGGCTGTCGAGGATGGGAACGGCAGCCATTCCGCCATATTCATTATGGATATTGATAATTTCAAGGAAGTAAATGATAACTTCGGCCACATGTATGGCGATGAGGTTCTTTCGAGAGTTGCCGGGGTTGTGCTTGATGTGCTTTCGGACAATGGCATTGCCGGACGTATCGGCGGTGATGAATTCATGGGTATTATATATAATGTCAAGGATAAGGAGATGGTAAGGCATATACTGCGTTCAATAAGGAGCAGTGTTGAATACCTCTACAGCGATGTTGAGGGTGTGAATGTGACCTGCTCGATAGGTGCGGCAAGGTGCCCGGAGGACGGAGACAGCTATGACAAATTGTTTAACTGTGCGGATAAGTGCCTTTATATAGCTAAGGAGAAGGGAAAGAACAGATATATTATCTATCAGGAGGAGCTGCACGGAACCATAAGGACTATCGACAGGCAGCAGACAAAGATAGAGAATATTTCTGCTAATGTGAGTGATAACATTTCCATGGTTGTAAAGGATGCAATCGGCAGATTGTTTGCCAAAGGCAGTGAGGCTATACCTGAAGTGCTTGAGATGATAGCAAAGGCGGGACGCTTTGACAGGGCATGTGTTTATTACGGAGCGGACAGGAGGCTGCTGTATTCGTATGGAGCTGAGTGCAGCAGCGAGGCATTCTGGAGCGGAAGCACTCCTTATCTGGAGCATTTTAATAATGATAATATGCATATAGCAAGTAATCTTTTCAAGGTTGAAGGAATAGATAAGGAGATATTTGAAAGATTCAGAAGCCAGCATACAGGCTGCTTTGTTCAGGCGATACTCGGCGACAAGAAGAATGTGGCAGGATATACCAGCTTTGAGTGCTGCCTTGAGGGAAGAAGGTTCACTGATAGTATTATAAATGCAGTGGATTATATTTCTAAGTTGATTTATGAGGTATTAAGAAATGAGAACCAGTAGTTTCGGAGGATTGCTTTAATGAAGAGGTTAGGATATGCAATGCTGTTTGTCTGTGTGCTGTTTATTTCGGGCTGCAGCATTGGAAGAAAGGACATATCTATAAGTCCTTATATAATTACGGACATATCCGGACTGTCGGGACGAGCTACAGTCACGGCATATCTTGATATTGACGGTATATACAGTGCATTGGCGGGAGTTGATGCTTCGGCTGAGGACAAGGCGAAATACAGCACATTTGTAGAGTCACTTGAGCTTAGCTGCGATAAGGTTGAGAAGTTAGCGAACGGCGATGCAATCAATCTTACAGTCACTTATGATGCGGTAGCGGCGGATGAACTGAAGCTTAATGTGAATGATTTTATCAAGCGTGTGGATGTTGCAGGGCTTGATGAAGGTCAGGAAATAGATGTTTTCAAAGACCTCAAGGTTGAGGTTACGGGAACTGCGCCGTATGCATTTGTCACATATACCAACAATTCAAGCGATACATACATAAAGAGCCTTGAGTATGTCATAAAAGGAAAGACAACCGGATTGAAAAATGGAGATGTGATAACCATAGAATGCAAGATAGATGCTAAGACAGCGGAGCTGTATTATTACTATACGGATGTGACAAGCATGGATTATACTGTGGAAGGGCTTGATTCATATATATATGACAGTTCGCAGCTTGATTATGGCGTTTTGACTGATATTGCAGCTGAATGTGCCGAAGAGATTAAGGCGGCAACAGATGATACTACAACGCGTATGCTCTACAGACTTACAGGAAGTTCCAATTATCTGTACCAGGATAACAATGAGTGGGTGGACAGCCTCAAGCTTAATCAGGTAATATTCATGTCCGGGCATGGGGATGGTTCATCACAGTATGAAAATATAATTCTGTATGTGTTTGATGTTACCGTGGCAAATAACTATTATTCGGAGAATGGATATTTTATATTTGAGTATACCAATGCGATAAGAAACGGCAACGGCGAATTCATGATTGGACGAAATAATCCTGAATTAAGATATGTATGTGGACAGGATTTTGATTCGTTATATAATGATCTTATGCAAAACACACAGGTTCAGTATAACAGTGAATTATTAGAAGGTATTAATCTGGAGGAAGATATGCAATGATAAGTGGTGTCCGTAAGAAAATAAGACTTGGTGATGTACTTATTCAGGAGGGGAAGATAACACAGGAGCAGCTTGATATAGCACTCAAGGAGCAGAAAATCAAGGGCAAGCTGCTTGGTGACACACTCGTGGATTTGGGTTATGTGTCACAGGATGACATGATAGATGTGCTATGCCGCCACCTGAATGTCGAATATGTCAATGTGGCAGCAGCTTCAATAGATGAAAAAGCTGTCAGGATGATAGACGAGGAGAATGCCAGAAGATTAAAGCTCATACCATACATGTTCGATAAGAGCAGAGCGAATGCAATATGGGTGGCGATGGCAGACCCTATGGATATTATGGCGATAGATGATGTGAGTATCATCACAGGCATGGAGGTTGTCCCGGTACTCAGCAAGCTCTCAGATATTCAGGTTGTTATCGATAAGTTCTTCGGAAAGGCGAAGGCTCTTGCTGTTGCAGAGGCGTATAAGCAGGAACAGGGAATATATGACAATGCGGAGGCTCAGGATGATGAGAGGCGTGAGGATGTCGAGAACTCACCGATTGTACAGCTTGTAAGAAATGTAATCGAGCAGGCGGCAAGACAGAGAGCCAGTGATATACATATTGAGCCGTTCGAGTACAGTATACGTGTGCGCTACCGTATTGATGGTACTCTCAATGAGGCGATAACCTACGATAAGGCGCTTTACTCTGCGATGATTGCGCGTATCAAGATTATATCGGGCATGGATATTTCCGAGAAGAGAAAGCCTCAGGACGGACGTATAACCATAGACATCGACCATAAAGAGTATGATATCCGTGTGTCCTGTCTTCCTACCTGCTACGGCGAGAAGGTTGTTATGAGACTTGCACTCAAGGCTGGCTTTAAGAGAGAGAAGAGCAAGCTGGGACTTAAGCCTGATGATATGGTCAAGTTCGACAATATACTTAAAAATCCGCACGGTATCATACTTGTAACGGGACCTACAGGCTCCGGTAAGTCGACAACCCTCTATACAGCACTCAGTGAACTCAACAAGATAGATGTTAACATCATCACTGTAGAGGACCCGGTCGAGGCGAACATCGATGGTATCAATCAGGTAATGGTAAACAATAAGGCAGACCTCACATTTGCAAGTGCTCTCCGTTCCATTCTTCGACAGGACCCGGATATCATTATGATAGGTGAGATTCGAGATTCCGAGACGGCAGAGATTGCCGTAAAGGCTTCTATCACAGGACATCTTGTAGTAAGCACACTGCATACCAACAACACGGCTTCATCCGTATCGCGTCTTATAGATATGGGCGTTGAGCCTTATCTGCTTTCAGATTCACTTGTGGGAATCATTGCACAGCGACTTGTCAGAAGACTATGTGAGTGCAGCAAGGATAACACAAGAGAGGCAACTATAGAGGAGAAGAAGGCGCTTGGCGTACCACTTGATGAACCTTGTACGCTTCATGAGCCTAAGGGCTGTAAGCTGTGCAACAACATCGGCTATTATGGACGAATCGGTGTCTATGAGATAATGCCTATAACGAAACGTCTCAAGAGGATGATTGCGGATAGACGCAACGCAGATGACATTATGGATGCTGCTGTTGAGGAGGGCATGCATACTCTCAGGGCTTCGGCAGCAGAGTATGTGCTTGACGGAACCACAACATTTTCAGAGATGATGAAGATTACATACAATGTGGATAACTAATATTAATATGTGTGGCTGGATAATTGTGAAGCTTGGATGGTTATGGCGGGAACTATATGATTTTTCCGGTATTTTCCGGATTTGTTCCGGCTAACCGGAGTGTGTGTGGCTCAAACACAGCTGATTGAGAATTATTTTGCTATGAGAATTTTATTAATTTTAAAATGTGCAAAAGTGTATTGTTGAAATTGCGTAGTCATCGGTCATCAGTTCATGTTTCACAATTATTTATACTGTACTAATTTTACTGCATAATAGAAAAGAGGAAAAATATGACTATAGAGGAACTTCTTATAACAGCAAAAGAGAACAAAGCGTCTGATGTGCATATCACGGTAGGACTTCCGCCGAAGATGCGTATTAACGGAAGACTTGTGGATATGGACTATCCAAGACTTCTTCCGCCGGATACGGAGGCTGTCATAAGCACCATGATGAGTGACAAGAGATTGCAGCAGTTCGAGGAATTAGGTGAGATAGATTTTTCGTATTCCATCCCGCAAATTGGACGTTACCGTGTGAATGTATTCCACCAGAGAGGCTCAATGGCGGCGTCAATCCGTCTTGTATCTACTAAGATACCACTTCCTGAGGAGCTTGGAATCCCGAAATCGGTTGTTGACCTTTATCAGAAGAAGAGAGGTCTTGTCCTTGTAACAGGTCCTACCGGTTCGGGTA
>CAUCXT010000049.1 GCA_958446835.1 uncultured Eubacterium sp.
ATGCGTTTAATTTCACGCCGTTAAAGAATGTTAAGGTGTTAATACTGGGGCAGGACCCATACCACAATGAATTGCAGGCGCATGGTCTGAGCTTTTCGGTTCTTCCTGAACAGAAGGATATTCCGCCATCGCTCCAGAATATATATCAGGAGCTTCACGATGACCTTGGCTGTTATGTTCCTGATAACGGCTATTTGAAAAAGTGGGCAGACCAAGGAGTGTTACTCTTGAATACTGTTCTGACTGTGCGTGCACATCAAGCTAACTCTCATCAGGGACATGGCTGGGAGCAGTTTACGGACGCTGTCATTGAGGCTGTCAATGCGCAGGACAGGCCTATTGTGTACATGCTCTGGGGCAGACCGGCACAGAGCAAGATTCCAATGCTAACGAATCCGAAGCACCTGATACTCAAGGCGCCGCACCCAAGCCCGCTGTCGGCTTATAGAGGCTTCTTTGGGTGCAGGCATTTCAGCCAGGCAAATGAGTTCTTGAAGGCACATGGGGTGGAGCCTATTGATTGGCAGATTGAGAATATAAGATAATTGGTGTTGTAATTTTATACAATAGCATGCTTTATGCTATGATGATGCAGACAGTCAAAAATGGTTTGCAGACAGTGTCAAAAAATGTTGTATACATATTTTTTTTAAAACGTGATTATATATTTCCTCTATAAAAAATTCATGCATTTTGACAATAGCCAATATATTATGATTATCGTAATATAATGATGTTGATTGCAAAAAGAGCTACATAAAATAGATATTTTATTATTGACTTGAAATATCATAAGTTAATTGGTGTAGCCTGCAAGGAATAGGAGGAAAGTTATGGCTGGTTTAGAGAGTTACAGGTGCAGTAGAAATATTGGTTTCAATAACCGGGAAAAGGAAAGACGGGATTCTTCGCAATGAAGAATCCCGTCTTTATTATGCTAATTTTCATAATACCTTTTATTATTTATTGTCTGTTTCATTATTTGCAGAAAGTTCCTTGTTGAACTGTTCAATACCTTTGTGAATCAATGCAAGAGTCGCTGCAGAACGGCTTGGATATCGATTATTAAAACGAAAATCGTCAATCTGGTTGAGCAGTTCATCGTCAACAATTATTGTATATCTTGGTCTGTTTGTAGGCATGGGTAATGACCTCCTTTTAGTACATATTATGTATCAGTTCATATAATATGTCAAGCTGGAACATCGGATAATAATTGACAGTTAAAATCATAAGTGCTATACTAAGTCCAAATGGAAGAGCAGAACCTATGCAAGTTCAGAACTAAGTCTAATAATAACAGAATGTGAGGTGAAAACGATATGAGTACAGAGACTCATAGAATAACAATTGTTATTCCGGAAGAATTGGAGGTGGAATTAAGACAGATTAAGAAGGATGTGTTCTTTGATTGCAATAGGTCTGTAATGCTTAGAGAATTGATAAGCAAGGGATTGGACAGCACGGTGGGAAATACGGAATATGACAACATCGGTCAAGAATAATTATTGTAAAATACTATATAGAAGATAACGGAGGCAGGACTATGGCAGCACAGTATGCGTATATAATTGATGCAACACTGTTAAAATATCAATTGATTTGTCTGGCTAAGATTGGTATACCGCAGCAGGTCGGTGATGATATAACAGTGAAGCTTCTTAATATTCAGTTAAAGCAGCATACTACAAAGTGTATCTAAAAGAATGTATCATATATGATATGACTACATAAATACTCAAATTTGCAGCTACGCTGCAAATTTGAGTTTCTGGAGCAAAAACACAAAAAACGTGTTTTTACTCCAGGCATCGCTGGCGCGATGCTAAAATGGGTAGAAAGGAATGGTGAAATAATATTATGAGAAGACTAAATTTATGTAAAAGAAATATTATATTATGTGGAAGTATGGCAGTTGTGTTGTGTGGATGTGCAGCAGTAACTAAGGATGAGTTACAGACGATGATAGAAGAGAGTGAGACGATTTCGTTGGAGATAGCGGAGCCGCTTGATGTGGACAGACTTGGTACAAAGGAGAATGAGACAGGTGAAGAGACTTCAAGTGAGGGATTACTTGAGGGAGAGACGGAGAGTGTAAGGGATAAGAGAGTAGAGGAGTGGATGGAAGACATCGAAGCGATGGGAAGATACACGGTTGAAGAATTAGAGAGCATTGAAGAGGACGCAAAGGTTTATGAGGCGTATGGAAGTTCGCCGGAGCAGGCAGTTAACATGGCATTAGCGGACGCAGTTAATGGAAAGACAAATGGGAGTGTGGATATGACATTTACATTGCCGGTAGTAGTTGATGAGAATGGAGTTCCATATCCAACAGACCCATCGAATGGACAGCCAATAATACCGGAGACAGAGGAACCTGTTAAAGACAACGAAAGCACAAACTCCACCATAGAAAATATAGCACAAGAGAATGGGAATGTCAATAAGAAAGATTTACCAGTTACAATAGAGAGTGAAGATGACGGATACGGAAATAAGGTAGTGGTTCGTGGTGACTGGGAGGTAGTTGAGGTAACAACACCAGATGGTATAACGCATACGCTTCATTCAGAAAATGAGTACATGCAGTTTTTAGTTCAGTGGGATTTTGAACATGATGAGGAGCAACAGCAGTACATAGCAAGCGAAGATAGGTTTTCTGGCTTTGGGACATACGGTGGCTATTATGGTTCAGAGGAAGCGTTTCTTGAGGCAGAAAGAAATTCTTCTGTACATGGTAAAGTTCAGTAAAGAAAAATAGATTGAGTAAGCCTTTGGTGTAAAAGCCAAAGGCTAAAATTTTTTAAGGAGGACTTATGAAAAGTATAAATAGAAAGATTGTTATTAGCATAATGGTGATGCTGATAGGCATAATGAGTGCTAGTAAGATTTACGCTGAAGAGGAACCAACGACTTCATCCAATAGTTACAATGGCACTGAAGGAAAAGGTGACACAGTTAACGGAAACGTTTCACAATTTACAGAAGAAGAGAGAGGAATGGGTTTTATATCGGAGCATACAGGATACAGATTTTACATAGTTGAATATGAAGAGTGGGAGGATATGGATACACATAAAGTTAAGAGTATAGTCACTGATGGAGTTGATGTATACATATCACAACCAGATAATATCAATCATAACATTCAAACCTATGATAAATTTAAGGAAGATGGAACAGGTAAAGCACATAACATAACAGCTAGAACTAAGAATGAATATAACATTACAAAATCAATACCATGTCCAATAGTAATTAGCGGAGGACAGTTTGCAGTAAATGGAAATGAGTTTAAAAAATGGATGCTACAGGACAGAGGTGATGGTGACAACAATGCAACAGCACTAATAAGAGAGTTTTGGGGAGAGGAAATGCTTGAGAAGTTCTTAAGCAACAGCTCCTATAGATTAGTAGTAGAGCCGATAATGTGGTCGAACATGTACATGTTTCAAAAAGATGAGGATTTTGGTATATCACGTTGGGTAGCAGGTAGTACACTGTTACTAGGTACAGCAACTGAGTGGGCAAGATACATGACAAAATGGGGAGACCCGAAGGGGTTAGGACTTTCCAAAGACAGTGCGGGTAAGCCATGTTTCATAGAAATTATATATGCAAGTGCATTACCAAACTGTTTAGTAATAGAAAGACAAGATAGTTATTTTCAGCCACCAGTTGAGTTTGGTACAAGACTAAGAAGTACGGCGATTGAAATATTTGGATATGGAGAACATCTCTACTCCCCATCCGACATAGCAGAAGATTTATATGACACAGCTTCAACTCAGACGTATGACCCTAAGTTAGGAGCTAAGAAGGGTTCAGCGCCAGCACCATCAAAGTTAAAAGACAGTACAATAATAAAGGTATATCAAGATGTAGACGCTGATGGAAACATTGTAAAGACGTCAATTCCGTATATAAGGATGTTTAACCCGAACAGAATAACAGTAAATGATGAGACGAATCTTACGGGATATACGGTAGTTGAAATTTATTATTGACATAAAATTTTATGTTATATAAAATTTATTGAAAATAGTTCTTTTGGAGAGAAAAATTCTTTGTATATTCTGCACAAAAAATATTATATATGATAATAAAATGCTTTAACTGAGACAGTACTTGATGGAAGAGAGGCATATAATTTTTTTTTGCAGACTCTCAAAAAAATGTGCCTGTCCATAAAAAAATTTCGTTAGTTATTAGTCACAATAGTGTCAGAACGGTAGTACATAATCACCAAATTGCTGCAAAAATAATTGTATATATAGATTATTGATTAAAATTCGACATAATTGTATAAATAATATAACCAATTATTTAAGAAAAAGCAAGGAGAAAATATTATGTCAAGAGTATTAGCGCATGTTGAAGTGATCAGCTCGGTGAGTCCAATAGAAGGAAAGGATAAGATTGTATTGGCCGAGATTCTTGGATGGAAGGTTATAGTTCAGAAAGAATTTAAGGTTGGCGACAAAGTGGTTTTTGTTGAAATTGACTCTGTTCTTCCTGAAAAACCGGAATTTGAATTTTTGAGGAGCAGGAAGTTCAGAATAAAAACCATGAGAATGGCAGGAGTAATCAGTCAGGGAATAGTATTTCCTATGGATATTCTTCCATCGGGCGAATATCAGATTGGGGAAGATGTAACAGAGATTTTAGGCATTACCCAAAATGAATCGACTATGGATAAGGATGATGAGGATGCCAATGAAAGCAGTTTTCCGAATTTTATTTCTAAAACGGATGAAAAAAGAATACAGGCGGATCCATCTTATCTGGAAATGGATTGCAAATGGATTGCAACAGAAAAGATTGATGGTGCGAGTGCTTCATTTTCATTACAACGTATAGAGAAGGAAAATGGAGAATACACCTATGATTATGCGGTGTGTTCGAGAGGTCGCAGATTATTTGTGAAAGACAATTCCATATACTGGAAAGTGGCAGAGAAATACAACATTGAAAAGGCTCTTTATAAGCTTATAGGTGATAATACATGGGTAGCTGTTCAGGGAGAATGTATTGCCCCGGGAGTGCAGAAAAATAAGTATAAAGTAAAGTTTCCCGACTTTTATGCTTTTAATTTGATTTACCCGGGTGGTCGTGTGGGGTCTGTTGAGGCAAAAAAGATTCTTGAGGATGTCGGGATAAAATTTGTACCTGTAATCTGTGATGATGCACCTATTAAGGGCATGACGGTATCAGAGGTACTTGAGTATGCTGATGGAAAAAGCCAAATTTATGATACGTTGAGAGAAGGGATTGTTTTCAGAAGCGAAAATGGAATGCAGTCATTTAAGGCTGTTTCCCCTAAGTTCTTAATGAAATATGATGAGTAGACAATTTTATAAGCGAAAAGCTTAGATAGGATATAATGATTCTACAGAAGAACAAAAAAGAATGATAATTGTTGTTGCATACTACCGGGAAATAGACAGATTATTAGAACAACAATAATTAATCTGCAAATAATAAAAGAGGAGAAAAGGTCATGAGAAGAGAAGAAAATGTTGAAGTGTTCAGAGACACAGAAAAAATGGTAAAGGTGAACGAGAAATTGAAATCATCGGTTCAGGCATCTACAGAGAAGCAAAAATTGATTTTGGAGAAAGATATACTTCCTGTTCAAAATTTAGGAAAGTATAAAGCTGAGGCAAAGGTTATTGTCTCGATGAAAAGAACATATCAGGCAGCTTCGGCTTATGTAGGGAGAAAAACAGCTGTACATAATTTTGCTTCAGCATCCAACCCGGGTGGCGGTGTGGAAAGAGGAGCAAATGCTCAGGAGGAATGTCTTTGCAGATGTTCAGGCTTGTATTTCAACCTGAATATACAGGCAATGTGGGATGGATTTTATGGACCGCATAGAGCTGCTCATAATCCAATCCATAATGATGACATTATTTATACGCCTAATGTAACGGTGTTTAAGACTGACACAGCAAGTCCGAAACTGATGGCAGAAAAGGACTGGTATGATGTGGATGTTATTACATGTGCTGCACCGAACCTCAGAGATAACCCAAGCAATATATATAATCAGGGAGACGGAGACAAAAAAATAAAACATACCAGTAAGGAGCTTCTCGCTATCCATGAGAAGCGGCTCAGAAGAATTTTGGATGTAGCAGTCATGGAAGGCGTCGAAGTAATCATACTTGGTGCATTTGGTTGTGGCGCATTTATGAACAGCCCGGATATAGTTGCATTAGCAGCAAAAAATGTGATTAAGGATTATATGATGGCATTTAAGGTTATTGAATTTGCTGTATATTGCAGTCCTAAGGATGACAATAATTACAAAACATTTGCCAGAGTTCTTAAGAAGATAACAGATAAGAAAATGTAATGGATTAATTACATGCCGAGAACCTTGAAGGAGATTTTACATTGTAGAGGAATTTAATTATGAAACTTAAGAACGCTTTACTATTGGCATTGACGGCATTTATATGGGGGACAGCATTTGTCGCACAGAGTGTCGGGATGGACTATATAGGACCATTCACATTTAACGGAATAAGGTCATTTATCGGTGCTTTGACGCTTGTTCCATGCATATTGGTTCAGAAAGGGATTCGCGGAAAAGATAAAAGAACAGCACACAGCACATCTGTAATTGAAAGAACCTCTGGCTTTGAAAAAGCATCGGAAATAACATCAGGAAGTAGAGTGCAGGGAACAACAGAAAGAGTATCGGAAAACACAATTGATATGCATAATGGAAACATAAAAGAGCTGATTGTCGGAGGGCTTCTCTGCGGAATACTTCTCTTTGTGTCGAGCAGCCTTCAGCAGATTGGAATTAAGTATACCTCAGAGATAATAAAGAAAGCAGATAAAAAAGAGAACGCGCCATATTGTAATTTAATTTACAACATGGCGCGTTTTTAACTCTAACCCCAAACCTACTTATCAAGGTTCTTCTGCGCAGTCGACAGCATAAGCTTGATTCTGTTGAGCTGGTTAACTTCGCTGGCACCAGGGTCATAGTCTACGGCGATTATGTTGGCGTCCGGATATGCGGCGCGGAGTTCCTTTATGACACCCTTACCTACGATATGGTTAGGCAGGCATGCGAAAGGCTGGCAGCAGACGATGTTCTTGGCACCATGATGAATAAGCTCAATCATTTCGGCTGTGAGAAGCCATCCTTCACCTGTCTGGTTTCCGAGTGAAACGAGTGGGGCAGCCATCTTGGTCATCTCCTTGATGTCCGTTGGAGCATCAAATCTCTTGCTCTGCGCGAGTGCCTTGTTGGACGGACCGCGGAACATATCTATTACTTTAATTACAGCGTTGCTTATGTGCATTGACTTCTTGCTTGCACCGAGGTTGTCTGCCTTGAAGTTCGCGTTCTCAGCGCAGTAGAGCATGAAGCCCATGAAATCAGGAACTACAGCCTCAGCACCTTCCTTTTCAAGGAGGTCTACAAGGTAGTTGTTGGCAGCAGGCAGGAACTTGACAAGAATCTCACCGACTATTCCAACGCGAGGCTTCTTGATGTCAAGAAGAGGAATCTCATCGAATTCCTTTATAATCTGCTTGATATTGCGGTTGAAATCCTTCATGTATACCTTTGGCTGCGTGAGCTGTTCTATGATAATCTTCTTCCACTTCTCATGGAGTGCGTTGACGGAGCCCGGAACTGCCTCATAAGGACGTGTGCGGTATACAACATTCATAAATATATCACCGTACTGGATTGCCATGGCTGCCTTCTTAATCATAGGAAGCGAGTAGGTGAAGCCGGAGTTAGTCTCAAGTCCCTGCACGCTCAGCGATATAACCGGAATATCAGGGTAGCCCGCCTTTATGAGGGCACGGCGGATAAATCCGATATAGTTCGATGCACGGCAACCACCGCCGGTCTGGGTGATGACAAGGGCTGTCTTAGTGAGGTCATACTTGCCGGAGAGGACAGCCTCCATCATCTGTCCTACCACGATGAGTGAAGGGTAGCAGGCGTCATTGTTGACATACTTAAGACCCGTATCGACGGCGGACTTGCTCACATTCTTTAATACTTCGACATTGTAGCCGCAGGAATTGAGAGCAGGCTCAATGAGGTCGAAGTGTATAGGTGACATCTGCGGACAGAGAATTGTGTAATTGTTGTCGCGCATTTCCTTGGTAAATTCTTTTCTGTGGTAAGCACTTGACACGATATTGCGCTTGTAGTTGTTGTGCTCACGAACCTTTATGGCGGAGATGAGTGAACGGATACGGATTCTTGCGGCTCCGAGGTTGTTTACCTCATCTATCTTTAATACAGTGTAAATCTTTCCTGCTGAGGAGAGTATGTCATTTACCTGGTCGGTTGTGACAGCGTCAAGTCCGCAGCCGAAGGAGTTGAGCTGTATCATGTCAATGTTGTCCTTGTCGCGGATGAAGCTTGCTGCGGCGTACAGTCGCGAGTGGTACATCCACTGATCCATTACGATGAGAGGACGTTCAACCTTTCCGAGGTGTGATATGGAATCCTCTGTGAGAACTGCTATTCCATAGCTGTTGATAAGCTCAGGAATACCATGATTAATCTCAGGGTCGATATGGTATGGACGACCTGCAAGCACTATAGCGTGTCTTCCTGTCTCATCAAGGTATTTGAGGGTTTCCTCACCTTTCTTCATAACATCGCGGCGGCATGCTGCTAATTCCTCCCATGCGGCGTGGCATGCGGCAGTTACATCCTTGGAAGATATGTTGAACTGACCACCGATTTCCTTGGAGAGACGCTTTGCAAGAACCTTCTCATCCTCAAATGAGAGAAAAGGATTCATAAAGAGAACATTCTCCGTGACAAGTTCCTCCACGTTGTTCTTGATGTTCTCAGCGTAGGAGGTAACGATAGGACAGTTGTAGTGGTTGTTGGTGTTTTCTATCTCCTTGCGCTCATAAGGTATGCAAGGGTAGAAGATAAATTTTATTCCCTGCTTGATAAGCCATGTCACATGACCGTGGGCGAGCTTGGCAGGGTAGCACTCAGACTCACTAGGTATGGACTCTATTCCGAGTTCATATATCTTACGGCTTGACTCCGGCGAGAGAACAACGCGGAAGCCGAGCTTTGTAAAGAACGTGAACCAGAACGGATAGTTCTCATACATATTGAGAACACGAGGAATTCCAACAACACCACGAGGTGCATCGGTTATCTCAAGAGGCTCGTATGAGAAGAGACGCTTGTTCTTGTACTCAAAAAGATTTGGCACATGGTCTTTATTTTTCTCCTTGCCGATACCACGTTCACAACGGTTTCCTGATATGAACTGTCTTCCACCGGAGAAACGGTTGATTGTGAGAAGGCAGCTGTTGGTACAGCCCTTGCAGCGTGCCATTCTTGTCTCGTATGTAAGCTCATTGATTTTCTCAATAGGAAGCATAGTGGTTTCCTGACCTTCGTAACGCTCTCTTGCGACAAGGGCGGCACCGAAGGCACCCATGATTCCTGCAATATCAGGACGTATAACTTCAACACCTGTAATTTTTTCAAGGCTTCTAAGAACTGCGTCATTGTAGAAGGTACCACCCTGAACAACGATCTGGTGACCTAGATCCTTAGGGTCGGAAATCTTGATAACCTTGTAAAGTGCGTTCTTGATAACAGAGTAGGCAAGTCCGGCAGATATATCAGCTACGCTTGCACCTTCCTTCTGCGCCTGCTTAACCTTGGAGTTCATGAATACGGTACATCTTGTACCGAGGTCTATAGGGTGAGGTGCAAAGAGAGCCTCTTTTGCGAAATCCTCAACAGAGTAGTTGAGTGACTTTGCAAATGTCTCTATGAAGGAACCGCAGCCTGAGGAGCATGCCTCATTGAGCTGGACGCTGTCAACTGTGTTATTCTTAATCTTGATACATTTCATATCCTGACCGCCTATATCGAGGATACAGTCAACCTCAGGGTCAAAAAATGCGGCGGCATAGTAGTGGGATACAGTTTCAACCTCACCTTCATCGAGCATGAGTGCTGCCTTTATAAGTGCCTCACCGTAGCCTGTTGAACATGAGCGTACGATATGTGCATCGGCAGGAAGGATGGAATATATCTCCTTTATCGCCTTTATGGATGTAGCCAGAGGGCTTCCGTTGTTGCTGCTGTAGAAGGAGTAGAGGAGTGTTCCGTCCTCTGCTACCACGGCAACCTTCGTTGTGGTAGAGCCGGCATCTATTCCGAGATAGCAGTTGCCGGAGTAGTTCTCAAGACTGCCCTTGATAACGCGGTGGCTGTCATGGCGTGCGCGGAATTCCTTGTAGGCTTCCTGCGTGGCGAATAAAGGCTCCATACGCTCCACTTCAAAGTCCATCTTAATCTTATTGTGAAGCTTGGTGATGAGAGCGTCAATATCAATGGCAACCTCATCCTTTGCGGTCATTGCTGAACCTACAGCCGCAAAAAGATGCGAATGTTCAGGAGCAATGATGTTCTCAGGACCAAGATTAAGCGTGCGGATAAAAGCATTCTTAAGCTCGGACAGGAAGTGAAGAGGTCCGCCTAAGAAAGCAACATTTCCACGGATAGGCTTACCGCAGGCAAGTCCGCTTATAGTCTGGTTTACAACTGCCTGAAAAATGGAAGCGGATAAGTCCTCCTTGGTAGCTCCCTCATTGATAAGAGGCTGGATATCGGATTTTGCAAATACTCCGCAGCGGGCTGCTATAGGGTATATTGCATGATAATTTTTGGCATACTCATTAAGACCGGTTGCATCGGTCTGTAAAAGTGTTGCCATCTGGTCGATGAAGGAACCTGTACCACCGGCACAGATACCGTTCATACGCTGGTCGATACCGTTGGTAAAGTAGATTATCTTGGCGTCCTCACCGCCAAGCTCAATGGCAACGTCTGTCTGAGGAGCGTAGTCGCTTAATGCCGTGGATACAGCTACAACCTCCTGAGTGAACGGAACCTCAAGGTGGCTTGCGAGTGTAAGACCACCGGAACCGGTTATGACAGGGTGTACGCTTATTGCGCCAAGCTTATCCTTAGCCTTGACAAGAAGGCCTGCAAGAGTCTCCTGAATATTGGCAAAATGTCTTTCGTAATCTGAAAACAATATATTGTTATCTTTATCAATAATTGCTATTTTGACTGTAGTGGAACCAATGTCAATTCCAAGTCTGTATTCGGATGTCATCATGAGAATACATCTCCTTTATCATATATAATAAGAAGGGCGGCAAAACCCAAGTATGTTACATTATATTATAATTTTTTTCAAATATCAATAGCAACCGTCATTGACAAAATATCAAAAAAAAATTATACTAAAAATTGATTTGTTTATAAAAATATGTCCAAAACAATAGATTTCAGGCTATTGGGAATAGAGGTAGTCCGTATGTATAAGATATTTTTAAGTTCGGAGCATCACGGAACGGTGCGAAGAAATGAGATAGAGCCGGGATGCTGGATTGCCATGACGGCACCGAGTGCGGAGGAGCTGCAGACGGTTGCGCTAGAGTGCAACATCCAGCTTGAAGACCTTAGGGCGGCACTCGATGATGAGGAGCGCTCACGTATACAGGTCGAGGATGATTATACTCTTATAGTTGTTGATATTCCTGTCATTGAGGAGAGAAACGGCAAGGACTGGTACGGAACAATACCTCTTGGTATTGCTGTAACGGACAGCCAGATAATAACCATCTGTCTTGAAGATACCCCTGTTCTTAACAACTTTATGGATGGAAGGGTGAGGGAGTTCTATACCTATAAGAAGACCAGATTCATCCTTCAGATTCTGTACAGAAATGCAACGCTTTTCCTCAATTATCTCAGAAATATAGATAAGAGAAGCGAGCTGCTTGAGAAGAAGCTTCGTGAGGATCAGAAGAATAAGGAACTGTTAGAGCTTCAGGAGCTTGAAAAGTCACTTGTGTATTTCACAACGTCCCTCAAGGGCAATGAGCTCGTTCTCGAGAAGCTGTTCAGAATAGACAAGATTAAGAAGTATCCTGAGGATGAGGATCTGCTTGAGGATGTCATTGTCGAGAACAAGCAGGCAATTGAGATGGCGAGCATATACAGCGGCATTTTAAGCGGAAGCATGGATGCTTTTGCTTCAATTATTTCGAATAATCTGAATCAGTCGATGAAGTTTCTTGCCACAGTTACGATAGTACTTTCTATCCCGACTATGGTGGCGAGTTTTTATGGAATGAATGTGTCTACATCCGGAATGCCGTTTGCAGACAGCCCATTTGGTTTCCTGATAGTCATAGGATTTTCAATAATCCTGTCACTTATTGTGTCGATTATATTCTGGAAGAAGGATTTGTTTTAGAAGCTAATGCTTTTAGGTTTATATTTCGAAATTGTTGGGACGATTGTTTAAATATGAGGGAAAAATAATTATTGAGAAAAGGAAAGAGAAAGAGTGAATAATTTTTTAGCAAAACTTGAAAAAAAATACGGAAGATATGCGATAAAGAATCTTATTATTTATGTGCTGGCAGCTTATGGAATCGGCTATGTGCTTTTACTTACGGCTCCGACTGTATACAGCTATCTCGAGCTTAATCCGGCGCTTGTCATGAAGGGACAGGTATGGAGACTTATAACGTGGGTATGTACGGTTCCCGAGAGCTTTTCCTTCTTTATATTATTTATGTTTATGTTCCAGTATTTTATAGGTTCTTCACTTGAAAAATATTGGGGAAGCTTCCGCTATAATTGTTATGTCTTTTCCGGTATCTTTTTTATGACAATCAGTACGATGATAGTCTACTGGATTACAGGAATCAGCATGAGCCCGAGCACGTACTACATCAATATGGCATCTTTTCTGGCATTTGCAGTATGTTTTCCTGATGTTCAGGTGTACTTTATGATGGTTATTCCTATTAAGATTAAGTGGCTCGCAATTATAGATGTGATTTATATGGGATATGAATTTATTGCTGTCGGAAAATACAAGAGCCTTTACTCCGCTGCCTACGGTGCGGCAGGAGTCCAGTATGCGTCACAGCTTATATGGGCTACGAGAGTGAGTATCATTGTATCCGTACTTAATTTTATCCTGTTCTATTTCGGAACAAGAAATATGAAAAGATTCGCCCCTAAGGAAATGCACCGCAAGTATGTCTACAAGAAGAATGTCAAGGCAGCTACATCTTCTAACGGAACGAAGCATAAGTGTGCTATCTGCGGAAGAACTGAGAAGGATGGGGATAATCTTGTTTTCCGTTACTGTTCTAAGTGTAACGGTAATTATGAATTCTGTCAGGAGCATCTGTACACGCACAAGCATTTTGAGTAATTCAATAAGAAAGCGGAATTGATATGAAAAAGGCGTTAATTATAGGCGCAGGTGGTTTTGTCGGGAGTTATCTGGCGGACTGCCTGCAAAATGAATTTGGCATGGAAGTATATGCAACCAAGCTTCCCGGTACACAGACACAGGAAGAACTGCTGTTTCTGGGTGAGAGGATTTATGAACTTGATATTCTGAATAAGAATGACATAGTTGAGCTGTTGTTTGCGGTTAGACCGGACTATATATATCATCTGGCTGCACAGAGCTCGGTGAGTGTGGCGTGGAAGGAGCCTGCGCTCACCATAGATGTCAACATCAAGGGAAGCGTGAATCTGATGGATGCGGTCAGGGAGCTGTACTATAAGCCGCGGGTGCTTTTGATTGGCTCCGGCGAGGAATACGGACATATCCTGGAGAATGAGACACCTATAAGCGAGGATACCATGCTGCGTCCGGGAAATATATATGCTGCCACGAAGGTGTGCCAGAATATGATTGGAACCATATACTCGAAGGCTTATGATATGGAAATTATGCTTGTGAGGGCATTCAATCATGTTGGACCCGGACAGTCACCGATATTTGTGGTGTCGGATTTCTGTAAGCAGGTTGCAGAGATTGAGAATGGATTAAGGGAACCTGTTATGTATGTCGGAAATCTTGCGGCAAGGAGAGATTTTACAGATGTAAGGGACGTTGTGAGAGCCTATGGGCTGCTTTCACTTAAGGGCAGGGCAGGTGAGACATACAATGTCGGCAGTGGAAATGCAATAGAGATAAGAGCAATGCTTGACATGATAATAGGAATGTCGAGCGCCGATATAGAGGTGAGGGTTGACCAGAATAAGATAAGACCGGTTGATGTCCCGGTTATTGAGGCGGATATCACCAAGATAAATGCCGAGACGGGATGGAAGCCGGATATTCCATTGAATCAGACCATAAGGGAAATACTTGATTACTGGCGTGAGAGGACAGGAGGCGAAAAGGTTGAGTGAGGAAGTATTGTTTGATACCAATGAGATGACAAGTTCAAAGAGATATCTCCACACTCCGAGCGAATTTGCTAGGAAGAAGCTCATATATGTTCAGGAGACAGGAAAGCTTAAGAGTCTTAAGCCGCATGTGAGCGGAAGAAGCAATCTGGAATCCTATCTTTTTATGATTGTGATGTCCGGAAGTGGAAGAGTGTCATTTGACGGAAAGGATTACAGCGTAAAGGCTGGGGACTGTGCTTTTATTGACTGCCGCAGAAGCTATGAGCATTGCAGCGGAGAGGATTCGCAGTGGGAGCTTATGTGGGTTCACATGGACGGTGCACTGCTTAGGGATTATTATGGCATATTCCTTGAAAAAAACGGAGGTTCTCCTGTTTTTAAGGCAGCAGATATAAAGAAATACAGTGGCATTATTGATGAGGTTATGTCAAATCAGGATGAGAAGGACATTACAAGTGAGTATGTAAGCCATAATCTTCTCACCAATCTTGTCACAACAGTGCTTGTTGAGATTATCAACGAGGGCAATAAGAAGCTCAATCCGGATATACTCAACAGTATCCGCGAATCTGTAAATGCCAGATTCAAGGAGGAGGACTTGCTTGAGAGTGTGTGCGGTGAATACGGCATGGATGAGATAACCATAAACAGGCAGTTCAAGGATAAGTACGGAATTGACCTGTGCGACTACATTCTCAACAGAAGATTTAACTGTGCCAAGGAGCTTTTAAGATTTTCGGTAAAGCCGGTGAAGGAGATAGTGGTTGAATCAGGTATAATGAACACGGATTTGTTCAGACACCTTTTTATTGAGAATGAGGGCATGACTGCCGAAGAATATAGGAAAAAGTGGGCACAGTGGAACAGAGGATAAAAAAGTGCTTGCATTCTATAGAATAGTGTGATATAGTATTAGCTGATTTATGATACATGTTGACTGGCAAGAGTGGGTGTGAACCCACTCTTTCGTTTTACTTTAGGGTTTATCTCTTTTACAGGAAGCCCTTGGTGGATGTGTTTTAACAGGAAAGGACATTATGGCAAGAAGAGAGGAATATGAGGCAAAGGCCGAAGCAATGATTACTCCTATAATAGAGGCTAATCATTTTGAACTGGTTGACGTTGAGTATGTGAAGGAAGGCAGCAGCTGGTACCTTAGAGCTTATATTGACAAGGAGGGCGGAATCACGGTAGATGACTGCGAGCTTGTGAGCAGGGCATTTTCTGATTTACTTGACAAGGAAGATTTCATTGATGATGCGTACATTCTTGAGGTGAGCTCACCGGGACTTTTAAGACCGCTCAAGAAGGATAAGGATTTTAAGAGAAACATTGGCAATGAGGTTGAGTTAAGACTCTACAAGGCGGTCAACAAGGTGAAGGAAGACCGCGGTATTCTTACAGCATTTGATGACAGCACAGTTACAATAGAGCATGAGGATGGCACAACCGCTGTCTACGAAAGGGCGGCACTTGCACTCATAAGACTTGCATTCGATTTTTAAAAAAACAGTTTATAAAATTAAAGATGCGAAGCATCAATTTTATATGAGCAGGAAGCGAAGCGGATTGCGAATATCATTGACATTATAGCGATAATATGGTCAGAAATGGAGGATATGATGAACAAGGAATTAATTGAAGCACTTAATGCACTTGAGAAGGAGAAGGAGATAAGCAAGGAGAAGTTACTTTCAGCTATAGAGACTTCACTTCTTACAGCTTGCAAGAATCACTTTGGAAAGGCAGATAATTTCAAGGTGACAATCAACAGGGAGACAGGTGATTTCAAGGTTATCGCCGAGAAAGAGGTTGTCGATGACGTGACAGACGACACAACACAGATAAGCCTTGCAGACGCTAAGATGATTAACGCTAAGTATGACATCGGAGATACGGTAAATATTGAGGTTAAGTCGAAGGACTTCGGACGTATTGCAATACAGGTTGCCAAGAATGTTATTCTTCAGACCATCCGTGAGGAGGAGAGAAATGTTCTTTTTGATCAGTACAGCAGCAAGGAAAAGGAAGTTGTGACAGGTGTTGTACAGCGCTATGTTGGGAAGAATGTTATCATCAATCTTGGCAAGGTTGACGCGACACTCAACGAGAGCGAGATGGTAAAGGGTGAGACCTTTAAGCCTAATGACCGTGTCAAGGTTTATGTGCTTGAGGTAAAGAACGGAAACAAGGGACCTAAGATTTTAGTTTCAAGAACACATCCGGAGCTTGTGAAGAGACTTTTCGAGGCTGAGGTTGCTGAGGTTCGTGATGGAACAGTTGAGATTATGAATGTGGCAAGAGAGGCAGGCTCAAGAACTAAGATAGCGGTATGGTCAAGCAATCCGGATGTAGATCCTGTAGGAGCATGTGTAGGTATCAACGGAGCAAGAGTTAACGCTGTTGTTGAGGAGCTTGGCGGAGAGAAGATAGATATTGTTGCATGGAATGAGAATGCGGCATATCTGATCGAGAATGCATTAAGCCCTGCTAAGGTTGTATCTGTTATCGCAGACGATGAGGCTAAGACGGCAAGAGTTGTTGTTCCTGATTACCAGCTTTCACTTGCAATCGGCAAGGAAGGACAGAACGCAAGACTTGCA
>CAUCXT010000050.1 GCA_958446835.1 uncultured Eubacterium sp.
TAAATCAAACTTAGCAGTAGGGTTGTATGAATTCTCAACAACACCGCCATTGATAATATTCTTAAGCTTAGTTCTAACGAATGGTGATCCCTTACCTGGCTTAACATGCTGGAACTCGATTACCTGCCAAATTGAACCGTCCATCTGTATTGTCATGCCGTTTCTAAAATCGCCTGCTGTTACCATATATAGGTATACCTCCTTGGAATAATCAATCTTCTGTTCATTTTAATATATCTTAAAACATATTTCAACTATTTTTTGAATGTATTTTGCTCTTTTTTGACTTTTTTCCTGTTTGTAGCCTATGTATCAAGCTCAAGACTTACTAAAAGTGCCTGATTTACCTTCTTAATTATCTCGCTGTCAAGATGGCATACCTTATCTTTCAGTCTTTTTTTGTCTATCGTCCTGAGCTGTTCTAACAGAATGACCGAATCCTTGATTATATCGTATCTCGAGGAATCTATCTCCACATGTGTCGGCAGCTTGGATTTATGCATCTGGCTGGTTATAGCCGCACATATTACAGTCGGGCTGTGCTTATTCCCGGTGTCATTCTGTATTATAAGCACAGGTCTTATTCCTCCCTGCTCTGAACCGATAACAGGTCTTAAATCAGCATAATATATATCCCCTCGTCTTATTATCATATATACACTCCGTCCTGTATTGCCTATTTTCAATAATTCATCAGCACTACACAATAAGTATTTCCATATTTTGCGGAAGTGTATTCAATAAAAATTCTCTTTTTAAATATATATCCTCTTAACCCTTTTATTTATATCACATACAAACTCATAGTTGAACCGTCCACACAGGTCTGCCAGCTCATCAACTGTAATCACCGCATCACCATCATGTCCGAACAGTGTCACCACATCCTCAAGCTCCACATCCGGAATGTCGGTAATGTCAACCATCAGCTGATCCATGCACACCCTGCCGACAATAGGAGCCTTAATGCCTTTTATGAGTACATAGCCTTTATTCGAAAGCTGTCTGGGATATCCGTCACCATATCCGATTGAAACCGTTGCGATACGCCTCGGTGAGTCTGCCACATATACTCCTCCGTAGCTCACCTCGTCCCCCGGCTGTATCGTCTTTATATGCACAACATGACTCTTAAGCTCCATCGCAGGGTACAGCTCAATATTATGTACAAGCTCATCCGACGGTCTTAACCCATACAATGTGATTCCCTGACGTACCCACTCAAAGGTGCACTCAGGCATATCAATGATTGCCGCCGAATTGGAACAATGTCTATATGTAAAATCTATATTTCTCTTCTTAAGCTCATCAAGAACAAGGCAGAAATTGTCATACTGCTTCTTCGCCTTAGTCTTATCTGCCTCATCCGCCGTCGCAAAATGCATAAAAATACCATCACATATAAGGTTTGGGAGAGCCTTTATCCTTTCTATCTCATCCACCGTCGGAATGATGTCATCATGGTGCTTTGCCGGCAAGCCAATTCTGTTCATGCCTGTATCTATCTTTATATGGCATCTGCCGCATTTTCCCATTGCCCCCGCAAGCTCTGAGAGAGCACAAGCCTGCTTATAATCGAACATTGATAAAATTATATCATGTTCAATCGCTGCCGCATATTCCCTCGGTGAAATATATCCAAGAACAATTATATGTGAGGTAATTCCGGCTTCACGCAGTTCAACGGCCTCATCTATTGTTGCCACGGCGAATCCTGCCGTAATATCCTTTACCGCATCCGCCACCTTAACTGCCCCATGACCATACGCATCAGTCTTGATAACCGCTATTATCCCGGTATTTTCAGGCAGAAATTCCCTGCTTTTTAAAATATTTCTGCGTATCGCCTCTATATTCACAACAGCATACGCCCGGTTATACTCGCCTGTAAAACTATCTAAATCCATTATAAATTATGCCTCCAATTCATGTCAACGCCCGGTTACTTAAGCAATTCAGGTATCGAGTCAATGATGTCCCGTGCCATAACCGAATGTTCTCCAAGTCTGCCCGCCGCCGCATCACCTGCCATTGCGTGAAGCTGCACTCCGACAGCAATTCTATCAAAAAAGCTGTCCTGCCCCCACGCATTAACGGCTGCAAGAATACCTGTAAGTACATCGCCTGCACCTGCCGTAGCCATTCCCGGGTTTCCACAAGTGGTCAGAAATACCTCTCCATCGGGCGAAGCCACAACACTCACTGCATCCTTAAGCACACAGTATACCCCATATCGCCTTGCAAATTCAAGTGCATAATGTCGGATATCTGCTGCTATTTCCTTAATGCTGTCTCCCGTCAGCCTGCTCATTTCACCCACATGCGGTGTGATAACAAGCGGAAAAGCCCTGTCTCCTGCCCATCTCTTTCCCAACCATTCATCTGTGTTCTCCGATATAATATTAAGGGCATCTGCATCGGCAATAACCGGAACCGCAGCATGTGAAAGTACATAGGCTGTAACTTTTTTTGACAGCTCACTTACCGCCATTCCCGGTCCGATGACAACCACACTTGCAGTCTTAAGCGCACTCTCCAAAACCGCCTCCGGCTCTTCACCGTAGCTCTTTACTATAGCCTCCGGAAGCATCGATTTAAGATAAGCGTCAACCGATTCATGCGTGAGCACCGTCACAACGCCTGCGCCTGTGCGGTATGCCGCAAGTCCCGACATAAATGCCGCGCCTGTCATATCCTTAGAGCCGGCTATTATAAGCGGTTTCCCATAATTTCCCTTGTTGCTTCTTGCAGGGCGTTTTAGGATATAATTTCCAAAATCCGTACTGTTCTCAAAATATAAAGCACTCACGCCTGTGCCCTGCGTTTTTGCATATTCCGCAAAATCAAACGGAAGAAATCCTATGTTCTCAACGTGTAATTCGCCAGTGAAGCTTTTTCCCGGGAAAAGCATCTCTCCAAGCTTGGCATATCCGAATGTGACTGTAATATCAGCGTGTACAGCATCACCCATTACCTGTCCATTGGCTGAATTGATTCCCGACGGAATATCAACGCTCACCACTTTTTTCCCCGATGTATTGATAAGCTCTACCACACTCCTGTATGCACCTTCGATATCCCTTGAAAGTCCGATACCGAACAGAGCATCCACAATTACAGTATATTCATCAAAAAATTTTCCGTGTATGTCCTCTCCAAAAAAATATACCGGAATATTCAAATGCTTTACCAGCCTGAGCTGGACATTAAATTCCGGTGTGGCATGCTCTAAGTTTCCAATTAAAAGTACATGACATTCTTTTCCATCCATGGCTAACATTCTGGCAACAGCAAGACCATCAGCTCCATTATTTCCCATGGAACATACCAAAAGGGCACACGTTCCGCCCTCCGTCCCCATAAGCTCAGCAGTATATTCTGCTGTCTTCATCGCTGCCCTCTCCATAAGCACAAGCGATGGCATACCATTTTCTATAGAATAACTGTCTATTCTCTTTGCCAATACTCCATCAATTGCTCTTTTCATCGAATGCCTCCATCACTCCCGCGCCTAACATTCCATGCAGATATGTATAGATTTCCTCATTCGTTATCTCTTTATCCTGCTTTAACACTACCCTTTCCTTGAGCTTCTCTCTCATCTGTTCAATCCACTGCTCAAGCATATCTATATCCTGCTTATTCTGATTGATTCTCTGATAGCATACCCTCACACTCTCAAAAATCAGTGCGCTGTTAGCCTCCTTTATCTTGTCTGGAAGCTCATCTATCTCACGTTCAAGATTATCCTGCTTCTGTCTCGCCTCAACTATAAGTCTCTGGCTTGTTGCCTGCTTCTTAAGACGCTTATTCTCAGGAATAGAAGTATCCTCCGCCGTGTCAAGTACACTCTGTGTCAGCTTATCGCGCACTACCTTTATATCCTTTAGGTCAGTATTGACCTTTCCCTGTCTCTTTAAAAGCTCCTTAAGTTCATTCTCAAGCTTCTTTATCAGAGGCGTTTTTTCACTGTCCGGGAACAGCCGCAGCCACCTCTCATCTAAGCATGCTATCGGAATATTCTTCTTCTTTAAAAGCTCCCATATACGCATCTCCTGTGGTGTCATCTGTTCTTTTTTCTGTTCTGTTTTACCAAACCTGCCCATACAAAGCCGCCCTCTTCATAATTTAAAGCAGACACTTTAATTACTTTTCTTGTCCGCTTCATCTTAAATATTAATCTGATATTACCACAAACATGATACTGTCCGCAACACAAAAAAGCAGACCATGCAATGCACAGTCCGCCATTTCATTTCCTATCTGCAGATACTAAAATACGCCTGATTACTTTTCCTTGCGTGCCAATCTGTATGACAACTGCATAAGGCTCTCCGACAAATGTACATTCTCGACAACAACGTCATCATTGAGCGCCAGATCAGTATGTGCAAAATTCCATATTGCCTTAACTCCAGCCGCAGCAGCCTCCGCCGCAACCTCAGTTGCGCTGGTCTTTGGAATTGTAAGTGCAGCGATATCAATATTCTCCTTCTTGACAAACTCCGGCATGTCCTCAAGGTTCATAACCTCTATACCTCGTACCGTCATTCCGACAAGCTTCGGATTGATATCAAAAATTCCCTTTACAACAAAGCCTCTCTTCTCAAACGCAGAGTAGTTGGCAATCGCCTGACCAAGATTACCAGCACCTATGATAATCATATTATGCTTCTTGTCTATACCAAGAATCTTGGCAATCTCTGCGTGGAGATACTTCACATTGTAACCATAGCCCTGCTGTCCAAAACCGCCAAAATTGTTAAGATCCTGACGAATCTGGGACGCCGTAACCTTCATTCTCTCGCTCAGCTCGTTAGAGGATATACGCTCAACACCGCTGTCGATAAGTTCCTCCAAATATCTATAATATCGAGGGAGACGCCTTATAACGGCGGTAGAAATCTCTCTTTCGTTCATTGGAACACCTCATATAATATATAATAATATTACAACATTTAACATTATCTATTATATTCGCTTGTTAAAAAAAAGTCAATTAAAATCGTATAAATTACTTAGCAGGTTATTCTTCAGCGGAAAGTGTTTCCCAATCCTCATATAATTTTTCCAGCCTTTTCTCTATCTCCTGCTTTCTCTCATTCAATTTCATTAGCTGCTTTACATCTGAATACACCTCAGGAAGTGCAAGCTGTTCGTCAAGCTCAGAATTTTCCGCCTCCAACAGCTCAATATTCTTCTCAATCTTCGCGATATCGTTCTGTCTCTTTCTTAGCTTTGCCTGTTCTTCCTTCTGAGCCTTCCAGTCATCCTTCACGGCGGTGTTCTTTTCACTGCTTACCTGCTTGACCTCCTTAGGCGCAAGGATGTCCCTCTTCTCAAGGTAATAGTCATAGTTTCCGATGTAGTTGGTCACTGTGTTGGCGGACAGCTCTATAATTCTGCTCGCAGTCTTGTTAATAAAATATCTATCATGTGATACATAAAGCACTGTTCCGGTATACCTGTTAAGTGCAGACTCAAGAATCTCCTTCGACATAATATCAAGATGGTTCGTCGGCTCATCGAGTATAAGGAAATTGGCATTTGACAGCATGAGTTTTGCAAGTGACACTCTTCCTCTCTCTCCACCGCTTAAGTCTGATATCTTCTTAAAGACATCATCTCCTGTGAATAAGAAGCATGCCAGCATATTCCTTATCTGCGTGTTGGTCATGTCCGGGTACGCATCACCTATCTCATCGAATGCCGTCTTGTCCATGTGAAGCACATTGTGCTCCTGATCATAATAGCCTATCTCGACATTCGCTCCAAGCTTAACTTTGCCTGCATCTGCATCAATTATATGATTTATTATCTTAAGGATGGTAGTCTTACCTGTTCCGTTGTTTCCAATCAGTGCAACCTTCTCACCTTTTTTTATCTCAAAGCTCACATTGTCAAAAAGCCTGTTCTCACCAAACGCCTTTGAAAGCCCTTCCACACTCAGTACATCATTGCCGCTCTCCTTCGCAGGCTCCAATTTAAAATGCATTGTCTCCTGCTCGGTAATAGGCTTATCTATAACCTCAATCTTATCAAGCAGCTTTTCACGGCTCTCGGCGCGCTTTATGGATTTCTCCCTGTTAAAGGACTTTAGCTTGGCGATAACCTCCTCCTGGTGCTTTATATCGCGCTGCTGGTTGTAGTATTCCTTGAGCTTTGCATCCATGAGCTGCTTTTTCTTGGCGGCATAGTCGGAATAGTTGCCCGAAAATACACTGACAACACCCCTCTCAACCTCGATGACCTTGGTCACAACCTTATCAAGAAAATAACGGTCATGTGCAACTATAATCACACTTCCATCGTAGTTCACAAGATAATTTTCAAGCCATGCTATCGAATTCATATCAAGATGGTTCGTAGGCTCATCAAGCATGATTATATCCGGCTTCGACAGCAGCAGGCGTCCAAGCGCAACGCGTGTCTTCTGGCCGCCCGAAAGAGTGTTCATCTTTTTGTCAAAATCGCTCTCCTCAAAGCCAAGACCCTTGAGGACACCCACAACCTCACTCTTGTAGGCATATCCGTTCTGAAGCTCGAACTGGTGCGTGCTCTTAGAATAAGTCTCCATTACAGCCTCAAGCTCAGCGCCCTCCTTGCTGTGCATCTCAAGCTCAAGTCGGCGTATCTTCTGCTCAAGCTCTATGATATCCTTTTTCACACTCATAAGCTCATCATAGATGGTATTGTCGCCGGAAAGATTCTGGTGCTGTGCAAGGTAGCCTATCGTCCTGTCCTTGGCTATTATGACTTCACCGCTGTCCGCCTGATACTCTCCCATGATAATGCGCAGGAGAGTGGTCTTTCCCGCGCCATTGATACCTACTATAGCCGCCTTTTCACGCTCTTCTATATGAAAAGTGGCATTTTTTATAATCTCATCTATACCGAATGACTTCGATATATTGTTACATGCTAAAACCATATTTTACACTCCCTGCATACTGCAAGCATTGCCCGCAGTACTGCCACCAATAAATAGTCTGAAGGTTTCACCTTCAAACCTCATCACTTACTATTCATCTTCAACAATTATATTGACCGACATGGAAATAGGGATGACCCCATCATCCGCCGTAAATGTTATCTTATATTCTCCTTCCTTCTCAGGAGTCCAGATAAAGTTGCCGCTTAACGTATCAAAATCCGCTCCATAAGGAAGACCATCTGCCTGCATAAGAATTGTGCCCGATTCACACTCAACCACATACTCTGCACTGTCATCCACATCCGTCAAAAAGCGTTCTGTGTCCATATCCACGCCATCGGTAAGTGGATTTCTCACCATGACATCGAAGCATACAAGCTTTCCGACCGTGACATGTATGTCCTCCACCGGGACAAAATACGGTCTGTGTACAGTCTGCGGAAGTCCGTATTCCTCCGTAGGAACTTCGTAGGTGTAGCTGTGCGGCGTATCATCCTTGACAGCCGCCGTCGGATAAGGGTACAGGCTGTCCTTCGGCGTTCCCGGCGCAGGTGCATTGACAAGCACCTTCTCGACACGGTAATTCTCCCTGTCATGTCCCGGAATAATCGTAACCGCGTTGTCCGTCGCATGGTAAGGGTAATCGGGTACATATTCAAAATTGGTTGGTCTTTTATAGTTGTTATCCACAAGCACAATATGCGCCGAATCCTCGCACGTCATAAGCTCACAGTCCTTCAAAAGCCCATCGTGGACATCATCAAAAACCACTGCCGGTCTCTCATCCTCAACAATGTAACCAAGCTTGATATTTTCAAGCTCAAGCCCATCGACGTGGCGCGCATACAGCCCATATGCGGGAAGTATTCCCCAGTTGCTCGGTTCAGGATATACATTTGCAAGCTCCGGCACGTTGAAGGGTGCATCAACAAAGCATTTCCTGTCCGCATCCCAGCTCATTCTTGGAAGCAGACCCTCATTTTTTAGAAAAAAATCATTTACAAGCCATGGCAGAACCTGCACCGACGGCTTAGAGCCAAGCTGCGAATACTCCCAAGCGGTATTGAGCTGCCTCTGCTCCACCGCATGCTCCATAAGAATACCGCCGCGGTACTCAACCTCTATATTCTTTATGCTTACATTCTTTACATGGCTGCTGTCCACACCCATGATAATTATCGGATATCTCGGGTCTGCGTCCTTGACAGTGACATTGCTTATCTCAATATTCTTGATGGAGGCAATATTCTTATTTCCAACTGCATTTCCATAAAGACATAAGCTTTTCTTATCTATCTCCCTTGAAAAATCAGGCTCATAGCCTCTGCTCTGATTATTATAAAAATACTCATAGTATTTTCCGTCTTTTTCATAATAATTGGCAGGATTAAGCTTGACCGGGTTCTTATCATTCACAATATTAAAGTAAGAATGTCCATCAACAGTGACCTTCTTAGTGTAGTTGTATGACGGAACATATCTCATGGCGGGATATGTGGCATATCCTTCCTTATCAGGAATCACCCATTCAGTGTTATCCATCCGTACATTATTCTTCGTATTGATAAGCTCCTTATCACTGTTTCCGGTAACAGGAAATCTTCCTCTATCCCCAATTCTTATATAGATAGGCGAGCTGCTCACATTCTCCATTGTACAGTCTGTAAACACAATATCAGTCAAATCCGATGTATCAACCGCTTCAAGTGCAAACCCGCGCGAACGCTTGAAGCGCACATTCTTAACCGTCACAAGCTCATAGCCGCAGGTTGATTCCGTTCCCAGCTTCACCCGCGCGGTCGGACCGCATTTATCCGTTGCCACTACCTTGTCACAGGTATATTTGCCCTGATATACACTCCCAGCGTCATATCCAGTGACATCGCAGTCCTCTATATACACGTTATACAGTGGCTTAAGCTCTCCCGCCCCATACGAAGCCTTCATAACGATGGCATCATCGGTAAGTGAATTAAATCTCGAATGAACCACGGTTACATCACGGCAGCAGTCTATATTGAAAGCATCCCTTATAGTGTCCACCAGTATCCCATCCACAAGCATATTCTCCACGCCCTCGCAGATAATGGCAAAATGTCCTGCGTCCACTATCGAAAAATCCTTGAGCACAACATTCCTACAGTTAACAAGTGCAATCCCCTTATTGCCATACCATGTCCCATTATGCCCATTCTCATTGCGATACAAGCCGCCTTCAGGGTCCTCGCCTAAAAGAGCGTACCTTGTATATCCATATTCGTCCTCATAGCTTCCGTCGATAAGTCCTTCACCGCATATCATCACATTGGAAAGCTTCTCTCCATATATCAGACTGTTGGCAAAATATGTGTGTCCATGATCCTGAAGTCCTGCATGCCTGCGAACCTCCGGCTCATCATAATTGCCGCCCTCGCCTTCACAATTCTCATGGCTTGTATGTATCTCACTCCTTGCCGCGCGGATTACAGCTCCCTTGCGGATACAGATATTGACATTGCTCTTAAGCCTTATCGTGTATGTCCTGTATTCACCTTCCGGAAAAACAACAGTTCCTCCTGCGGCAGAAGCCTCCTCTATCGCCCTGTTAATCGCTCCGGCATTCGCGGCGGGAGGCTCCTCAGGACCTGCACCATAATCCCTTACATCATATTCCTTCTTACCCTTTTCTAACTGCCTCGCCGTTATATCACAGCCTGTGGCACGTTTCACTGTGTCCATGCTATCCTCCTATTCTCATGTGTTTCACGCTTGAACATATACAATAAATGTAATATAATTATTTTGATTAGTCAATAAAAATAAAAGTACTACTATTTACTACTATTCGGAAATGAGGATTTATATGGATACTATAACAATCAAGGTTGACCCATCAGGAAAGGGTGATTTCACAACCATCAATGATGCTCTCGACTCCGTTGAGGCAGTCAATGACAATATACCTGTAAGGATTGAGCTTGCACCGGGCGAATACTATGAAAGACTTGAGATAATTCGTCCACATGTAACGCTTGTCGGTGAGGATCCGGATACCACCTATATAACGCACAGTCTCTATGCACTCATGCTCATGGAGGACGGAACCAAGCGCGGCACCTTCAGAAGCTACAGCGTCTTTGTCGATGCCTATGACTTCACGGCGGAGAACATAACCTTTGAGAACGCTTCAGGCGACGGAAGGGATGTCGGGCAGGCGCTTGCCATCTACTCTGAGGGTGACATGGTAAAGTACATCAACTGCTGTTTTCTCGGCTGTCAGGACACCATATTTACAGGTCCTCTCCCACCTAAGGAGCTTAAGCCGGGCGGCTTCATCGGTCCTAAGCAGTTCGCCCCAAGAGTCAACGGAAGACAGTATTACAAGGACTGCTTTATCCGCGGCGATGTAGATTTTATTTTCGGAAGTGCCACGGCATACTTTGAGAACTGCGAAATCTTCTCCAATAACCGCGGTGAGGAGATCAACGGCTATGTTACCGCTCCATCGACCCCTGAGGGACAGGAATACGGCTATGTATTTGAGGGCTGCCATTTTACAAGCAACTGCCCTGCCAACTCCGTATACCTCGGACGTCCATGGCGCGACTATGCAAAGGCAGTCTTTTTAAACTGTGAGATGGATGCTCACATAAGACACGAAGGCTTCCATGACTGGAATAAGGAAGTAACACACGAAACAGCCTACTGGGCAGAATACAACAGCACAGGCGAAGGGGCAAAGGGTGAACGTGCACCATGGGTTCACAAGCTCACCGATGAGGAGGCTGCACACTACAGCCGTATGAAGGTACTGGGCTTCTAGTAAATCCATGATTGATGCCTACAGAAACACAACTATCCCGGAAAGGAGAAACATGAACTACGCAGAAATCAAAAATGTGGATATAGCCAACGGTCCCGGCGTAAGAATTTCCCTCTTTGTCAGTGGGTGTCCACACCACTGTAAGGGATGTTTTAACGAAATGACATGGGACTTCACCTACGGTAAGCCTTACACGCAGGAAACCATCAATCACATATTGGAGCTTCTAAAACCGGACTATATAAAAGGTATCACCTTCCTTGGCGGAGAGCCTATGGCTCCATCAAATCAGGAGGCGGTTCTCAATACCATGCGCCAGATTAAGGAGCAATATACCAATAAGGATATCTGGCTTTACACAGGCTATCTTCTTGACACCGATATTATTGGAAAGATGGTTGACACTCTCCCTCACACAAGAGAGATTCTCAGCTATATTGACGTGCTTGTAGATGGTCCATTCATAGAGGAACAGAAAAATCTGAATCTACAGTTTAAAGGTTCGGAAAATCAAAGAATAATCGATATGAAAAAGACATTATCCAGCGGAAACATTGTTCTTTGGAGCGAAGATTAAAAAATGCACCTGCGATTTTTGCAGGTGCATTTTCCATTTTAAGCATAATTTCAATTTATGTAGATAATCATAAGCAAAACAGCCTCATCTACTTTCAAAGTAAATGAGACTGTAAACATAAGTGCAGTCGGCGGGACTTGAACCCGCACCCAAGCAATATGGACTAGATCCTTAGTCTAGCGCGTATGCCAATTCCGCCACGACTGCTCAGATATGTAGTTCGTTGTAATCACTCTTGCGTCACAACATAATGTATAATACCACATGTATTTTAAAATTGCAAGTACTTTTTTTAATTTTTATATATTTTCTTTTTATTTTCCACTTCCCCTTTTCCGATTGTTCAATTATAATAATACTGCATTACTCAATTGATAATGTAAAATCAGGTTATAAAAACGAAACGAGGTTCCTATGAGCAACATTCAGATTAAAGTTAAAAGACTTAAAGAAGGTGCCGTTATGCCAACACGAGGCACAGAGTACGCTGCCGGTTCGGACTTATATGCATGCATTGATTCACCAATCGTCATCGCCCCACATGAGACAGTTATGATTGGCACCGGGCTTGCAATGGAGATTCCTGCCGGATATGCAGGGCTTATATATCCAAGAAGCGGAATCGCCTCCAAGCGCGGTCTTGCACCTGCCAACAAGGTAGGCGTGGTTGACCCGGACTACCGCGGCGAATTTATGGTGGCGATGCACAATCACTCAGAAGTGCCTGCCTCAATTGAGCCGGGCGAAAGAATAGTACAGCTTGTCATCACGCCTTTTCTCACACCGGACTTTGAGGAGACGGACGAACTCTCCGATACCGTTCGCGGTGAGGGCGGATTCGGTTCCACGGGTGTGCATTAAAATTAAAATGCCGGAGTGTGATTGAAAAATCATACACTCCGGCATTTCAATTACGGCATTTTGGATTTAATATTTTAATTTCATGTATTACCCAAGATGAAACTGTTTGACAATACTTCTGAGTTCTTCAATTGACTGTCTGCACTCCTTGAGTTTCTCGTACCCTTCCGCGGTAATCTCCTGTGTCTCTCCGGACTTTTCGGCTATATCGTTAATTCCCGCAGAAGACTGCGCCATCATATTGTTAATTCCTGTGGAAGCACCGGATATCTGCTCAATAAGTGTCTCGAGCTTCTGCATAGCTTCCTTCGTGCTGCCCATAACAGACTTAAACTCTCCGGCATCCTGCCTGTATTCGGCCCCAGCCTTCTTAAAGCTCTCATAATCTCCTACAACCGTATTTTCCATAAAGTCCATTATAGTGGATATACATTCTGTAAGATTGTTGACCGCTAAGTTGACCTCACCGACAATCTCATTGATATTGTCGACGCTGTGAAGTGTCTGTGCCGCAAGCGCTCCTATCTCAGACGCAACCACTGCAAAGCCCCTGCCCGCATCACCTGCTCTTGCAGCCTCTATGCTGGCATTGAGTGCTAAAAGATTGGTCTGTGATGAAATATCCTTTATATCATTGGTCAGTTCATTGATTCGCTTAACCGCCTTCGACTGCTCAACAGCCTCATTAGTCCTGTCCTTAATCTTAGAATATACCTCATCTACCTTGCGGCTCGACTCAGTGCTTGCCTCCTCCATCGCAACGGCACGCTCCTGCACAAGCTTTGAGTTCTGCTCACCATCGACAGCAAGCTTGTATATCATGCCGGAATTTTTCTTTACCTCTTGGATATTCTTAGAGATATTTTCAGTATTATCAAGTGTCTCCTGCATTCCGGCAGCTAGCTCCTGAGTTGCTGCGGAATTATCCATGGCATGATCACTGTTAACCTTCATTATATCATCAAGTCTTGTCACGCTCTCGACAATTGTTGCATTAGCGCTGTCAAGCCTTTCCATAATACTCCTCAATACCTTTCTCATATCATGTACTGAGTTAGCCATGACTCCGATCTCATCCTTCTGCTGTCTGAGCTTCTTACCCATCTGCGTAGGCGTAAAGTCAAGCTTGGAAGTCTGCTGTATGATATCCGTAACATATTTTACAGGTCTTGAAATCATGTTTCCTATTAAAATACCTATTCCCGCGGACACTATAAGCGCCAATACAAGTGCCCCTAATATAAGGGCTACCATTCTGTTTGCATCCGAAAATATTTCCATATTCGGAGCGGTAAGTACAAGCTTCATTCCATTATCAAGATTGAAATAGAACATCTGCTTTCTAACATTTTCATACCTGTATATGTATCCCACTCCCTGCTTTGAACTATCATTCAAGTAGTCCGCTATACCTGAGAGAGACGAATCGAAGTCTGCTATGTTCTGTGACTGAAGATTATTTTTATGGTGCATAAGCACGCCATCGGCATTCGTTAAAAAGGCATAGCCTGTATCATATATTGATATATCATCAACTACATCTGTCAGAGTTGAAAAATCAATATCCATTCCGACAACACCTATCGAAGTTCCATTCGAGGCATACAGCGGAACAACGTAAGATATCATATACACATTGATATTTTCATTGAGATACGGTTCCATCCACATTGCCTGTCCCGCTTTGATTGGCTGATAATACCAGCCGACATGAGCGGTATCATTCTCATCGTACATGGAAAAATCTGTCGGTGTAAGAAGTGTAAATTCATCATTCAACGAATTTCGTGACATAAATATTCCGGATGTCGGATTGGAATACTGTGGATTATATCGTACATACGCCGCGACAGCTCCATCCGTGTGTGAAGCAAAATTGACCGCTTCATCTGTGATCAGCTTAGTATACTCATCAGCATATTTCTTGCTCTTTACAAATGCGTCATAGTCAAAATCATTGCTCACCGCATCGCTGAGTGTGTTCACCGACTGTTCAATCTGTGAAATAATACTATTGATTCGCTCTGCATACAGTTCACCTTCAGTACGCGCACGTTCCTTAGAATCCCTCGACGCCATCTGGGATGAATTGACCATGGCTAGTGCACCTATGACCGCAGCAGTTAAAAGTGAGCACAACAGAATAGCCATAATAATCTTTGTCCGAATTTTCTTCATAAGCATGCCTCCATATTATGTTTTCACAAACTTATTGTTTACATAATTTTACTCCAAGGCAAAATAATCTGTCAATATAAATATCAAATACTTATTTGTTCTATTTTATAGTAATAATACGTCCTGTTTCAGCCATAGTTCTATGTGAGATTGAAAGCACTGTTCTGTCCTTTGACACATTTTTCAATGCCTGTAAAACCGTCTTTTCCGTCTCGGCATCAAGATTAGCTGTTATCTCATCAAGCAGGAGAAGCTCCGGCTTTGCCGCCGCAGCCCTTGCGATTGAAAGCAGCTGCCACTGTCCCTGCGAAAATAATTCAGGAGTGCACGCTGTATCATATCCGTTCTCAAGCTTCATTATAGTATCATCAAGTCCCACCAGCATCGCAGCAGCTTTTACATCCTCGTCCGTAATCGACTTGTCAAACAGCGTTATCTGCTCTTTTACCGTCCCCGGAACCATGTGGAATGACTGCTCAACATAGCCGAACAGTCCTCTTCTCCGGGAATTCTTAATCGTTGTTGCCGGCATTCCGTTGATGAGCACACTTCCTCCCTGAGGTTCATATAAGCCAAGCAGCAGCTTGAATATTGTGCTCTTTCCCGCTCCGGTTCTTCCCGAAAGCGTCGCCTGCTCTCCCTTTCTTATCGAAAAGCTCACATTGTCGAGAACCACATGCTCATCATAGCCGAAGGTGACATTCCTAAGCTCAACCACAGGCTGTCCCTTCGATTCCTCCGGATTTTCAGCGCTGTTACCGGCAATATTTCCTTCTTTAGCTTTACCTTCATTAGCTTCACTGTCAACACGCTCCGCAGGTCTGCCCTTAGTGCCATCGTACTTGTTCTTCTCAGTAAGCTCAAAGAACTCATTTATCCTCTTTATGCCGGCAAGCGCGGACTGTATTGTCTGTATTTCCATGCCAAGGCTCTCAACAGGTGAAAAGATCTCTGATATATAGTTGATTACAGCAACCGCCGTACCTGCAGACATTCCAAAGAATGTGAGCAGACGTGTATTCCCGGACGCGGACAGAAGCATTACAACAGCAACAACCACCGCGTTGAGTATCAGTATGACAGGTGAGTATATAGCATCGTAGAAATTTGTCTTTTCCATAGCTCGGTAGCTCTGCCCGATATATGTATCATACTTTTCCTCCATATACCGTTCCTTCTTAAGACAGTGGATTGTCCTTATATTGTGAAGTGTCTCAGGTACATGGCCGGAGGCTCTGCCGACCGCCCTTCTGTTCTCAAGCTGTGAGGCAAGCATATTCTTCTGCACATATCTGGTAAACAGAAACAACACAGGCAGCAGCAATAAAAGCACAATCGCAAGCCCCATATTTTTGACCCATATAACCACAATAATACTGATTATCTTACATGCATCGGCGAACATGCTTATAATTCCGGATGTGAACAGATTCTCAACGGTATCTACATCGCCGACAAACCTTGACACAAGATTTCCCGGTTCCTGCCTGTTGAGTTCATCCGCCGACAGCTTTATAAGCTTTTCCATAAGGCTGCTTCTCACAGCATGTGTTATTTTCTGCCCGAATACAGTGAGAAGTCCCTCCCTTGCCGACTCCATAATACCTGTCAACGCAAGCATGACAAAATACAGCGCAACCATCTGAACCAGAAGTGAACTTCCTGTTGTCAACGTATCAACTATATCCCCAAGTACAAGCGGCGGAATAAGTGCCAGCACCACCGCGCCCACAACCGCAATTAAAATGCCTGCGGAAAGAAAGCCATAGCCTGTCACAGTATGTAAGATAATGCTCCCGACATGTCCGCTCTTTTTTCTCTCATTTTCACCAGGCTTCATCCGTGCCGCCTCCTTTCTGGTCATTGTAAAGCTTCGCATATTCAGGCACCCAGCTCATAAGCTCATCATGCGTGCCTACCTCCGCTCTGCCGTTCTCAAGCCATATAATCTTGTCCATCTTCGGAAACATATACAGTCTGTGTGAGATAAGAAATACTATTTTATCCCCTGACATGCTCCTCAGATTATCATAAACCTGCTTTTCCGTGTTCTTGTCAAGCGCCGAGA
>CAUCXT010000051.1 GCA_958446835.1 uncultured Eubacterium sp.
TCAACAGAAGAACCAAGGCGGGAAAGAATTTCTCAATACTTGCGGTTGCCGAGGGCGCGATATCCAAGGAGGATGCGGCACTTCCTAAGAAGGAGCTTAAGCAGAGGCTCAAGGATAACCCATATCCTTCGGTATCATACAAGATAGGAAGCGAGATACAGGAATTGACCGGTCAGGAGGTTCGTATAACCGTTCCGGGACATACGCAGAGAGGCGGAAGCCCTTGCCCTTATGACAGAGTGCTTGCTTCAAGACTGGGTGCGGCTGCGGCGAAGCTCATTATCGACAAGCAGTACGGCTATATGGTCGGAATAAAAAACGGTGAGATTGTTAAGGTTCCGCTTGCAGATGTAGCGGGCAAGCTCAAGATGGTGGACCCTAATGCTTCGATAATAAATGAAGCGAAGATGTTGGGCATAAGCTTCGGAGACTAGAAACAAAATTAAGGAATTATAATTATGTCATATACAGCTTTATATAGAAAATGGAGACCGTCGACCTTTGACGAGGTCAAGGGGCAGGATCATATTGTAACCACGCTCAAGAATCAGGTGATAAATGACCGAATAGGACATGCTTACCTGTTCTGCGGAACGCGAGGCACAGGTAAGACCTCTGTCGCAAAGATACTTGCAAAGGCGGTCAACTGTGCTCACCCGGTGGACGGAAACCCATGTGGTGAGTGTGAGGTGTGCCGTGCCGTTGCGGCGGGGGCGAGCATGAACGTGATAGAGATAGATGCCGCTTCCAACAATGGTGTTGACAATATAAGGGAAATCAAGGAGGAGGTCGCATACCCTCCGACGCAGGGGCGCTTCAAGGTGTATATAATCGACGAGGTTCACATGCTCTCAATAGGAGCCTTCAACGCACTGTTAAAGACGCTTGAGGAGCCGCCTGCCTATGTAATATTTATCCTTGCGACTACAGAAGCACATAAGATACCTATAACCATTCTGTCGCGCTGCCAGAGGTACGATTTTAAGAGAATTTCCATAGACACCATAAGTGCGAGATTGTCAGAGCTCATGGTGGCGGAGAATATTAAGGCGGACGAGAGAGCGTTAAGGTACGTGGCAAAGGCTGCCGATGGCTCCATGAGAGATGCGCTGAGCCTCTTAGACCAGTGCCTTGCGTTCTATATGGGGCAGGAGCTAAAGTATGAGAATGTGCTTGAGGTCTTAGGTGCCGTTGACACGGAGGTGTTTTCCGACTTTTTCAGGGGAATTGTTGCCGGGGATGCGATTGGGCTCATCCATAAGCTTGAGAAGATAATAATTGACGGAAGAGACTTAAGCCAGTTTGTGTCCGATTTTACATGGTATCTGAGAAATCTGATGCTGCTACAGTCACAGACGGATGCCTCCGATGTGCTTGAGATGTCCGAGGAGAATATGAAGCTTCTCAAGGAGGACGCACAGCTTACAGATTTGAACGGTGTCATGCGCTATATCAGAATATTTTCTGAATTGTCCGGTCAGCTCAAAAATTCAAGCCAGAAACGTGTGATGGTTGAGGTTGCACTCATCAAGATGACACAGCCGGCTATGGAGAAGGGCTTAAATGACGCGCTGATGGACAGAATAGCAATCCTTGAAAGACGGATGGAGACAGGGCTTGAGGCCGCTGCGAGGGCTATGGCTGCCGGGGGCTTTGTAGCGGGCTCAGGGGCACCTGCAGGCGACAATGGTGGCATGACAGCGGATGCAGCTACCGGGGGAGCACAGGCAGGCATGGCTAATAAGCCGAAGCCGGCGCGCTCTGAGGACATAACGGCGGTCATCCAGAACTGGCGCTCAATATGCAATGGATTGTCGATGTCATTGAAGCCGATTCTTGAGCACTACACAACCAAGGCGAACGGCGGCGGTAATAAGCTCCAGCTCATATATGAGGACGCTACCTACTATTCCATGATATCAAGGCAGGAGGTTATCGACACGATAAAGCAGGCGATAGCTGCAAAGACAGGACTTGACATGGAGATTGAGGTCATACATGTTGAGAACGGAGTGGATGTCTCACAGGAGTACGATACCCTTGAGGATATATGTAAAATGAATATCGTGGAGGAAGACTTCTAGGATTTTGTTGTAGACATATTTTGATTATTAAAATATAATATAATATTGTCTGAACTTGAAAAGATATGTTTGGCGGATATGCCATGCCTGAGAACCGGAGCGTTTTTACGGGATGGCTTTGAACAGTTAATTACAGAATAAAGGAGAATTTTATTATGGCAAAAAGAGGCGGTTTTCCGGGTGCTATGCCTGGCAATATGAATAATCTGATGAAGCAGGCGCAGAAGATGCAGCGTCAGATGGAGGAGACTACAAAGGAGCTTGAGGAGAAGGAGATTACAGCGTCGGCAGGCGGCGGTGCGGTTTCTGTAACGGTTTCCGGCAAGAAGGAAGTTACCAAGGTCACAATCGACCCTGAGGCAGTTGATACAGACGATATCGAGATGTTAGAGGATATGATTATGGCAGCGACCAATGAGGCGCTCAGACAGATTGAGGAGCTTTCACAGGCTTCGATGGCTAAGATTACAGGAGGACTTGGTGGTCTTGGCGGAGGCTTCCCATTCTAATGGAATACTACGGAAGTCAGATTAATAAGCTTATCGAGGAGCTTTCAAGGCTCCCGGGAATAGGTGCTAAGTCGGCACAGCGTCTTGCATTCCACATTATAGGAATGCCTAAAGAGCAGGTGGACAGTCTTTCAAGTGCGATTGTAAATGCCAAGACGAATGTGAGATATTGTAGCTGCTGTTGTACACTAACAGATGAAGAGCTGTGCCCGATATGCAGCAATCCAAGCCGCAACCACAGGGTTATCATGGTTGTGGAAAATACGCGGGACATGGCAGCGTATGAGAAAACACAGAAGTATGATGGAGTCTATCATGTCCTTCACGGTGCTATATCTCCGATGCTTGGCATAGGACCTAACGATATTAAACTCAAGGAGCTTATGAAGCGCCTTGAGGGCGATGTGGACGAAGTTATTATTGCCACCAATTCAAGCCTTGAAGGAGAGACCACGGCAATGTACATAAGCAAGCTTGTAAAGCCTACCGGAATCAAGGTAAGCCGTATAGCGAGCGGCGTGCCGGTTGGTGGTGACCTGGAGAATATAGATGAGGTGACACTGCTTCGCGCACTTGAGGGAAGAACACAGTTGTAGAGGTCGTTGTCAATGCCGCAGGAGAATATTTTAGTAAACGATATAATAACAGATCACAGAGAGCGTATGCTGAATCTTAAGAAGTATTACCCGTTCTTCAAGCTGTCGGAGGTGTCCTTTTCATGGTATAAGGAAGGAATGTATGACAGCCTTGATATGGGGTATATTCTCATGGCGGTGTTGCGCTTTTTTATTGAGGAAAACAATTTCAAGGAGAGGGACGTCACCTATACGGAATATGCCGCTTTTATGAGCAGATGTATAAGACGTGACTTCAAGCTCAATCCGCCTTCGGGGGATATGAGTATTCTTGTTGAATATATTTTTGATAAATTAAAAAATGACGGTAAGCCGTTCATTTTCCAGTATTTTGATCCGGTTGACAGAAAGAAAAAAATATCAAGGGTGAGACTTATAGAGAGCCGCATAGAGGACGGAACGGTATGGTATTCAATCAGCCCGGAGGGAATCGAGTTCTATCTGGACACGAAGGAAATCAAAGACGAGAGCAGGATAAGCGTTGAGCAGCTCCTTCTTGAGAAGATGATACAGTCCAAGGATTTCAAGGGTGGAACGGATGTAGTGAGACGCATAAACAAAGAGGTGGACTGTCTGTGGCTAAAGAAAAACCGAGTAATGTCGCTGCTTGCCTCGGATATTTTTTCCGGACTTGATGCGTATGAGGATTTTTTTGCCACAGGAGTAAAATGGTTCGATGAGGAGCAGAAGCTCTTTATAAAGAATTCCGAGCTTATACAGGCAGCCCAGAAAAGAGCGGAGACGGACAAAAATAATGATGATTATGCCTCGTATCTTAAGATAACAGGGGAAATATACCAGCTTGATACGGAGCTTAAGATAGCCATGAACAATCACCTTAAGCTGCTGTCGGCATGCACCCAGCTTGGAATAATGGCGGACGAGATGGTAAAAAAGGCGAAGCTTGGAAGGCTAAGACCGAGCTTCGATTTCAGAAATGCGCTTGAGCTTGCCATGAAGAAGGATGACATAACACTTCTTGGCATGCTGGTGCGCCCTATAATGGGACTCAACATCAAAAAGACCTTGGGTATAAAAAGAATAGAGGATTTGATAACCTACAAGCCGGGACGCGATGACAAGGCGGAGCTTATCACAGACACCGTTCCGGAGAATATCGTATATGATGATGAACTTGAGGATGAGAGAATACGCGGCAATTATTCGGCGCTCATAAAGGTTCTTTTATCGCTCCTAAAGAGAAGGAACAGTATTGACCTTAGAACCTTCAACGAATGTGCTGCAAAGATTTTCGGCGAAGAGCTGTTTGAAAACGGTGACTACTACTCATTCATAGTTCACTTATGCCAGAAAAAGGAGTACAGCTTCGAGGCGGACAGACAGAAGATGGAGACCTTCCTTGACGAAATCTTCCATGACTGCGCCCAGACCCCGGAATACGCTCCCTACCTAGGAATCCACTTCACCATAACCCCCGCCGCCCCATCCGATGAAATCGAGCTTGCCGGCGGCTTCACGGTATCTAACATACTTTTTACAAAACAGTAAAATTACACAACGTCCGGGTAGAAAAAATCGTAGAAAGAAAGGAACACACACATGGACCAACGCAATCTGGAAAAAGCCCTTGAGCTTGCCGCCGCCCTGATAAGAGGAGACAGAGTGAGCGCGTCAGGCGGCAATGTGGCACTCTATGAGGAATATTCGTCTAATTCGCAGGTATATGATGCGCTCAGGCTGATTTTAAAGAAGTTCGGGCTTGAGCTTTATGAATATAATAATGCACTGTTTGTCAGTGCGGATGAGGATAACGCCGGCATGGGGGATGCGGGCTTTGGCTTTACCAACGAGGAGCTCAGGCGCGCACTTGGCGTGAGGGTGAACAAGGAACTGTTTTTGTGCTATCTTATAATATACTGTGCCATGACGGAATTTTATAAGACATCCGGAAGCTACACCTACACGGAGTTTGTACGACATGAGGATGTCATAAAAGTTGTTGACAGTGTTCTTGTAAATGTTGTCGATCATTCGGCAGGGCTTGTGTTAGATGAGGTAGAGGAGAACAGCTTTAAGACGCTTGCACTGCTGTGGGATGAGCTTCCTGTCACATCGACCGATGACGTTCAGGGACAGAGAGCCGCCAGAAATTCCAAGACAGGCTATGTTAAACTTACGTTTAACTTCCTTGTGGCGCAGGGGCTTTTTGTGGAAAATCAGGATAAGTATTATCCGACGGACAGATTCAAGGCTATGGCGGAGAATTATTACAGTATCAACAGAGGCAGGTTGTACGAGATACTTACAAGGGAAGAAGGACAGGAGGAGGCACAGAATGCCACAGATTAACAGAATCAGGGTCAACAATATAAAATATAATTTTGGCACTCAGTTCTACGATGATTTTCTGATGCGTTTTTCGTGCAGGAACACCATATATGACCTTGCTAACGGCGGAGGCAAGAGTGTGCTCATGCTTCTTCTGCTACAGACGATGCTTCCGAACTGTACACTTGACGAGAAGCAGCCGGTGGAGAAGCTGTTCGCACAGCCGGGAGGAAGCACCACGATACATTCGCTTGTAGAGTGGAAGTTAGATTCCTGCGATGTAAAGAACGGCTACAAGTACATGACCTGCGGCTTCTGCGCGCGTAAGGCGCGGGCAGGCGAGGACGCTGAGGGCGAACGAAAGACGGGAATAGAGTACTTTAACTACTGTATTTTTTACAGGGAGTTCGGGGACAATGATATCAAGAATCTTCCGTTGTCCGATGGCAAGGAGAGAATTACCTACAATGGTCTGAAGGCGTACCTGCGCGACCTTGAGAAGAAGGACTTCGGGGTGAAGGTAAGGCTTTTTGAGCGCAAAGGGGATTACCTCAGCTTCATAAATGACTATGGAATCTATGAGAGCCACTGGGAGCTTGTAAGGGGAATCAATAAGACCGAGGGACATGTCAGGACTTATTTTGAGAGCAATTACAGAACCACCAGAAAGGTTGTCGAGGATTTACTGATAGAGGAGATTATTGAGAAGTCATATAACAACCGTATCCGCGGTGGGAACGGCGATGACGAGATGTCAAAGACCCTTCTTGAGATAAAGGATAAGCTTTTAGAGCTTGCCAAGAGAAGGGAGACGATGGACAATTACGATAAGGAGATTAAGCTCATATCTGATTTTTCCACCAAGGTGACAGACTTCGGAAATATATTCGAGCGCAAGGAGGAGGGAAAGAACAGACTCTTTAAGTACCTTCTCATGGCGCAGGCGCAGACGAAGAAGAACGAAGCACAGGCGCAGAAGCTTGCTGCAGACATAGCGGGTATCAGGCTGGCGCAGCTTGAGGAGGAGAGGCTTATATCGGCGGCACTCATCGCCGATGAGGAGGCGGAGCTTAGAAAGGTGCGCGCTCTGGTCGACAATCTTTTGGAGAGCTATGCACAGTTAGAGAAGGACTTCGACAAAAAGAAGGAGGAGCTTGAGCTTTCCTATGCGGCGGAGGACTATGTGGACTATGTAAGGCAGGAGAGAAGCCTTGCGGAGCTTAAGCAGTACATTGACAACCGCAACAGGGGAAGAGAGGACCTTGCAAAGGAGCTTGAAGGTCTGGCGGCGGCGAAGCACGCATATATGGCAGAGGAGCTTTCAGCAAACGAGAGCAGTCTTGATGAGACTACAGCCGGATTGCAGGAGAGCGCGGAGGCGCTTGACAATCTCAGAGAGAATTACCGCATGAGCGACAACGAATGTGCGCGAATCGATGGAGAGTTAGCCGGATATCGGAGGCAGGTTAAGGAGCTTGAGGACGAGATTGCCGGGAAGCTAAATTCAACCCCGCTCCTTGTGACGGAGAATGCGCCGGCGGAAATGGGGCGCTATGAGGAGATTATTGCGGCATTTAAGGATGAGCTTGCGGCATTAGGTGATGAGCAGGCTAAGCTCAAGCTAAAGAGCGATAACGATATAAATGAGCATGCACAGACAACGGCACAGCTACAGATTTGCAGCAATAATATAGAGAAGCTTGAAAAAGAGCTTGCGGCGGCTAAGGACAGGGAGCGCGAGCTTGTTACGCTTGCGAAGGTGTACGGTGAGCCGGATACGGATAATCTGCTTAAGTCGCTGGGAGGAATTTATGACAGAATACTTTCTAAGCGTGAACAGCTCAGGAACAGGAAAAATGAGACGGAGGGCTATATAAGCGCCATAGAAAACCTTAAACCTGTAGATTCCGATGGTGTTAAGAGAATGTGCGAATATCTTGCGAGCAGATATGAGGGTAGCGTTGTAAGCGGAGCCGAATATCTGAGGGAGAAAAACAGCGACGAATGTGCCGCACTTGCCGCGCGTTTTCCGTACCTTCCGTATTCCGTGCTTGCGGGCGAGGACTATGACAGTATATGCCGTGACAGGAATGTGATGGCAATGGACTGCGGTGTAGTCCCGATAATAAGGCTGTCGGCGGTGGAAGCGCTGCTTGCGGATGACAGCGAAGTGACAGAGCCGCAGGAGGACGAGAACTATATGCTTGCGTGCCGCGACCTCTCATTCATATACGATGAGGCAGGACGTCAGGCGGGAATAAGAAAAGCCTCAGAGGAGCTTGAGCAGATAAACGCAGAGCTTGTGAAGCTTGAAAACAGATATGAGGCGGTCAAGAGCGACTATGAGAGGGTGAGCGGTTATGCATGCACTCCACAGCAGAAGACCTCGGAGCTTGAGCTGCTTCTTGCAGGTCAGAGGTCGGAGCTTGAACGCCTTGACAGCCGGCTTGACAGGCTTACCGATATAAATGAGAGCACGAAGGAGCGCTCCTTGCAGCTATCAGGTCAGATGGCAGAGCTTGAAAGGAAGCTTTCGGAAAGTGAAAAGATAAGGGATAACCTTAAGGGTATAGTGCGCCTCAGCGACAGGCTTGACGAGTATTCGCAGGAGATAAAAAAGAGCGAAGCGGACAAGGAGTCGGCAGTCAAGGCGCGGAGGCTCTCAAAGGAGCTGTGTGAGAGCAGGGAGAGAGCATTTAAGGAGCTGGAGAATAAGAGAAATATTCTTCAGGAGACCATAACCCGGACAAAAAAGACATGGGAGCGGTACGCACCTTATTATAAAGAGCAGGCAGGCACCGAAGCTGAACAGGCAAAAGCAAATGTTCCGGCGGATGAGATAGATGCGAAATTTAATGCGATATATTCACTTATCACGGACGAATTAGGCGATATAGCGGACAAGGAAAAGCTCATGGCTAACTGCATGGCGGCAATGGAAAAGGCGGAGCGCTCGATGCTTTACAGAGGTGTGAGCCTTGAGAGGGCAAAGGAGCTTGACAGCCGTGGACTTTTAAAGGAGAAGAGTAATGCGCAGTTAAATGCAATGCTTGACGAGCAGGAAAAGCTCAGGCAGAACATGAAGAACATGCAGGGTGAGCTTGACGCTGCCAGCACACAGATGAACAGGATTGAGGGAAGCTGTGAGTACGCGAAGAGAAGCTATGAGGAGCACTACGGAGAGTATGTGCCGACAGCTATAAATAATCCTCAGGAGTACGCCGGACAGCACAGAGCTGAGCTTTCAAGACTTAAGAATGAGCTTTCAAGACTTTCGGGGCTTGAAAAGGATAATCTCAAGGAGCAGACGGCATGTATGGTTATGCAAAAGGACCTTGAGCGCATGGTAAGGGCTGCCGCGCCGGATGCGGATGACATTATAAGCCGGATGACAACCGAGACTGCGGATACAGGCAGCATGTCTGATGAGAAGCTCACCAACGAAATGTATGAGGAGGCAGGGCGCGCCTTTGACGGCGTGTTGAAGGAGGAGCAGAAAAAGCGCGCTGCATTCACAAAGGCACGGGATTTGCTTGTAGAAGAGCTTATGCGTCTTAATGCGTATGAACTTGCGCAGGAAGTGAAGCAGAATGTTCTTCCTCCGCAGACACAGGAGGAGGCAGCGGCTCTCACGGATGCACTTGGAACAACCAAGGACTGCATTGAATTAGAGCGTGACAGAATAAGCAGGGGCATTGAGGACATGGAGCTTATCAAGAGCAATTTTGAGAACAGATGTGTCCAGATATGCACCAATATACGCTCTGAGCTTGAAAGGCTGGATAAGCTTTCAAGAATCACTCTTGATGAGGAAGCTATTCCGGTGTTGTCATTGCAGATTCCGTATGTGAAGGAGGAGATGTATAAAGACAGGATGTCTGTATATATTAATGAGACGGTGTCCTTGGCAGAGGACTTCAAGACCATGGACGAGAGGCTCAAATTCATAAGGGGAAGGCTCTGTTGGAAGAGATTGTTCTCCGTCATAGTTACAGACATGAACAGTATAAGATTAAGTCTGTACAAGCGCGAGAGGATAAAGGATCAGAGCCGTTATCTGCGCTATGAGGAGGCAGTCGGAAGTACCGGGCAGTCACAGGGTATATATATCCAGTTCCTTGTATCCGTGATCAATTATATCGCAAGCATAAATGCGGGAGGAAAAGAGGCGGCAGTGCTTGGAAAGACGATATTTATTGATAATCCGTTCGGTGCTGCGAAGGACATATATATATGGGAGCCGATTTTTAAACTTTTAAAGACCAATCACGTCCAGCTCATTGTCCCGGCACGAGGAGCTACTCCGGCTATAACAGGACGATTCGATGTCAATTATGTACTTGGACAGAGACTTGTGGATAAAAAACAGCAGACAGTTGTGGTCGATTACCACAGTCAGGTCGCGGAGAGCGAACTTGAATACGAAAGACTAACTTTTTCACAGGAAAGTTTTGATTTTCTTTAGGTGCTGTGATAAACTGGAAAAAAGTATGTAATGTGAGGTGAACATCTTGGACAAGTATGAGTTGACCATTAAGATAGAAAAACTGGATAAGCTTGTAAAGAGCGGGGATTATGTCAATGCTGCCAAGGTTGCAGAGCAGATTGAATGGAAGAAGATGAAACAGTGGACAGCCATGTCCAATGCCATAGATGCGTATGTTGCAACAGGGAAATATGATAAGGCGAGAAATGTGTGTATTTATGCCTATAACCGTAAGCTTGGCGGAAGGAGACTTCTGGCAACTCTTATGGAGATGTATGTCAAGCTTGGTGAGTTGGATGACGCGGAGGAGATTTATCAGGAGTATGTGGAGCTGGCACCGCGCGATGTGACCGGATATATTCTTCTGTATAAGCTAAAGCGCGCGAAGAAGGCACCTGTCGAGGAGCTTATAACCATTCTTCAGAACTACAAGGATAAGGAGCTTGACGAGGAGTATGAGTATGAGCTTGCGCTTCTCTACAGCGAGGCAGGACTTACTGACAAGTGCGTGAGGGAATGTGATGAGCTTGTACTGTGGTTCGCAGATGGAATATATGTCGAGAAGGCGTTGAGACTTAAGCAGATGTATGTTCCACTGACACCGGGGCAGATGGAGAAGCTTGCAAGGCTTGAGAAGTTGTCCTCACTTGGAATAAACAGCTCAGATGTGCATGATGGCATGGGTGGTGAGCTGGCGCAGAGTGAGGCAGCTGCGGCGGAAGCGGAGCCGGATACAGACTATGGGTATGATGACCGCGCGTACAATAGTCACGGATACGATACTAACAATACCAGTGTGTATGATAATGAAGAATATGACAACGCGGAATTATATGCCCTTGATGAAGAACAGGAGCGACATGAGCAGCAGAATCCGGGTGCCGTTGAGGAGCCTGTGAGCCATGAGGCAGAGCCGGAGGAACCGGAAGCTTATGCCGAAGAGGTGGGCTCTGCGGATGAGGAGAATAAGCCAGTATATATCGATGATATAGGAAATACAACAGAGTGGTCGCCTATAGATATTGATAATGCCATATCAGCGCAGCCGGAGCCTGTAAAGGAAGTTAGACCACAGCCTGTAGAGAAAAAGCCTGCACAGACAGCTATAAAAGAAGATATGCAAAAGCTTGAGACGGATTATGATATAAGTATAAAAGTTCCCGATTATTCAGTATATGACACCAGAAACGTGCAGCAGGAGCTTAAGGCGAATGTCAATGAGATAATGGAGGCATATAAGAACAGAGAGAGAACCGAGGCACTTAGGGAAGCAGCACAACTTGAAGATATACAGGATGATTCCGACCCTACGAAGGAAATTATAATCAATAAACACCAGTGGCGCAAGGCATCGAGAAATGCAGCAAAGCCCCATGACGATGATAGGAAAAAAGCTTCGCCAGGCAGCACTGTGTCAGGCAGTAAGCTGCCCGATATTAATGCCCTGAAAAATGCTGATATAAGAGAGGTTACACAGCAGCTCACGCTTGAACAGATGTCGGAGCTTGTCGCACAGCTTCAGGCTGAGCAGGAGCGAAGAAAGAGGGAGGCGGCAGCAGGCAGCGAAGGCAACTCCTCACAGATGGATATAACACAGTGGCTTGCTGATTTAGACGAAGAGGATGATGAGGAGCAGGCTGAGACACCACAGCAGCATACACAGGACAGAAAGCAGGAGCCTGTACAGGCTGAGCCGAAGGAAGATGACTACAGCAAAGAGGAGAGGGAAGCTCTTGAGAGGACAGTCAGAGAGATAGCTGCGTCAATCAATCCGGATGAAGAACCGAAGGCAGAATCCAATAAGCAGGAGCTTGAAGCCGAGGAGGAAGAATTCGAGGAGATTCCGGATATTGAGGACAGTGAGAGCAGCGAAGAGGAAAATGACGTAAACGATGAGGCAGATGAAACAGGAGATCTGCCAGATCTTGAACATGCGATAAATGCCGGAATAGAGCAGATAATCGAGGATAATGCCAAGGCAGCTGTAGGTGTTTCTGATTCGGGAAGATATCTGCTTAAGGATGAGGAGAGAGTGTTCCTTGACAGATATTTATATATGTCCGGCATGGAGAAGAGGCTGTGCAGATACATCGGAGCTAAGAGAGCGGAGGCAGTAGGAAAGATTGATAATGCAGGGCATGTAGCCATCATGGGCAACCGCACCACCGACAAGATAGCCTTTGCGATTAATCTGTTTAAAGCACTTCATGCGTATGATGAAGACCGTGAGCAGAAGCTTGCGCGCATATCAGCAGAAAAGATAAATGAGAAGGGCTATGAGTTGTATGCGGATAAGCTTGCAGGTCAGACTCTCGTAATTGAGAATGCAGGACGGTTAAAGAGGGAAACTCTTATCTCAATGATGAAGCTTAGTCACAACACATTGTTTATTATCATAGATGAAGAGTTTGAGATAAATAAGCTTTTTGCGGACAATCCGGACATCGCAGATAATTTCACAGGCTGCTTTTTACTCAAGCAGTATACGGTAAACGAGCTTGTGGATATTGCCAAGGATTATGCGGAAAGTCAGGGGTGGAGAGTTGAAGATAAGGCACTTTTGAAGCTGTATCTGATACTCAGCCAGGTTCCGAATGATGATCAGGGTAATGTTGTTGAACTTGTGAAGGAGATAATGAACCACGCTGCAAAGCATGCGAAAAACCGTCTCGGCAATAAGCTTTTTGGCAGATTCCGTTCAGTCCTTACCATCAAGGAGGGTGATTTAAGCTCAGATGATGAGTATGAGGATGACGAGGACGAAGAAAATACGGAAGCTGAGGAAGATACCCAGCCTGATGACTCTATAGAAAATGACAGCGATAATCCGAAAAAAGAGAAAAAATCACGAGCTTGGAAGAAGAATAAGCAGGCAGAGAAAAAGGCTTCTTCTGATAATACAGAAGAAAAAGATAATGACGACTATGATGAAGATGATGAGTACGACGATGATTATGATGACGATGATGATTATGATGAATAGTCGACATTAGAAGGTATGCTATTATTGGCAGACAATATTAAAATATAACCCGGAGGAGAAGGCAATGGGAAATGTAAAGGAAACAATTGAGGGCGGCAAAGCTGTTCTCGGAATCGAGTTCGGTTCAACAAGAATTAAGGCGGTGCTCATTGATGAGAATCATACACCGATAGCAGGGGGAAGCCATGAATGGGAAAACCGCTATGAGAATGGTGTGTGGACATACAGCCTTGATGATATATGGGGAGGTCTTACAGACTGTTATGCATCGTTGAAGGCGGATGTAAAGGAAAAATACGGAGTTACGCTCAAAAAGCTTGGGGCAATAGGATTTTCAGCCATGATGCACGGCTACATGGTATTTGATAAGGATGGACAGCTTTTAGTTCCATTTAGAACATGGAGAAACAGTATAACCGAGGAGGCAGCCGACGAGCTTACCTCACTTTTTAACTACAACATTCCTCAGAGATGGAGCATTGCTCATCTTTATCAGGCAATGTTAAATAATGAGGAACACCTTCCACGTATTGACTACATGACAACACTTGAGGGATTCATACATTGGAAGCTTACCGGAAAGAGGGTTATTGGTGTCGGCGAAGCTTCCGGTATGTTCCCAATTGATACTGCAACTAAGAATTATAATGCAAATATGGTAGGCAAGTTCGATTCACTCATCGAGGAGAGAAATGCACAGGGAGACAATGCGCAGCTTCCATGGAGACTCATGGATATTATGCCGAAGGTGCTTCTTGCAGGGGATGAGGCAGGAGTTCTCACAGCAGAGGGAGCAGCGCTCCTTGATAAGGATAGTGACCTTGAGGCGGGAATACCTCTCTGTCCACCTGAAGGAGACGCCGGAACAGGAATGACAGCCACCAACGCTGTTGCGGTGAGAACAGGAAATGTATCAGCCGGAACAAGCGTATTCGCAATGATAGTTATGGAGAAGGAGCTTTCCAAGGTATATCCTGAGATTGACCTTGTCACAACACCTACAGGAAATCTTGTATCCATGGTTCACTGCAACAACTGCACATCCGACCTCAACGCATGGGTCAACATATTCAAGGAGTTCGAGGAAGCTCTCGGAATACCTGTTGATATGAATAAGCTCTTCTCAGTACTCTACAATAAGGCACTTGAGGGAGATGCAGACTGCGGCGGACTTATGTCTTATGGCTACATATCGGGCGAGAATATCACTCACATGGAGGAGGGAAGACCACTGTTTGTGAGAAATACCAACAGTAATTTCAGTCTTGCTAACTTTATGAGAACACACCTTTACACATCACTCGGTGCTCTTAAGATAGGTCTTGACATCTTACTAAAGGAAGAGGGCGTTAAGGTGGATTCCATCACGGGACACGGCGGACTCTTTAAGACCAAGGGGGTTGGTCAGAGATTCCTTGCGGCAGCCATGGACGCACCTATAACCGTCATGGAGACAGCAGGTGAGGGTGGTGCATGGGGAATGGCACTTCTTGCAGCATACATGATTAACAAAAATGACGGTGAGACACTTGACGATTATCTGAATAACAAGGTATTTGCCGGACAGACGGGAAGCACATTGGAGCCTGTAGCGGAGGATGTCAAGGGCTTTGATGAGTTTATCGAGCGATATAAGGCAGGGCTTGCGGTAGAAAGAGCAGCTGTAGATTCACTTTAATTTGAATAATCAATTACCTATATAAAGATTCGAAGCGTCAAAATATGTCGATTTAATTTAAGAGTGTATATATAACATGTTTTGATACCGGAATCATATAAACATGAATATAGAAAGGGAAGTGTTATATGTTAGAAGCGTTAAAAAAAGAAGTATACGAGGCTAATATGGAGCTTGTAAAGAGGGGACTTGTAATCTACACATGGGGAAATGTCAGCGGTATCGACAGGGAGAGCGGACTTGTCGTAATCAAGCCGAGCGGTGTCGAGTATGATGTTATGACACCGGATGACATGGTTGTTGTGGATATGGACGGAAAGGTTGTTGAGGGTAAGTATAAGCCTTCATCGGACACGGCTACACACCTTGTGCTCTATAAGCAGTACTCCGAGATTGGCGGCGTTGTACATACACATTCTAAGTGGGCAGTCACATTCGCGCAGGCGGGAATGGATATTCCGGCATTCGGAACAACACACGCAGATTATTTCTACGGCGATGTTCCATGCACAAGGGATTTGACCGCGCAGGAAATCTATGAGGCTTATGAGCTCAACACAGGAAATGTCATTGTCGAGACAGTCGGCGACACAGACGCCCTTGCTATTCCGGGAATTGTGGTAAAGAACCACGGCCCGTTCGCATGGGGCAAGACTGCCAAGGGAGCTGTATACAATGCGGTAGTTCTTGAGGCAGTCGCAGAGATGGCATACAACACCATGACACTCAATCCTAGAGTACAGAGAGTGCCACAGCACCTTCTTGACAAGCATTACTTCAGAAAGCACGGAGCAAATGCTTACTATGGTCAGGGGGAGAACGAGGACCACTAAAGCATTTGGGACAGGGAGTTGCCTCCGGCGATTAAAAGAAAAAAGTGAAATAAAGTGAGTGAATTAAAGGTGGATTTTGTACAGCACAGGCAGACAGAATCCACCTTTTTGCATGCGACACCGGGGTTTGCCCCTAAATAGTACTTGTTAGTGCCATAAATGACTGCTATAATAATACAAAACAACAAATTAGGAGTAATGCGTCTATATAGGAGGCGCAAGTCAATTATGGCATTTTACTTATTGGGAGATTGTATAAGAGAACGGCGGGAGAGACTTGGAGTTACACAGGAGGATCTGTGCGAGGGAATATGCTCTGTGCCTACATTGTCTAAAATAGAAAATGGCAAACAGGGCATGAGGTTAAACCAGTATATTGCAATTATGGAGAGATTGGGGCTGCCTGTAGAACCTTTAGGGGTGCGGGTCACAAGTGACGAAATGTACTGGTATAACATTAAGAGGGAAATAAGACATAGGCTGGCTTCACAGAAAGGGGATGTGGAGGAACTGCTGGATGAATTGAAGAATTGTCCAATTGGAATGGATAATATGACTGAGCAGTATATCACATTTGTGAGAGCCGGACTTAGGAGAGAAAAAGCTGGTTTTGATGATGAAATGCTTGAGTTGTTATTGCATGCAATACATTGTACCTATAGAAATTTTGATATAAACCAGGTAAACA
>CAUCXT010000052.1 GCA_958446835.1 uncultured Eubacterium sp.
CAAATCTCACCTTTCTGCCATCACTGTTTATTGTCTTGTCTTTTGACAGCGTTGTATACACATTCCATACGGATTCCGATGTCTCCGGAAGAAGATATGCCAGTGCTCCTCTTACCGCCATGTCAAATTCTCCTGAACGCTTCTTTATATATATATGTACACTATCCGACTGGACAATCACCTCTCCATAGTATTCCCCATCCACATCATATATTGCAGCGTTTGGCAGATATTGTGAAAATCCGCTTTGCGATAGAATAGAAAACATTTCCTGTGTATCTATAGCTTCCGCCGCCTTGGTTGTAGGAGGTATAAATTCGGTTGTTGTCTCCTCGGTTGTCTCCTCATGTGATGTGTTCTCTGTGCTGCGGTTACTTTCCGTCTCATTGTTTCGTGACGGCTGTGTTGTCTCATTTTCGCGTACATTATTACCGCCATCGGTGTAATCACTTCCCGCCGGCTCAGTTACAGTTTCTTCTGAATTATTTCCACCTGCGTTGCTGTCTGATATAGTGCCATTCTGTGTTGTCTCACCGGAATCCGTCTGATTTTGCGCAGTTGTGCCATTATTCTGATTGCGGTTATCATTCCAGCCGATTGTATTAAATCCCATGTCACCTTGTGCCGAGGAATCCTTCACAACCTCGATTGCTATGGCAGACGAATATTGTCCGGCAGTCGCCGTCACCGCTGCTACACCCTCACCTACGAGCACAACCTTACCCTTCTCATCTACGATAACCGAATCTTCATTGCTGCTTGACCAGATTACTGATTCCACCAAATCAACCGGATTGGCAGAAAGCGACAGATTATACGTCTGTCCCACATATCCCATAAATGAATCCGCGTCAATATTTATATATTCCTCATCAGCACTGTAATGCTTTCCTGAACCATTGCCCTGCTGTACCCCTTTTTGATTTGAGGATTTTCCGAGAGACTGTGCAAATAAAACCACAAGCAAAAGCAGTGCCACCGTGCTTGAGCCAAACAAAAGTCCAATAAGCGGACCTAATATGCCATCATTATTCTTTTTCTTTGCAGTATTCTTTCTCTTATTTCTTTTCTGTGCCATACTCTTCCTCCGAATTATAACAGTTATATACTACCCTTAATGCCTGCGAAAATCAAGTTGAGATTTATATTTATAATGGATATAATAGTATTCAGACCATAAGTAATTACCAATTAAGAAAGGGGAAATGATGAAGCTTATATTTATAAGACACGCCGAGCCGGACTACAGTGCAGACTCACTTACAGAAAAAGGTTTCTATGAGGCAGAGCTCCTTGCTAAGCGCATAGCCGGATGGCGGGTTACGGATTTCTACTGTTCACCTCTTGGGAGAGCCATAAGGACAAGTGAGCCTACTCTCGCCTGCCATGGCAGAACCGCAATAACCTATGACTGGCTGCAGGAGTTCCGTGTGCCTGTGTCTCCCGAAGGACGCACGGACGGAAAAACAATTCCATGGGATTTCATGCCGGAATATCTCAACAGATACCCTGAGCTGCTAGATGCCAACCGCTGGTTGGACACTCCGGTTATGAAAAGCGGCAACGTAAAAGAGGCTTATGAGAATGTATGCAGTAATTTTGACGCGCTACTCGAAAAATACGGTTATGTGCGCGATGGACTTGCCTATAGCACATCCCATACCTATTCAAGCTGTGACTACATGGTGTACAACGGCACCACAAAAGAATGTATGGCAAACCACAAGGATGATGAGCCGGTTTTAGTATTCTTCTGTCATCTGGGGATTATGCTATGTATCATGTCCCACCTTTTAAATACCTCCCCGGTCACTCTGTGGCAGGGATTTTTCACACCGCCAAGCTCTGTCACCGTTCTCTCCGGTGAGGAACGCATACCGGGACTTGCCTATTTCCGCTGCCAGATGTTGGGGGATACATCCCATCTGAGGCTCAATGATGAACCTGTATCTTATTATGGAGGGTTCGCACCGCCGTTTCAGGGATAGGGATAATTGCAAAAAACAGAATAAAATAAAACATCCGTATAATGCCAAAAAACTACATTTACGGATGTCTTATTTTATCTTACATAATGTTTTTTATATTTTTTGCTTATTCTGTATTCCGTACTTCATATCCTGTGGCACTATTTCTGCGCATTATGTCTCTTAAAGAAGTCCTTTGTCTCCTTGATTACAACTCCGCTGAGAGCGAATATAGCTATCATATTAGGAATAGCCATAAGTCCATTGAAGATATCGGCAATCGTCCACACAGCCTTCACCGTCATATATGGTCCGATGAATACGGCAAGTATGTATAACCAACGATAGACCTTGACCGCCTTCATCTTTCCGCCTGTGAGGTATTCAAGGCATCTCTCAGAATAATAATCCCATCCGAGAATCGTTGTGAATGCGAAGAATACAAGGCACAACATGAGTAAGAACGATGATATGACATGCGGAATCGGAAGTCCGTTGTTGAATGCGTAGGTTGTGACAGCCACACCCTCTAAGCCTTCAACCTGCCATGCTCCTGTGATGACAATTGCAAGACCTGTCATGGTACATATAATTATTGTATCAATAAAGGTTCCTGTCATCGACACAAGTCCCTGTCTTACAGGCTCCTTGGTCTTAGCCGCAGCGGCTGCGATAGGTGCCGAACCAAGTCCAGCTTCATTTGAGAAGATACCTCTGGCAATACCGCTCTGCATGGCGACAATTATGCTTCCGACAATTCCGCCGGTGACTGCCTGCGGATTGAAGGCTCCCTTGACTATGGTCACGAACGCAGCAGGAATCTGCTTCACATTACATATAAGAAGTAAAACACTGAAAATCACATATATCACAGCCATAAACGGAACCACAACCTGTGACACATTCGCAATTCTCTTAATTCCACCGATTAAAACAAGCGCTACGCACACACTGAGCACAAGAGAAGCTATCACAACCGCCCATGAGTATGTGCCGATTCCCGGTATTGTCACCGCATAGGCTGTATCAGGGTCAAAGAAATTCTTTACGGCTGAAGCAATTCCGTTTACCTGTGAAAATGTACCTATGCCAAAAAGTCCTACGCACACCCCGAAAAAGGCAAAGAGGCACGCAAGCCACTTCCATTTTTTCCCCATTCCCTTTTCGATATAGTAGAACGGTCCGCCAAGTGAGTGATGGTTCTCATCGACAACACGGTACTTTACAGCAAGAAGTCCCTCAGAATACTTGGTCGCCATTCCGAAGAATGCCGCAATCTCCATCCAGAAGAGTGCTCCCGGTCCTCCCGCACCTATCGCCGTAGCGACACCTACGATATTACCTGTTCCGATAGTTGCTGAAAGTGCGGTACATAATGCACCGAAGGATGTGACCTCTCCGTGTCCGTCCTCCTCGTTCTTGACCATCCACTTGAGTGCAAGCGGAAGCTTTCTTACCTGAAGAAGACCCATTCTGACCGTAAGATATATTCCTCCCGCCAGAATAAGTACCATGAGCGGTACTCCCCAGACAACGCCATCTAACCATGTTAGTATTCTGTTGATTTCCTGTAGCATGTGATATCCTCTCTTGTTTTGAATTTTTATTATGATTGTATATCACTTTAACAATTTAATCAACTAAATTTTTCTGTGAAATATTTACTAGTAATTATTCAGCAATCCTGTTCCATATCAAGAAGTATGCCACTATCGCTCACCACATCATAGTGCATGTCTATCGCCGCTTCAATCATCCTCTTATCCGATGAGATTATTCCTTCATAAATACCGCGGTGACACTCTATAAGCTTATCTCTGACGCACTCGTCCGAATTATAAATTACCTGCTCAATAGATTCCTTGTACACAGTAGTTACCGCATCCATAATCACAGTCATAAGACTGTTGTCCACCGCTTTGATAAGTTCATTATGAAAATTGTCATCGGCAATTGCTAATTTTTCGAGAATATCTTTTGTGACATCATCTGAAGCAGCTTTGTCATCCTTCAACATGCACTGTAGATTTTCAAGCTCATTAAGATACCCTCTAAGCCTATTACCATGCTCCCGGGAAATTCCATTTCTCACTATCGTGCCGCACACGGTCTTTTCGAGAATACGGCGAAATTCGCATACATCCCTATAGCTTATGCTCCTTAAGGCAAGCATCATAAGTATTATCTGCCCGATTGATTTTCCTGCAGCCCCCGATATGTAATTTCCGGAGCCCTGCTTTCTCTCAATTATGCCCATTCCATGCAGGATACTTAATGCCTCCCTCGTAGAATTACGTCCTATTCCCAGCTGCATGGCTATGCTGCGCTCTGTCGGAAGCCTGCTGCCGACCTCAAGCGTTCCGGCATTAATAAGCTCATATATATAATCAATCGCCTTGGCGTATTCCTGTGAACTGTTCTCGTCATTTAACATAATTTATCTCCTGCCGGGACAGGGGTCTGACACCAGTGTCCCAACTCTATATGAAATATGAAAAAATCGTTGCACCTATCACTGTGAGCACTCCGGCTACCGCAATGGCAAGACTGCTCATCGCTCCTTCAACCTCACCAAGCTCCATTGCCTTGGCTGTTCCGATGGCATGTGAGGCGCTTCCAAGAGCGAGTCCTTTTGAAATAGGCTCCGTGATTCTGAATAGTTTGCAGATAAGCTCACCAAAAATATTTCCCAGAACTCCCGTTATGATGATAACCGCAACAGTTATCGTCACATAACCGCCAAGCTCATCCGACACACCCATTCCTATTGCCGTAGTGATTGACTTAGGAAGCAATGTAACATATTCCTCGTGTGTAAGTCCCATGAGCTTTGCAAGCACAAATACCGTGACAAGACTTGTGATGACACCTGATACAATTCCACACAGCACAGCCTTAAAATTATCCTTTAAAAGCTGCCACTGCTCATAAAGAGGAATAGCAAGGCATACTGTCGCAGGTGTTAAAAACCAGCTTATATATGATGCCCCCTTATTGTAAACCTCATAATCGACATCTGCCACAACTAAAACCACAATTGTAGCTGCAATCGATATCAACAGTGGATTTAAGAATCCGAACTTAAATTTTTTCTTGAGAAAATATCCCAATATGTATGCAAGCAGGCTTATCGTGACACCTGCAAACAGTGAATCTTCAAGAAACTCTGTCATTTATGTACCTTCCTTCTGAACCTATCTTCTATTTTGTATTTTCAGCCTCAAGCGGCATTTTCTGTACTTTCACCTTTTCCCTATTCTCAGCGCGCTTTCTGTCCCTTCTGATAACCCACTGTGAGCTTCTTCCGGCAGCTCCCATGACTGTTATTATCGTTACAACTGTTATTATGCTGACCGGAAGCAGCAACGGCTTAAGTACACTCCATGATGACATAAGTCCGACTCCTGCGGGAATGAACATAATCGGCATAATCTCAATCAGGAATTTGCCGACATCCTTGACTGCATCAAGCTTTATAACTCCTGTCATAAGCCCGACAAACATAATAACCATTCCATATATACTTGCAGGAATAGGCAGCGGCAGCATATATTTCAATAATTCACCGACAAAAGTAATACCAATGATTACCATAAACTGATGTAAATATTTCATACTGTGTATGTCCTTTCAAAACAAAATTGGTAGCACCAATTCAGTGCTACCAAAAATTATATCAATATACAGTATTTTGTCAAACGTCAAAATAGACAATTTTTACCTTTTATTGAGGTCCTCTTCCGTCATAAATGTTCCACTCATGGAAGCGTTGATTTCGGAAACCTCGCGAAGCCCCTTTATATAGTCATCGTATATATCCCACAAATCCATGTCACAGTCATTAAGACCGTCATCATCAGGTATCCACTGCTTTATGAGGGCAATTCTCTCTTCCTTGGTTGTATCCTTTATAAGAATGCTTTTATTTTCCAATGCAACTTCTCCTTAATCCCTGAACGTCCTTAACGCCTCGATAGTCCTCTCAATAAGCTCATCAAGGCTCCAGCCAAGCATGTCCGCTCCTCTTTCGATTACCTCCCTTGAACAGCCCGCTGCAAAGCCCTTGCTCTTATACTTTTTCTTGACTGATTTAAGCTCTAAGTCCTGCACACTCTTAGACGGACGCATAATAACCACAGCACCGATAAGACCTGTAAGCTCATCCACGGCATACAGCACCTTCTCCATCTCATGTTCAGGCTTAATGTCGACAGTTATCGCATAGCCATGGCTCGCCGTTGCGTGAATTATTCGCTCATCTATGCCGCGCTCACGCATAATCTCCTGACTCTTAATGCAGTGCTCCTGTGGGTACATCTCAAAATCAAGGTCATGTAAAATACCCACAACCTCCCAGAAATCAGCCTCATCGCCGTACCCAAGCTTCTCGGCAAAATACCTCATCGTCTTTCCGACAATCTCCGCATGCTCAAGATGAAACTCGTCCTTATTATACTCCTTAAGTAACTCCCATGCCTCTTCTCTGGTCATATTTTATCTCCTTACTTAATTATTTTCTGCACAAATCCTTCACAACCTCACCGGCAATTATAAGTCCGGCAACCGATGGCACAAAAGCCACACTTCCCGGAATATCCCTTCGCTCCGTGCACTTGTGCTTGGCTCCCGGAGGACATATACAATTGGTTCTGCAGCTTATAGCCATATCCTCGATAGGTCTTGTAGGCTTCTCCTCCGAATATACAACCTTAAGCTTTTTCACTCCGCGTTTTTTCAGCTCCCTTCGCATTACCTTTGCAAGCGGGCACATCTTGGTCTTATATATATCGGCGACCTTAAACTGGCTTCCGTCCAGCTTATTGCCTGCTCCCATACAGCTTATTATCGGTATGTTCATCTCCTGCGCCTTCATAACAAGACTAATCTTTGCAGTCACCGTATCGACCGCATCCACCACATAATCATACTCCTCAAAAGGGAACTCCTGTGCATTTTCCGGCAGGAAGAAACACTTGTGAACCCTGACATCCGCATCCGGGTTAATCTCCAGGATTCGCTCCTTCATAACATCCGCCTTATATTTTCCGACAGTCTTTCGCGTGGCGATAATCTGGCGGTTAAGATTGGTGAGGCACACCTTATCGTCATCTATCAGGTCAAACGCTCCGACTCCGCTTCTTACCAGCGCCTCGCACACATAACCTCCGACTCCTCCTATTCCAAATACCGCAACTCTTGAATTTTTAAGCTTCTCCATAGCCTCCTTGCCAAGTAAAAGCTCCGTTCTTGAAAATTGTGTAAGCATATTTCCTCCAAATCCAAAATAAATTTATCCTTCTGTCTCCATGACAATTTTACATAACATATACACCATGCTATATTATTGCATAACAGTCTCTATGCCCTATGTTGTTATTTATGCTCCCTAATCATCATTACACACACCGCTGCAAGGAGTGCACATGAAACCCATATTGAATGTATTCCGACATTTTGTGAGCATACACCTCCGATACCTGCACCAATAGCAAATATTGCTATTATGCCATAATAGTGCAGTGCCTTTCTAAGTGCCCCGGGCTGTTTTTCCCTTATATATACAGAAAGGCTCTCCGTTCCACTCCTTAAATTGCCTATGCACATTGTACTGGCATAGCTGTACCCCTTGACCTTTCTAAAGGTCTGAACCTGCATTGAACAAGCCAGAGATACTATAACTGTTGCTGCCATATTATATGTAGTCGGTATAAATCCAACAATAAGCAGCATCGCTATCTCCATTATAACAATAATCTGCCTCCAATGCATTTTCCTTGAATTCTTATATCTGTGCTCAACCTGTTCAGCAATCAGTACTCCCGCTGCAAATGCAAGCACCGGAAACAGATACCTGAGGCCGGCTGCAAAATCACCCATCATAATATGCTGGCTCATCAGAACCACATTTCCTGTCTGAGCATTTGAAAAGACCTTGTCTCTCACATTGTAGGTATACGCATCCTGAAAGCCACCGGAAAATGCAAGCACTGAACTGAGCAGAAATGTCTCTGAAGTCTGAAGCCTTTCTTCCAGCTTCTCTTCGAATTTACGCAAATAAACCACCCTTTCCATGTTCTGTAAAGACTACTATAATTCCTAGCGCCACGAATTTCAAGTAGTAATTCCTAGTATTTCACTCGATTTCCATGCGCAAAAACAATAATACGCAATCGTATTATGCTAAAAAAAATTCTATCAGATTATGTATTGTATAAATATGGCGAAGACTTTATAATAAATCGAGAATCATTATTTATTTCACGAAAGGAGTTTTTATGTACGAATTTACCGATGACTGTTTAATACATATTGAAGAGATAGACAACGAACACAGACATTTGTTCTCACTTATCAATGAATCTATTGCAATGGTTGCAGAGGCTTCCGATGTCACAACCATCTCAAAGAATCTTGTCGCAAAGCTCAAAGACTACGCTGTTAATCATTTTGCACACGAAGAGGCATATATGGAGAGTATAAATGACCCTGAGCTGAGGCTTCAGAAGCGTGAGCATGCTGCTTTTACTGAAGAAATCAATTCATTCACGCTTGACACCTCCTCCCCGGAGGCTGCTAAGGAATCTCTCAATGAGCTTTTAAAATATCTCGTCCGCTGGCTCTACAGACATATCTTAAGCAGCGATATGATGATAGGAAAGATTGAACCTAATGACCCATTTGCATTCACAGATCGTTTCAAAACCGGTATAGAGCTTGTCGATGATGAACACCGTACATTATTTGAGATAATAAGGGAAACAAACGAATTAATCTGTGCTGACCTTCTCCACGACAAGTATGACAAGATTATGGAGCTTCTTGCAAAGCTTAAGGATTACACTGAATTTCATTTCCATGATGAAGAAGCTCTCATGGAACGCATCGGCTATCCGGGGCTTGAGGCTCAGAAGCATGCACACGCTGCATTTGTTGAGCGTCTTGTAGATATCGACCTCGAAACACTGGATGATATTGACAATGACCAGCAGGCTTATCTCCTCGACCTCATCAACTATCTGGTCGGCTGGCTCGCAAATCATATTCTCGGCAGCGACAAAAAGATTGGGGAGTATGTACGGGGCAACAATATCACACTGTAGGACTATGTATGATGCGCATGTTTTGACATCCGAATCTCAACATGCAACAAAAAAATTGCCGGCTAAAGCTACAGACACCTGCCTGTACATCTGTCCGGCAATTTTTATTTTTCTGCCCTATCAGCGTTTGAATCTGCAATTATTTTTCTTATTATTCAGCGCTCCTAAGCCATCGCGTTTGCCACCTTATACTTGTAAAGCATTTCCGCATGGTTCTGTTCTTCGACCTGTATATCGGCTAACAGCTTGCGAAGGCTGCTGTCGCCGAATGCGAACACCTCATTATTGTAGGTTCCCGACACAAGCTTTTCTGTTCCAATGCAGTCCGTGGCAAGGAACGCGTCATTTTTCTTGTCATCAGACTCGGTCATTGAATTGTAGGTAGCGTTCGGCTCATAGTCACGTCCATCGGAATCATTGCAGTTGCACTCCGGAACCGTTCCCGAAAGCACCTTTGTCAAAGAATCATAGTGCTCCTGCTCCTTGTCCTTTAATGTCTCAAAAAGCTTCTTAAGCTCCGGGTCCTTTGCCTGTGTGGCATACTTCGTGTATTTTTCCACACAGCTTTTCTCCTGTGTCAGTAAATCCTCAATTACAGTGCGCTCTTTTTCCTTTAAAACCATGTCACAATTCCTCCAAAATAATAAAGATACAGAAAATAGCAATCTGTATCTTTATTATTGGCAGCTACATGCTTACTTATTCTAACATTTCAACCTAAAATATTTATATAGCGCTTCTGTTTCACTCAATATACTAATTTATATTAATTTTATATCAACGTAAGTCGAACGGCACACCTTCTTATAAAACATTTTCTTATAAGATATTTTCTAATCAGCCTTGTTAAACACATACCTGTCCAGCCTGTCAAATGCCTCAATCACAAGCGTATGTGGCACAGCAAGGTTCATTCTTATCGCATAAGGCTTGTGGAACGGCCTGCCATCCTGCCATATAACACCAACGGCGATTCCGGCTTTTATCAGCTCGTCCATCGTGGTGTCATGCTCATCACACCACTTTTTGCAGTCAAGGTACAGCATATATGTACCCTGTGGCTTTGCAAAGCTTACACCCTTAAAATTCCTTGTTATAAAATCATAAGCATAGTCAACATTCTTTGTTATAACCTGCCTTAGCTCGTCCGTCCACTCGTAGCCCTCATGCCTGTAAGCCCCTATCAGCGCATACATTGAAAGTACATTCATGCTGTTATAATGTGACAGCTCAGACTGTTTTCTCACCCTGTCACGCAAGTACTTATTGTATATAATATGATAAGAGCCTATCAGACCGGCAAGATTAAATGTTTTTGAAGGAGCATACACAGCTATTGTCCTGTTTTTCGCATCCTCGGACACACTCTGAGTAGGAATATGCTTATGACCTTCAAGAATTATATCGGACCAAATTTCATCAGAGACAACAACACACTGGTTGTTTTTGTAGACCTCCATTGCCCTCTCAAGCTCTTCTCTCTCCCATACCCTTCCGCAAGGATTATGAGGCGAGCAGAATACACAGAAATGGATATTGTTGTCCTTAATCTTCCTGTCCATGTCCTCGTAATCCATTCTCCACACACCATTTTCGTCCTGAATCAGCGGTGAGAGCACTATTTTACGTCCGTTGTCCTCTATCGCGTGTGTGAAACCTATATATGTCGGTGAATGAAGAAGCACTGCCTCACCCGGCGCAGTGAACGCCTGCAATGCCGATGACAGGCAGCCAAGCACTCCGTTCTCATAGCCGATGTCATCCTTCACAAGCCCTGTGACACCATTTCTCCTGTTCTGCCATTCTATTATCGATGAATAGTACTCTTCCCGTGGCTCAAAATATCCGAAGGTCGGGTGCTTCGTCCTCTCAATAATCTCCTCCTGAATAGTCGGAACCGTCGCAAAATTCATATCCGCAACCCACATCGGAATCTTTGAAAATCCCGGCTTGACCTGCGCCCCCTCAAAAGGTATGACATCGACTGCCAGCGCATCCTTTCCATTTCTGTCAATTATACTGTCAAAATCGTATTTCACTGCCAATAACTCCTTTCTGTTGTGTGGCTTAGAGAAATTTGTCAAGCTCCCTCTCAACCAGCGTATTTATCTTGACCTGCGGCTTGTCAATCACTCTGCCACGCGCAATGACCATATCTACATGTCTGAGTGCCTCAAGATTGTCGAGAGGATTGTCCTTAGTCACTATCATGTCGGCGCATTTGCCCTTTTCAATGCTTCCCGTAATGTCACCTATACCGGCAAGTTCTGCGCTGCGCTTCGTTGCTGTGTAGAGTGCAAATGCGTTTGATACACCTGTATATTTGTGGAAATAACACAGCTCTCTCCAGAAATCATACTGTGTTATCCATGGACATCCGACATCGTTTCCAAGAACCACCGGAATATCATTTGCAAGTGCTGCCTTCGAGCACTCAACAATTCCCTCAAACACTATATTTCCATTATATTGTTCAACCTCAGTGGCATTAGTGAGCGACCTGTCAAACAGGGCATACGGAACCGCCGGAGAAATTGTTGTACATAGGAATGCGTTCTTCTCCTTAAAAAGCCTTATCATCTCATCATCCGGCTTTGCACCATGCTCTATTGAATCGACACCGTTTTCAAGTGCCACCTTAACGCCCTCTGGGGATTCCACATGTGCCGCTACCATGTATCCCGCCGCATGTGCCTTGTCGCAGACAGCCTTCACCATCTCCGGCTTCATCTTGAGTTCACCCGGAACGCCCTTCTCCTTCGCGTCAAGAACGCCTCCTGTTATCATAAGCTTGACAAGGTCGACCTTCTCATTCTCGGCATGTTCAAGCTGCTTTAGCGCCTCATCTATGCTGTGCGCCGCCACGGCGACTGAGCCCGCCATGTGTCCACCCGGAACCGATATTCCCTCATTTGCCGCAAGAATACGCGGTCCGACCTTTTTACCTGCGGTAATCTCGTCCCTGAGCCTCGTGTCAAAATCGCCAAGTCCACCAACAGTACGGATTGTGGTCACGCCGCTTAATAGTTCCGTCTTTGCAAAATCCGACACAACCTTGTATGCCACAGCCCTTGACAGAGCGGTTCCCATAAGTGTCTTTACCAGCTTTTCGTTGTCGCGCTGCTTCTTCTGCGGCTTTCCGTTTCCGGCAAGGTGCACATGCATGTTTATAAGCCCCGGCATGATGTAGCGCCCCTCAAGGTCCACCACCTTCACATCCGGTGACTTCGGAACCTCCTTCACAATGTCCGTAATCTTCTCCCCATTGGTGACAATCACAAGTCCTTGTTGTACCTGCATATCCTTGTCTCCGTCTAATACTTTTCCGTTTATATATGCATACTTCATACAAATTCTCCTCCATTCTATTAATTTTAACTGATTATAACAAATAACCTTTACAATTATGCCTCGCAATGATTAAATATTGTATAGCACGATATTATCACTAATAAAAATTGATGTCAAAACCTATTGCACATACATCAATTTACGCAAAAGGAGCATAACATGTACACAATCGGCCAGATATCGAAAATGTTCAACATTCCTGTCTCAACACTTCGCTACTATGACAAGGAAGGACTTTTTCCAAACATAAAAAGGGATTCCAATATAAGAAAATTCGATGACTCGGAGATAGAAACCCTGCGCATGATAGAATGTCTCAAGAAATCAGGCATGGAGATAAAGGATATACGCCGCTATATGGACTTATGCACAAGGGGAAGCTCAACTTATTCTGAGCGCAAAGCCATGTTCGAAAAACAGCGCGAATCCGTAGAGAATGAGATAAAACGTCTCGAAAAGACGCTTGACATGTTAAAATTCAAATGCTGGTACTATGACGAAGCAATGACGCACGGAAACGAGGAGCACATAAAAGAAATGCTCCCCGATAAGCTTCCGGCGGAAATCCAGAAAATTTATGACAATGCACATGCGGAGTAAATCAGACTACTTCTCCTCCTCCGGATGAATACTAACACCACGGTTCATATCTCCCTGAGGATTCTTGCCGAACTCATAGTCATTTCCCGGAAGGATTGCGTTGAGCACGATACCGGCGATGGCTGCGATTGCAAGACCTGTAAGTGTGATTGAAGTGCCTCCCACATTGAAGGTAAGTCCTGAAGAAAATCCAAGTCCGCACACTAAGATTACGGCTGCTATAACAAGATTTCTCGACTTTGTGAAGTCAACCTGATTCTCTACAACATTACGGACACCTATTGCTGAAATCATACCGTAGAGCATGATACTTACACCGCCGATGATTGCCGAAGGCATGGAGCCGATAATCTCTGATACCTTAGGAATAAAACTCAGTATGATTGCGAAAACAGCCGCTATTCTGATTACCCTTGGGTCATGTACATGGCTAAGCTCAAGAACACCTGTGTTCTCTCCGTAGGTGGTGTTGGCAGGTCCGCCAAACGCGGATGAAAGAGCCGTTGCAAGACCGTCACCGATGAGTGTTCTGTGAAGTCCCGGGTCGGCGATAAAGTTGCTTCCGACTGTCGCTGAGATTGCCGACATGTCACCGATATGTTCCATCATGGTAGCAAGTGCGATAGGTGCCATAACAAGTATGCCTGTCAGGTCGAACTTACATATCTGAAAAGGTGGAAGCCCGACAATGCTTGCATTCGCAACACCTGCGAAGTTGAGTATTGCGGAGCCGTCCGGGTTGGTAACACCGCAAAGATGAAGAATAAGCGCAGCCACATAGGAAATCACAACTCCCATAAGGATAGGAATGATTCTGAACATTCCCTTTCCCCAGATGTTGAATACTATGATTACACCGAGTGCTATAAGCGCTATAAGCCAGTTCGTTGAAGCATTGCTCACGGCGGACGGCGCAAGGCTCAGACCGATACATATAATGATAGGTCCCGTAACCACAGGAGGCAGGAACCTCATAACCTTATTCACGCCTACAAGCTTGATGATGAGTGCCAGCACAAGGTATAACAGTCCTGCCACAACAACACCTCCGCATGCGTAAGGGAACTTCTCAGCCATCGTCATCGCCGCATACTTTCCGGTGTCAAGACTTGCCATGGTGGCATAACCTCCAAGAAATGCGAAGGATGACCCAAGGAAAGCCGGAACCTTCATCTTAGAACATAGGTGAAAAAATAAAGTACCGACGCCTGCGAAGAATAATGTAACCTGAATGGACAAGCCCTGTCCTTCAAAATATCCTCCGACAAGAATCGGTACTAAAATAGTTGCCCCGAACATTGCAAACATGTGCTGCAAGCCAAGAAGGAGCATCTTCGGAACGCCAAGCGTTCTCGCGTCTTTGATTGCTTCGTTTTTGTTGCTCATAGAAACCTCCTCATTTGAAAGGCGTGCCGGATAACCGCACGCCCAGTATTTGTTCAAATATAACAAAAAACGAGTTAAAATACAATCTCATTTCTGAATTTTTCATAAAAAAAGCTTTTTTCGTATGCAATCCTTATTTTATTCGGGAAGCCTATCCCATGTCTCAAGCTTGTGCATTGCACGGACAATGTTGCATCTCTGCAAAAGTGTGGCATCACGGTCACACATTGTGGCATACCAGTGCGGATTTTTCAGCTTTCCATTAGCTTTTATGAGCATATCCCTGCCGCTTGCATACTGGAAATGCAGATGGCTTATAAGTCCTCCCCTGTTCTTCTCCTCATGCTCCGGCATCGGCGGCATGCTGAGCATATATCTGAACGGACAGCCGTCCGGCGCATCCTCAGCCTTGAGAATATAGTTTATCTTACCTTCAAGTCCCTTCTCCACAACCATGTCGAGCCCATAGGTATAACAGCCAAGGCTCCTGCCTGCCACGTCAATCCATTCAATCGTTATGCCCCCTGTTCCTGACGGCTCAACCCTCCATCCGCCAAGCTTAACCGTATTCTCCTTATTTACAGTATAGCACGCATCCTGCCAGAAGCGCTTTGCACCGTGGCGGAACAGTATCGCAGATATAAGACCGTTCTTATTCTCCTTCACTGCCTTTTCCGCGTCCTCCCATGACCTTATCATCGCCGGCGCAGCATCCGTAAAATACAGTTCAAAATTTTCCCAATTTCCTATCCATTCACTTCTGTCAAAATCCATCTTTACTATACCTCTATACACTTCTTTACAGTTCTGATATTAAAAGCCGGCACTTTCATATTGTCGCTCATTCACCGCTCACGCTTCGGTTATTCCAGTCTGTATATCCTGTCGCACCATCCTGCCGCCAGCTCCTCGTCATGCGTGATGACCACAACAAGCTTCCCCTGATTCTTAAGTCCCTGTATCAGCTCACCGACCTGCTTCATGTGGTATCTGTCAAGCCCGCTCGTCGGTTCATCCATGACAATAACCCTCTTATCGCTCACCATCGCGGACGCTATCGCTGTTCTCTGTTTCTGACCGCCGGACAGGCTCATAGGATGTCTGTCTGCGTATGGCATAAGCCCAAGCCCTTCAAGCACCTGCCCACA
>CAUCXT010000053.1 GCA_958446835.1 uncultured Eubacterium sp.
CGGGAATCGAACCCGCCTCCTCAGCTTGGGAAGCTGATATACTACCGATGTACTAATCCTGCACACTATTGCAAAATTCCTTCTGCAACAGCTTAGATTATCATATCACATCTGAACAAAAAAATCCAGCATTTTTTATTTTTCCAGTCTCTTTAACTGTTCTGCAAGCTCCTTAAGTCCTGCAATGGTACTTCCAACATCCTTTGTAATAGCACTATTGTCCTCGCTTACCTTAAGAGTCTCAGTGGAATGAGCCGTAACTTCCTCGGTCACACCTGAAATCGTCTGTATTCCTTCTACTATAGTATGGTTAGCATCATTGAGCTCGCGTACAAGATCACTGAGCTTTCCTGCCTCACCATATACCATGTCATTCTTCTGCGCAATCTTGACAAAGCTCTTTACAGTCTCATCCGCTGCGTGATTCTGATTTCCGGATACCTTTATCATATCCTCAATCACATTTACAACGTCTGAAAGTTCTGTTGAAATACTGTCAATAAGCTCTGTTATATTGCCTGTAGCCCCCTGTGTCTGATCCGCAAGGTTGGAAATCTCAGAGGCAACCACTGCGAAACCGCGGCCTGCGTCCCCTGCCCTTGCCGCCTCAATACTTGCATTAAGTGCGAGAAGGCTTGTCTGTGAAGCAATGCTGTTAATCATATCTATTATGGACTGCATCTTTCCTGTATGCTCACGAAGCTGTAAAAGCTCCTTGGACACATTGGCATTAGCTTCTTTTGACACCTTTACACATCTTAAAAGCTCGTCCATATTTTTCTTCGACAAATCAAGCTCCGACTTAGTCTCATTTACATTATCCACAATCATTCCTGAAGCTTCTTCTACACTATTAATCGTATTCTGAATCTGCTCTGTCTTTTCAAGCTGTACCTGAATGGACTGAACAGTCTCGTTCGTTCCTGCTGCCACCTCGCCCATCGAATCCTTTGTCTTATTGGCTGTAGTCTCTAATATATCAACCTTGCCGGATACAGCATTGATGTCATCGGTAATCTTCTGCGCCACCTCAAGAATCTCACCCATAAGAGCCGCATTATGCTCTTTTTCCGCCTCAACCTGTTCAAGCTGGGTATCGTTGCATTTCTTAGATACATAAGTCGCCATGAGAAGATAGCCTGTAAATAACAGAACCGATGCAACCCTAATCTCAACATTGGCAAGCTGTGACGCTTCCAACTGCCCTGATAATGCGCTGTAAGCTACCTGAATAATATTTCCAAGTGATACAGTTCCCATAAATCCCGCCGCAACCTTAATATCATTGTAAGAAATGAGAGTGACAGCGATAAGAAACGCATACACATACGCAACAGGCGATACCGTTGTAAAAATTATAAAAAGGTAAAATATTACATACCCGCCCGATATAGCGTATTTTAAATATTTCGTGCCCTTGTCCTTTAAATACATTGCCAGACAAAATGCATAAGGCACAAGTGCAAAGATACAGAACACCATAAAATATCCCATAGTTCTGCTTTTCTTGAGTACCTCAAGAAGATAGCACACAACAAGAATAATATTCATTATGCTGTATGCAATCATACTGGTCTTGTTCGACAGCTTTAATCCGTCAAATTTTCTGTTTTCCATACTACTCCTCCATACCTTCATAAATACTAAACGCACTGCCCTTATATTTTCATAAGTCAAAACAATACATTTATTACGTTACATTTTACCATTTTTTGTATCAATATTACAAGCATATATTACATTTTTCGGCATTTTTTCTCCTACAAATCCTATTTAATATAAACCCTATTTACCGTGGATGTCTTATCAGACTTATATCAATAATCTAACATACAAATTCCCAGAAGGGAATTTCACCACTTCTGGGACATGTAATATACCACTATCTAATTATTATTCAATGCACTAACTGTCTATCGAAGGATTAAATGCATAGAAGTTCTTCGCGTCAAGACCTTCACGCGTGATGTTAAGCGCCTCGCCGAAGCGCTGGAAGTGAACAATCTCCCTTGCGCGAAGGAAACGCAGTGGTTCAACAATATCCGGCTCGCTGATGAGACGGAGAAGGTTATCATATACGGTTCGCGCTTTCTGTTCTGCGGCAAGGTCTTCGGTTAAATCTGTGATAGGGTCACCCTTTACCTGAAACTCACATGCATTAAATGGTATACCTCCGGCAGCCTGTGGCCATACCCCTAGTGTATGGTCTACGTAGTATGGCGCAAAGCCGGATTTTTCTATTTCCTCAGGAGTGAGGCCGCGTGTGAGCTGGTGAACCATGGCACCGACTATTTCAAGATGTGCTAATTCCTCCGTTCCGATATCGGTGAGTACTCCTGCCACACGTCTGTCCTTCATGGAATAGCGCTGTGACAGATAGCGGAATGATGCTCCGGCCTCGCCGTCCGGACCGCCATATTGGCTAATAATAAGCTGCGCCAGCTTAGGATTAGGGTCCTTGATGTGCACAGGAAATTCTAGTTTTTTCTCATAAATCCACATTAATTATACGCCTCCATTTCCCAAGGCCATGGAAGCTGCTGCCACGGCCAGCAAGTGTCTGAGCTTACACTGTAGAATGTGAGCGGGCCATAGAGACGCTCATATTCGGCTACATGTTTTTCGTATGAGGCACGATGCTTTTGAAATGCATTGAGCGCCTGAACGCAGTCCGGATGAGTGTCAAGATACAGACCAAGGTCAATCATCATAAACTCACATTCGTGAATCCTTCTAAACAGAGCTTTTCTGTCATTGCATGTTTCGTTCATCGGCATTTGCCCCCTCTCATAAAAGGTTTGAAAAGTGAAGGAAAAGCGGTGCCGACCATGAATGCCTTTGATTCCTCAAATAATTCTTCAAATGCCTGAAACGGTACATACGCCATTGCGACAGGGCAGTACGGTGAAGGCATTACACAGGACTGTGCAACACCATCGGCAGGTGTCATGCGTGGCTGCATCATACACTTTTTTTCAGCAGCATTGGGCATATCCTGACGCGGTGTATCGACATTCTGATTACAGCATGGCTGTGTTGAGACTGTATTTCGACCGTAGCCCGAACTAGCCTGCCTGTTATTCGCCTGATTCGGGCAGGTCATCATAGGCTGGCGCTGCCCCATGCGGTGATTGCCATTATAATAAGCCATATAGGACTCCTTTTGCATATTTTATAGAATATAATATGAAAAATCCCGGAATTTGTGAAAGTGCGTTTCAAGGTTATTTAACCGATTTTGCTTTTTCAAAAAAATACCGCATTATTAAATAATATATCTCCATTATATTTTCACTGAGAATATATTTTTAATAATGCGGTATTTTTAATAAACGGTATATTTTGTATGGCACTAAATCACTGCAAAACCTTATATACAAAAAGCTGCATATAGAGGTACTATTTTTTTGTTGTCCTCAAACGCGAAATTTTTCGATGAAAGCTTGATTGCATAGGCTGGTTTATATGTGTCCATGTAAAGCTTCAAGCTCTTCGCCCTTGTATTATCTGCCGATTTGACCTCAATAGGAATAAGCTGACCTTCTCGTTGGATGATAAAATCAATCTCCGCTCCTCTTTCTGATTCCCAATAGTAAGTGTTATATTCATTTACGGTAAGCTGCACATTGACATAATTCTCTGTCATGCCGCCCTTGAAATCATTCAGCTCATCAACCATATATATAATATCGTTCGGTGCCAAATCTTTCTTAGCGCAAAGCAAACCCAAATCGGACACATAAATCTTAAATGAATCAATATCACGATAATTTTCCAATGGCTTTTTTATCTGCTCTACCTTATATACCTGGGAAACTATTCCGGAAAGGCAAAGCCATTCTATAGCATTCTCAAATTCGGACGCTCTGCCCCCCTTCTTAATGAGCTTATATTGGAATCGTGTATTCTTTTTCGATAATTGAACTGTTATATTATCGTAGGCAAGCCGTGTTTTCTTTATTTCATTCAGATTATTATATTTGCTCATATCATTCAAATAGCTTGCAAGAATCGTGTCCTGTGTATGGCGTACAAGAACATAATCCCTGGTCTGTACAAACTGCATGACACACTCAGGCATCCCACCAATGACAAGATATTGTCTATAAAGCTGCATTGCGGCATCGTGAAGCGCCGACGGCATCGGCTTATCCGTCTCAAAGCAGGTCTTAATCTGCTGCACAAGCGCCTCCTCACCCATTGCAAGCATGAACTCCTCAATATCCATAGGATACAGGGTTTTCATATCAACCTTGCCAACAGGAAAAGAATACATTGCCCTGTTGACAGCTACTCCCAGAAGACTTCCGGCTACAATAATATGATAGTCCGGAGCCTCCTCACAAAAATATTTTAATGAAGTCAATGCCCGCTCACACAACTGTACCTCATCGAACACAATCAATGTTTTCTCCTTGACAATAGTCTGTCCGGCAATATGGGATAAAATAGGTATCAGATAATCCGGGCTAATATTCTCGGCAAAGGTTTCATTCAGCCTTGGATTGGTCTCAAAATTAAAATATGCCACATTTTCATAATTGATACGTCCAAATTCAAGAATAGAATATGTCTTTCCCACCTGTCTTGCACCTTGCAGAATAAGCGGTTTACGATGTTCGCTCTTTTTCCATTCTTCCAGATAATCCATAATTTTTCTATACATAACAGACTCTCTTTCTTGATACAAAATAACCGTTTTATACAATATATATGTTCTCTGGCTATAAAATATCAAAAGTTCGTGTAAAAATCAACCATTTTTATGTAAATTTTTACACTAAATTACACATACTTTTTGTCGAAAATTACACTAAACTACACGAATCCACTTTCATTTCTACCACAGATATCTGCTCCTGCTCTGTCATTCGTACTTCTCACCTAAGCGAATCCCCATTTTACCTCTCACAGCTCCCTTTCGCCGCCTACACCTCACAACCTCTATAAAAAGAAGCCAGCCGCCCCAGAGCTAATACATTTCAAGTATACTTCCCCTATCCATATATTATTCCCTGAGGCGGCTGTTCCAAACTCAAATCAGCTTCTGTCCCACAGCTCCCGCTGGCTAATTATTTTCTATCCAATTATTTCCTATTTAATTAACTCCTATTTCTTATTCAAGAAATCATACTGTGACATGTAAAGCTTATAGTACATGCCATTCTTATTTTTCATAAGCTCATCGTGGCTTCCCATCTCGACAATCTCGCCGTGGTCGACATACATAATACATGACGAATTTTTGATTGTTGAGAGACGATGGGCGATAATGAAGGAGGTTCTTCCCTTTAACAGCTCATTAAGTCCCTTCTGCAGAAGTATCTCCGTCTCAGTGTCGATACTTGAGGTTGCCTCATCAAGTATGAGAATCTTAGGGTCTGCCAAAACAGCACGCGCAAATGAGATAAGCTGCCTCTGCCCTGCCGACAGACGGCTTCCGCGCTCATTAACCTCGGTGTAGTAGCCATTCTCAAGCCCCATGATAAAGTCGTGGGCACACACGGTCTTAGCCGCCTTTATGACATCCTCATCGCTCGCCTCCATATTGCCGTAGCGGATATTGTCCATAATCGTTCCCGCGAATATGAAGCTGTCCTGCATCATCACACCCATCTGGGTTCTGAGGGATTTGATTGTCACCCTGCTGATATCTATTCCGTCGATAAGCACCTGCCCTGAGGTGAGATTGTAAAAACGGCTTATGAGATTGACTATGGTTGTCTTACCGGCGCCCGTAGGCCCTACTATCGCATAGCTCTCTCCGACTCCCGCCTTGAAGCTTACATTCTTAAGGACAGGCACACCGTCATCGTATGCAAAGCAGACATTCCTAAACTCAACCTCACCCTTAATCTCAGGCATAGGCTTAGCATCCGGCGCATCCGTAACCTTGACCGGTTCATCTATCGTCTCAAATATTCTCTCAAGATATGAAACCGCGGTGAGCACACTGTTATAGAAGTTCGCAAGTGTGGTAATCGGCGCCCAGAATCTTGAGATATAGCCGGTAAATGCAACAAGTGTACCGACTGTCATAGCCGCATAGCCGTCCGTAATCCACGCGACACCCAGAACATATATAATTGCCATTGTCACAACCGTTATTGTCTGAACCACCGGGTTTAGGAGGAAGTTATACTTGACCGCATTCAACCATGATTTTTTTGACTCCATGTTAAGTCTGTTAAATATATCCGTGTTAACGTCCTCGCGGACAAATGACTGTGTGACACGGATACCGTTGATGCTCTCCGCTATGTAGGCATTCAGGTTTGACTGCTTATTAGACTGTATCTGCCATGCTCTTCTCTGTTTTTTCTTGATTATCCACACAAGCGCAGCCAGAATCGGCAATCCGCACAGACATACAAGCGTGAACTGCACATTCAACATAAGCATGAAAATTATAATAAATATAAGGCTGCACATGTCCGTTATCGTGTTGACAATACCGTTTGAGAGCAGGTCGCTCAAGTTATTTACATAGTTGACTACACGCACCTGAATCTTGCCATGCGGCTTATCATCATAGTATGAGAACGGCAGCTCCTGCAAATGCACAAACAAATCACGGCGCAGTGCATGGATGACGCCCTGTCCGACCTCTGCCATCATCTTAATCTTGAATCTCAGTATGAGCACAACTATTATCGTCACGGCAAGCATGAGACCGCTCGCAACGATGACTCTCTGTGTAGCCGCAGCTTTGCTCATCGTGCCATGAACCGCGCACTGCTCAATCGTGTCCATTACATCCTTCAAAAAGAGAGGATTGAGCATTGAAAGTGCACTTGAGATAAGCATGAGCACGATAACCGTAATCAAGGTCTTTTTATAATTGCCAACATATTTTCCAAGACGTTTTAACTGGTTTAAATCAAATTTACTCTCCAAAGTCTCATCTATATCGTATTTATTCCTTGCCATATTTATCCTCATTTCCAGGTGAAAAACAAGCTGTGACACTTATGTTTGACACCACATATTTTTCCGGGAGGCTACGCCGCGTCATGCTCTCCGTACTGGTGCATGAATACCGTATAATAGTAGCCCTTCTTCTGTATCAGCTCATCATGGTTGCCCATCTCAGCTATCTCACCGTCTGAGAGAACTATAATCACATCCGCATCTTTAATAGAAGAAATACGATGTGCTATTATAAATACAGTCTCATTCTCAATCCTTGCAAGCGCGTCCTGAATCTGCGACTCCGTCTCCATATCCACCGCGGAGGTTGTATCGTCAAGCACAAGGATTGACGGCTCTTTAAGAAGTGCCCTGGCAAGCGATATTCGCTGCTTCTGTCCACCGGACAGTCCCACTCCGCGCTCACCCACTATGGTGTCATAGCCCTCAGTCATCTGCATGATAAAGTCATGCGCATCCGCAATCTTTGCCGCCCACTCAACTCTCTCAAAAGGACAATCCGGCTTCGCATACGCTATATTTCCCTCGATTGTATCCGAAAAGAGGAACACATCCTGCATAGCCATTCCAATGCTCTGCCTCAATACTCTCAAATCCATGTCCTTGACATTCTTACCACCGACTAACACCTCGCCGCTGTCAACATCATAGAAGCGGCTCATAAGGTTGATGAGCGATGTCTTTCCTGCTCCGGTCGCACCGATAATTCCGACCTTCTGACCCGGTTTAATCTTGAAATTGATATTTTTGAGTATCTGTTCACCATCAATACTGTATGATACATTTCTGAATTCAACACTGCCCTCCGGCTTCTTCGCGTTCTCATCGACCGGCCCTGTCACAGGATTCTTTATCTCAGGCTCAACCTCGATTGTCGCATATATCTTCTCGACCGATGTCGTAAAACGGTGCCAGTCATTTACCAGCCATCCTGCCTGTCTAAGAGGTGCATCAAGCATCCACAGATAGCCATTGATCATCGCCATGTTTCCAAGCGTCATCTGACCGTTTATGACCATAAGACCACCGGCAAGCATGAGCACGAAGGTGAGAAGATTAGCAAGAAGCTCAAATATCGGCACATGGCGTACCCATATCTTTGACGCAGCAAGCTCCGAATCCCTGTACTCCGTGTTCTCCGTGTCGAACTTGGATATCTCATAGTCCTCCTTTGCGAACGCCTTGACCACTCTGTTACCGCTGATATTCTCCTGCGCAAATGCATTCAGGCTTGAGAAGCGCTCCCTCACCTTGCCGAACTTAGGCTTTACATTCTTAGACTGGATTATCGTGTTGATGAGTGTAAAAGGAAGCACCGCAAGCATGGCAAGCGCGATTCTCCAGTCAACCGTAAACATCATAAACAGCGATATCGAAAACAGCAGGATACATTCATAAGTCGAATAACACACATATGACATAAAATGACGTATCGCCATCATATCTCCTGTCTGCCTTGACATCAGATCACCCGTCCTGTGGCTGTTATAGAACGCGAAATCCTTTGCCAGCAGATTCCGGTATACGTCATCCCTCATGTCATACAGAAGCCCCTGTGAACAGTTCTCAAAATTCCACAAAAATATGAATCTCATCCCCGCCCTTAACAGCGTAACCCCTACCATAAGAAGCAGGAACTTCGGAAGCAGGTCAAGCCTTATGTTGCTTCCGTCCCCTATGATGTCATCCACTATAAATCCTGTTATCTTGGGATTCACGATGGCAAGCACGGAGGTGATCGTGACCATGACAAGTCCGATAATCATTCTCCACTGGTACTTTTTAAAGTACGAATAAAACCATTTCATTGCCTTCATTTTCTTAAGTCCTCCAAATTCGCTGCTAATGTAATCATTTGCAACATACGTTCTCTTTAAGTAAAACCTAATATAATGACTTTTCAAACAAATCTCAATGATGTATACTGTTAAAAAATTGATGTTTTCTGCTTTTTATTTTTGCTGTGTTCTATATACATTAACTACATTTATGGAGGAATTTACATCATGTTAAAAATACGCTACATGGGCTATAACACCACCCACCCTGATGGAATCAATATGGATCGCCCCGGCGGAATGGGGCATTATCTCATGCTCCTTGTAAAAAGCGATGCATACTTTGAATTTTCTGAGGAAACCATATACCGGCAATATTGCTGCGGTGAGCATGAAAATAAGACAACCGCCGATGAGCTTCTAAAGGGCAACCTGCCATTTGACAGAAATGCCCGCCACGCCGGGCTGATAAGACAGTACGTGAACACTCCCGCGTTTATAATATACACGAAGGACGCGCCTATTTATTATTACAATGACAATGAATATGTGAATGACTGGATAAGCTTTGACGATGTTCCCGATGAGAATACATGCAAGGATGCGGATAGAAATTCTTCCGATGATAGTTCAATAAGTGATTTCATGCGAAGCCTCGACGTACCGTTCAACCGCCTCACGCTTCTGTCCGACTACACGGAGCTAAGCCAGCTCATCCGCGACTTAAGGCAGGAATTCCACCAGACCGGCTCGCACCATGAGGAGATTCTTGACGCGAAGCTTAGAACCATACTGTACAAATATAGCGATGCCTACCACCTTGAAACACAGCTCTCCGACAAGCTCAAGGTTCACAGACCACTTTTCCATGAAATAAGAAACGGCATATACAGCCAGCACTCACCCAAAAAGACAGTGAGTGAGCTGGCTGAAGATGCCTCCCTAAGTGTATCATATTTTCAACATATTTATAAGGAATTGTTTGGTATACCTGTGATTCAGGATATAATAAGAAGCCGCATTGAGCGCGCCTGCTATCTGCTCACCATGACCCCCGACTCTGTCGCGCACATCGCGGAGAGCTGCGGCTATGAGAATGTGGAGCATTTTAATCGGCAGTTCAAGGAGGTTACAGGGTTCAGTCCGAATCAGTATAGGAAGAAGAAATAATGATTATCTCCCCTATTAATTACTTATTCCTCATCACATTCAACAATTACACCCAATTCAAGAAATGCCATAGCAACAAGTGAAATAAGTGAAAAAGCCTTATCCAATGCATATTTTTCTTGTTGCTTATCATAGATATTTAATAATGTTGGAGCAAGATTGTCCAAATCATAGTCTCCCAGACCAACAGCCTGCAGCCCCTTATCCATTTCAGTTACTGAATGTATTAAGCGGTTTTCAGCTTCGCACATATCATCAGTAAACACCCGGTCTACAATTTTTTGATGTAAATCTACATTTTCAGCACTGCCATCCGGGAATACGATTCTAATAAGCTCCGGCTTTAATTCATTTCCTAAAAAGAATGATTGTTTGTAGGTGTCATCCTGAATACATGACATCAGATAGCTTTCTATCGCCGGATAACTTAGAAGCAACTGTCCGATATCTCCATTTTCATTGCTGTATGGGTCTGTATACCTTTTTACATACTTTCCCCACAACTCATTCGGCTTATAGCTAAGGTAATCTCTATCATACAAATAAAAAATCGGACAATCCTCCGGCTTTATTCCAAATTCACCACTTATTCTGGCATACAGCGTGTCAAGCGCTTCATCAGTCATCTGCGTCAATTGATTTTTAGGAAGATTCAAAGCAAACACACGATATTGCGGATTCACTCCATGTCCAATGAATTCATCACATCCGCGCCGCAATTCCTGTACTTCGTAGCCTAAAATATCAGCGAAAACCTTCTTTAATAATCTGAGCTCCGTGCCTCCTGTCTCAGGACGCCCTCCCTCAACAACAAAAATGACATTTCCTATATTCTTTGACCTATCTATCTTGTACTTCTTCATACGATGGCAGTCCCTCAAACATTCCTCCTAAATACATCTTCTCCAGATTCTGTGCTTCTCTAGGCTTAAACTCCGAAATTCTTTTTACATGGCTACCGTTCTGACCCATAAAAGTTAAAATATTTATCTGGTCCGGTCTTAGAATAGAATTTGAAATTAAATTAGTGTCATGTGAGGTAATAAACATCTGGGAGTTTGAAGCCTTTTCCATAAAGAATCTGATTATTTTTTCAGCTAATTTATTATGAAGACTATTTCCAAACTCATCTATCACCAACATTCCGGGATTTTCAATAGCACGTATTATATCAGGCAGCATATCTGCGAACACCTGATTTCCCTGCGACTCTCTGAATATAGCGTTCGGTATAGGAAAACTTCTTCGTTTCAAAAAGACTATCTTATTATCCGAACCCACGGATACCTTAACTCCTGCTCCTTCACTTTCAGAGCCATACTCAACCATAAAATCATAATGAAAATCTTCAAGATATTTGTTTATATTTTCTACGCCATTCTCCTCAGCGTATTTACTAATTGTGGTCCCGAAAGGAGCATTCTTATGATATCCGTCAATGACATACGAATTTTGCAGATATTCCATCAACGCTCTCAGCATAGGTTCCTGAGGGAATCGACCGGTATTAAACGAAGCCGTTCTTAAAAACAAGGTATTGGTATCAAGCTTATCATCAATTGTAATACCCCCACCTATTCTTAATTCCCCGACATTTTCGTTTCTCTTTAAAACCAAGATATCGTCTATCAATACTTCCTCTGAAATACTGCCTCTCTTCACATTATATTCAATTTTATAAATCAGTTTTTTTTCATTGAATCTAAACTCATACTCTGTAGTCACAAGCGGATTTTTTGTAAAAATACAACGATAATCGGAAAAGCGCACACCTTCCCCATTTATCAGTTTTATAAGAAAGGAAATTCCCCTTATGGCATTGGACTTTCCGGCAGCATTAGCCCCTGCAAACAATGCACCCTTTAAGACTCCCTCATATACATTATTTTTCTCCAGAATTGAATATTTTGAAGCCGTAAAATCAAATTCTGTTCTATCAGCAAACGATAAAAAATTGGTCAAATACATCTTTGTAAGCATAACTAGAACCCTCCTTATATTTATTTTATATACATATTAGGTTATAGTCAATATTATGTGTAATTTTTTTACATATATAATGTATTTTTCTTACATTTATTATTCCATTATAAGCACCCTTTTCCCCTCAAAAGCAAACCCATAATGCCGTATCCGCTCACGCGGAATGCCGCGCGCAATCAGCTCAGCGTCATAGTTCTTATCCTCAATCTGATTGAGGGCGGACTGTGCCGTGGCTTCAAGCGTCTGCTCCCTGCCCGGATTGCGCACCTTGAACTCCATCACAATTGCGGGCAGATTATCCTTCTTCGGTATCAGCATAACGTCATATCTTCCGAACCCGCTCTCGCGATTTGAACGCACTTCGTATCTTTCTGCCTGTTCAACCATAAGTCCAAGAACAAAGCCATGGTAAAATCTCTCCGGTTCACCAGATGAACTGTCTCCACCCACATCGAAGTAGCTGAATACTTCCATCGAAATTCTGTTCATATATGCATTCATGGCTTCAACATTCCCTGAAACCACTGCTGCAATAAATCTGTTATAGTTGGATGCCGCAGCACCAAACCACCCCTTAAACATACCCGAAAACATGCTCATAGTCTCAAGATTAGTAATCGACATATGATACCAGGGCTCCAAAAGCTCTCCTCGATACTCTACCTCATCCACCTTGAGATACCCACCCGCAACCAGCAGACTCCATATCGCACTCTCATTCGTATCAAGCTGGTTAAACACAATCTGCTCATCGAAATTGACAACTATATCTCCTCCTCTTAAAAGCTCCTCCATAAGCTCCTTAATCTCCGCTGAAGCAGCCTGCAACAGACGGCTGACCAGTCCATTAGAGCTTGTGGATGCCCAATAAGGCGCAAGCCTCTTTTTATCCAGATAGCTGGTTATAGACCATGGGTTGTAGATATCCTTATGTGAGCCAAACGTAAATCCGTCATACCACTTCTTTACCTCAGCCTTCTTATCAGACAAACCGAACATATCAAGCGAAGCAAATACCTCCTCCTCTGTAAAGCCAAAGCATGAACTGTATTCATCAGAGGTTGTGGTCACAACATTGAGGTTGTTGAGGTCGGAAAACATTGACTCCTTGGAAACCCTTGTAATTCCTGTCATAACAGCGCGCTCAAGATATGGATTGGTCTTGAAAGTGGCATTAAAAAAACTGCGCAGAAAAGCTGTAAATTCATCCCAGTATCCATGTATATATGCTTCCTGCATTGGTGTGTCATATTCATCAAGTAATATAATTGTCTTTTTATTGTAATATCTCTCATAATAATTACATAGCTGTTTCAAACTCATAGAACACTCAGCGTCATCCATACTTACATTTGTCTGTCTAAATTCTTGCTTTTCATCATCGTCAAATATAATACCGTTTAACAAAACACGGTTATTCTTGTATAATTCGGCTACCTTCATCTTCACCTGCCGCTTGGCGTCCTGAATATTATCCGCCTTGACATCCGCAAAGCTCAAAAATATTACCGGATATGTCCCCTGAATCTGCCTGTATGCCTCATCCTCCCACACTGACAAGCCCTCAAACAAATCCCCCCTGCCTGCATAACGATTAGAGAAAAAACATTCAAGCATGCTCATATTCAATGTCTTACCAAATCGACGCGGACGTGTTATGAGTGTGACATCATCCCCTGAATCCCACCACTCCTTAATAAAATCCGTCTTATCAATCAGGAAATACTTATTCTCCCTCATGTCCGCAAAATTCTGTTTACCGATACTAATTTTTTGCTGCATACTGTACCTTCTTTCACATTATGCTATAATATACATTTAACCGACATTTATTTGCAATTATTATGAATATAATAGCATAATGTATCATCTTTAGCAACACTTTTCAGGCTCTGCCGTCCCAATTCTCCAGCCTCTTTATATCCATTTTCCCGACAGCGTTCTTAGGCATTGCTTCGAGAAACTCATACGCAAACGGACGCATATAGTCCGGGAGCTTGTCAGTGCATAACTGTCTCAGTCTTTTTTCTGCTTCGATTGTATCTTCACCTTCATTCAACACAACAAATGCCTTAGGTTCAGAACCCGTTCCTTTTTCATTGTGTGCACTTACAACGCAGACCTGTGCAACCGCTTTATCCTCCGCTATCGCCTCCTCAATAGGCTTTGGAAGAATTTTATATGCTATTCCGTTAGGACAAATAAGCAGAAAACGCTTTATCCGTCCGACTATGTACAAAAATCCGTCTCTGTCAATTTTTCCAATATCACCTGTTTTTATCCACACTGTTCCGTCAGCATCGTGGACAAGCATATTCCTCTGTTCGTTCTGATGTTCTTTGTAGCCAATCATCAGTGAAGGACTGTATAACTGTACCTCACCCTCCTCATCATAAGTACATTCACGATTCAATTCATTGTCCCATACACGGACATTGTTCTTCACCAGCGGAACCCCGACACTCCCCACCTTATTGTGCTCATTAAGTCCGCTGATTACGCTTGAACAGGCTTCCGTAAGCCCGTAGCCCATCATCACCTTAGTTGCGGAGCCATGTTCGGCAAGAAAATCATTGCATGACCTTTCTATCTTTTCAGTAAAACCTTCTCCGCCTGCACCCAGCGTATATATGCAGGATAAATCCAGCTTTTTTATTTTAGGGTCATTCAACATTGGAATAAAATAAGATGGTATACCCATTATATAATTCGGACGGTACTTACGAATATAGCCTGCCAGATTTACATAATCATATTTAGGAATAACCACCAAAGTAAGCCCCAAGCATAAAGGCATATGCATACATGTAAGCATACCATATGTCACAAACGGCACCATTATATTCAGAAATTTCTCTTCTCTTTCATGCGGAAACGATGTCTCATATTGGCTCACAACGGCATTGTACGCAAAATCCGTGTGCAGCACAGTCTTTGGGAACCCTGTCGTTCCCGTGGTGTGTGCATAGATACTGACTGTACGACAGTCATGGAAAGCGGGAAGTTTTACATCACACTCACCTTTACTCATAAAATCTTTCCAAGAAGCGATATTACCACCATGCTCAAATTTCTTTTTTCCATATTTTAAAGAATAAATGTTAGACGCCACAAATGGCATATAATTTTTCAATGAAAACACGCACAATTTTCCACGTCCGATATTTTTTATTGCCTCAAGTGCTTTATCAGCAAATAAATCCAGCGAAAAAATATATTCCGATTCCGCCTCACTGAAATACTTCTCAAATTCTTCCGCCGACGCAAGCACATTTATGTAATTGGATATTGCCCCGATTCTGTTAATTGCATAGAACAGCACAATGGAATTTACACATGAAGTTGTTATAACTGTCACCACCTTACCCGCGGTTACACCGAACTCCAGCAACGCCCGCGCAGCCTGCTCTATCTCTGCAAACAATCGACGGTATGTTATTTTGTTATCAAAATAGATAAGTGCCGTATCGTCCAAATTATTTTTGTTATTCTCCCAGAGAAGCTCATATATGGTGCACTCCGGCAGCGGTGCGTTGATTATTTCCTCGGTGTAATACTTCATCCACGGCTTATCTATTGACGGATAACCTGTCTGTCTGTCTGTCTGTCTGTTTGTGTGTATGTT
>CAUCXT010000054.1 GCA_958446835.1 uncultured Eubacterium sp.
CGCGAAAAGGCGATGAGAAATTCACACAGGCGGTTTCTCATCGCCATAAAAACAATTTGTTTTCGCTCAAAAACAAATTGCGTGTTGATTTTTCTATCAGAAATATATTATATAAGAATCAAATTATATCAGACTGATTACTTGTCATCAGCTGCCATAACACCAGGAAGCTCCTTGCCCTCTAAGAATTCAAGGGAAGCACCACCACCTGTTGAGATATGGCTCATCTTATCAGCAAAACCTAACTGGTTAACAGCTGCTGCGCTATCACCACCGCCGATGATTGTTGTAGCCTCTGTCTCAGCAAGAGCCTTAGCTACAGCGATTGTACCCTTTGCAAGAGTTGGGTTCTCGAATACACCCATAGGTCCGTTCCATACAACTGTCTTAGCGGACTTAACAGCGTCAGCGAAGAGAGCCTGTGTCTTAGTACCGATATCAAGACCTTCCATATCGGCAGGAATCTTGTCAGCGTCCACTACTGTTACATCGATTGGAGCATCGATTGGGTCTGGGAAACCTGCTGCAACTGTTGTGTCGATAGGAAGAAGGAGCTTCTTGCCAAGCTTCTCAGCCTTATCCATCATCTCCTTGCAGTACTCAATCTTCTCGTCATCTACAAGTGACTTACCAATCTCATAACCCTTAGCCTTTAAGAATGTGAATGCCATACCACCACCGATGATAAGTGTGTCGCACTTCTCAAGAAGGTTGTTGATTACGTTGAGCTTATCTGCAACCTTAGCACCGCCAAGGATAGCTACGAATGGACGAACAGGGTTGTTAACTGCGTTTCCAAGGAAGTCGATCTCCTTCTGCATAAGGTAACCAACTGCATTGTCTCCACCCTTCTCCTTGATGAACTTAGTAACACCTGCAACAGAAGCATGTGCTCTGTGTGAAGAACCGAAAGCATCACAAACGTATGAATCAGCAAGATCAGCTAACTCCTTGGAGAACTGCTCACCGTTCTTAGTCTCCTCAGCACCTCTGAAACGTGTATTCTGAAGAAGAACAACGTCTCCCTCCTTCATAGCTGCAACAGCGGCTGTAGCAGCCTCACCTGTTACGTTATAATCAGCTACGAATACAACTTCCTTGCCAAGCTTCTCGGAAAGTCTCTTAGCTACAGGAGCAAGTGACTCACCCTCGTTAGGGCCATTCTTAACCTTTCCAAGGTGTGAGCAAAGGATAACCTTAGCACCCTCGTTGATTAACTTATTGATTGTAGGGAGAGCTGCAACGATTCTTGTCTCGTCAGTAATCTCACCATTCTTAAGAGGTACATTGAAATCACAACGAACAAGTACTCTCTTGCCCTTTACATTGATATCATCAACTGTCTTCTTGTTTAACATGGTAATGCCTCCATTTTCTAATTATAATGTGAAGAAAAAAATGGGTCCGGTCCACATGACCGGACCCATAAAGGTCTTAAACTAAATGCAAATTACTTGCTAAGCTCAGCGAAGTACTTGATTGTACGAACCATCTGGCTTGTGTAGGAGTTCTCATTGTCATACCATGAAACTACCTGTACAAGTGAGTTGCCGTCTTCCATCTTAGAAACCATAGTCTGTGTTGCATCGAATAATGAACCATACTTCATACCGATAACATCGCTTGATACGATCTCATCTGTGTTGTATCCGAATGACTCAGTAGCAGCAGCCTTCATAGCCTCGTTAATGCCTTCCTTAGTAACCTCACCCTTAACAACTGCAACAAGGATTGTTGTAGAACCTGTAGGTGTAGGAACTCTCTGAGCAGAACCGATGAGCTTGCCGTTTAACTCTGGGATAACAAGACCGATAGCCTTAGCAGCACCTGTTGAGTTAGGAACGATGTTCTGAGCACCTGCTCTTGCTCTTCTCTTATCACCCTTTCTCTGTGGTCCATCAAGGATCATCTGATCACCTGTGTAAGCATGAACTGTTGTCATGATACCGGACTGGATTGGAGCGAAATCGTTAAGAGCCTTAGCCATAGGAGCTAAGCAGTTAGTTGTACATGAAGCTGCGGAGATAATAGTATCATCCTTAGTAAGTGTTGTATGGTTTACATTGTAAACGATTGTAGGAAGGTCATTTCCGGCTGGAGCAGAAATAACAACCTTCTTAGCACCTGCTGTGATATGAGCCTGTGCCTTAGCCTTGGATGTATAGAAACCTGTACACTCAAGAACAACATCTACATCAAGCTCGCCCCAAGGAAGCTTAGAAGCATCCGGCTGAGCGTAGATTGTAATCTCCTTGCCATCAACAGTGATAGAACCAGGAACAACAACAGTCTTTCCATCCTCACCCTTAACAGAATCCTTGAATGTTACTGTGTGCTTGTTCTCGCCAACACGTCCCATGAAGCTACCCTGTGCTGTATCATACTTTAATAAGTGTGCTAACATCTCCGGGCTTGTTAAGTCGTTGATAGCAACTACTTCATAACCCTCTGCATCAAACATCTGTCTGAATGCAAGACGACCGATACGACCAAATCCATTAATCGCAACTTTAACTGACATTTTAAAATCCTCCTAAAATGTATAATATTGATTGTTAATAATAAATCAATCTTGACTATATTCTACCTAATCCACATCAAAATATCAAGTCCTATTTATAAAAGAATTAATAAAATTTCTATTTTCTTACACCTTTTTGAAGCATAAATGATATTTTTGACATATTTTTTATCTATTTTACGTTTTTTCTATATACTGATATGCCAGACATTAGAATATTCCATGCCGTTTCAAACAGATTTTTTTGTAACCATATATTTCATTTTTTGTAAACGTCCTCCTATTGAGTAATTGTTACAGAATTGTTACAATTCATTTATGCTTAGCTAAGGGCAAATAAAAAAAGGAGGTCTTAAGATATGTGTTTCAATTTTAATGGCTGTACTGAACTTTTCAACGCAATTTGCAGATTTTTCGGCTTTGGCTGCTAATTAAATCTGTTCCATAATCTCACACGGTACGAGACATAATAAGGCTGCAATATCGTATCCGGGTCAACGATAAGATGACCCGGACGGTATTGCAGCCTTTTTTGTCCCGGTAAAATTGACAAGCTTTTACATTTTTCTTATACTAATCAATATAGAACGTAAGTGACAACAACGGAGGTACTCCATGACAAATTTTAGGCTAAGTGACTATCACATACATACCCGCTACTCATCCGATTCGACGGAGGAACCGGAAAATATCATCAAGCATGCAGTAGAGCTTGGTCTTGATGAAATATGCTTCACCGACCATACGGACCTAGATTATCCCGAAACACCCGACTATGAAAATCCGGCATTTGTATTCGATACCGTGGCTTATTATAAGGAAATGTCCGGGCTGCGCGGCAAATATTCCGGGAAAATAAAAATAAAAATCGGTGTTGAGCTTGGACTTATGCCATATCTCTCAGCCAGAAACGAAGCTGTCGCTTCAGGTGTCCCATTCGACTTTATAATCGGTTCCACACATCTTATAGATGGAAAGGACCCTTACTACCCTGAATTCTGGGAGGGACATAGCTGCGATGATGTCGTGAATCTGTATTTTGAAAAAACGCTTGAGAATATAAAAAGCTACAATAGCTATGACGTATACGGTCATCTCGACTACATCACAAGATATGCCCCCGATAAAGCCTATCAATTTGATTACAGGAAGCACTCCGATATAATCGACTGCATATTAAAGGAAATAATACATACCGGGCACGGCATTGAGATAAACACTTCCCCGCTTAACAAGGGACTATCTAAGACCAATCCCTGCCCCGAAATAGTAAAAAGATACAGGGAACTTGGCGGGGAGATTATCACAATAGGCTCCGACGCACACGCCGCCGGGAATGTCGGCGGACACTTCGACGTCGCAAGGGACATTTTGTTGTCATCCGGTTTTAAGTATTACACTGTGTTTACAGGCAGAAAAAAAGAGATGAGAAGCTTATAGCTTCTCATCTTTTAACATCCTTATTCGACCTTGTTCATAATCGTTCCGCCGCCCAGAACATATCCATCCGCATACAGGACAACCGCCTGTCCCGGTGTTATCGCCCTCTGCGGTGTCTCAAAATCCACTCTTATCTTCCCACCGCCAAGCTCAGTCACATGGCACGGCGAACCCTTGTGCGCATAGCGTATTTTTCCGATACAGTCCACATTGTCAAGACTCTCTGCCCCCATATAGTTGACATCATCGGCGATAAGGCTTCTGCAGAAAATATCCTCATTCTCGCCTATAACAACCTCATTCGTCTCAGGTCTTATCTCAGACACGAACACATGATGTCCCATGGCAAGTCCAAGACCCCTTCTCTGTCCTATGGTGTAATGTGTTATGCCCTTGTGGGTTCCCAGAATATTGCCGTATTTGTCCACAAAATTGCCTTCCGGCACCTTAATTCCCGTTGCCTTTTCGATATACGCCGCATGGTCATTGTCCGGAATAAAGCATATCTCCTGGCTGTCCGGCTTGTCCGCCACCAGCAGCCCGATATCGGAGGCAATCTGCCTTATCTGCGGCTTCGTATAATCGCCGCACGGCATGAGCGTATGTGCAAGCTGCTCCTGCGTGAGATTGTACAGCGCATAGGACTGATCCTTGGCATCCGTGACCGACGCTGATATCGCATATCTTCCGTTAGGAAGCCTGATAATACGCGCATAGTGCCCTGTAGCCACATAATCTGCGCCGATAGAACGCGCCCTGTTTAACAACGCATCCCACTTGATATATCGGTTGCAGGCGTTACACGGATTCGGCGTCCTTCCCGCAAGATATTCCTTATTAAAATAGTCTATAACCTTCTCCTTGAATTCATCCCTGAAATTCATAACATAATGCGGAATCCCAATCCTAGCCGCAACGCGCTTAGCGTCACCGACAGCCGATATTCCGCAGCAGGAATCCGTCTCGGACTCCTTGTCATCCTGCCATATCTGCATGGTGACACCCACCACATTATATCCCTGTTCCTTTAAAAGGTATGCCGTGACCGATGAATCCACACCTCCCGACATTCCAACAACCACTGTATCTGCCATAAAAACTCCTTATCTATCAAATTTTTTTATATGTTTAAAAAATAATTATATATGTTTAAAATTAGCAGTAAATTTTTTTGTAATCAAAACAGCTACTAACTGTCTAATGTGCATGACCGCTATAACACCTGTCAAACCATGTATGAACTGCATTTTATTTTAACCTATATATTCCTTCTTTTCAATGAATTAATTGCTTTCCTATCATTTTGGTATGATATATTCCACATAATACCAATCCGGTAGGCTTCTCTCTTTTTCGTCCGTAAGACATAAACATACCAAATCTTCCCTCATACTTACACATACCGCAGAATAGAATGGTAAAAAGCCTCTCCACGGAGAAACAATGTCAGCTAAAACGATAATAAAGGGAACTTTAATCTTTGCCATATCCGGTATATTATGCCGCATTGTAGGATTCATTTTCAGAATATATATATCACGAATAATGCCCGCAAGCCAGATTGGACTGTACCAGATGGTAATGCCTATATGTGTGCTCGGGCAGGCAATAGCTGTCGGTGGTCTGTCAACAGCTGTAACCAAATACACGGCTGCATATTTTGCACAGAAAAAGAAAGATAAGGGCTATGTCAATTTTCTTGCAACTCTTCTGTGCTGCACCGCGGTATCAACCATAATAGCCGCTCTCATAGGAAAAAATGCCACATTCATTGCAAAAGTGTTTCTGAGCAACAACCTGTGCAAAAGCCTGCTCATAATCACTGCATACTCCCTGCCGTTTGCATGTATCCATTCTGTGATATCCAGCTATTTTGTAGGTCTGGAGCTGCATGTTCTCCCCGCGGCGGCACAGGTCATTGAACAGCTTATAAGAATCACCTGCGTTTTTACCTTTGCCGGAATCGCTGAGCAGAACGGAACTACCCCCGATGCCTCAACCGCACTTTACGGAATCCTTGCCGGTGAAATCGCCTCGGCTGTTTTCTGCTTTATCGCTGTGATTTTTCTAAAAGACAGGTATAAAACAGAGGAGGCGGCACTATCTAAAACGCCGCTGTACTACATAAGCGAGGGTATAATCCAGCTCGCCGTAAATTATCGGTTAGCACTTCCGATATCCGCTAACCGCGTATGCCTCCATCTTATGCAGAGCTTTGAAGCCGTGCTCCTGCCTATGATGCTCATAACCTGCGGCAGTACAAGTGAACAGGCTCTTGCCACATACGGTGTCCTCACCGGAATGACCATGCCCCTCGTTCTCTTTCCTGCCACCTTCACGAATGCGATGTCGCAGGCGCTTCTTCCCGATATTTCAAAATCATGGCAGACCGGCAATCTTTCGCGGCTTAACAAGAGCATGCAGCTCGCGCTCACCCTCGCCTGCAATCTCGGAATAATGTGTATCCCCGGATTCTTCTTTTACGGCGCAGGCTTCGGCGGAATAATATTTGATAACAGTGAGGTCATCTATCAGGTCAGGCTGATGAGCCTTATCTGCCCCGTTGTTTTTTTATCTACGCCTCTGTCAAGTGCCTTAAACGCACTAGGAAAATCCGGAACCGTGTTTATCTGCACTACTCTCGCGCAGCTCATCCGTCTCGCCATTGTTGTGTTCATAATTCCGCGCACCGGCATAAACGGCTATTGCTACGGGCTAATCGCCAGCCATCTTTTCGTGTGCCTTTACATGATGGCTGTACTAAAAAAGATAACCGGCTGCAGCTACTCATTTAAAAATCTGGCAGCCGCCCCGGTTATCCGTTCAATTATATGCTTTTTTGCCACAATACCAATATATACAACCCTTCATCGCATGGGAAGCACGTCTGAACTTGTATGCCTGCTCGCCGGCGGCGGCTCTTATATACTGGCTTGTATTGTTTCATATATATTTATGAAAGATTTACAGTGAGATATATCTATATTTTTAGAACAATGCTGTAGGAAATATGTTGCAGATTCTTATAGCATAGACCTGTAAATATATCACAAATGCCGTTTAAGTCTGCACAGCCAGCATATCCATCTATGTGAACTATATAATCCATCATTTCACCGTGTTTACAAGCGTTCCAATGCCCTCAACGATACACTCAACTGTATCTCCCGGCTTCAAAAAGCGCGGTGGCTGGAAGCCCATACCGACACCCGCCGGTGTTCCCATGGAAATGATTGTTCCTGCCTTGAGTGTCATACCAGAAGATAGCTCGCTTATCACATGAGCCACATCAAATATAAGCAGCTCGGTATTGCTGTTCTGTCTGAGCTCCCCATTAACCTTGGAGCTGATGGAAAGCTTCGGTGGATATGCAATACTGTCCGCGGTTGTGATACAAGGTCCCATAGGTGTAAAACCGTCAAGGCTCTTTCCGAAATACCACTGCTTATGGCGCGTCTGGACATTTCTCGCGCTCACATCATTTATTATCGTATAACCGAATATATACTCTGCCGCCCCACTTTCAGGGACATTCTTCGCGTCCTTTCCGATGACAACAGCCAACTCACACTCATAGTCAAGGCTGTCCACAAGATTCTCATGCGCCTCGATGAAGCCCTTATTCGGAACCGCCTCATTCACTCTCTTAGAAAAATATACTGCATAAGGTCTCTCCCCGCCAAATGCCTCCTGCTTATACCTAGCCGACTCAACTGCATGCTCCATATAGTTGATTCCCAGACATATTATATCCTGCTTAGGTCTTGGAATAGGTGCTAAGAGAACCACATTCTTGAGCGGAAGCGAACCGTATATCTCCTCCGGCTCCTTGCGGTTATATATGCCAATAAGCTCCTTCTCAGCCCTCGACATCTTCTCCACAACCTCCTGCATACTCTCGTACGGCATGCCAAACGCCCTGAGCGGATACACCCATGTCTCGTCCTCATTCAAAACTCCGACTCTTTCCTTTTTCCCATCAAGATATGTAACAAATTTCATAACAATCCTCACTTCTGAGCTTATCCAAAAATCTGCTCTCACAAATTATGTTAGAGGTATTCTAACACTCGCGATGGGAAAATGCAATCTTCAGATAAAGAAATTTATACTCCAAAAATATAAGGCATACCAAGCACTTCTGCTTAATATGCCTCAATATCCTACATCATCAATAATTCCTCATTTTTCATTTCACTGTTAATAAATTCCGCCCATTCCTCTACCGTATCGTGTTCAACAAAATCTTTGTCCATCGCCAGTGCCCTAGACAAGTATGAAGCGCGAACAGCACGTTCCGCTTCAATTTCACTAATATGATAATCTTTAACCAATGTTTCTCTTACATACTTCTTAAATTCTTTAATTTCCGCATTTGTCATACCATTCACCTTCCTCTCACTTGTTTTAAATACTTTTCCTTGTTTTTTATTATAGCACAAGATAAAACATTTATGCAAGAAACAGCTTTAATTGTGTGGAACGAATATTGCTGTGGATATACTTCACCATTATCCTTAAGGAAATCGTTATAATCAACATTTTTCAATTCAATAATTTTATTATTAACCTGATATGCTATATTTACAATGTTTCCATCTGCAATTTCTCCACAGCATACATCGTATTTAGCATTCTGATTATGTGTTACAATATTATATGTAGATAAAACCTGAGGTGTCAAACGATTATATAAAACAAACTCTCCCCACTTTTTAGAATGTCGTGGATATGATAGTATAGACAACTCAATTTCCTTTTTCGGTTTATAGTCTACCTCTACAATATACGGCTCCTCGTGAACCCTATTTTTAATATTATATTTTTTTGTTGCCCTTATTGCCGTTAAAGCTGCATGGTCATAACTTGGTGTTGTATAAAAACCCGCTCCGAAATCCAAATATGGTTTGCTGTACTCCAAGCTAATTCCATTATTAACTATATTCATCGCAGAACTATAGTTTGTTCCATGATATAACTTCAAAACATCTCTCCTTCAATTGTATACGAATTTTGGTCAATGCCCACAGTATTGTATTTCTTACAAAATATACGGTGTCACCTGATAAACATAGTAATTAATCCAATTCGTATACAAATTATTCGCGTGCGCCCTCCACGATAGTCGTGGCTTTGAATTGACATCACCATCCGTATAATAGTTGCATGGCATGTCGATAGGGAGCCCCTTGCCAAGGTCGCGCTTGTACTCTGTGTCAAGAGTTATACGGTCATACTCAGGGTGTCCCATGACGAATATGCGCTTGCCACCCTCAGCAAGCACGATGAACACACCGACCTCATCAGATTCTGCAAGTATCTGGAGCCTGTCATCCGCCATTATATCAGCCTTGGATACGGTTGTGTGGCGCGAATGAGGTGCGTAGAAATAATCGTCAAAGCCGCGGACCAGAGGCACCTTGCGGTTTAACACCTTGTGTTCAAAAATGCCGAACGCCTTCTTAGGAAGAAGCTCTTTGCGGATACCGTAGTGGTGGTACAGACCGGCCTGTGCGCCCCAGCATATATGAAGCGTTGATGTAACATGCTTGTCCGACCAGTCCATAATCTTCACAAGCTCATCCCAGTAGGTGACTTCCTCGAACTCCATCTGCTCAACCGGGGCACCTGTTATTATGAGTCCGTCAAAATTGCGGCTGCTTATATCGCTGAAGGTCTGGTAGAACTGGTTGAGGTGCGAAGCTGAGGTGTTCTTTGAGACATGTGACTCAAGCTGCAAAAAAGTAATATTTATCTGTAATGGGGTGTTCGACAATGCTCTTAGAAGCTGAAGCTCTGTATCCTGCTTTATCGGCATGAGATTGAGGATGAGCACCTCCAATGGTCTTATGTCCTGCGACAAAGCCCTGTTTTCATCCATCACGAATATATTTTCATCTTCAAGAATCGCCCTTGCAGGCAGATCATTCTGTATTCTAATAGGCATTAGTCTTCCTTCTTTCCTGTCATATTTATGAAATCCTCCTCGGATATTATCGGAATGCCAAGCTCCTTAGCCTTCTGATTCTTTGAGGAATTGCTTGTTGTATCATTATTTATAAGATAGTCCGTCTTGGAGCTTACGCTTCCTGCGACCTTTCCGCCAAGGCTTTCTATAAGAGCCTTGACCTCGTTTCTGTTGGCAAAATGTTCAACCGAACCTGTTATTACGAAGGTCTTTCCTGCAATGTCTGAGCTTAAGTCCGCCTTCTCCTCAGGGATAAGTCTTAGTTCACGCGCAAGCAGAAGAGCATTCTCACGCTTCTTTTCATCGGAAAAATACTTGACTATATCGCCGGCTATAACAGCTCCGATACCGTCAATCTGCATAAGCTCGTTCTCATCCGCAGAAATAATCGCATCAAGATTACTGTCGAAATGCCTGCATATAAGCTTGGCGTTCGCCACACCTACACCCGGAATACCAAGTGCATAGATAAATCTGCTTATCTGCACATCACGCGATTTTTCTATGGAAGTCATCATATTGTCAAAGGATTTCTCGCCAAATCCTTCCATGGTACAGATACGTTCCCTGTAGCGTTCAAGATGATATATGTCGGCATACGTTCTAATCATACCATCATCTATGAATTTTTCAAGGGTAGCTTCGGATATTCCATCTATATTAAGTGCATCTCTTGAGACGAGAAGCTCGAAGCTCTTCACCTGCTTTGCCTGACACTCAGGATTGGTGCAGTAGAGACTCAGTGCATCATTCTGGCTTCTTAACTCCGTCCTTCCGCCGCATACAGGACAGATATCCGGTATTACCACCTCACCGTCATCCAACTTATCAGCGCCCTCTGCCTTTTTCACAACCCTTGCTATCTGTGGGATTATCATATTGGCTTTATAGACAGCTATTGTATCTCCAAGTCCAAGTCCAAGCGACCTCAATATGCTCACGTTGTGTACACTCGCCCTTGAGACTGTTGTCCCTTCTATCTCCACCGGTTCGAATATTGCCACAGGATTGATAAGCCCTGTTCGCGACGCACTCCACTCTATCTCAAGAAGCTTCGTGTCAACCAATTCATCCTTCCACTTGAAAGCAATGGAATGTCTCGGAAATTTAGCTGTACGTCCAAGGCTCTCGCCATAAGCTATATCATCGTAGGTGAGCACAAGTCCGTCCGAAGGAAAATCGTTCTTCTCGACCTCCTTCGCGAAATATTCAACCGCCTCAGCCATGTTCGTTTCATCCACAACACGGAAATCCACTGTATCGAAGCCCTGACCTTTGAGCCAGTTAAACTGCGCCTCCTTGGAATTACCAAAATCCACATCCGGCTCATTCGTCTCAGGATTGACCGCGGATATGAGTGCGAACGCCTTAAGCCTTACATTTCTCTTGGCGGTTATCTCGCTGTTGAGCTGCCTTACAGAACCGCTACACAGATTTCTTGGGTTCTTGTATTTCTCTCCATCATTGGTAATCAATGCATTGATTATCTCAAAATCAGAGTAGGTGATTATCGCCTCTCCTCTTATGACAAGTCTCCCCTGATACGAAATCCTTGTCGGGAGATTCTTAAAGGTTCTGGCATTTGCCGTTATGACCTCACCTATATATCCATTACCACGCGTGACAGCCTTGATAAGCTCCCCGTGTTCATAAGTAAGAACTACGGTCAGACCGTCAAGCTTCCATGAGAGAAGGCACTTATGCGCCCCCGCAAATGCAGCAAGCGCGTCAACGGACTTCGTCTTGTCAAGACTTAGCATAGGTGCCGCGTGCTCCTCCTTCGGAAGCTCACTCACCGTCTCATAGCCTACATGCTGGGTAGGGCTGTCCGACATGATTATACCTGTCTCCGCCTCAAGAGCAACAAGCTCATCATAGAGTGCATCATATTCATAGTTGGTCATTATTTCTTTATCACCCGCATAATATGCCTTGCCGGCTTCATTCAATATGCCAATAAGCTCTTTTATTCTCTGTGTCTTATCCATTATTCTGCCCTCCCATCCCGCAAAGGCTTCTAAGCTTTACCGTCTCCTCCATGGTGAGCGGTCTTATTTCGCCCTCTTTAAGTCCATTTATATTTATGTTCATTATTCTTATTCTCTTTAATGACAGCACTTCATAGCCGAACGCACCGCACATTCGTCTTATCTGTCTGTTAAGTCCCTGCCTGAGTACTATTGTAAAGGTCTTTTTTCCGTTCTTTCTCACAACGCACTTTCTGGTTATGACCTTCTTTCCGGTGCTTCCGTCCGTTATCTCAACACCCGCGCCCATCTTCTTTAGAAAATCGTCTGTCACATCCTTGTTGACCTTTACAACATATTCCTTCTGATGATTATTTGAAGTTTTAAGTATATTATTCATAAGTTCGCCGTCATTGGTCAGAAGCAGAAGTCCGCAGGACTCCTTGTCAAGCCTGCCTATCGGAAATACCCTCTTGTCAATTCCAAGGTTCTTAAGATATACCGCAAGGCTGTCCGGCTCATCCGCCATCGTAGTCACTACACCCTCCGGCTTATAGAATGCGTATATAACCTTCTTGACAGCCTCAGGCGCTTTTATGGTCCTGCCGTCAACCTCCACTGTGTCACCACTTTCAACCTGCATGCCCATGGTGGCTGTAGTGCCGTTGACGCGCACCTTCCCGGCATCGATGAGCCTGTCCGCCTCACGTCTTGAGCAATATCCCGAATCACTTATATACTTGTTGAGTCTCATAAATCCTCCATTCTGATAATCCACACATAACATCGGCGCAGGATATAATCCTGCGCCGATAAAATACCCATTAGTCCTCCGGCTGTCCCTCATATAAGAATCTTGTCACATCGTCAAATATCAAAATTCCCTCTAATTCCTTGAGATTAGGCTGATTGACTTCCGCCGCAATGTTGGAAATCCTCACCTTCTTCTCCACGTCCTCTATTATCTGGTCGGACAGCATAATGGAATTATAGCTCTTTACCTCATCGCCGACACTGCTGCCGCATATATAGTATGTCCCACTCTCGTTCGTACACACGTAAAACGCGTTCAGCATGGTTATGACCTGATTGCCAAGCGTGGTGAGCACTCCGCATTTAGCGACAACGATATAGCTTCCCTCAACCATGCCGTCCATCATATAGCAGGTAAGCGACTTGACCGAATCAATGTATTCACTTAGCACCATAAAGCTGTCCTTGTCAAGATTAGTGCTGTCATTGGTCATATACATGGCAAGTTCGTACTCGCCATCTGCAAGATAGTCATAGAACTGTCTTATAAAATTCTTGATGTCATAGTCCATGTCCTCAACGAATGTGATTAAATTTACGCTTGCCGCTGCCTCTGTCACATTGGCATTCTGTAACTCAGGACCGGCACTCTTGTTCTGTATCACAACAACATCCGTCATCTGTTCAGCAACAGAACTTTTTGCCGAGCATCCGCTTAAAAGACAAATTATGCACGAAAAACACAACGCAAAAATTCTTCTATACACGATAACCTCCGAGAAAAAAATGCACCATAATATATAATTTTAACAATTTTATACAAAAAAATCAATAACTTTTATATCTGTACATCTGTAATAAATATCGCAGCATCCGTGCCAATCACACCCGCACAATGAAATGCAGTAATATTTTACGCTTGCAAAATATATAATTATAGTATAAAATAATAAACAGCGTTTTTCGCATGCACTTGTAGCTCAGTGGATAGAGCACCGGTTTCCGGAGCCGGGTTGTCGTGGGTTCGATTCCCTCCAGGTGCATTTTTTTATTTGTTAAAATCAAGTCATATTTTCTGTAAATTTATTCAAAACCATTCTCCCTTGTGTATATATAAGAGGTATCTGAAAGCACCTCTTCTTTCGAAATTTCCGTACTGTTTATGGATTTTATCATCTCGTCAAGGTCATCCCTTGTTATATCCTCAGCCACAGGAATAAGTATAAGTTCGTGAACGCTGCTCGGAATAATATAAAAATCCGTGTCCATGCGCAATGCCAGCTTTCTCATAAGACCATCATACAACATACAGGATGCACCATAACTCCTATATGTATTTGTCAGCACATACATCGGGAACTGTTCATTCATACTATCCACATGGGCAATAAGAGTATCCACATCTATATCCTTGTCCTCTTTAAGAATCATATCAGAAACCACCTGATTCATCGGTTTCAGCTCTGCCGGATAAAGTACCGGTGTATTTTTCATTGCAAGTGTATAAAGTAACTCCTCACCAACCTTCCAATGCTCTAAATGGTTATTGTATATCGTCACAATTCCCCTGCCATTATCGACATTATCTATCACTGCAAAATACACTATCGCAAGGTTGAGAAAACATCTATGTGGTATTTTTTCCAATAATTCCTTATTTTTATCGTAATTCACAAGCCTGAACGCTATATTCTTCTCAAGCCTGTGAAAATCCTCAAAAAAGTCCGACGGAATACGCACTGTCTGGCAGTTATCAATGTATATTTTATAGACCTTTCCGGCTATCTCATCTACCTCACATCCCGACAAATACATCGTATAATATCCATTAAGATATATTGTAGGTGAAAAGCTGCTATGTCTTGTCATTATCACAATCCCATCTAAAACAATTCCATTATTCTTAGTTACACGGTGAATAAAAACCTCAGCCTCCTTTCCGACTATTTTCTTTACGCAATCCACCACTGCGTTTAAAAAATCCTGATAATTCATATTCAATTTCCTTTCTATAAATAAACTTTGACAGGCAATCAAAGGTTATTCCGCCAAAAACGATATTCAACACCGGATTAATTTTATCCGCTGTATCCTGCAAAATAAATCAATCAAAATATGTAGCTGTAAAACTAATATTGGGAATAAAAAAGAATCAAAAATGAAAATTAAAACTAAATAAAGAGTTGTAATTAAGAAAACCAATATTGTCATACGAAAGAAGATATACTAATCTTCTTCCGCATAACAAACCGTCAAGATTAAGCTCTTGAAAGATACTCACCTGTACGTGTATCAATCTTAATCTTCTCGCCCTGCTCAACGAAGAGAGGAACCATAACCTTAGCACCTGTCTCAACGATAGCCGGCTTAGTAGCACCTGTAGCTGTGTTACCCTTAACGCCCGGCTCGGACTCTGTGATCACAAGCTCTACGAAAAGAGGTGGCTCAATAGCGAATACATCTCCGTTATGAGAGAGAAGCTTAACCATCTCGTTCTCCTTAACGAACTTAAGAGAATCACCAACTGTCTCCTTAGTGAGCTGAATCTGCTCATAGTTCTCTGTATTCATGAAATGATAGAAATCATCATCAGCGTAAAGATACTGATACTCAGACTTATCAATATGAGCTAAATCAAACTTAGCAGTAGGGTTGTATGAATTCTCAACAACACCGCCATTGATA
>CAUCXT010000055.1 GCA_958446835.1 uncultured Eubacterium sp.
TTCCTGCTCATCCGCATTGCCGGCGAGCTTGCCTATTATATTGTTTAACATTCCAAAGCGCCCTACCGCATTTCTTCCGTTAAGCCCACACCGCAGAACCGACTTCGGAGTTTTTATTTCTCCCTTAGGCGTTTCCTCAGTTATATAGTAATCGTACTCGTCATCGCTAAACAACACAAATGTCTTTACAAACACACCTGAACATATATGCTTCATGTCAACTGCTGTATATTCATCCGTTCCATGCTTTGCATAGTGTAATACAACTCTGTTCTGCGGATTTGCCCTGTATTCAACAGCGGTCTTATCCGCTACCTGATACGGAAGCACAAAATACCTTGATAATGGAAGAAAACTTGCAAAAACATATCCCTTCTGTGCCATCGAAACTATAAGCTCATGGGCTGTCTTTATCCTGTCATTATCAAGACTATCGCATGATGAATAATATTTCAGCAGTGCAAGCCTGCAAATATTGATTACATCCCTGCCTGCAAACAGCCACGCTTCTATGTATTCAAACACACATTCTTCTACCGGCTGTTCCTTCACAAAATACATATATGAGCCGTAAGCAATGTACGCCTCAACAATGCGCTCACTTGCTCCGTTATCCTTGTAGCTGTGGAATACTTTATGAATTTTTTCTGTGTAATCCTCAGAAAAGAGCATCTGGCATATCAATCTCTCCTCAAGCTCATACATATCCACACCATTTTCTGTCGCCGTCTCCCATATACTGTACATATACTCTGTAGGTCCATTGTAATATGAATTTAAGAACCTGAGAATGGTGTTATCATATTTTCCATTGGAAAAAGCATAATATGCCAGCCCGATAAGTGTCTCATCCGGCTTAACTTCCGCCTCATGCCCCTTTATCATAACGGTGCACAGTCTCATGGCGCGCTTAGGACTGATTCCCTCAAAGCTGACTCCATCTAAAAGTCTGTAGGCATCCTCATATCTTCCATAGATTATAAGTATTTCAATAAGCTTAATCCTCTGTGCCTCTAAGAGCCGGTTATGTTCAAATATTCCTTCACCATGCTGTGTGGCAAGCATTCTTTTCAGCTCTTCATCCTCATAATTATCAAAATAATAATCTATCACCAGCGAAATAAGCTGTCTCCTGAATTGCGGTACAATCCTCTCTTCTTCTGCGAGCTTCCCATACAGCTTTATCAACTCAAGCTGCTTTCCCTTATATGCCCTGCTCTTCTCACAAAAGTACAATGAGAGCAAAAGATTTCCGTCCATATACGGCATGAGCTGCTTTATCATAAGCTCATTTGTAAATACCCTGTCAAGCTTATACTCCACTGTATCCTTATACAGTCTCCCAAAGCCATCCTCAAAGCTTATACCCGGTTCTGACGTGTATATCTTTACATAAGCACACCCGTCCGAAACAGGGTATCTTTCAAAAGTTTTAAGCTCCTTGTGGCCAATTATAACATTCTTTATATTTTTATTGTTTACAATTATCCTGTATGTGAAAAGAACATCCGCAGCGCCTTTTGCGTTGTGGCTGTCTATCATGTCCTTCTTCATAAACTCAGAAAGAATTATGCCTGTATTTTCATCCGCCGTTCCTCTTTCTAATTCTTCACCGATAAATTCCTGTATTCTGGGAATATAGTTGGTGTAAATCTGCGAATTGCTGTCCTTGTTTCTGATTATATTCGCATACAGATACGCCTTCTGTGCCCTGTCTAACTCGCTATTGTAGCCAAAATACAGCAGCACCATCTTAGGAAGCGGTGATGTATCCTCCCTGTCCCTTGAGGCAAGATAATATTCAAACAGTCTTGTTACCTTTATGCCTCTTTCTATTCCTTTTTCGTACCACTGTATGTACCTTGCACCCTTCATGCCATTTCTGATAAGGATACCGCATATTGCCTCAAGAACCTCATCATTCTCTGACAATCTGTACATACCTGTAAGCAGTCTGAACAAAAGTCTCTGCTTTCCATCACAGTTGAGCGCAAGACCTGCTGCCTGCTCTAAAAGCCTTTCCTCGACAATCCCTTCCTTGCAGCCATATAGCAGCACATGAATTTCAAAATCATTCAGTACACGAAGCAGAAGAGGCTGTTCATTGAGAATCAGACAGGCCTCCAGCAAAAGAGCCGGGCTTCTCATCCCCCTGTTAAACTGTTCCTTTATTCTTAAAAGCTTAAGGCTCTTATTCTTGGACATCTCGACATCAAAATACAGAAGTATCCACAATATCTTCCAATCATGTTCACCATTCTCATATATATCCTTCACCATCTGCGATGTCTCAATCGCATAAGCTCTGTCCTTGTTATAGAGTGTACTTACATACAGATAATAGCAGTACAGAACCTCATCATTTCCGCGTCCGGCAACCGCTTCATCCCTTGCACATTCAAGATAGAACTTCGCCTCATTCATCTTATTATCGGATATAAGTATCTGGCTCATCAAAAGGTTACAGTACGGATCGTCCTCATCATTTTTCAGAAGCTCAGAAAGCGCATTCTTGGATGTGAGTATCCACTGTTCCATATTCACACGATTAAGCCTGAAATTCAGATATGTTTTCATAAGCGTGACAATATTGCGCTTCTCGAACATATTGATAAGCTTTCCGTCATTCATCGCAAAATTATCAACTTTTACAACAAGAGTTTTTCTTTCATACGGTGTTGAAAACACGATACGACCAGTATTCTTTCCTGCATGAAGTTCCTTATCGCTCAGATAAAAAGTATATTCAAGCTTACCACCGATAAAGTCTCCCTCATCATAGCTTGTCCTGTCAATGATGATGAAGTCTCCCTCTGCCTCTACCTGCAGATTCACATGCCCCCACACGCTCTTGTTTATCATTACCGTTACCGGCATTTCGCCTTCAAGGCTGTCAAGCGATATTTCCTCCTTTTCAAGGCTTATACCGACCTGACTTTTTTTGTGAACCGCTATAAGGAACTCTTCCATAGCTGTCTTGATGTCCGTCCCAAGAATAAGCTCATCACGCAGCTTGCACAGACCTAAATCGCCATTTAAGAAAACGTCGGAAAAGAACCTGTCCGAGAATATCCCCAGAGCCTCATTCTGGTTCACCTTTGCAAGATTCGCAAACTGGAAAAGGTTGGATATTTCCCCTATCTGCGAATTATATGAGCCAGCTATGACCTGGAATTCAAACGGAATCTCAACCTCTCCCCCGTTTGTAACCGCAACAATTGAGCCTTCCACAAAATCTCCGGCATCAAGTCCCTGCACATCCACAATATACCCGACAGTATTTTCCATCCCAATGAATCTGTCTGTCGAAAGTCTTACCCTTTTATTAGTTGAGAATAATAGTCCTTTTATCTCGCGTCCCATTCTTTCGGATATTTTTACACTACCACCATATCCGGTATTAGATGGCTTTCCTGTCCACGCATGTACCAAGTGTTCTTCGGACTGTTCACAGTTCTTCTTTACAGTGGCAATTATCATCTCCGGCTCTGTAAGGGCGGACAATGGCTCATATTCAAATGTTCCTCTTGCGTATCTGTTAATCTGCTCCTTCAAGAGTTCTCCTCCAGTCGTTTCATGTGCTCACTGATATGTTTCTCATACCCATTGTCCGTAGGTTCATAGAACTTTCTTCCCACAAGCGTGTCCGGTAAATACTGCTGCTTTACATAATGCATAGGGTAATCATGTGCATACAGGTATCCCGTGCCATGCCCAAGTTTAGCAGCCGACTTATAATGCGCATCCTGCAGGTGCGGTGGAATGACCGCCGTCTTTTCTCCTGCCACCTGTGCCATTGCCTTGTCTATTCCAAGGTACGAGGCATTGCTCTTAGGCGCCGTAGCAATATATGTCACTGCCTGAGCAAGTATTATCTGCGCCTCCGGCATACCTATACGTTCCACAGCCTCACAAGCCGACACCGCAACCACGAGCGCCTGCGGGTCCGCATTTCCCACATCCTCACTGGCACATATCATTATTCTTCTCGCAATGAACTTGATATCCTCACCTGCATACAGCATGCGTGCAAGATAATAGAGTGCCGCATCCGGGTCTGAACCTCTCATACTCTTTATAAACGCCGATATCGTGTCATAATGGTTGTCACCGGTCTTATCATATCTTATAACTCTCTTCTGTATGCACTCCTGTGCAACCTCAAGTGTTATGTGTATCTTACCGTCATCCGCCCTGTTAGTCGACATAATGCCAAGCTCAACGGCATTGAGCGCGTTTCTGGCATCACCGTTGGCAATATCGGCAAGAAATTCCGCCGCATCTTCATCAATCACCGCATCGTAGGCTCCCATGCCTCTCTCCTTATCATACACAGCAGTATGTATAAGCGAAAGTATATCCTCCTTCTCAAGTGCCTTGAGTTCAAAAATAATCGAACGCGATATAAGCGCCGAGTTCACCTCAAAATAAGGATTCTCCGTGGTCGCTCCTATAAGAATGAGCGTTCCGTCCTCCACAAAAGGAAGCAGATAATCCTGCTGCCCCTTGTTGAAACGATGAATCTCATCCACAAACAATATGGTCTTACGTCCATACATCCCCATATTATTCTTAGCGGCAGCTACTACATCCTCCATATCCTTCTTTCCGGCAACGGTGGCATTTATCTGCCTGAAATCGGCACTTGTCGTGTTGGCTATGACCTTCGCCAAAGTGGTCTTTCCGGTTCCCGGAGGTCCATAGAAAATAATAGAACTCAGTTTATCCGCCTTGATCGCGCGATACAGAAGCTTGTCGGGACCTATTATATGTCTCTGTCCAACCACCTCGTCAAGATTCCTCGGTCTCATGCGCTGCGCAAGCGGCGAATTATCCTTCATGGAATTTTCTCTCATATAATCAAAAAGATCCATCTATGTGCCTTCCTTCTATAATAATCATTCTATAATAATCATCCTATAATAATTATGTATTATCAATTTATCAGTATATCCTCAACCGTGACGAAAATATAACCTCGTGCCTTCAGCTCATCGACTATCCTCAGAGCTGCTGCAACCGATGACGAGTAGATATCATGCAGAAGAATTATATCCCCATCCTTAACATTATTCACCACATGATTCACAACCGCATCCACGTTATTTGTATTCCAGTCCTGCGGATCAACCGTCCACAACACTTTATTCAGATTAATCATACATTCCAGCTCATCATTATAAGCACCGTATGGCGGACGTATGTACTCTACAGGCTCACCTGTAATCTTCTCTATCGCCTCACAGGTCTTTTTTACCTCCTCGCATGCGGCAGCATCGTTTAATGTATCAAGCTTCACATGAGAAAATGTATGATTTCCGATAAGGTGTCCATCCTCCTTCATCTGCCGGATAAGCTCCTCATTTCCCTCTATATGTTCTCCTAACACAAAAAAACTCGCTACAACCCCTCTTTTTTTCAGTCCATCTAAAAGTTCCTTCGTATATGTCCCATGTGGTCCGTCATCAAATGTCAAAGCTACCACATTCTCATAGAAGGTGGTCGAAACCTTGACGCTGGCCTGTGGCGTCCTGTTCTCATAGATAAGTACGAACATAAATAAATCAAGGCACAAAAATGAGCAGATAATAAGCAGCCTCTTTGCCATCTATACTTCCTTAAATCGTCTTAAATTTTCGTTCATTCGATTATATGCCACACAGCATGTACTAATTAACACTTTCATAACCGGGGTTTACTTATCAAGCTTTACGTTTCCCTTTTCATCCACCGATTTGGAAGAATCAACATATTCCCCCAGCTCGTCAAGCTTCATGCTGACAAAGCGATCCTCCTTAAGTTCAGGCTCAGGAAATGCATTTCTATTCATCTTCTTAGTCGCCTTGAGCGAATTGAGTTTATTGATATTTCGCTGTGGAGCTCCCTCTTCCTTTTCCGTTTTTCTGCCATTTCCCTGTTTCTTATAGTCGTCCATAGCAGTAATAGTATTATAGACATTTCTTGTCGGCTTAGCCTGCTTCACATCATCCACTGCCGAGTGATAAAGTATATGTCTTGGTATCGTTAATATCAAAAAAACTCCTAAGGCTATGTAATGGAACGGCTCATCAAAATCGCCAACATTGACCACAAACATCGCAAGGAAACACAGCTCCACCACGTCAAATATCATGTAGCCGAAATAGCTTCTGCCCTGCTGCCTTGTCATATTATCAAACGCATTCATTCCATAGAGTGCCGCAATATTAAAAAGCAGCGAATACCCCATCATAAGCACCATCAGTGAAAGCTTATACCAAAGAGCATCATTATAACCTGATACTGTAACCACAATAACATATATAAGTCCGCACAATAATAGTATCATATTGGTTATCATTGTAATTTTTATCATGTCTATAGCTTTCGCATTCTCTTTTTCCGCCATGTCATTCCTCCCACAATATAGCAATCATTTTCTATTGTAGCACATTTTATCACCGTGTACAAGATTTCACTGTTTTCCGACAAGCGCCTATGCACCCATCGTCATACAAATATAATTTTTTATCTTCTGAATGTCTAACAAGCAAGGACGTGTAAAATACATTGTACCTCTCTATCTCCCCTGCTTCACCATATACTTGTAATGCAAATCGTGAATCATATCGATATCACCCGAATTTTGCATTTCTCCAATGTTTTTCTTCATTATTCTCTCGAAAATGTTTCCCAACCGCAATCTCTATCAACTATAAGTAAAAAGTATCTCAATAATTTTATGTTTCATCCAAATAAATTAATCATCTGAACAATATATCTTGTATTTTGATGGCGCAGAAAGTACAATGGGAGAGGATTTTTAGAACACATCTGTCTTTAGATAATTGCGAAACACAAATCAATAACTATTTTATAAAAAGGAGGCTTACCATGTACACACTTCCAAAAGACCCGGTAATGCTTTTAAGCTTCGTAAATATGAAGCTGCGCGATGAATTTACAAGTCTTGATGAGCTTGCCGCTGCCTGCTCAACTACAACACAGGAGATTAAGGACGCACTGGGAAAAATCAATTATGAATATAATGAGGAGCAGAACCAGTTCAAATAATTATTCCGAAAGATTATGGTGCCAAGACATGCCCATTTAATCTATGAAAACAAAAGAGACTGCCTGCATTGGCGATAAATTTTTCAAAATTTAACCGCTAATGCGACAGTCTTTTTCTTATTATCTGTTATTTATGCTGAGATATGAAGCTTACTCCACCGGTTTTTCCGTCCTTGCCACAAGTCCCTCCGCAGGGTCGACATCAATCACTATCTCATCCCCTGTGTCAACATTTCCTGAGAGGATAAGCTTAGCTGAGAGTGTCTCAACCGTCTTTTGAAGATATCTTCTGAGTGGTCTTGCGCCATAAGCAGGGTCATAGCCGTTCTCGACAATAAAGTCCTTTGCTGCATCTGTGAGACGTATATTTACCTCCCTGTCCGCAAGTCTCTTGTTGAGGTCTGCAACCATGAGGTCGATGATACCTGTTATGTTATCCTTCGTGAGAGGCTTAAACATGATTATCTCATCAAGTCTGTTTAAAAACTCAGGTCTGAAGCTTGCCCTGAGCTCACTCATAACGGCATTCTCACACTCCTGACTGAAATTACCGTTCTCGTCAATACCGTCAAGCATGTGAACGGAACCGATATTTGAGGTAAGAATTATAATTGTATTCTTAAAGTCTACGGTACGTCCCTGTGAATCAGTGATACGTCCGTCATCAAGAACCTGTAAGAGCACATTGAATACATCAGGATGTGCCTTCTCAATCTCATCAAAGAGCACAACTGAGTAAGGTTTTCTTCTGACAGCCTCCGTAAGCTGACCGCCCTCCTCATAGCCTACATATCCTGGAGGCGCTCCGATAAGACGCGATACGGAATATTTCTCCATGTACTCACTCATATCAAGTCTCACGATATTTTTCTCATCGTCAAAGAGTGCTTCGGCAAGTGCCTTTGCAAGCTCTGTCTTACCTACACCGGTAGGTCCAAGGAAGAGGAAGGAACCGATTGGCTTTGATGGATCCTTTATACCTGCCTTAGAACGGATGATTGCCTCGGTAACCTTGGTTACGCCCTCGTCCTGTCCGATAACTCTCTTGTGGAGTATCTCGTCAAGATGAAGTGTCTTGTTTCTCTCGCTCTCATTAAGCTTAGCCACAGGAATACCTGTCCAACGTGAGATAATCTTCGCAATCTCCTCGTCGGTAACGCTCTCATGTACAAGTGAAAGCTCCTTCTGCTTTACGATATTCTCCTCAGCCTCTATCTGCTTTTTAAGTTCAGGGAGACGTCCATACTGAAGCTGTGCTGCCTTCTCAAGGTCATAGTTTCTCTGTGCAAGCTCAATCTGGCGATTCACATCGTCTAACTCCTCACGAAGCTTACTTATGCGGTCAACCGCTGCCTTCTCATTGTCCCACTGTGCCTTGCCTGAGGCGAACTGCTCTCTTAATGAGGCAAGCTCTTTCTGGAGATTCTCAAGACGCTCACGGCTTAAGTTATCGTCCTCCTTCTTAAGTGCTGCCTCCTCAATCTCAAGCTGCATAATCTTACGCTTCAACTCATCAAGCTCTGCCGGCATGGAATCAAGCTCTGTCTTAATCATCGCACATGCCTCATCCACAAGGTCAATAGCTTTATCAGGCAAAAATCTGTCCGTAATGTATCTGTTAGAAAGTGTAGCCGCTGCAACAAGGGCACCGTCTGTAATCTTAACTCCGTGATAGAGCTCATAGCGCTCCTTGATACCACGAAGGATTGATATTGTGTCCTCAACTGTAGGCTCGTCAACCATTACAGGCTGGAAACGACGCTCAAGGGCTGCATCCTTCTCAATATATTTGCGGTACTCATCAAGTGTGGTTGCACCGATACAGTGAAGCTCACCTCTTGCAAGCATAGGCTTTAACATATTGCCTGCATCCATAGCGCCCTCAGTCTTACCTGCGCCGACAATTATATGAAGCTCATCGATGAAGAGGATTATCTTGCCTTCACTCTTTTTTACCTCCTCAAGAACCGCCTTTAAACGCTCCTCAAACTCACCACGATACTTAGCACCTGCGACAAGTGCGCCCATATCAAGTGAAAACACTGTCTTATCCTTCAAGCCATCCGGCACATCGCCGCGGACGATACGCTGTGCAAGTCCCTCGACAACTGCGGTCTTACCTACACCAGGCTCACCGATAAGAACAGGGTTATTCTTCGTCTTACGCGAAAGAATACGAACCACATTTCTTATCTCATTATCCCTTCCTATAACAGGGTCAAGCTTCTGCTGTCTTGCTCTCTCAACAAGGTCAACGCCGTACTTCTTTAATGTGTCATAGGTTGCCTCAGGGTTATCGCTTGTTACCTGCTGATTCCCTCTTACGCTCTGTAAAGCTGTGAGGAATCTGTCCCTCGTTATTCCATATTCCTTAAAAACAGCCTTCACCGCATTGTTAGGATATGCAATGAGTGTGAGGAAGATATGCTCGACCGATACATACTCATCCCCCATCTTCTTAGCCTCGTCCTCTGCGGACACAAGCACCTTATTGAGCGCCTGACTCATCATGAGCTGCACATCACCCGATACCTTAGTCTTCTGCTCAAGTGCTTTCTTGGCACGCTCTATAAAAGATGGAAGATGTATTCCCATCTTCTCCACAAGCTTAGCAATAAGACTGTCATCTATTGTGAGAAGGGAGTACAAAAGATGTTCCTGATCCACTTCCTGATTACCGTATTCATAAGCAAGCTTCTCACAGTTATTGAGAGCTTCCGCTGATTTCTGTGTAAACTTATTAATGTTCATAGTGAATACTCCTTTCATTGTAAACATTTTAATCTATAGTCTGTAAAAACATCCGCAATTATTCAATGTAATAAATCTGCTTCACTACATAAGTCCTTTGCTTCTGTTCTAGCTGTAATATAACACGCCTTATTAGCACTGTCAAGTCTTGAGTGCTAATTTAATTATAAAAAAAATATAAACTTTGGCAGGGTGTGGTTGGGACAGGGGTCAGGTACATGTCCCAACCACACGAACTAGAACAAAAACGGCACCATATAAATCGGACGAAGCTTTAACATTCCATCCGAAGAAACATCTTTTTGCGATACCAGATACCTCTCCCCTACGTATTTTGAATATTTTCTCACGAACTCATCAATGGACTCATGCTTCTTCACGGACGATGATTTCACTTCTATCGGAATAACTTTATCCTTTCTGGTTATCAGAAAGTCTATTTCATAACTGTGCGTGCTGTTCTCTTTTCTCCATGTATGATAATATAGTTCCCTGTTTTTTGCCGTAAGCATCTGTGCAACTGCATTTTCAAACAAATATCCCAAATCTATATCAAGCTTATCGCTCAACAGTTTTTTGTATATATCACTTCGCATTCCATCAGCATCATCAAACAACATTGTGGTAAACAATCCCACATCCGACATGTACAGCTTGAAGCTGTCAATTTTTCTTGTCTGCAAAAGGGCTGCACTTGGTGCCGCAACATCATAACATGGAAGCACAATTTTATAATCAATCAAATCAAAAAGACGCTCCTCATCCTTCCGCGTCTTCTGTTTCCCTGTTGCCGCAGTAATCACATATCTTTTCTTTTTCAATGCAAGCTGGCTCGGAACAGACCTGAACATATCAGATAGACGACCTGAGGCGTCAATTTTCTTTAAATCCTCCAAATACAAATCTATAATTCTTCTCTTTACCTTATCAACATAATCAAAATTTTTCTTATCAATATAAGCCTCAACAGCCTGCGGCATACCTCCCACAGCCATATAAAGCCTGAAATTACGCATAAGGCTTCTGTTAGTCGCATCTCCGACAGCAATCCCGCTGTCACATATCTGTCTTATTATATCCGGATTGTCACCGACAGCCCACATAAATTCCTCATAATCCATAGGGTACACATTAATTTTGTGTTCCTCCGACGGAATCATAATATCCTTGACATTCTTCTTTATAGAAATTAGCGAACCCGTCTCAATATAATCATATCTGCCATCCTTGACCAGATATTTGATTGCCTGTCTTGCTTTTGGATAGAGCTGTATCTCATCAAATATAATCGCCGAATTACGCTCATACAATCTGATACCTGTCTCAGCCTGAAGCCGGAGAAAAAATAAATCTGGCTTTGCAATATCCTTAAACACATCCAGCATCTCTTCTGTTATATTAGCAAAATCAATCTTTATATATGACCGGTATTCGTTCTTTGCGAACTCCTCTGCAATCGTTGTCTTTCCAACACGGCGCGCCCCTTCCAGCAGACACGCATAACTGCCTGCACATTCTGCCTTCCATTCCAACATATCGTCATACGCTTTTCTCTTGAACATAACTTCCCTCCTGCCACATAAAATATAGTTTTTTCAATAATATTTTATCTAAAAAGTATAATTATTTCAATATATTCTGTGGCAAAAAGTATAGTTTTTTCAAATATATTTGAGAGATGTGCGTTGGTGGCGCCAACACAAGCCCTACTGCGAAACAGTGAATAAGGCATAAAAATATTCTTTCCGCGCCATCAGTTCGTCAAATTTTCCGCTCTCGGTTATCTCACCGTTTTTTAATACAATTATCTCATCATAGCGCTTCATCTGCGCCTCATCAAGCGTGTGGGTGACAACAATTCTGGTTATATCCGATAAATCCAGAATGTTGTCAGAAACCTCGTGTGCCGTCTTAGCGTCCAGCGCGGCTGTCGCCTCATCAACCAACAGTACCGATGATTTTCTTAGGAGACTTCTTGCGATGGAGATACGTTGTTTTTCACCGCCTGAGAGACTGTTTCCATTTTCTCCGCATAGATAATTCTCGCCCCTCTCTGAAATAAGCTCCTTTAAATGTGCTTTATCTACAGCCCTGTCAAGCTCAGCCTTGGGAAATTCGCGAAACATGGAAACATTGTCCTTTATGGAGGCATTGAACACAAATACATTCTGCTGTATCAACGACATCATATCGTACAAGGATTCCGGTGAAATGTCCGTAAGTTCAACGCCGTCGACCAGTATATTTCCTTTATAATTGGTGTTTGAAGCCATAATCAGATTGAGCAGGGTCGATTTTCCGCTTCCGCTGCCTCCCACAATAGTGTATGATTTTCCCGCTTCAAATTTTACGGAAATATGATGAAGTATCTCCTTTCCCTCCTCATATCCAAAGCTCACATCCCTAAGCTCTATTTCTTTTTCGAGTGCCGTGAGCTGCCTGCTTCCTGAGGCTGTGGGATTTTTCTCCAACGCGTCCGCAAGCTTTCCTACCAGACCCAAAGCAGCCTTACGGCTTGCCAGCAGTCCGGGCAATGTCGCAACAGGCTGAATCGTAAAATTCATAAGGTTTACAAACATAATTACCGTACCCGGTGTAAGTCCTCGCCCACTTCTTGCCAGATATGCCCCTGCCAGAAATACACTTAACTGTGCAAATATTCCGGTAACTGCACCAATCATGCCAACCATTCTCTTAATCCGCTCACATATATATTTTTCATTCTCCAAGGTCTGATTATTTTCCTTAAAAAGCTCAAAAATCTCTTTTTCCGCCTTGAAGCTCTTTACAACCGAAAAGCCGCTCAGGCAATCGTGCAGTACAGCTGTGAAGCTTTTATTGCAATCGGAAACACGCACCTGTGCAGCCGACAGTCTGTCCCCTGTGAGGAGCGAAGCTATAAGCGGTAATGTTGTAACACCAATGGCAATCACGGTCAGAAAAGGTGAATAGCAGAACATCATTATAAATGCCCCTGCAAAGGTTACCATCATGGTAATCATCGCAAGCTGATTGCCCAGATAACTGCTTTCAATAGCTGTGGTGTCATTGGTAAGTGCCGATACATAGGCTGCCGTACTCTCATCGCGGAACGAAGAAATGCTCTTTCCAACAAGAATATCGAATGCATAGTCCTTGTACTGCTGTACCGCGCGCTTCAGATACCGCGGCTGAGCCATATAATCCAATAATTTTAACCCGATATATAAAAAAATAAGTCCTACACATATTATAAGAAGCGTATACAATGGCAGAGCGCTATTCATCCCTGCGGCTGTATCGATAAGCTGCTGTATAATCCATGATAAAATAAGACTCAATGAACCTGTTGCCAGCGCTGCGAACACGGACAGCGACAAAGCCGGAATATTTCCCCTGTAAAATTGTGCAATAAGCTGATTTTTAACACTCGTCTTTTTCATTGCCTACTATCCCCCTCCATAATTTTAATAATTCCTCATCATCAATTGCCGCCAATGTAGCTTCAATTCCCATCATTGCCGTTGTGCCAAGGTCATCATAGGCATTAGCTTTATCCTTCAATGTAACAAATTTCACACCGCTTATGTCATAATTCGGACACGCATCAAATTTATCCGCTATATTTTTTGCCTTTATCAAGGATTTTTCCGCTTCATCAATTTCTCCCGAACACTTCTGCGCCCACGAAATACGCACAAGAAACACACATTCCATCTTGTCAAAGAAGCTGATTTTATTCTCATTTTTTAGTCCGGAAAACATCTGTATTCCCCAATTGAGAATTTTTTTCGCAGACTCATAATCTTTTTTCTTATAAAATAAATTGAAATAGCCTGTGATGGTGCGGATAAGCGCAACCACATGTCCCAAAAGTGCATTCGCCAGATACTCGTTAGCTTCATCTTCATATCTGTTTTCAGCCGCCATAATAATTCCAATCAAATCATCATACAGACCACCGGCATTATTTTCCTTCAATATCTCAACCGCCCTATCGCTCTGCCCAAGGCTTAGCAGAATCTCTGCAATGCTGCCACATAGAACACATTCATTTATCTTCGGGTCGGTGTTCTGTGAAATCAATATCCTGCTGTTTTCATATAACTCCAACGCCCTGTTTAGGAGAGCCTTTTCGCGCATCTCAATTCCAAATACCATATACAAAACTGCACTATTATATACAACATCAAAGTTGTTGGGATATTTTTTCAAGGATTTTTCCGCCTCTGTAAGTCCTTCCCTGTTCTTCTCATGCCGGTAATCCTTCAAACGTTGTACACTTTTTTCGATGTGATTGTCCTTCATCTCATAGCCTAAAAGCACATCCACCGATGTGTCAAAAAAATCTGCTATCTCCATCACCATATTAAGCTCCGGCTGCGAAAGCCCCGCCTCCCACTTATATACCGCTCCCGTTGTGACACCTAACACCTCAGCAAGCTGCTCCTGTGTCAGGGAGCGCTGTTTCCGTAAAGTTCTGATGTTCTCAGCCAATCTATTAGTCATGCTGTTTTCCTCCTGTCTGGCTATGATTATAGCAGACTATCAGCATGACTTGAACACACTGGTCATACAATTATGATGTAGATTTTTATACTGTTGGTATGAGTTGGGACAGGGGGCTGGTACATGTCCCAGTTA
>CAUCXT010000056.1 GCA_958446835.1 uncultured Eubacterium sp.
GCATAATGTGAACATCTGCTCATCCGTCACAGGGACACCCTGATACTCAAGCTTCACTATGCGGCTTCCCAAAGGCTTTGATGGGTCAATCTTATAGTCAACTCCTGCAAAGTAATCATAGTTGTAATGCTCAACCTTAGGGCTTAAGAACTTATCCGATATGGTGAGCTTTCCGTCCGAATCATAGGCAAAATACTCTGCGCTGCGCTCCATCGCGCGCTTGAGGTTCCTTCCAGAAATATTGAATACTACAAGCGTGTTAGGGAAAGGATATGTGGCTATGATATCCCTTGTGCTTACTTTCTCCTTGAAGCCTGCGATGTCATTTGCAAGACCAACTGCCGAAATCTGTGCGCCTGAGAAATATAGCTGTACCTTGTTGATAAAATCAGCAATCGGAGTTCCGTTGTATGCCATATCAAGTTTATCTGTAGGAAGAAGTGGACGGCTTAGAGTTCCGACAGGCTGGTTTAACCAGTCCTGAACCTTGTCCTCATAGTACATATATTTGTCATAGAGAAGTTCACCATTTTCCGCGCTATCGGTATACTTTGTGTCTTTTGAAACAGTGACAGCTCTTGCTGTTTTTGCAAGCTTATAATCCGCCTTCACCTTCTCGGAAGTTACCATAATATTGCTACTGTCAACTACATCTATCTCTATACAATGATATTCCTTAGCCGCATCGAGAGGCTGAACCACATAGGTCTTATGTCCGGTTGTCTTAGAGGTTATAAAGCGTCCGTCAACCGACATGTGCTGATGTCCTGTGAGGAGCACATCAAAGCTTAATTCCTCACATATTTTGTAGCCGATATTCTCAGTTGAGGCGGTGAGCTTCTCTCCTGTGTCGAGGTCTGCCTCAAATCCGCCGTGATATATACAGATATTGATGTCCGTCTTTCCACTTAGTTCTTCGAGAGCCTTCTCAGCTTCGATGAATGGGTCGACAACCTGCACACCGATAAGATTTTCCTTCTTCTCCCACACATTTACATAATCGGTCACGATTCCCACAATGCCGACACGCAGACCATTTGGCATAACCTTGATTTCATACGGATACAGATGGTTCCCGGAATCGTCGAGGACGTTCTGGCATACACAATGTCCCTTATGGTTGTCGCGGTACTCCTTCTGGTACTCAAGCCCATAATTGAAGTCATGGTTTCCGAGCGTGTAGTAATCGTAGCCGCAGTCATTCATAAGCTCTGCCAGAACCTTAGGGCTTTTGGTCACATGGTTAGTGAAATACGAAAAGGCATTTCCCTGAAGCACGTCACCGCCATCGATGATGAGTGTGTTCTCATCCTTTTTCCAGTTCGGGACGCACGAAAGGAGTCCTACATTCTTCTCTATCATATCGCCGTAGGTTGTCGGGTAAAAGTATCCGTGTGTGTCGGATGTGAAGTAAAGCTTAAGCTTCTTATTTTCCATAGTAATCTCCATTCTGTAATTCATATACTAGGTGATTGCGAAACGCAGTGTGTGAAAGCCGTACGTTGTGCAATTTTACTAGTACCCTTCCGGACACGTTCTCACTCCTTGAAACCAGTAGCGGTACATAAGCGGCTAAAATACAGCCGCTAAGGACCGACTGGTTTCAAAGGGTCCGGCAGTGTACTAGTAAAATTGCACAACTGTTTATTGGCAAATTTGCGTTTCGCAATCAGCTAATTCATATACAACTATTTGATAAATACTCTATTTTATGATATGGCTCTTAATTTTTCCGATGGATATGTACCTGTCAAGCACATAGCGGATATCCGTGTTCTCAGGTGCTTCCGTAACAGGCAGTCCGGCAGCAGTCAGTGAGAAGGAGCCGTCCTCAAAATCCTCCCTTATGTAATGGTCTGAGTAGAATTCCATCTGGGCGGGCTTGGCATCCCATATAATGCCCTGAACCTCATCGACAGTGCATCCCGGAAAATTGACATTCCAGATTTCGCTTGTTGCAGGCATATTGTCGAGAAGTTCCTTCGTAATCGGAAGTATGTACTCATCGACAACGTCATATACATCATTCATTTCCTTGGAAAAAGCTATCGCAGGAATACCGGTTGAGAGCGCCTCCATGCAGGCTCCGACCGTACCTGAATAAAGTATATCATAACCGCAGTTATAACCGAAATTGATTCCCGAAAATACGATATCAGGGCGCTCCGGCATAAGATGGTATAGCGCTACTTTAACGCAGTCCGCAGGTGTTCCGCCAACGCTGTATGCCTGCACAGCCGGAACCGGAAAATCAATGCGCTTAACCTTCATATCTCCTCTCACGGTGATTTTCTGTGACATGGCACTGCACTGGTCATCAGGAGCGACAACCCATACCTCACCGAACTTGGCGGCAAGCTGCGCAAGCCTCTTTATACCCTCAGATGTGATACCATCGTCATTTACAACTAATATTCTCATAGCTTTTTGTTTTACCTTTCATGTTATATAATATAGTCGGGGAATTGCGAAACTCAGTGTATTTAACTGGCATTGCACGATTTCCGAACATAATTTATTGGTGCTGGCAGTTGTTAATATACTGCATGATGACTTTATGACTTTTATTTTTACATTATTTTATGTGAAAGTCAATTGGTTAAGTTAAAGTGTAAACGTTAATTCCTCAAAATTCTTATGAACATCACCAATATCTTCCTTCAGTGTTTTTCACGTAAATTGTGCTTCGTGCCGCACCTTCTTTTCTCAAATAACCGTTCTTAACCATATTCATTAAAACAGTTCTGGCTCTACGGTGTTTTACTTCTAACAGCTCAACCGTCTCGGCAGTAGTAATAGCGCCATTTTCCAATACATATTGATAAATTTGTTGTTCCTGTTCATTATCCGGCACTTTTTTATAGTATCTGGCACTTTATTGGCAGTATCCGGCATTTTTTTATAGTATCTGGCATTTTATCGGCACTATCCGGCACTTTATCGTCATTAATGAGGCTATTCCTTGCCAAAGCCAACAACTGCTCTGATTTTATCTGCAATACCGAAAATTATTTTGCCTCCTGTTCCATTTGCAAAGGCAACCACAGACTTCATGTATTTTATGCTTTTCTCTGGCAGATTCTCTTTGAACTCCACATTCTTTGATTCTCCTGCAAGAATTTCTTCTATTGTCATAACAACACCCCGCTTTCCCTAAATATTATTCCCAACGTCTATCATAACATATAACCACGATTAGCACAATCACACTTTCAAGGTCAAAAAGAGCTGTCACCTTACCGGCGGCAGCTCTGTATCTTCTGTTTTACAATCAAACTATATATATTTTTTTAAACACATTCAAAACCATATAGTTTTTATCATATTTATGATAGCTTCGTCACCACTCCATCCTTAAGCTCATAGACATCACCATACTCAGGGAGAATACGTGTCCCCGCCTTTGCGGAATTTACCTGCTCAGGGCGGAAGCTGTGAAGAGGGATGAGGGTCTTTGGCTCTATCGTGTCAAGCATTGTTCTGAGGTAGTATGGCTTTGCATGGCCGCCAAGTCCTCTGTAGTCATAGGTTATGACGCACACCTCAAGAAATTCCTTCATCTTTGCAAATGATGGGTCATAAGCGCCAAGAGGTGCTCCGTCCATGTGAATATATCTGGATACAACGTCCTTGAGGTCGGTGAGCTCATACATATCTGCATAGTCGAGTTGAAGGGCATATTTTGAAGGGTTATTGATAAGCTCTGTTCTGCCTATGACCTTCCAGCCTGAAGGAATACCTTCACGGCATATTCTAGGCTTGTTTTCTGTTACAACTGTATTATCATTGCATGCTTCAAGATAAGCCTGCTCGTATACTGCAATCTCATCCTCAGGATAGAAGGCAGCGACATAATCAGCCTGTACAGGGTCAAGAACCAATGTCCTTCCGTTTGCCTTAAAGGTGTTGACCATGCGATGTACACGCTCAACATTTCTGTTGTATGGGTTTACAACTATAAGTCCTGTGTCCTCCTTCGAAAGCCCTGCAAGTTCAGCCTGTAAGCCTTCCTCTGTTCTGTCAGCTTCAGCAGGCTTCTCAAGTGAGAGCATGTCGATGTCATCGAAGCTTGCGGTAACTCCTTCCGTGATAACCACGTCTGCGCCATGACAGGTCTTTCCGAAGTTCTCTGAACGCTCCGGATGAAAGCCGTGGAAACGGTAATCGCCTGTGTAGCATACATTTCCGTCCGGTGTGGAGATAAGGAAGCCGCATGCCCCTACTACGTCATGGTCGACAGGAACACACTTGACTGTGATATCACCGACTGTAAACTCTGAGCCGTATTCTACACCTACACAGTTAGTATGCTCCCTGTGTTCAACATCACCGTTTTTGGCAAGCTGGCGATAGAGCTTCAATGAATCTGCGCTCATATATACAGGAACATCCGGATGGAGACATCCAAGACCGCCCATGTGGTCAATGTGCATGTGGGAAATCACAAAAAAACATTCTTTGCCAAGTTCGCCGTAAGGCACAAGCCCGGTCTTTTCGGCAGTATACTTGTCATAGATTCCGTCAGCAGGTGTGAGCATGCCAAGACGGATATAGTCTACAGCAAAATCGTCCTTTCTTTTGCGAATTTTATCATCCATACGTCCGGCTACGGCAAAGCCGAAGTCGAACATGCACTTGGTGCTCTCAGTCTCAACGGCAACGAATGTACCACCGATTTCCTTTAGACCATTAAAAAATGATATTTTTGTCATCTTCCATAACCTCCATATATTTCAAAATAATAGATTATTTTAACATGGATAGCATATTTTGTAAATGAATATTTTGAAAACTTATGTGGTACTTTGTGTGGCAGAAAAATAAGAGGGCGTCCATACGGACACCCTCTCTCGGTTTCAGAATAAATCAAATCGTATCAATTACTTCTGAAGAATATCATTAACTGCCTTTACTAAAGCATCAAGTGTAGTCTGTGCGTCAGACTCAAGAAGAATCTGCTCCTCTAATGTGTTGCTTATAGCTGTCATTACATCATAGCTTCCCTCGAATGCAGGCTGGCTGATGAAGTAAGCAGACTGTGAGTAAGCTGCTACAGATGTAGGGTCAGTTGCCATGAACTGCTGATATGTCTCAGACTCATAAGCGGATGTTCTTACAGGAAGGTAGCCTGTTGCCATAGCCCACTCTGTTGTTGCATCAGCGCTTGTTAAGAACTTAAGGTACTCCCAAGCAGCCTTCTGCTTATTTGTATCCTGTGAGAACATAACGATGTTAGTACCGGCTGCGTTAGCTGCCATATTTGTATTGCTTACAAGTGGAGCAACGCCAAGCTCCCAGCCATCTGCTGTGATGTAGGAAGCACCTGTTGATGAACCAACGTAGGAAGCGATTAACTGGTTGCTGATTACGTTAGAGAAGTACTTGTCCTCACCAACAAGACGTGCATAACCGTTGTTGTAAAGGTTCATGATGAACTCTACAGTCTCAAGACCCTTCTCATTGTCAAATAAAGCACCGTTCTCGTCAATGTAGCCGCATCCGTTCTGAACGAGCATAGCCTGGAACATTCCGGCAAGGTCATCCCAACCGATAGCCTCGATACCCTTCTCATCCTTGATTACCTTAGCAACCTCAAGGAGCTCATTCCATGTTAAAGGAGCACTTAAATCAAGCTCATCGAACATAGTCTTGTTATAGAAAAGAACATAAGTACTCTTGTTAAATGGAACACCGCTGATAAATCCGAACTGGCTGTTCTCATCTCTGTAACCAGCTACGATATCATCCCAATTGTCAAAATCATTAGCTACGAAATCATCAAGGTGAACAAGCTTATCTGAGTAAGCTGATAACCAGTTGTTGTAAGCCTGTGCAAGATCAGGAAGTGTGTCAGCAGCAGCGTTAGCTGTAAGCTTGGAGCTTAAATCCTTGTATGCACCCTGATTTGTAAGGTTAACTGTGATACCATACTCATTTGTCTCATTGAACTTGTTAGTGAGAGCTGTGAGCTCCTCCTCCTGCTTGTTGCTCATTGCATGCCAGAACTCGATTGTACAAGGCTGGATACTACCATCGCCTACAACTACTGAACCGTCTGTTGCAGATGTTGACTCTGATACAGAAGTAGTCTCTGCTGATGATGAACCATTAGTAGTAGTCTCATTGCCTGTGCCGTTGTTGCTGTTGTTGCATCCTGTAAGTGTACCGAATGCCATTGTTGCTGTAAGTGCTACAGCAAGTCCCTTTTTGAGTTTCATTTCTTTTTCTCTCCTTTTTGTGTACGAACAGCTATGCTGTCCATCTATTGCTTCACAGGTAGTTATCGTACTACCTGAGGCAATCTTTTGTCAATAAAAAATCGAAATAAAATGATTTTTATTTCGATTTTTTACCAAACAGTTACTAATAATACAAATATTTTTTGCACCGGGTTGTTATTTAGCTACTGAATTGCATTTTAGCTCTTGAGCTGTATTTTAGCTCTTGAGCTGTATTTTAGCTCATGAGATGTATTTTAGCTCTTAAGTCCACTCTGTGTTACACCCTCAATGATATACTTTCTCAAGAATAAGTATACAATGACGATTGGCATAACCATGATGGTTGATGCTGCCATGATGAGCTGATAGTCTGAGCCTGCCTCTGTCTGGAAACGCACAAGACCGTTGGAAATTACACGCATGTTCTTGTCGTTTGTTACAAGTAATGGCCAGAGGAAGGAGTTCCAGCAGCCGATAATGTTAAGTATAGCTATAGTAGTTATGGCACTCTTATTCATAGGAACCATTATCTTCATCATAAACTTGAAATCGCTGCACTTGTCAACCTTGGCTGCAAGGTAAAGCGAATCCGGTACCTGTGAGAAGAACTGTGTCAACAGGTAGATGTAGAATACATTTGACATGTACGGAACGATCATGGCAAGGTATGTGTCAATCCACTTTAACTTGGTGATAGTGATGAAGTTAGTGATGATCAACATCTCACCAGGTATCATAAGTGTTGCAAGGAAAAGTGAGAACACAAGCTTCTTTCCCGGAAAATTAAGTCTTGAAAATGCAAAAGCTGAAAGGATAGCTGTTGCAAGCACACCTATTGTCGAAAAGATTGTGACAATAATTGTGTTTAAGAAATATCTTGGGAACGGAGCCGCACTCCATGCCTCTGCATAGTTGGACCACTGTGGTGATGACGGAAGCAGCGTAGGCGGAATGGCGATAATCTCCGCAGGTGTCTTAAGTGAGGAAATTATCATCCACAGGAACGGCATAAGTGTAAACAAAGCTCCGAATATAAGGATGACATACTTTAACACAGTCGCTATTATATTGAATATTTTTCTTTTTTTGCTCATATATGCCTCCTACTTCTTCTTTCCCATCATTCTCTGTACAACAGTAAGAACAAGAATAATAAGGAACAATATAACTGCCGCTGCGGACGCAAGACCATAGTTGTGGCTGTTATAGAACTTATCATAAATATAGTATACAACCGTGATTGCGCTGTTGGCAGGACCGGCCTTGCCGCCCCAGAGTGAGAATACTTCGTTATATACCTTGAATGCACTGATAAAGCCCATGATAAATGCATAGGAAATCATCGGCGCGATTCCCGGAACTGTAATCTTCCAGAATACTCTCCATCTAGGAGTTGAGTCAACTCTTGCCGCATTGTAGAGATCCTTAGGGATTGTCTGAAGTCCGGCAAGGAATATCAGAATATCAAAAGCCATACTCTTCCATACACTGAAAATGATGAGCGACGGAAGTGCATATTTAGGCTTGTTGAGCCACTGTACCTTGGCTATTCCGAACCAGCTGAGAATATAGTTTAACAGACCGTAGTTGCTGTTAAATATCCAGCTCCATACAAGACCGATAGCGATAACGCTGGTTACATACGGAAGGAAGAATATTGTCTGGAACAAGCCCTGGAACTTGATGTTGCTGTTTAAAAGTACTGCAATAAGAAGTGACAATGCGATTGAACAAGGTACAACGAACACAACATAGATACTTGTGTTTCTGAGCGCCTTTGTAAAATCTTTATCACCAAAAAGGTCCTTGTAATTGCCGAGACCAATTCTGCTGTATTCACCGCTTATCATATTATAATCTTCATAAAAGCTCATAAGAAAAGCTCTTACAAGAGGATAAGCCGTAAATAAAAGAATGATTATCAATGCGGGCATAAGATAAAGATAGCCCTTCATGCTCTTTTTTTCCATAGTCAGTCTCTCCTCAATTAAAATTTGCCTAAGCTCTTCTCATCAGCGTCAAAAATCATAATCTGATTTTTGCGGGCGCGGATAGTGAACTCATCGCCCTCTTTAATTGAAAGGTCAGAATGAACAAGTATTCTGAGTTCAGTGTTTCCAATTGAAAAATGGATAAGGAGGTCACGGCCTGTCATTCTTACGTGGGAAGCCTTGACTGTGATACCATCATCTGCTACCTCAAATGACTCAGGACGTATACCTGCTGTATATGTTCCGTCCTTAAGCTCACAGCCTGAACGAAGAAGTGCTCCGTTGCAGTAAATGCTTCCGCCCTTCACTTCAACAGAGAAGATGTTAACCTGTGGCATACCAAGGAACTGTGCAACAAAAAGGTTGTCAGGATTAAGATACATTGTCTGAGGAACCTCATATTGCTGTACAATACCGCTCTTCATAACCGCTATACGGTCTGAGATACTCATTGCCTCCTCCTGATCGTGTGTTACGAAGATGGTTGTAATCTTAACCTCCTGCTGGATTCTTCTGATCTCCTCTCTTGTCTCAATACGAAGCTTCGCATCAAGGTTGGAAAGAGGCTCATCAAGAAGCAATACCTCAGGCTTTTTAACAAGCGCTCTTGCAATGGCAACTCGCTGCTGCTGTCCGCCTGATAATGCCTTAGGCTTACGCTTCAAAAGACCATCAAGCTGAACAAGCTTTGCCATCTCATTGGCGCGTTCCCTTGCTTCTGCCTTCTTTACCTTACGGTTGATGAGTGGGAACATAATGTTCTCCTCAACTGTCATATGCGGATATAACGCATAGTTCTGGAAAACAAGACCAATCTCTCTGTCTTCCGGTGCAACTTTAGTTACATTCTTATCTCCGAAATATATGCTTCCGGAGGTAGGATCTGAAAGACCTGCAAGCATGAAAAGTGTTGTAGATTTTCCACATCCAGAAGGACCTAAAAGACCAACAAGCTCGCCGTCTGCTATATGAAGATTCATATTGTCGACCGCTTTGAAATCTCCATAAGCCTTTGTCAGATTCTCAATTCTGATATCCATTTGGGGTACCTCAATTTCCGTGTTTTACACATTTTTTTGTTAGTATTTTTTTTCATGTAAATTTAATTATATATAAAAGTCGCGTAAAAAACAATCCATTAACTGTAATTTTTTTGAAAATTTTGAGAAAAAGCTTCATGTAGCGGCTTTTTAATTTTCTTTCGGGTTATCTCCACAAGTCCAAGCTTTGTCATTTCTATAAAAAAAGATGGGACAGTATCCTTTGCCAGTTCGGCTTTCAAAAATTCAATAATTGATGAATTGTTTTCAGGATTTTCCATATTTATAAAATCGACAATTACAATTCCGGATATATTCCTAAGGCGCAGCTGTCTGCATATTTCTGCCGCGGCTTCCAGATTTATCTTAAGGAAAGTGTCTTCGCGGTTTTTCTTATTTCCATCGAATTTCCCCGTGTTTACATCAATAACGGTGAGTGCTTCAGTAGGTTCAATTATAAGATATGCGCCTGATTTAAGCCATACATGTGGGTTCAGAGCATCGTGTAATATTTTTTCGAGGCTGTAACACTTATATAATGGAAGAAGCTTATCATCGTAAAGGCTTGTTATATCCTTTAGCCTAGGAACTCCGGAGATTATGTTTTCTAACAGCTCAGGCTCATCAGTCACTATGCTGTCGCTGTTCGTAAGCTTACTCTCCCTGATATCGGAAACATATTGCTCCTCTTTCCTATATAGACATGTAAAGGCAGGTCGTGATGTCGACTTAATGTGGATTGAATGTTCAAGTTCGCTCATGTATTCGGCTTCTTTTAAAAGCTCATCCTCATCGGCTTTGTATGCTGCCGTTCTTACCACGAAGCTCATTCTTCCATCTGAGGCTTCTATATATGGCTTGAGCTTTTCCTGAATGCTTTTTCTGAAATGGTTGTCTCTTATCTTGGCGGAAACGGCAACTTCGCCCTTGCCGTCAAGCGACATTACGATGTAGTTTCCGGTTATGCTTATCTGTGATGACACAGAAGGTGCCTTGGTCTTTATCGCCTCCTTGGATACCTGTACAAGCATAAGATCACCCTGACAGACTTTATCGGTATTTTTCCGGTTTAAAAAATGATGCTGCGTGTTATCGTTAAGTGAGTAATAACATACAACATCCTTTGCAATCTCCACAAATGCGGAATTGATATTTTTGACAACATTCTGGACACGGCCTATATATACGTTTCCGAGGAGGGCAGCCTCCTTATCATTGTCATTCTTATCGTAGACATTGATAAGTGAAGGCTTGCCCTCCTCGAAGGTAACGGCTGTGATTTTATCAGAAAATGTTGTGATAACAATTTTTCTCATAAACTCTGCTCCATATTCAGTATTTATTATCAGCGTTTTGCAAGCTCAGCGGTAATCTCCTCCCATGTGACACCCTTAAGTGACATGAGCACCATCACATGATACAGGAAATCAGATATCTCATAGATGATTTCCTCAGGGTCGGGATTCTTGGCGGCAATGATAATCTCTGTAGCCTCCTCACCACATTTCTTGAGAATCTTATCGATTCCCTTGTCAAAGAGATAGTTGGTGTAAGAGCCTTCCTTTGGATGAAGCTTTCTGTCCTCTATCACCGACATGACATCCTTAAATACCTTGAGTGGATTGGTCTCAACATAGTCCTTGGATACAAGATTTCTGTAGAAACAGCTGTAATTGCCGGTGTGGCATGCCGCGCCAAGCTGTTTTACCTTCGCTAAGAGTGTATCATTATCGCAGTCAATGTCAAGAGATTTTACATACTGGTAATGTCCGGATGTCTCACCCTTTACCCACTGCTCCTTACGGCTTCTGCTGTAGTATGTCATAAGCCCGGTCTTTAGTGTATTGTCGAAGGCTTCCTCATTCATATACGCAAGCATAAGCACTTCATCAGTCTTATAGTCCTGAACAATCACAGGGATAAGTCCATCGCTGTTCAGCTTAAAATCTGCGAACGCAATCGATGATGTGAAGCTTACAACCTCATAGCCCTGCTTCTTTAATTCGTCCTTGTATGTATTATAATCACAATTTATGTCGGCTTTTGTCAAATAAAAGTCAGAATTTGCATAAAATCCGTCAAAACCCACGCTAAAAAGTGCAAAAATCTTGTTCTCAGCGCATAAATCTGCAAGTTCAGTGTCGAAATTGGTGTTGGAGACAAGTACACCTATCTTCTCGTTTCCGAACCGGTTGGATACCTCTGTCATCATGGCGATGTCCGCTTCAACCGAGGCATCGAGAACAGCTCTTCTTCCTCCTGCGTATAGGTACTTCTTAACATCCTCCACGCGCTTGATATTTCCACCCACATTGAGAGGCAGGTCTGTCTCCCTTCCGATTTCCCTTATTACGGATATGGCACCGTCATGTGAGGCGTCATCGTATGATAAATCCATAATAAAGAGTTCGTCAGCCCCGGCTGCTTCAAGCCTTAGGCATATCTGTACTGGTGTAAGTTTTTCATCAATCAGGTTGAGGCAGGTTTTATCGCTGTATGCTTTTTTGTCCTTTAAGAAAAGAACAGGAACTATTTTTTTCATGAAAAAATCCTCCCGGTTTATTTTGTCATTTACCAAATAGAAATTCGGAAACTATGTGGCACGATTTATAGTGCGCCCTTTGTTGAAAGAACATCTATTATGCGCGGATCAATTGAGACGGCTTCATCGAGCGCCTTTGCGAACGCCTTGAACATCGCCTCTATGATATGGTGGTTGTTATCACCGTCCAACTGCTTTATGTGTAAATTCATGCCGGCACTGTAGGACACCGCATAGAAAAATTCACGAACCATCTCCGTATCAAAGTCACCTACTCTGTCCGTGGTGAACTCTCCCTTAAAGTTGAGATATGGTCTCCCGGACAAATCAATTGCACATAGGACAAGCGTCTCATCCATCGGGAGCAGCATATTGCCATAGCGTTTAATGGATTTCTTATCACCAAGAGCTTCCTTGATGGCTTCGCCAAGCACAATGCCTGTATCTTCTATTGTGTGGTGACAGTCCACATATAAATCACCCTTGACCTTAACTGTCAGGTCAAAGAAACCGTGCTTTGCAAAGCTCTTTAACATGTGGTCAAAAAAACCGATTCCGGTTTCAACATCCGCTTTGCCTGTTCCGTCAAGATTGAGTGTGACGGCAATATCTGTTTCGGATGTTTTTCTCTTTATTGATGCAGTTCTCAAATTCAGCCACCGCCTTTTCTGATATTGAAGTGAATATATATAGTTCAACTTGGTTATTTATTCTCAAATCTAACCTTTATTGAATTTGCATGTGCTGTGAGTCTCTCAGCGTTTGCAAACTTTATGATGTCCTCATGGATTGGCTCAAGGGCTTCGCGTGAATAGGATATAATGCTTGACTTCTTGATGAAATCATCCACGCCAAGCGGTGAGAAGAACTTGGCTGTTCCATTGGTAGGAAGCACATGGTTAGGTCCGGCAAAGTAGTCTCCAAGAGGTTCAGAGCTGTATTCACCTAAGAATATTGCACCCGCATTGCGAATCTTGGTCATCACTGTGAATGGATCCTTTGTGACAATCTCAAGATGCTCTGAGGCTATTTCATTGGCTGTCTCAACAGCTTCATCTATATCCTTTGCAATGAGAATATATCCGTAATTTTCAAGAGATTTGCTTATGATCTCACTTCTTGACAGCTCTGCAACGAAGCCGTCAATCTCCTCTGAAACCTTGTCGGCAAGCTCCTCACTTGTCGTGATGAGAATTGCAGACGCCATTTCATCGTGCTCAGCCTGTGATAACAGGTCTGCGGCTACATAGCGTGGGTTGGCTGTCTCATCAGCTATTACAAGTATCTCACTTGGTCCGGCAATGGAATCTATGCTTACATGGCCATATACTGCTTTCTTGGCAAGAGCCACATATATATTACCCGGTCCCACAATTTTATCTACCTTCCTGATGCTGTCCGTGCCGTATGCCATAGCGGCGATTGCCTGAGCACCTCCAACCTTGTAGATAACATCAACGCCCGCCTCATTGGCAGCTACAAGCGTTCCCGGGTTGACCTTGCCATCCTTTCCCGGAGGTGTTGTCATAATAATCTGGTTTACCCCTGCAACCTTTGCCGGAATAATGTTCATAAGCACTGATGACGGATAGGCTGCTTTGCCTCCCGGAACATACACGCCCACACGGTTAAGCGGAGTCACCTTCTGCCCTAATATTGTTCCATTAGGTGTTGAATCAAACCAGCTATACTGCTTCTGCTTGGCGTGGTAATCGCGGATGTTGACAAGCGCTTTTCTGATGACATCGACAAGCTGTTCATCGACAAGTGAATATGCTTCGTCAATCTCTTCCTTAGTCACAACAATGTTTCCGGCATTTATATCGGCACCATCGAATCTTTTGGTGTAATCGAATACCGCCGCGTCACCCTTTTCCTTGACATCCGCAAGGATAGCTGCAACGCTCGCCTCGAATTTTCCATAGCTGTTAGGGCTTCTCTTTAAAAGATTCTCAAGTATATCCTTCTTTGTGTCTTCACTTAATATAACCTTTCTCATACCTTACTTAGCCTCCACATATTTTCTCAAATCGTTAATAATCTTTAAAATACGTTCATTTTCCATCTTCATGCTTACCTGATTGACAACCATTCTCGCCGAAAGGTCACACACCTCGTCAAGCACGCATAGGCCATTCTCGCGGAGAGTTGTTCCTGTCTCAACAATGTCTACGATAACCTCGGACAGACCTACAATCGGTGCAAGCTCTATAGAGCCGTTCAGCTTTATTATCTCAACAGTCTGGTGTTTTTTATTGTAGAAGTAATCCTTGGCTATATTAGGATACTTGGTTGCCACGCGTATAAGCTCGTGACCGTTGAGATATCTTCTGGCACTCTCAGGTCCACACACACACATGCGGCACTTACCTATTCCAAGGTCATAGACCTCATATAGATTACGCCCCTCCTCAAGTATCGTGTCCTTGCCGACTATACCGATATCGGCGGCACCATACT
>CAUCXT010000057.1 GCA_958446835.1 uncultured Eubacterium sp.
AGGTTAAGAGTACATTTATAAATGACATAGGTGTACTGCTGATTATAAGTGTTGGTGTGGTCGCAGTCACAAGGGGGCGCTATTCGATAGGTACAATCACCATGATGCTGCTGTACTATGAGAAAATGCGAAGTGCTGCCGTTCCGATACTCAATGTTGCACCGCTGCTCAAGTATGTGAAGGCAGCCGCAGAGCGTATTAATGAGGTTACGCAGCTTGAGAAGGAGAAGGTTGATGGGAACATTGCTTTTGATAGAATTGAAAGACTGGACTGGAAGAAGCTGTCCTATTCGTATGCCAATGGAAAGGAGATAGGATATGCCGATATCTCAATTAGGGGCGGGGAATGTATTGGAATAGTCGGTCACAGCGGTGCAGGCAAATCAACGCTTATCTCCGTGCTCACATCCATGTATGAGAATTATAAGGGCGCAATATATGTCAACGGCGCTGAACTCAGAGATATCGATAAGTCATGGTACAGGTCAAGAATTGCGTATGTCGACCAGGGAACGAGCCTTTTTGACCGTTCGATAATGGAGAATGTACGGTACGCAATGAAGGATGACACGTCGGATATAGGAGATATTGCGGAACGTATCAACATAAGCGGAGATATACTTGGTAGAATGACATCCAACGGCTTGTCGGGAGGGGAGAAGCAGAGGATAGTGATTCTGAGAGAAATGCTAAAACATGCGGATGTGATTATTCTGGATGAGTTTTCAAGTGCATTGGATGATGTAAACCAGATTGAGGCGATGAAGCTTGTAAAGCAGCTATATAAGGATAAGATTATTATTATGATAACACATGACAGTGAACTCCTTGTAAACTGCGACAGGGTTTACGAGATGAATTAAAATGACGGAGTAATTTACTTTATTATTTAGTAATAAAAAAATAATAGAAGGGTGCAGCAGTTTGGTAAATAGCATGAAATACGACAAAGCATGTTGCAATAAAATAGTCGGAAATCTAATTAAAGACGAACGCCAAAAGCAGAAAATAACACTTGCAGAACTGAGTGCAGGCATTATGACAGATGGAAATCTATGTCGTATTGAAAACGGCAAAAGAGAGTGTGATGAGGCAACGATTAAACGCCTTACAGACCGTCTGGGTATGGTGTACGAAGAACAAGGGAAATATGCTTTTTATGATGATTATGAGGAGTGGCAAAGAAGATGGCAGATAATATACGCCATTGAGAACGATAATATATGCGGTGCCGGTGGATTTATTGATGAGTATGAACAGTTATATTGCAGTAACATAGTGAGAATGCAGTTTGCAAAGCTTATGAAAATCCAATGCCGGATAGAAGAAAATAAAGCTGTTGACAGAGTAGAAGCATTGACAGACAAAGCAATATGTTTGCTGTATAAAGAGGCTTTGGAATTGACTGTTCCGGTTCAGGCGGAGATTAGTCTTAAAAATCTGTATCTGTCAATAGATGAGCTTAACATTGTATTGGAATATCGTTTTTATAATTCAGAAAAAAATATAGGCTCATTGGAGGAAATATTAGGGTATTTGGATATTTCGCGATTCAGTCTTGCCGCAAAGGCTATGTTGTACCCTAAAGCTGTAGTGTATATGTACAGGCTTATGGTAAAAAATGGCATAGATAGTGAGATAATGGACGGCACAAATAAAGAAATCGGCAACAAAATGTATAAATATTGTGAAAAGGCTCTTTCTATGTTACAGGAAAAAGCGGTACGATACTATTATACAGAAATATTAGAAATCAGAAAGACTTTGCTGGTGGCGGGGTATGGAGACGGCGATAGAGAAAATATGCTCATTCATACGGATGAATGGCTTGCCGCCATATATTCTCTGTGCAATAAACACGGTGTATGGGAGTATACCACAAATAATTGTTATTTTTATAAGGAAAATTCCGTATATAACATTGGAACAGTTGTAAATATAAGACGTAAGATGCTTAGAATGACCATGAAGGAGCTGTATGAAGGTGTATGCTCAGAAAAGACACTGAGGAATCTTGAGCATAACAGAGCTGGGACGCATAGAGATATAGCGGAGGAGCTTCTTGGAAAATTAGGTCTTCCTGCCGGTTATCATAGGATGGGAATTATCACTGATAAAAGGGAGACGATAGAGCTATATACGCAGTGGAAACGGTTGAGCAGGGAATTTAAATTTGCAGAATGCAGGGAGATAATGAATGAGCTTGAAAAGCAGCTTTCCTCAAATATAGTGAACAGGCAGTTTGTTGAGTGGGGAAAAAATATTGTGGCTTATGAGCTAAAGGAATTAGATTATATTACCTATATAGAAAAAATGAGTGACTGCCTTGGAATTACAATCAGAATAGAAGATATACTATCAGCGAAAAGCATATATTTGTCCAACAATGAAAAGGGAATATTATATCAAATCTCAGCAAAATACAAATATAATGGAGATGATAGCAGTGCCTTTAAGTATATTGAGCCGATATACAGGAATCTGAAGGAATGTACTGATATAGATATACAGGAAAATATTAAAGATTATGAGTTTTATATGACATTTGCAGCAAGTATTTTAGGCAGCCTTGGGAAATATGAGGAGTCGAATATAATCTCAAATAAGATTATCAGGGCACAGCTACAGTATGGGAGAATAGGAGAAATCCATTATAATTTATTTAATATCGCCTGGAATAAGAATGAAGTTAGCCACAACAAAAAAGTATATACTGATAGTTTATATCAGTGTATGTTGTTTAGTCAAATGTGTAATGATGTTTATTTTGAAAATAGATATAGAGCGAGAATGACCTATTTTTTGATTGGATAATATGTTTCATCGTTATATGTTTCGATGCAATTGTCCGTGCTATTTGCGCAATTTTTGCTATAACATATAATTGGAAAAAAGCTTAAAACTAGAATAAATGTAAGAAAAAATTTTATGTTTGTCTTTTTCATTGTTAAGACCTCCTTTAATTATGTGTTTATATGTTACAATATATACATATAAATTGTCACCTACCCAAAGTTGTCAATTTAATGGGACAGGGTGTCAGACCCCTGTCCCAACAGAAAGGACACCATATGAAGAAATCAATTCTATTATTTTGTTTAACAATAATTTTATGCCTCACTTGTTCATGCAGGCGGCAGGCGGACGATACTCCTGCCGGCTCCGGTTATGATGGTAAATATATTTGCGAGCAGACGTACTTTGCGTTTATTGATGAGAGTAACAATGTGGTGGTAAAGAATGTTGATGGTGAGCGCAAGATAACGGACACAGGTGATGTAGTCAAGATTGCCGGAGGAGAAGCCGGGATTGTTCTGCTCAATGAGGCGGGTACGCTTGCAATGTATGTTCCGGGGTCGGATGAATGGATTTCACAAAAAGACTTGGATCGTATAGGACCAGAGGGAAATATTATGCAACAGGTATGGAACCTGGTACTATCTGCCGATAATGTCGAAGATATTGCGTATAATGGCTTTAATTATCTGGCTGTGAAGGTGGATGGTGAATGGACAGATGGAGCTTATAACAATCGTTGTCAGCCTTGGAATGAACAACAGTTGACCAAAATTGTGTTTGACTATACAGGTAACTCTGAAATCGGGCTAAAAAAAGATGGCACAGTCTGGGGAAGCGATGAAGAGCTCTTTGAGTATGAGAAATATAATAAAAAAGGTAAGAAGATAGTGGATATTGATTGCGCGTTTAACCCATTTTTGCTATATGAGGATGGAACGGTAGAGGCAATTGATAAGAGCACGTTCTATGCCGGCGATGTATCGAAATGGGAGAATGTCTGCCAGATTACGGTTGACGCATTTGTATCGGCAGCACTTACGGAGGACGGAAAGGTGCTTGTCCGGGCTTCACAGAACGATGAGCTGTTCAAGGCAACGGAGTGGGAGAATATAGTGTATATTAAAGCAGACACGGAATATATTCTTGGTGTGGATAAAGACGGCAACCGCCTGATAGTGGGAAAGCAGTGGGATGACAGATAAATATGATATAGTATAAGCAGCAGCCGCGGATTGTATGAAAGTACAATCCGCGATTTTTGTTGCTGGGACAGGGGTCTGACACCACTGTCCCAGCAATGAATAAACTTATCGTTTTGACATCATAATCTATATAATATCAAGAAATTGTATAAGGAGTGATGTCGGATGAAAAGAGCGATGTATGCAGTGATTGTATTGTGGGCGGTGTTGACAGCGGTGTACATGACGAATATGGGGAGGGCTAATAAGGTGTCGATAAGCACCGCGTTTACAGACAGTGTGGATGGGGAAGAATGGTGCGAGCTTGACACGTATATAGAGGGCTACGGAAAATTCGGGGTATGTTATCTCACACAGGAGGAGAAGGAAAGGCTGGTAGAGAATATAGCGTCGGCGCTTGGAATAACATCATCGTATGGGCTGGCAACGATATATGAGGAGGAAGTAAACACAACGGTTCTCTCAAAGGAGAGCGTCAATGGGAGCGTGACGATAAAGGCGATTACGCAGGGACAGCAGTCACAGTATGTGTATGTGAATATTACCGTGTACAATAATATAGACTGCGCCAGCTCATACAGGGAGCTTGTGGAGGGCATGTTCGACGCGATGGGAATACAGGGTAATGTGAATATGAATCTTGTGGGTTCGCTTGAGGGGGCACTCAACAGCACAGAGAAAAATGAGCTTGCGGACGGTCTGTTAGATAAGCTTGGTGCCAAGGTTGTGGCGGAAAACAGGGACAGCGATATATTTACTATCTATGCATATTCGAAGGGAGCAGGTTCGTATATCACGATAGGCGGAAATAAAATCAACATGAATATTGCGATTGGATATGATGAGGAGCAGGACAGGACGAAGGTATATCTTGCCTCACCAATCAACAGTCTTGATTATTAAAAATAGTATATGAAATTAAATGCTATTGTATTTGTCCTGTTTTTTACAGTGCAGCTTATTTAATAAAATATATATACTATTTTTAAAATGTTTGTGATAAACTTATACGGTGTATTGCTTGGGAAATATTCAATATGCTTCTTAAATAATGGTATTGACCGGATATGCCGGTGAAAGAAAGGAAATCACATTGAAAAATTTTAAATATAAAGTACTTATATCAATTCTTGTGTTCGTTGCGGTTGCGGTCATAACGATTGTTCTCACCCGGGCAACGGATGAAGTCCGCCAAAGCAAGGAGAATATGTCTGCGGCAACACTGCCGGTAGTATATATGATAAGTGAGGGCGGGCAGGAGTTCAATCTGTTGCACGGATATGTGAGCAATATTGATGAGAGCATGCTGCATGAGTGTATCACGCCTCTCCCGGAGGGAAGAAAGCTAAGAATCGGTATCGGGACATACGGGCAGAAAATAACAGGGATATCGTATGAGATAAGAAGCCTTGACGGCTCAGAATACATAGAGAATACAACGGTTACGGATTATCAGACAGTGAGCAATGCCAATGATGAAAATGGTAATGGCAGTTACGAAACCAATGATGCCAACGTAACAGGCAATATGGGCGAGCGCGTCGAGGCGGTTCTCAACATAAAGAACCTCCTTGAGGCTGAAACCGAATACATGATGAAAATTACTGTTTCAACAGAGAAAAAGACAGCCTCATATTATACAAGAATTGTGCTTGGTGATGGTCTGAATCTTGATGATAAGCTGAGCTATGTGATTCATTTTTCGAATGTGACGTATGATGAAGAGGCGATAAATGAGATTATCCCGAAGCTTGAGCCGAATTCGTCCGGTGACAATACGAACCTTGGACATGTGAACATTCATTCCAAGCTTTCGCAGGTCGGCTGGGGCGCATTACAGCCGCAGTATTACGGAAAAATATGGCCGATGGTTGTGGAGATACAGGGGAATACAGCGGATATCAGGCTTGACTACCGGGTGAGCACGCCGGCGGCAAGAGGACTGGATATCTATGACGTGAAGGAATTTTTCCGTATTAGACGCGCCGATGCCGATACAACCTACGTTTTGGGCTATGACAGATATGTAGATCAGATATTTGACGGACTGGAAGATTTGAATGATTCGGGAAGAATTTACCTTGGAATCACGTCGGGGCTTGAACAGCTGCAGATGACGAGCGACAGCACCGGCAGGGTGACCTGCTTTGTAAGAGGTGGGGAGCTGTGGAGCTACAATTCCAAGACCAACCAGTTTGCCCAGCTTTTCACGTTTGCGGACGATGATTCCGCTTATGACTCCGTGAGGGAGGCATATCAGGAGCACGGAATCAAGATTCTGTCGGTGGATTCGGACGGAAATGTGGGCTATGTTGTGTACGGATACATGAACCGCGGAAGCCATGAGGGCGAGATGGGTGTGTCCGTGTGCAGCTATAATGCGAAAAAAAATATCGTTGAGGAGATTCTGTACATTCCGAGGAACGAGATATACGATGTCATAAAAAAGGACGTGGAGGTATTGACATATCTTAACAACGAGGGAAGATTTTTCATGTATCAGGGAGGAAGCATATACTCTGTACATTACGATACCAAGGAGTACATGGTTGTGTCCTCGCAGGTGGTTGAGGATTCCTGCCTATTTTCCGAAAAGTATTCAATATTTGCTTATCAGGAAGGTGATGACGAAAACCATAGTGAAGCTGTGAAGATAATATATCTTGACACCGGTGAGACGGCGGAGATTGCCGCGGCGGACACAGAATATATAAAGGCTTTGGGGCTTATAGACGGCAATATCATATACGGAAGGGCAAGAAAAACGGAGATAAATGCCAAATACCCGATGTACCGCATAGAGATAGTCAACGGCAGTCTTGAAACAATCAAGGATTATGAAAAATCCGGCGTAAGAGTTATGGATGTCACGGCGGACAGCAACAAGATTATTATTAAGAGAGCAGAGATAAATGATGATGGAAGCCTTACGGATATGGCTGATGACCAGCTTTTAAGCACGACAATGACGCCGGATGGAATTCTCACGACCAGACAGGTGGCGACGGATGTAAGGCAGAAGGAGCTGTATATAATTCTAACTGTATCTGTGCCTTCGTCGGATGACACCAAGGTCATATACCCTAAGAGCATTATATTTAATGGGGAAGCACAGCTCTATATGAGTGAGGTTACAAGGAAAAATAATTACTACAGAGCGTACAGCATGGGAGAGCTATCGCTTCTGACAGTTAATCCTGCCGAGGCGATAGCGCAGGCGGATGAACAGGCGGGAGTTGTTGTCGCACCATCAGGATGCATTATATGGGACAGATATAAGACCAATACAGCCAAAATCTCTGTTCCGGATAGTTATAAGTTAGAGCAGGTTATGGATATAACAGGTGTGAGCCTCGATGAGGCACTGTATTATATTCACAAAGGATACGCACTAAATGTAATAACTGAGGATGAGAGTATGCTTGTGTATGCGTATGATAAGAGTAATGTCGCGTATGTATCGGGAGAAAACAGTTTTAGCATTGCAAAAACAGAGCTGGAGAAGCTCACAAACCTGAAAAATACAGTGATATTGGTCTGCAATATCATAAAAGACTGACAAAACGATTGACCATATCGGAATAATATTGTAAGATGAAGAGTGACAAATCAGTTATTTGTCCAGCGGTAATACATTATTCCGGTATAGGGATTTAGAGAGGATTATTGATATGGAACTAATTAACATCAGAGATTTATTCAGGGACAAGGAAAAGTATCTTGGAAATAAGGTTACAGTCGGAGGATGGGTGCGCAGCGTCCGTGACTCTAAGACATTCGGATTTATAGTTGTGAATGACGGAACATTTTTTGAGCCTTTACAGATTGTATACCATGACACTATGGAGAATTTTGCACAGATAAGCAAGCTCAATGTTGGTGCGGCTATCATTGTTACAGGTACGCTGATTGCTACACCGGATGCCAAGCAGCCGTTTGAGATTCAGGCAGACAGCATAGAGGTTGAGGGAGAGAGCACTCCTGATTATCCTCTTCAGAAGAAGAGACATTCAATGGAGTATCTCAGAACAATCACACATTTAAGACCTAGAACCAACACATTCCAGGCGGTGTTCAGAGTACGTTCACTTATCGCTTATGCTATTCATCAGTTCTTTCAGGAGAGAAACTTTGTATATGTTCACACTCCACTCATAACAGGAAGTGACTGTGAGGGTGCCGGTGAGATGTTTCAGGTAACAACCATGGATTTGAACAATGTTCCTAAGACAGAGGACGGCAAGGTTGATTATTCCAAGGATTTCTTTGGAAAGCCTACTAACCTTACAGTAAGCGGTCAGCTTAACGGCGAGACTTATGCGATGGCATTCAAGAACATTTATACATTCGGACCTACATTCCGTGCAGAGAACTCCAACACGACAAGACATGCTGCTGAGTTCTGGATGATTGAGCCGGAGATGGCATTTGCAGACCTTAAGGATGATATGATACTTGCTGAGAGCATGATTAAGTATGTTATAAGATATGTGCTTGAGAACGCTCCTGAGGAGATGAATTTCTTCAACAGCTTCGTTGACAAGGGACTTCTTGAGAGACTCAACCATGTGCTCAACTCAGAGTTCGGCCATGTGACATACACGGAGGCTATCAAGATACTTGAGCAGCATAATGACAAGTTCGAGTACAAGGTATCATGGGGCTGTGATTTACAGACAGAGCATGAGCGTTTCCTCACAGAGGAGATTTATAAGAGACCACTTTTTGTTACGGATTATCCGAAGGAGATTAAGGCATTCTACATGAAGCTCAATGACGACGGAAAGACAGTTGCTGCCATGGACTGCCTTGTTCCGGGTATCGGTGAGATTATAGGTGGAAGCCAGAGAGAGGACGATTACGATAAGCTTGTTGCGAGAATGGATGAGCTTGGTCTTAAGAAGGAGGACTACCAGTTCTATCTTGACCTTAGAAAGTATGGCTCAGCAAGACATGCCGGCTTCGGTCTTGGATTCGAGCGCTGCGTAATGTACCTCACAGGTATGGGTAATATTCGTGATGTTATTCCGTTCCCAAGAACTGTAGGTAACTGCGATTTATAATTTATAAGTACAATTACGAAATAATGAGCGCAGGGGAGTTAACATATTTATGTGCTTAACGAACTGCGAATTTAATCATGGATGAAATTCATGATATAATATCGACAGCGTATGGATGGTGTGGCTGCTTGCAGTCGGGCAGTCTGTACGCTGATTGATTTATATACCGAAGATTCAGAGGTGGATATGAAGAGAGGCTTAAAGATATTTTTAATTGTCTTTATCATATTGTTGTCGATTGTGGGGCTGGGGCTTGTCGCTGTCAGCCCTTATTTGTCTGCGGTAGGGAAGTATATAGGCAATGCGAAGGCTATTGCAGCAGAAAGCAGGCTTTCTGATTTCAGAAGTACGGAGACAAGCATTATCTATGACGTGAATGGGGAAGAGATAACAACAGTCAGCGGTGTGAAGGAGCTGTATTATCTTGAGTCCTACAAGATACCTAAGGTTGTAAAGGATGCATTCGTTCTCATTGAGGATAGAAAGTTCTACAGACATGGAGGTATAGATATTGCCGCCATAATAAGAGCCGTAAGCATTAATTTTAAGACTAAGAGCAAGGCGCAGGGCGCGAGTACCATAACCCAGCAGGTAGCGAGAAATATCTATCTTTCACAGGATGTCACATGGGAGAGGAAGATAACAGAGATATTTCTTTCGATGGAGCTTGAAAAGCGCTATACCAAGGATCAGATACTTGAATTTTACATAAATAATATATACTTCGCCAATGGTCTGTACGGCATTGAGGCGGCGGCGCAGGGGTACTTTAACAAAGCTGCGGGTGAGCTGTCGATATCACAGCTTGTATTTTTGACAACAATACCTAATAATCCATCCAAGTATGACCCATTTGAGCACTTGGACAGAGGAGTGGAGAGGCGGGATTACATACTTGGGCTGCTGCATGATTACGGGAGTATATCCGACGAAGAATATCAGAATGCAATAGCTGAGGAGATTGTCTTAAGTCCGCCCGAGGCTGAGAAGTATGATTCAGTTGAGACTTATGTGTACTACTGTGCTACGCGCTCACTTATGAAAGCAGCGGGCTTTAATTTCAGATATGAATTTATCGACGAGGATGACGAGGCAGCGTACAAGGAGCTGTATGATGACTGGTATTCGCGTTATCAGAGAACGCTTTTTACAGGAGGATACAGGATATACACGGCGATAGATATGGACAAGCAGCAGCTTCTCATGGATTCGCTGGATGCTGCATTGGCTTGGAATACAGAGACTAACGATGAAGGCGTGTATAAGCTTCAGGCTTCGGCGGTATGTATAGACAATGCTGCAGGATATGTCACGGCGATTGTTGGAGGCAGAAATCAGGGGCTTCCCGGCTATACGCTCAATCGTGCGTACCAGAGCTTCAGGCAGCCGGGAAGTGCCATCAAGCCGCTTGTGGTGTATGCACCTTATCTGGGACTTGGGCATAACCCGGACGAGCTTATAGATGATTCACCGATGGAGGGCGGTCCCGAGAATTTTGAGAACAGATATCCGGGGGAGGAGACCTTACAGGAGGCGCTCGCATGGTCATCAAACGTCGCGGCATGGAAGCTTTTTGAACAGCTCACACCTGAGTACGGAATGTCCTTTGTAAAAAATATGCATTTCAGAAAGATTGGTGAGGATGAGCACTATATGGCGGCATGCCTTGGAGGCTGGAGCTATGGGGCGAGCGCACTTGAGATGGCGAGCGCCTATGGGGCGCTTGCGGGTGACGGAGTTTTCCACGAACCTACGGCGGTTATGAGGATAACCGACTCAAAGGGCAGGACTATTGTGGATAATGGAGGCAATGGGACGCAGATTTATGAAAAGAATGCAGCCAGAATGGTGAGCAAAATGCTGCAATATGGTGTGGAACACGGAATTGCCACAGGGGCTAAGCTTGATAACGCGGTAGCTGCGGTAAAGACGGGAACCACAACGGACAACAAGGATGGCTGGACCGTGGGATACTCCGCATACTACACAACAGCGGTGTGGGTTGGGTATGACATTCCAAAGAGGATGGCTGACCTTACGGGCGGCACATATCCTATGACAATATGGAAGAGCTTCATGCAGGCTGTTCACGAAGGACTTGAGTTGAAAGAGTTTCCTGATTACACAAGGTATGCTGATAACAGTACCGGAACGGATACACTGCCCGATGGCATTATTGATAATGGCAATAACAGCCAGCAGGAATCGACAGCCGCACTTGAGGACATACAAAATGCGCTGGGTGATAAGAGCTATAACGGCGCCGGCGGTGATGGCAACGCAGCGTCATCGGCAGGCGGCGACGGCAATGCCACAGGAACGGTATCAGGAGACGGCAATATGTCCGGGCACCCCGGTGGAGACGGCAATGCTTCCGGAACTGTAGGCGGGGACAAGAACGCCGGGGCGCTTGGCGGGGACGGCAATGCCTCCGGCTCTGTAGGCGGCGATAAGGGCGCAGGCGCTGTCGGAGGAGATACCAATGCATCGGGAAATAACAGGGGAGATTCAAATGCCGCCGGAATAGCCGGAGGAGATGTGAGCATAGGAGCCGGCACTTCCGTAGGTGGCGACACTAATGCCGGGTACATGGCAGGAGGGGATGCGAGCGCGGGAGCCGGCACCTCCGCAGGTGGCGACACCAATGCCGGGTATACGGTGGGCGGTGATGCAGATGTGAAGCTGCCGTAGCCGGAGAGCAGTTTTTTTACTTGGGAAAGATAGCACAGGAAGGTTGAATTTTAATACAATCAATAAAGGTATACTTATGCAAAACTTATTGGAATACAAAAACAGGGTGTTAAAACATGCCCAAACACCTATGCCGTGTATGCGCATGTTTTAACACCCGTCCGGGTTGCACTAACTTACTTCTTATTGTACTCCTTGAGAAGCTTCTGGATTCTGTCAACCGGGTCAAGAAGCTTGCTTATGGAAGCATCATGGTTGAGTGTGTCGATGATGAGTGCGATGTACTTGCTCATATCTACACTGATATAATATGGCTTGGAGAGAAGCTCAGGCGTCTGGTAGATGACATTGGTTGTAAGGACCTTATCTATAAGACCTGCCTCATAAGCCTCATCGAACTTCTCAAGACCGTTGGTGAAAAGACCGAAGGTGCTTGCGAGGAATACCCTTTTAGCCTTGCGTGCCTTTAATTCCTTTGCTACGTCGAGCATACTCTCACCGGAGGAAATCATATCGTCGATGATGAATACATCCTTGCCCTCAACGGAGCTTCCGAGGAACTCATGGGCTACGATAGGATTACGCCCATTTACAATCTTAGTATAATCTCTTCTCTTGTAGAACATACCTACATCAAGACCGAGCACGTTTGCAAAGTATACGGCTCTGTGTGTTCCTCCCTCATCAGGGCTTATAATCATCATGTGGTCGCTGTCGAATGTTATATCTGGTACGTTTCTGGTGAGATACTTGATGAACTGGTAAGCAGGCTGTACAGTCTCAAATCCCTTTAACGGAATAGCATTCTGTACGCGTGGGTCATGGGCATCAAAGGTGATGATGTTGTCAACACCCATGTCTGTGAGCTCCTGAAGTGCAAGAGCACAATCTAAGGACTCACGTCCGCTTCTCTTGTGCTGTCTGCTCTCATAGAGGAAAGGCATGATGACAGTGATTCTTCTTGCCTTGCCGCCTACAGCAGCGATAATACGCTTTAAATCCTGATAATGGTCATCAGGTGACATGTGGTTCTCCTTACCGCACAGAGAGTAGGTAAGGCTATAGTTACATACATCGACTAAAAGGTACAAATCATATCCGCGGACAGATTCGTTGATAATTCCCTTTGCCTCTCCTGAGCCAAAGCGTGGTACGCTTGCGCTTAAGATGTAGTGGTCTCTCTGGTATCCTGCAAAAGCTATTGTAGACTTATGCTCATTTTCTCTTTCGGTTCTCCATTGAACAAGGTAATCATTTACCTTCTGGCTGAGCTGTTCACAGCCCTTAAGGGGAATGATTCCAAGTGCCCCCACTGGTATGGTTTCAAGGTCGCGTTCTTCCTGAAGCATGATGTTTTCCTCCGTAGATGTGTGTTGTGATTAAAGTTTCTTCAAACGAATATCGTCACCATATATTTTGAATATCTGGTATGACATGGTGAGTCTGGAGAAAATACGCTCAGAATAGGTATTCATAAGCTCCTCAAGACTCAGATTCGTTGATATTATTGTTGACAGACCTGCAAGGATTCTTTCATTAATACAATAAAATAATCGGGAGTTGGTAAAGCTGTTAACCAGCTCTGTCCCCAGGTCATCTATAATAAGCAGCTCGCAGTCAAGAATCTGTGAAAACGCATCCCTGTAATCAGCTTCGCTGTCATTATCAAAAGCATATTTTGAAAAAAGGTCAAACAAATCTATGGCTGACAGATACAGCACGGAATACCCCTTTTCAAGAAGCTCACCTGCAATGCAGTGGGTGAGGAAAGTCTTACCGACACCGGTATCACCATAGAATAAAAGATTATCCCCTGATGGAAAATCACTTATGAATGAGTTGACATTCTTTGTGACATTGACTATATTCTCCAGAGCAGATATTCCGGAAACAGGGTCAATGTAATCTTCCGAATACCAATCATAATTGAAGTTAGAGAAATTTTCAAGTAGGAGAATTTTTTTAATGTTAGATTGATTGTATAAAAGGTCTATTGCAGCCTGTTTGAAGCATCGGCATTT
>CAUCXT010000058.1 GCA_958446835.1 uncultured Eubacterium sp.
AGATTCTTGGACATGTCAATGACCCGGGAACAGACATAATGTCCGTGATAGCCGCGTATGATATACCGGTGGAGTTCCCGAAGGAGGTCATGGACAGTCTTTCGGCAATTCCGGACAGTGTGGATTCCAAGGCAAGTGCGGGCAGGGTTGATTTCCGCAATCTGCAGACGGTCACAATCGATGGAGAGGACGCTAAGGATCTCGATGATGCCATAAGCATTTCAAAAAATAAGAATGGCTATACTCTTGGCGTTCACATAGCGGATGTCAGCAACTATGTGACGGAAAATTCGCCGCTTGACAAGGAGGCAAGAAGCAGGGGAACCAGCGTGTACCTTGTCGACAGGGTTATACCTATGCTTCCGCACAAGCTATCCAACGGAATATGTTCACTCAACGAAGGTGTCGACAGATTAGCACTCAGCTGCGTGATGGACATTGATTTTAAGGGAAATATAGTCGGGCACAGAATATGCGAGTCGGTTATAAATGTTGACCGCCGCATGTCATACACATCCGTGAAAAAGATTCTTGTGGATGATGACGCACAGGAGAAGGAAAAGTATTCCGACCTTGTCGATATGTTCTTCCTTATGAAGGAGTTGTCTGAGCTGTTAAGAAGCAGAAGGGAGAACAGAGGTTCAATAGACTTTGATTTTCCTGAGAGCAAGATTATTCTTGATAAAAATGGAAAACCTATAGATATCAAGCCTTATGAGCGCAATGTCGCCACAAGAATCATAGAGGACTTCATGCTTGCGGCAAATGAGACCGTAGCTGAGGATTTCTTCTGGCAGGAGCTTCCGTTCGTGTACAGAACCCATGATGACCCGGATCCGGAGAAAATCAGAAGCCTTGCGACATTCATAAACAACTTCGGCTATTCAATCCGTATGGGTCAGGACTATGTTCACCCTAAGGAGCTGCAGAAGCTCCTTGCGTCCATACAGGATTCGCCTGAGGAGCCGCTCATATCAAGGCTCACGCTCAGGAGCATGAAGAGGGCGCAGTATTCGACGGAGTGTACCGGACATTTCGGATTATCCGCCAAGTATTACTGCCACTTCACATCACCGATACGAAGATATCCAGACCTTCAGATTCACAGGATAATCAAAGAGAATCTTCACGGAGGACTCACCGCAAGACGCATAGAGCACTATGAGCGTATTCTGCCTGATGTCGCAAAAAATTCAAGCCTTATGGAGCGCAGAGCCGATGACGCGGAGCGCGACACCGATAAGCTCAAGAAGGTTGAGTACATGTCATCGCGTATCGGCAATATGTATGACGGAGTAATATCCGGAGTAACCGCCTACGGCTTCTATGTGGAGCTGCCTGATACCATAGAGGGGATGGTTCACATAAATACCTTGGAGGATGACTACTATATATTCGATGAGACTCACTATGAGCTCTACGGTGAGGTTACACATAAGACATATAAGCTGGGGCAGCAGGTGACCGTTGAGGTAGTGGGAACGGATAAGCTTATGAGAACCATTGACTTTGAGGTTGTGCAGAAGTGATATGCTATTATTTGGGTTATAGGAATAAAACGCCTGGTATTTAAAATGTATTGTATTTGAAAACATAAACTGTTAGTTTAATTTCAAAATATCCATTGCAAAAAGCTTGGTTCATGTGGTATAATTCCGATTGTTGACGAAAGGAAAGAAAACTATGGGCGATAAAGATAATTACAAGTTAATAGCGAACAATAAAAAAGCCTACTTTGATTACTTTATCGAAGATACATGGGAGGCGGGTATTGCACTCCACGGAACTGAGGTCAAGTCAGTCCGCATGGGAAAGTGCAGTATCAAGGAAGCTTTCATCCGTGTCGAGGATGGAGAGGTGTTTGTCTACAACATGCACATCAGTCCTTATGAGAAGGGCAACATTTTTAACAAGGATCCGCTCCGCGTTAAGAAGCTTCTTCTTCACAGACATGAGGTCAACAAGATTCTGGGTGAGGTGACCCAGAAGGGTTATACCCTTGTGCCGCTTCAGGTTTATCTAAAGGGTAGTCTTGTCAAGGTTCAGGTTGGACTTGGACGCGGCAAGAAGCTCTATGATAAGAGAGATACCATTGCCAAGAAGGATCAGCGAAGAGAAGCTGAGAAGGATTTCAAGGTCAAGAATCTCTACTAATATATGTTGGCAGCAGACTTAGTTAATGTTTTGAAAAGGTCTGTCAAGAGCTAATCAGAGCCATGCTCTGTGTGCTATATATCCGGGGTAGTAAAGGTTTCGACGGGCTATTTGAAGTCGGAGAAGCAAGCCGCACGGTCATGCGTCAAATGCCAAAATTAAAATTAAACGCTGAAGATAATTTAGCAATCGCAGCCTAATGGCTGCCGTCCGACCTAGCGCACCTACACGTTAGGAGCCGGGCGTCGACCTTGTAGGAAACGACACGGGCTAAGCTTTGCCCCCGCGGGCGTATTATGAAGCTACAGAAGTGCATATCCTGTTAATCGGAGCTGCATGGATGGAATGGAAGTTGCTTTGCGGCTTCAAAAAGATTAACTAAGCTTGTAGAAGGACGAGGGATAGTGGTTCGGACACGGGTTCGATTCCCGTCTACTCCACTCTCGAAAAGTGCTGTAAACGCCTGTTTTACGGCACTTTTTCATTTTGCGAATGTTTCAAAAAAGCTATTTTTGATTGTTTTGAACCGTTTTGTATCAAAAAAATAGGGGAAGAAATAGGGGAAGAAAAAACACAATGGCACATTGTAAAATAAATTCAGTACATAAATGCTAATGTACTGAAAAAAATACAATCTTAAATTAAATCAAGAGCAGGTAAAAAGCTTGATGGCATAAATGCTGTCGAGCTTTTTTGTTTCACAAAAAAATAAAACCGTTTATATATTTGTTCATACCGAAAACTAATGAGAGCGGGGGATGTTGGATTAAGATGTTTTTTAAAAAATAATTCATATTTATATGAGACTCAAAAACGATGAATTTGCAATCGTTTCGTAATGGAGAATTATTTTGTGAGGACGGATGCAGGATGTCGTTTGAAGAGTTGAATTATGGATGCTTTCCGGATAAGAGGGGGGGAACAGAATGAGCAAAGATAAAATTATGCCAAATGAGGATATTTGTAAGCCTGATTATGAAAATAGAATTTTGACTCAGGCAGATTTATATGAAATTTTTCCATTTGGAAAGACGAAAGTGCGGGCATTGATAGCTTCCGGAAGTTTGCCGCTGATAAAAATCGGTAAAGACTATATAACATCTTGGAATGTTTTAGAAGACTGGATTCGCGACAACATCGGTAAAGAGATTTATTTATAACAAAAAGCTGAGAGTTGAAGAGAAAATGTGGACAGAATGATAACAAAGAGTTGTTTCATTTTGTCCACATTTATTTTTAAATTTATTTGAAAATCCTAAATGGAATGAGGACTTTTAGAGGAAGATGCACAGATACGTATACCATTACATTGATTTATAAAATTTTGTTTGGCTCTGAACAGTAACATATTGCGTTTTCTGCAATCAAGACTAGAATAGTAGAAAATACCATTTAGATGGTGTTTTATAAAAGGGAAGAAAATAAACACCGATTATGTGGTGCTAAAAATGAAAAAGAAAGTAGTAGGTATGGAATATATTAACTGAAGATGTGTGTGATAATGAAAAAATCAAGGGTGAATTGTATCGCACAGGAGAAGTGCAAATCAACAATGTTTACAGTCTCATGCCGGAACAGTTAGAGGACGCGATGGATAATTGGTTTGCATATTATAATAAGATTCTTGCTTAGCGCCATTCATCCCACGGACTAAAGAACATGGGTTTTCTGGTGAATAATATAAAAAATCATTATGATTAGAATAAAAATTGCCTTTTAGAATAAAATATTGAAAAAAAAGCAAAGGTGGAGACTAAATTTTCAATAGATATTGACGCCTGTGTAATGCAGTTGTATAATTCTATTGAAAAAAATAAAGAAAAAGAGACCGATTTTTCAATAAAGGTGATTAGCGATGGAAAGAAATTTGTATTTGAATAGGCTGATTAGGCGAAAAAATAATGGTATGATAAAGGTAGTTACCGGAATTAGAAGAAGCGGTAAAACATATTTATTATTTGAATTATTTTATGATTATTTATTAAAATCAGGTGTTGACAAAGAGCATATTATAAAAATTGCATTAGATGATCGAATCAACAAAAAATACCGTGATCCGGATGTATTGTGCGAATATGTTCATAATGCAGTAAAAGACGATGATATGTACTATGTATTGCTTGATGAAGTGCAAATGGTCCCGGAGTTTGAAGATGTGCTTAATAGTTTTTTGCATTTAAAGAATGTGGATACTTATGTAACAGGTAGTAATGCAAAGTTTTTATCTAAGGATATCATTACAGAATTTCGTGGCAGGGGCGACCAAGTGCATATGTTTCCATTGTCTTTTGTAGAATATATGTCAGGAAGAAGCGTTGACATGCAGCAAGCATGGCGGGAATACACAATGTATGGTGGTTTGCCGAAAATACTTGAAATTGAGAATGAAGAAGATAAGGCCGAGTATTTGAGAGATATTTTTAAGGAAACCTACATTAAAGATATTTTAGAGCGAAATGATGTTAGAAATCCGGTTGAAATGGAAGAGCTGTTAGATTACTTATCATCAGCAATTGGAGGCTTAACGAATCCGAAGAAATTGGCAGATACGTTTAAGACCGTAAAAAATGTATCAATACATCCTGACACGATAAAAACATATTTGGACTATTTTGAGGATTCATTTTTAATTAGTAGGGCGAACCGTTATGACATAAAAGGGAAAAAATATATCAGTACGCCAATGAAATTTTATTTTACGGATTGCGGCTTAAGAAATGTTAGAATCAACTTCCGACAATATGAAGAAACACATATTATGGAAAATATTATTTACAATGAACTTCTCATAAGAGGATACAATGTCGATGTTGGCATGGTTGAATTTAACTATTGTAATGAGGATAAGAAAAAAGTACAAAAGCAGTTGGAAGTAGATTTTGTATGTAATCAAGGCTCTAAGAGGTTATATATTCAATCTGCATTGGCTTTGCCAACGAAGGAAAAAGAGGAGCAGGAGCAGTTATCGCTTCAAAGTATTGGAGATTCATTTAAGAAGATAATCATTGTAAAGGATGGACCTACGCATTACAATGAATCAGGAATTTTGATATTAAATTTATTCGACTTCTTATTAAAAGAGAATAGTCTGGAATATTAAAAGGGTAAAAAACAGCTTAAAATAATCTGTTTTTTGTTTAACTTCGTCATTTTACAATTACAAACTCTTTCTCAATAGAAAACTATGTGCTGGCCTCCTTAAAGATTATCGTCCGGTTTCACTTCTGCTTAAAAAGACTGCATCGAGATTTTCTTTTTCACGATGTTTCTTGACTTTTGAAAGAATTTGATACTGTCCATATAATTTGTCGGAAATCTAATAGACATGGCGGAACTTGTTAAATTGCATGAAATGATGTGCGGAGATGTGCTGGATAAGTTCTTTGCTGGAGAGAATCAGCTTGCCTCCTTTGCATGTTACGGGACGGGTTTTCTTGAATACAGAGTAATCGCCTTTTGGAAGATATTTCGGTAATAATTTACCAAAATATCTTTTAGAAACTGGAAATTAGTTCTGGTGCGATGTATAATAGAAGAAATGCTTCATGTATATCCATCGCTTTAAATGTTTTGGCTCTTGGTAAAATGTCGGGGTATATGATTAAAAATCGTACACTTCAACATTTGACCAAGAGCCATTTGAAAAATTGATGTATCTATATTTCACAGCCTGTAATAGGGGCCATATATCAATTATTACATTCTCAGGATTGTTGATTCATGGTTTTACATATTCTTCTATTATACAGCTATGCCGTTTCTTATCCTTCCCCTCAGAATCATAGTTGATTCCAACAAGCAGAATCCTGTCGCTGTAATCTGCAAGCGCACCGTGGTAGCGGTTAGCCTTTATCTGCTGTATGGCAGTGTCGGCGGATTGGTTGTATTTTAGCTCCACAATCATAGCGGGTCTATGCCCGGCGTTAACTCTTGGAATGAAAGCAAAGTCGGCAAAGCCCTTTCCGGCAGGCATTTCGCGGACGATATTGTAGTATGCCGGCGCGGTGAAATATGCCATCGTGAGGACACAGCTCAATGAATTTTCATCGTTGTATTTCAGGACGGAGGTGTAGGTATCGTGGGCGAGCTCGATGAGTTCGGCGACTTTTTCACTGTCACCGTTTATAGTGGCTCTGAGCAGCTCATCACATTTTCCTACCGATTTTGCCACTTCGCTCCAGCCACCGGTACAAAGTGCAGCCTGATACGCCTTTTTGACTTCATAATTAGGTATATAGGCACTTCCTTCTTCATTGTCATATCCAAGATATCCAAGATGGATTAATGCAGTGATGGCGTCATCTTTTGAGGCAACGGTGGAGAAGTCATTTTGAAAAGTATCTGTATTTACATATACCTTATCACCTGACAGCATTTTCAATATATCATCCTTTAAGCCATCATAATTCATCATAATGAAGGTGTTAATTGACGCAAACGATGAAGTGTTTTTCCAGTATGAATCAAAGCGGTGCCTGTCAAGAGCCATTGCCACGGAATTAGGGTTATACATGTGAACACCATCAATCAAATAGCCATTATACCATGCCTTTGTATTATCAAAATCTAAATCATGTTCTTTACATAGTTCCCGTACTTCATCCTCTGTAAAACCATAGAATTCTGTGATAGGATAAGAGCTCAGCATTGTGTACTCCCTGAAATTGTTGAGCGCCGATTCATCCTTAATCTTTTTGATTGGCAGGATACCTGTGATATATGCCAGCGCAAGGAAGGACTTGGATTCCTCCGATTTGAACAGTGAGTGGAGAAACTGCAAATATTTGTGAATCAGATTTTCGTCATGGCTGTTTCTGATTATACAATCCCACTCATCGATAATAATTACAAAGGCGGTATCAGTTTTTCGATATATCTCATATATGAGCAGATAAAGCTCTTTTTCATAATTAAGCGAATCACCATACACTTCCCTAAAGTCATCGCAGATACGCTCCTTGATAGACTCTGTCAAGTCCTCTTTATGAAAATCCCAGACAGAGGAGATATCCAGATGTATGACATTGTATTTGTTCAGGTACTTTTTGTAATCAGCATTATTAGCAATTTTTGTATCATCAAAAAGCTTTGTCGAATCACAGCCAAGGCTATAGTAGGCGTCAATCATACCCGCGGCATGTGACTTGCCAAAACGTCTGGCGTGACTTAGAGCAATACATTTGTCATCAGTGAACAATCTGCGGTTAAGAAAATTCAACAGATTTGTCTTATCAACATAAATCATACTGTTTTTTGCCTGTCTGAAACTAGCATTACTTGGATTGAAATATATTCCCATTGTAATTCACCTCCAAAAGTCCTATTAATTATGTATTTGCGAAAAGCAAATCTGTACAACATCCTGGTGCAGTACATTAAGATTTGCAATTACATGACTTATTAATAATAGTATAATTTTTTTCCTATGTTATGTCAAATAAGATATTTTGATTCCTGTAGGCAGGCACAGTAAGATTGATATATAAAAATTTGAGTTCGATAAATTTTACTGAGGGTAAATATTTTTATGATATAATAAAAGTACATTGTAAAAATGTGAGAAGTATACTATGATATCAGATAAACAATGTATGAAAGATATTCTAAAGTGCATTTTAGAAAAATATAAAGAAAAGTTATAGTATGAAATGCGCTTGAAGTTTTCATAGTTACTTAGGCATTTAATTCAAAATTGTTAAAACGTAATAAAAACTAAGAAAGAGAGAAACACAGTAATGAACACCAAAGACCAGTTGACAGACACATCAAAATCAAAGGAAAATAAGACAGATTTTCTACAGAAAACCTGGGTTGTATGTGCACTTGCGCTTGTGTGCACATTTTTGTGGGGGAGTGCTTCACCATGTATAAAGCTAGGATATGCGCTATTTCAGATACCGTCGAGTGAGACATGGACACAGGTATTGTTTGCCGGAATGCGATTCATATTGGCGGGAGCGCTGGCTATTCTTATAGGGAGTGTGCTCAACCGCAAGCTGTTAGTTCCGACTAAGTCATCGATTCCAAGCATTGCGAAGCTTGCGCTGTTCCAGACGATACTACAGTACATTTTCTTTTACATAGGGCTTGCTCATAACAGCGGTGTCAAGGCTTCAATTATAAATGGTTCAAATACATTTTTCGTGATATTGCTGGCAGGGCTTGTATTTCATCAGGAAAAGCTCAGCTTCAAGAAGCTTGCAGGCTGTGTTATAGGATTTGCCGGTGTAATCATCGTGAGCATGAATGGAAAATCTATTGACATGAACCTCAGCCTTATGGGGGATGGAAGCCTGTTTCTGTGCGCGATATCTTATGCGATATCGTCCTGCCTTATGAAGAATTATTCCAAGAATGACAATCCTGTAATGCTCAGCGGATATCAGTTCATACTTGGCGGTATAGTTATGGTGATTCTTGGCTTTGCCATGGGTGGCAGAATCAGCCATGTATCGGTAGGCGCGGTTCTTATGCTGTTCTATCTGGCATGTATATCGGCAGTTGCGTATTCACTCTGGGGAATACTGCTCAAGCACAATCCGGTATCGAAGGTGGCAATCTTCGGCTTTACCAACCCTGTATTTGGCGTGCTGCTCTCAGCGTGGTGGCTGGGCGAGGGCAGCAGTGAGCTTGGAATAAATGCACTTATAGCCCTAATACTTGTAAGCATAGGTATACTTATCGTGAACGTGCGCACAACAGCGAAATAGTTGGGGTGGATGAAAAAATTGTGTATGAAAGATTGTGTGTGAAGGGTTTTGCCCAAAATAAGCCGAAAATCACATACGGTTGAATATGGCATTGAAATAAAAATTAGTAAAATTTAAGAGTTATGAAAATGACCGGATAATTATGCGCGAATGGTGCGCTACCTTGAGGTTAGGTTTTAGGTATGGCTTTAAGGGGTGGCATAGCGTGAATAATATCCGGTCATTTTTAATTGGTTATTTGGTTTTCATAACTGCCGACCGGCAGAAAATATAGACCACTTGTCGCAATTTACTTTTATTTTTTTACCGTACATATATAATCGGTTACATAGGAAGCAGGAAGGAGCCGCAGATGAAAATAGCATTTGAGATAAATGAAAAATATAAAAAGCCGGAAATACATATATGCAGTGACAGGGATGACCTTGAGAGCAGACGGATTTATATGACTGTCAGGGAGGCGTTTGAAAAGAATATAACAGCTTATGATGACAATGAGCCGGTTATGATAAGACATGGCGATATTGTGAGAATTTTTACCCAGAATAAGAATGTGTATCTTCTCACGGAAAAGAGACAGTACCGGCTCAGGGAACGGTTATATGAGCTGGAAGAGATATTGGATTCAGACAGTTTTGTGCGGATATCCAATTCAGAAATCGTGAATGTGAAGAAAATAATTAGGCTGGACACAAGCATTACCGGAACGATACAGATGTACATGAAGGGAAATACGCAGACATTCGTATCCAGAAGATATGTGAGCAGGATAAAGAAGGCATTAAAATTATAAAACAGATTATATTTAACGGCAGAATGAATATAAGACCAAGGGAAGAGATATTCAAGGTGTGGTAGTAAAAATAATGTAACTATGCAGTTAAATTATAGAAGTTATATAAAATGATGATTTAAGAAAGGGCGAATAAAATGATAAAAAATGTATTGCTTAGAATTATAAATAGCTTTATGTACGCCATAGGCATAACAACGGTTGTCTACATTATAGTGATAATGTTTTCCGGGCAGACGCCGCTTATACCGGACTATGCACAGAGATTTGACAGCGATGTGAAGGCTCTGCTTGTTCAATTGGTATTGATAGGCGTGATGAGCGCGGCGCTGGGAGGAGGTACGATAATAATGGAGTTTGAAAGGCTTGGACTGCTTGTACAGAGCGCTATCTATTTTGTAATTTCGCTGTGTGTATGGCTCTTTGTGGGGAATTTCTGCTGGTGTATAACCAAGTATCCGCAGGCATTCGTATCTGTAATTGTAAGCTATACGGTTTCATATATTGTATGCTGGGTAATCCAGTACAGAATATGTAAGAAAAATATAGATGATATCAATAAAAAAATAATGGAATTGGAGGCGGATAATCATGGAGAACGCGATTGTAATTGATGGTCTGAAAAAGGAATACGGCAAAAAAACTGCGGTGAACGCAATATCCCTTAATGTGGAGCAGGGGACGCTTTTCTCGCTGTTGGGTGTCAATGGAGCGGGAAAAACCACAACGATAAAAATGCTCACAGGTCTTACCAAGCCCACATCCGGTGAGGCGTATGTGATGGGCAGGAGCATAAATACGGAGCTTGATGAGGTGAAAAAGTTGGTGAGTGTTTCGCCGCAGGATACGGCGGTTGCGCCCAACCTCACAGTGAGGGAGAATCTTGAGTTCATTGCCGGTATTTATGGTATGGATAGGAAGCGCGCGAAGGAAAAAGCAGATGAGCTTGTAAAAGAATTTTCGATGGAGGAGATAGAAAAGTCGATGGCGAAAACCTTATCCGGTGGATGGCAGAGGAGGCTTAGCATTGCCATGGCACTTATCACGGAACCCCTAATCCTGTTTCTGGATGAACCAACGCTGGGGTTGGATGTCATCGCCAGAAGGGAGCTGTGGCAGATTATCAATTCGGTGAAGAAAAATGTGACGGTAGTGTTGACAACGCATTACATGGAGGAGGCGGAAAAGCTCTCCGACAAGGTCGCAGTCATGGTAAAAGGCGAGGTCAAGGCTGTCGGAACTGTATCTGAGCTGCTGCAAAGGACAGGTAAGCAGAATCTGGAGGAAGCATTCGTATCGATAGTCGGGGTGGAATAAGAAGGAGAAGAAATATATGAGAGCATTGGTATTTGGAAATAGAACATTTAAGGAAATTCTAAGGGATCCGCTCAGTTATATTTTTTGCGTGGGTTTTCCTATAGTAATGTTGATAGTTATGTCGATTGTGAATGACAGTATACCGGTAGAGAGCGGGATGACGGTTTTCCAGCTAAGAAATCTGACACCCGGCATAATGGTGTTCGGTCTGGGATTTGTCATGCTGTTTACATGTATTCAGGTGTCGAAGGACAGGACAACGGCGCTGATGCTGCGCCTCTACACATCGCCGATGAAAACGATGGATTTTCTGATAGGCTACACACTTCCTGTCATACTAATCGCTTTTATCCAGTCGGTTGTGACATACATCTGCGTCGGAGTTATCAGTATTATTGTGGGAGAAAGTCTGAAGCTATCCGACATGCTGTTATGTCTTGTCTGCCTTATTCCGACGGAGGTATTGCTGATTGGCTTCGGGCTGCTGTTTGGTTCAATGCTTAGCGATAAGGCGGCACCCGGCTTCTGCTCAATAATAATTTCCCTTATAAGCATGATCGGCGGAGTGTTCATGGATGTTGATATGATGGGCGGCGCAATCAAGAATGTAAGTCATGCCCTCCCATTTTATCATGGAGTGTATATCGCAAGGAAAGCGTTCGCAGGGAACTTAGGCGGACTTGGAAAATCCTTCGCCGTAGTCTCTGTCTGGGCTGTGGCAGTATATCTGCTTGCCTGCGCTGTATTCAGAAATAAAATGCAGAAGGATGTGCGATAGCTGGTTGGGACAAGGGGGCAGACCCAGCGTTTGTCCCCAAAATTATACTATAGGTATAATGACAAATGAGAAAAAGTATGCTATTATGTCGGTAACAAAGAAAGAGAAGCGGATTGTAATGTGAATCCGGGAAAGGAAAGAAGATGTTTACAGTTATTTTACCAAGTTACTTATATTCAGAACATTCAATAGATGCGGCGCTTAATTTTGGAAAAGAGCGTGGCGTTGGCTTTGTGTATTCATATAAGAGCAGGCTTGGAGAGAATACTGTGATAACGGATATAGGAATGTCATAGGGATAAGCAGATGACAACCGGATACATAGATTTTTAACCGCCTATCTTGTGTGGAGTGCACAGGATGGGCGTTTTTTTGTGTATGATTTAAAACATTTTTGGGAAAGGGAAAAAATTATGGACATGATTGAGATTAAAGGAAAAGTAAATACAGCCATCTGCTATGCGAGAGTGGTGGAGGCTGAGGCGATAGAGCAGATAAGGCGCATGTGCGACTATCCTATGACTGAGGGAGTTAAAATCCGCATAATGCCGGACGTTCATTCAGGCAAGGGCTGCACCATCGGAACTACGATGACAATAGTTGATAAGGCGGTTCCGAATGTGGTCGGGGTGGATATAGGTTGCGGAATGTACACAGTGAAGCTTGGAAAAGTGGATATTGATTTTGAGAAGGTCGATGAGGCGGCGCATTTTATTCCGTCCGGAAGAAATGTGTGGGAGGGGCGCAAGGAAAAGTTCGATTTGACACAGCTTGCATGCTACAGAGAGCTGAAGGAGACAAAATGGCTGGAGCGTTCGCTGGGAACTCTTGGCGGAGGAAATCATTTTATAGAGATAGACCGGGCAACTGATGGAACGAAGTATCTTGTGATTCATTCTGGCTCAAGAAATCTTGGAAAGCAGGTGGAAGAGTTCTATCAGAAGCTTGCAATTAATCTTGCTAGAGGTTATGGAGATTATCTTGAGAAGCGCGATGAGATTATCAGGACTTATAAGGAGCAGGGCAGGAGAAAAGAAATCCAGGAGGCATTAAAGCAGCTTCATTTTCAGGTATATGAGTCTGAGACGAGCATGCCGGAGGATTTATGTTTTCTTTCAGGAAAATATCTTGAGGATTATCTTCACGATGTAAAGATATGCCAGGAGTTCGCGCGAAGAAGCCGCGAGAAGATGGCAGAGATAATTTTGGAGAGAACCGGAATGACCGGCTGTGACGCGTTCCACACAATTCATAATTATATTGATACGGATGAGATGATACTGCGAAAGGGCGCGATTGCAGCTCATGCCGGAGAGAAGGTGCTCATTCCTATAAATATGAGGGATGGAAGTGTGCTGGCAGTCGGAAAGGGCAACCCGGACTGGAATTATTCCGCACCCCATGGAGCGGGAAGGCTAATGTCGCGAACCAAAGCAAAGGCAAGCCTCAGCATGGACGAGTACAGGGAGACGATGAAGGGTATCTATACCACTTCAATTAATGAGAACACGCTGGATGAGGCACCGATGGCATACAAGAGTCTTGATGATATCATAGATGTAATCAAAGAGTCGGTCGATGTCATTGATGTGATGAAACCAATATATAATTTTAAAGCTTCTGAGTAGCGCAGGAAAAGCAGAAATTTTTGATTCCTCCGATTCAGAAGCGGAATGAAAAACACATTATCCGCGCATAAGGCGGTGGTGCATTATATTTCAGCAGAAGAGGAGGAATTAAAATGTGTAATATTATACCTACTATTGATATGGCAGCTACAGGAAGGAACATCATGAGGCTGAGGGAGGCAGCAGGTCTTACGGTAAAAGACCTGCAGGACATCTTTGGCTTCACAACACCGCAGGCAATCTATAAGTGGCAGCACGGAACCGCGATGCCGACCATACAACCTGGTCGCTTTGTCATCAATTCTTGAGGTTCCCATGGACGCGATTATCGTGATAAATCTGGGACAGGGGTCTGACACCGGTGTCCCAGGGCGGGTTGCGTAGGCTAGCGTAA
>CAUCXT010000059.1 GCA_958446835.1 uncultured Eubacterium sp.
CGCTCTTCTCATACGTTCTCCGCTCCTATCTCTGATCCTTCGCCACACTCCTTAACATGACAGTGGCAAGCACGCCGAACACCACAACGAATATGAGGAGTATACCCCACACCTGCCACAAATGCGCTGCCGTGTGTGTAAATAAGTCCTCAGCCTCACGCGGTATTCCTGTCTTGGACACAAGATTATTCAGGTCTGCCGTGCATCCAAGTCCCTCTATAGCCCATCTGCTAACGGTCACGCGGGAGATTACATCCACCGCTCCCTCAAGCTTGAAGAGGATACCGGAAAACAACAACTGTACTATGAGGACAAAAGGTGCGAAGGTCATCGCCCTGTCTCCGTTCTTGGCAAATGCAGATATGATGAGTCCCATTGAGGCAGACGCCATCACAGTAAGCAAAAGCGTGAGCGCACACTCGACAAAGCCTGAGCCGATTATGACACCCTTTTCAGGAATACCGACAATAACGGCAAATAAACCAAGCATAAGCAATGTCTGTATGAATCCCAACACAAGCTGTACAACGTATTTTGACAGTATATATATAGGAAGCTTTAGGTTAGCCATGTACTCACGCTTCAGGATAACGCGCTCCTTACATATCTCCTGAATGGAGTTGAAAAGACCGATCCATATTCCGGAGCATACAAGTGCAAAAAGTATTGACTTCGTATCCTCGTATACATCAAATACCTTCTCCGCTGCGACAATTCCCAACAGTATCGCAATGATAATCGGCTGTGCCAGAAGAAGCGCAAGTCTCTGCCTGTCATGCAGCATGAGCTCCGCATACCTTGCAGTGAGAACCTTGAACTGATTCCAGAGTGAGCCTCTGCTGCCCCTCTTAATCTTCTCGCGCTCCGCGTGCGATTCCTGTGCACTATATTCGTTTTTCTCGCTGAACTTCTTCTCCCACATCGGTGCGTCGGAGCTTACCATGTTGTAGACATTAACAAGATTGTCGGTGCCGAAGAAGCCCAGAGTATCCTCTGGTGTTCCCATGTAGCACAGCCTTCCGCCTGTTCCCATTATAATTATCTTGTCGCACAGGTTAAGGCTCTGAGTTGTATGCGTTACCATGATGATGGTCTTTCCCTGGGTCTTTGCGAGCTTCTTGAGCGTTTTCATAAGATTCTGCTCGGTTCCCGGGTCAAGTCCTGACGTCGGCTCATCAAGGAAGAACAGCTTAGGGTCGGCAAGCAGCTCGACTGCAATGCTGGCTCTCTTTTTCTGTCCGCCGCTCAGCTTTCTTATGTATGTATTTTTGTGCTCGGTCAACTCGACCATCTCAAGCACCTTCTCTATGCGCTCATCGCGCTCCGCGGCGCTGACCGTCTTATCCATCTTCATCTTCGCCGTGTATTCAAGCATGCGCTTTAGAGTGAGGTTTTCATAGATAATATCCTGCTGAGGCACATAGCCGATAATGCTCTTTAACACATCGAAGTTCTGGTGCAGATCAGTACCGTTCACCGATATGCTCCCGCTGCTTAGCTTGGAATCGAATCCGCTTATCGCATTCATAAGTGTGGTCTTACCTGCACCCGAACCTCCGATGATGGCGACAAATTCATTTTCCCCGATGTTTAAACTAACATCATTTAATATTGTCTTGCCCTTTCCTACCTTCTTGGTGATATGGTCTACCTCCACACTGACACCCGATATCGTACGAAAGTACAAAATATAGCCGTTGTGTACAACCATGACCGCATCGGCAATCTGGACAACCGATGTTCCGTTAAGGCGCACCGACCTATCCACCGCTACACCGTTTACAATTACACCGTTTAAACTTCCCTTGTCACTGATGGTAATTATCCCGGCGTTCTTGTTTATCACGGCATGGTGTCTTGACACCATAGGGTGCATTATCCTGATGTCACAGTCATCGCTGCGTCCTATCCATGTATCGCCATCCTCAAGGTGCACCGACTTCCACTCGCCTGCCCCCTGTGTTGTAAACACAAGTATGGCATCATCGTCATTGTGCCCTCCCTTACCAAGATAGCAGATGGATGTCTCCTCCTTAATCTTATAAGGTCCTATCTTTCTTAAATCGACCTTCCTCTCACCGCGCAGAAGGAAGGTTCCGTTGGTACTGCCCTCGTCGCATAGAAAACACTCGCCGAACTTTTTTATAAAATACAGATGTTTTCCGGAAACGTACTTTGACGCTACTGCAATATCACATTCCTTGTCATTTCTTCCAATAAGTATTGTTTCCTTATTATATTCGCTCAAGTCAACGTTCCTTACGCCGCGCGAATCAATGATTATCAGGGAAAATAAATTTTCTCTCATTTTTCGATTTTATCCTCCGAATGAATATGTAATCCTATCAGCCCTATACTATCTGGAAGCTGTTCTCGCTGTTTCCTATGAATATCGTGTCACCGCTGTGAAGCTCCATATTTATATTGCTCAACATTCTGTCTCCGTTAGGAAAATATACGCCATTGGTAGACGTATCCTTAAACATGACACTGCCGCTTCCGTCAAGCCATATACAGCAATGCTGCCTGCTCACCTTGGCTCCGTCAAGCACTATGCTGCACTTTGTGGAATCCCTTCCTATCCATAAAGGCTGCTCTGTGATATCAATTGCAGCTCCGGCATAAATTCCCGATACACCCTTGAGCTGATGACCATTGCCTGTTCCCCCGGACACCTCCTGTCCCTTTTCTGTGCCTTTCACCGCTGTGTTTCCTTTATATAACACAAGTATGATGATGTTCAGTGCAATGTTAGCCACCGTAACTATCATAAATAAAATCATACCGATTGCAGGAACGTACGATGTGACAACAAAGAAAAAAATTGTCTCCACCAAGGCAACAGCACCTAACACAACAGGAACAATGCTGCCGGCTTTCTTTTCACGGCATATATATCTTACAACTCCTGATACAATGGAGAGCAGTGCAGGCACAGCCATGAACAGCACGCCCAGCAATGCAAGCTCCGCCTTTGAGTCGCCGACATTGTCGATAAGAAAATCCACGAATTTATTTCCGGTTCCGAAGATGAACTGGAATCCCGCAATGGTGTATGTGAGCTTGAAGCTGAATATGTCCTCGGTATGAACGCTTATTATCGGAAGGAACAACAGGATAACAGCTACAATACTGAGCACAGCCGACACATTTACCATCAGACTTCCGGTATTCTGCTTAGAATTATTCATCCTTATCCTCCTTGATATCCTCCCACGCAAATGTGCTGTTGCAGAAAGGAACTAACATAAGCTGTGTCTCTCCTACCGTGATAACCTGTCTGTCCTTCACCTCCACATTGTTGAGCACTACCTCGTCATCTACATAGAACAGAGCCTTAGACTCACCCGGAAGGGCAAAAAATCTTCTCGACTTAGGGTCATATATCACAACCGCATGCTTATTTCTCGATACGGTCTTGTCCTCAGATATTGTTACATCCATCGTTCTGTCGCGTCCGATAAAATTAGGACCCGCCTTTAACATATAGCTCTTGCCCTTCTCAGCTCCGCTGAGTGCCACAAGCCAGCCGACAACAGGTTCAATGCTCATATCCGTCTCATACAATCTGACAGTCTTAGTCGAATCATCATCATAGTTCTGCACCATCCGTTCTGTAGGCGCATTTGACAGGTGTACCTTCGGATTAGAATTCGCACCGGCATTGGGTGAGTTATCGCTCATTGTATCTCCGGTCACTTCCTTCATCGTAGGCATTGACATATTGCCCTGCGAATCCATTGTGTCATAGGACATGGTCACTGAGTCCTCCGATGACTGTGCTGCTCCTGCCTCCGCCTTGCAGTGAGGGCATGAAGAATACTTGTCCCCATCATAGTAATGCTTTCCACTTTCACATCGTTTTAAGTTCATAATTGATTCCTCCTCAGAGTGTTATTTATTTGCAGGCATTTCTGCCTGTTATTCGTAAATTCCCACAACCACCGTTGTGTTATCCATGCCGGATGGTGAATGAAACAGAGCCTCCTCAATCAGCTTGTCCGCAAGCCCATCGACACACATCTGGTTCTCAATGGCAATATGTTCTATAGCATCATCGTTCAGAGCCTTGTACAATCCATCGCTGCACAGAATCAGTCTGTCACCGTACTCAAGCTTGAGTGGCTTATCAAGTGTATCAATAAGTATTGAATTACCTATTCCAAGGAAGCTTATAAGCGCCTCAGCCCTCGGTTCCTCAAGCATATATGTATCCATGTCAATCATTCCAAGCCTAAGCTTTTCATCCAGTCTCATTCTGTAATTGTGATCCTTCGTGAGACATATAAGGTTATCGTCATGTATAAGATATATCCTGCTGTCACCCGCGGACATCAGATACAGCATATCATCCTTGACAACAACCATGACTATAGTGCTCCCCGACTCAATCGGATTGCCCTCATCGTCGGTAAAATCCGCAACCAGCTCATTGATTTTGGATGCTTCATCGCGAAGAAAAGCGCTTATGTCATCAGCCTGCTCAAGCTCTGCCATGTCCGCCGTAAGCATATCTACCGCAAGCTGGCTCGCGCGCTCTCCCGACTCCATTCCGCCCATGCCGTCACAGACGGCTGCCACGGATATGCCCTTTCCTTCGTACATTAACATTCTGTCCTGCTGGTAGTCCCTTGTGCCTATAAATGTACTGCCATACAGCTTCAGCCTGCATCCCTCATAAAGTCTCATTGTTGTAACGGTCTCTTCTCTACTCATAATCCACCCCTATCTTTAAGCAACACACTGCCGCCAAAATAATAAAATGCTGGTTTCTTATAGGAACCCACTGCTCCTTAGGACAAATCTGCTGCTCCGTTGTAGTTCCGTTATTCGACACATCATACACGAAAAAGCAGTCCTCCTTCTCATCAAACATGATGTGGCAGTGCTCCTTCGATACCGCCGCAAACGCGGGCACGACAATATTGCACACCGCCGATGAGCGCCCCACAATGAGTTCCGTCTGCAATGGGATAATCCATCTCTTTCCCGAAAATTCACTGTTGGCTATCTCCACATACGGCTTAGGCTTGCGCGCTATAATGTCATTTGACATCTTCTCAAGGTTTAACTTCTCATCACCGGAAAGTCTGGATGTGTCAAGCGTTGCCTGCCCCGCTCCGGTAACCTCAGAGGTCGCCGACGCCTCCCTTGCACTTTTTGTGGCTCCACCATTCTCATGTCTGTATGCCGTTATGCCGCGGACAAATTCATCCGCCGTCTGCAAACGCAGTCTGTAATCTACCTCCAGTGCCTTATCGATTGTGTCCGACAGGCTCTTAGGTATATCATGGCTCACCTCACAGGCAGGTTCATATCCTTTACCGTTAACCCTGTCCGTAGCCGACGGAACCATCACCCCGGTAAGCATATAGTAGAGTGTCCCTGCCAGCGCGTATACATCCGTGTACGGTCCCTGTGCACCCTTTCTCGAATACTGCTCTATCGGTGCAAAGCCCGGCTTGAGCACAACCGAAAAGTTCTGATCCTTCTGCTGGCAGATGTGCTTAGCGCTTCCAAAGTCGATTAGGTACACCGCGCCATCGTCACAGAAGAATATGTTGTCCGGGCTTATATCCCTGTGAAGCATGTGCTTGAGTGCGTGTATGCGGTGCAGTGAATTTGCCGCAATCTCCATAATGTTCACGGCATCCTCGACACAGAACTTTCCTCCCGGCATTCTGCGCATAAGATGTCTTAAATCACATCCCTGCAGATAATCCATGACATAGTAGGCGGTTCCTCTCTCCTCAAAGCAGTCCCGCACACGGACAATATTCGGAACATCCCTGAGAGACATGAGACATTGTGCCTCCTCAGTGAACCTGAGCTTTCCATGTTCATACTGCTCTGACTTGTCCGCATTCATAGGTATAAGGTTTCCATCCGGAAGCCTGTTGCACATTCCAAGAGGAACGTACTCCTTAATCGCGCACACCGTATTCTCGCTCATATCGAATGCCTTATAGGTAATTCCGAAGCCGCCAGCTCCAATCACTGAGTCTATACGATATCTGTCACCACTCACCATTGTTCCTATTTTCAGTGAAAATGCGCTTCCTTCCACAAGCTTCGCCTCCTACCATCGCACTCTTATCTTCATGGAGCCTGCCGATATGACATCACCGCTGTTAAGTTTCTTAGCACCGCTAAGTTTCACACCGTTCACCAATGTTCCGTTAGTTGTCTGCAAATCCCTTATAAATATGGCACCATTCCTATCCTCAAGGCTGAAATGCTGTCTACTCATCTTTCCGTCCTTTATGGCGACATCGCATATATCCGCTCGTCCCACAATCAGCGATTTGCTGAGCTCCGTCTCAATCCTGCTGTTATTCCCGGCTTCGACATTCAATATCTCGAATACTATCTTCTTTCCGGCGGCAAACTGGGGCTTCACAGTCTTACTCTGTGTCGGCTGCCGGCTCATAGTACCGGACTGTGTAGACTGTTCACGGTGTTTCTTCTCCGCTTCGCGCCTTCTTCTTTCTTCCTCCTGCTGCTTCTTCCTGCGCGACAGTGACAGGAACACAACTATTCCCACAATAGCAAGAACAAGCACAACACAGCCAATGATTATGTATATGACATACGAATTGCCTGATTCATCGTCCTGTGTCTCTTCTTTCGTCTCATCGGTCACAGCTTCGCTCTCCTGCGTTGTCTCATTGCCGCTGTCTGAATCGCCCGATATCACCTTCGTGAAGCTCTCTGTCACAGGATTTGCCTCAGCGGAGACATCGCTCACATTCCTTACCTCTATCACATACTCACCGGGACGAAGCTCGCTGTTAAAGCCTATAACCGCAGAATAATCTGAGGCATTGTACTCAGCGCTCATCACATCAAGCTCCACACCGTCGCAGGTCACAACATAGGCTGTCTCCTTGTCTGCTCCGCTCACCTGTTCAGAGAAATTGACAATCAGTTCCTTGTCTGTGTTCTGTCTGACCGCTATTATGGTCGGTGCCGTCTCATCGGGAATGTGCTCTGTCACCAGAACATCCCCCGAAACCGTGCTTCCATCAGCTAACAGTGTGAGCACTAAGGTCTGTGTCTTGTTGCTTGGGATATTGCTGTCAGCAAGCATTGTTACGACCTGCATCTCCCCCAACATGCGCGCAAAATTCGTGAATATCTTATCAGTCTCCTGAGCCGTGAACTCCGTGACCGTGCCTCCGCAGGCATCAGTGACGAACTTGAACGACTCGAGATTGCTCTCATTCGCTCCCGCTGCATATCCGTATACCGGGATACTTCTCTTGTTGAGAGCCGATATCGCCTCCTGCTCGTTGGCTTTTCCCCTGTTATGGTCATCGCCGCCGTCGGAAATCATCATTATGACTTCGCGGGAATTGACATCGTTCCTGTCGGTCTCCTCGGCAGCCTGCAAAAGCGCTTCGTAGAAGAAGGTATCACTGTCACCGTTGGTGAGTGACAGGATTGCCTCCTGCGCCTGCTCAGGTGTCTCATCGCCCGTCAGCACGGTCTGAACCGATGAACCGAAGGTTATGAGCACCAGCCTGTCCTGAGCCGACAGACCGCTATAAAATGTCACTAGGCTGTTCTGCAATGCACTGAAATACGCCGCAGAAAACGATGCCGACACGTCGAGCAGAACATAATAGGTTATTCCCTGTCCCGTCTGCTCGAACAGCTCAACATTGCTCACTGTAAGCTCGCTCGTGTCAAGCGCTGCCATGATATCCGATGTGCTTATCTGCCTGCTGCCCCTTAAGTACGCCCTGACCTCCGGCACGACAGCCTGCACCGACTCTATGACGAGTTCCCCGGCGCCGCCGCTGTCCTGTGTGTCATCATCTGCGTACACGTTGATACAGCAGACCGAAAGAAAAATTCCTGCCATCAGGAGCGCCGTGAATTTCACGGCAGCCCCCTTCATCTTATCAATCAGTTTTCTTCCCATTTTCTACCTCCCTCGCAAAAAGCGACGTAAGTCAGTGTGCTGTCCCCGAGCTTAAACTCATCATAGCTTTTAAGCTCCGTCGGCGAAGCGAGTATCGAACCCTTGTACTCCACATAGCAGCCGTTCTCCGGCACAAGGAAGGTTCTGTTCGATTTGTTGTCGTACACCACGCAACAATGCTTCATTCTGCTTACCTTGCTGTCGCCGCGTATGACTATATCCATCGAGAAGTCTCTCCCCACAAAGTTCTGACCGCGGAAAATCCTGTAATCGGTTCCCCTGTCAGGTCCCTGAGTGCAGACAAGCCAGCCCGTTATATAATCGTCCATGCCCTTTGCCGGCTCAGGTATTTTGTCAGTGAACGACATTGTCTTTGTATCGTCGCCCTGTGCCCCTCCGTTCATATCAGGAGCTATATTGTTGCAATACGGACAGGCGTTATACTTGGAGTCATCATACCAATGTCCCCCCGTGCATCGTCTCATTCCCATAGCCTCTTCCTCCTACGCATAGCAAATATTATCTTGGTATATAGCGTACCCAGTGCTGAACATTACCCACGCCTTCACCACTTGGTTCACCCGTGGTGGTTTCATAGTTATCCACAGTAGTCAACGAATACTCTATGTACTTATAGTATTCCATAAACGTAGCTCTATAATAGTCAAATCTGAACCATCTGTCCGTTCCCTGATTATCAGCATATGATGTTCTTCCTGTATTAACATATGTAGTCCAGCCTGTATTATTGTTGTATCCGGCTGAACCTCTTTGGTAATCCTCCGTGGAAGTGAACTCACCATAATACTTATAATTAAAACCTGTTGCCACTCCTCTGCCGCTCTTTTGACTGATATTTCTTGTATACTGACCATATTCTGTTCCGCCACTATCATACATCCAATGCCAATATACATAACCTGCCCATTCGGTAGTCACCTCAAGTCTGTATATTTCATTTTCTCCCGCCTGCCAAGGTATACCACCAACAAGACCTGCATAATTCTGATATTCACCATCAGGAAATCCATTACAATAATTTGAAGAACCTGAATTATTAAGTTGCCATGTCTCATTTCCGGTTCTTACATAGCCTTGGTCTTCCAAAGGCGCATCCCCTCTTGACCATGTTGTCTGTGTAGTTGTCACCGTATATGTCCATTTATTATCTACAGTCTTCGCACCTTCAGGAACGCTTCCCGCAGCTACCCAGTCGCTTGCAGCCTTCTCGCTCCAGGTTGCCGTAAGGGTTATGTCACCGCTCACGGTCATTCCGTCAACACCCGCGCCGTTATAGGTCCAGCCGCCGAAGTTGTAGTAGTCCATCGTCGGTACCGGGAGACTTCCGTTGCTCAGCGTATCGCCCTTCTTCACGGTGATGGAGCCCACGCTTGTGCCGCCGTTTGAGTCGAAGGATACCGTATATGGCTGTCTGCCCTTGGATACAACTATTGTCACTGTGCTTCCCTTTGCAATCTTGCTTCCCGCACTCTGGGACTGTCTTATTACACAGCCCTCCTGAACGGTGTCATTGTACTCCTCACTTCCGCGGCTTACGGCAAAACCACTCTGGCTTAACTTGCTCTCTGCAATCGATGCCACCATTTCGGTTACATCAGGAACCTCGACGAGCTCCTGTCCCTTCGAGATTACAAGTGTCACGGTGCTGTTCTTTGCCGTGTTGCTTCCCGCTGCAATCGACTGGCTTATAACACTTCCCGCCGGAACGGTTGCGCTGTACTCCTCACTTCCTCGAGCCGCCTTAAGTCCCTGCTGGCTCAACTGACTCTCTGCCTGTGTATAAGTCATTCCGACAACGCTCGGCACTGTCACCATCTCCTGTCCCCTCGAGACAATAATCGTGACGGTCGTACCCTTCTTAACCTGTGAACCGCCGGCAACGTCCTGGCTTATGACAATTCCTTCCGCCACGGTATCGCTGTACTGAGGCGTGCCCTCGCTCACCTTGAAGCCTGCCGCCTCAAGAGCGCTTATGGCTGAGTTTCTGTCAGAGCCGACCACATTCGGAACACCCGCATTCTCAGGTCCTCTCGATACAACTATTTCAACGCGGCTGCCCTTGTTCACAGACGAACCTGCCGCAACCGTCTGGCTTATGACAATTCCCGCTGCGACGGTGTCACTGTACTGCTCACTCACGCTTGATGTCAGACCGTTGTCGGACAATGCCTTCTCCGCCGTCGCGCGGTCACTTCCTACCACGTTCGGTACGGTCACCTTAGGCATACCGCTCGATACGATGAGTGTAACCGGCGTTCCCGGCTTCACCGATGAGCCTGCCGCTGTGGACTGGCTTATTACCTTGCCTGCTGCCACGGTATCGCTCGCCTGCTCCTGTATGCTGACACTCAGCCCGGCATCCGTCATCGCCTTCTGTGCTGAACTGCTGTCCTTTCCGACAACATTAGGCACTGTGACGGTCTGCATGCCCTTGGATACCACTATGAGCACTGTCGAATTTTTCTTGATATTGGTTCCTGCCGTCTCGGACTGGCTTATTACCTTGTCCTTCTCGACGGTATCGCTGTACTGGTCAGCCACTTCAACCTTGAAGCCTGCGCTCTTTAATGCGCTCTCTGCCGTAGCTCGGTCACTTCCCACCACATTCGGCACGGCAAACAGTACCTCGCCGCTGCTCACGACGATGGAGACTGAATCTCCTTTCTTTGCTGCCTTGCTTCCGGTTATGCTCTGGCTTATTACCTTGCCGCTCGCAACCGTGTCGCTGTTTGCGTAGGACACATTCACAATAAGTCCCAATGCCGACAATGCCGACTTGGCTGCCGCCTCGTCCATTCCCGTTATATCAGGAACGTCCTTCTTTGCCGGTCCCGTGGATACCACGAGCTCAACCGAGGTTCCCGGTGTAACCTGTGTATCTCTCTCTATACTCTGCGATATGACAACTCCTGCCGCAACGCTCTCGCTCTCAGCCTCTACTATCGTGTAGTTCAGCTCGTTGTCCGTGAGCGTCTTAATCGCGCTGTCCTTGTCCCTGTACTGCACATCAGGAACCTTGACCATCTTCACACCGAGTGAAATCACAAGTCCGACGCTCTCGGTGTTCTTAATCTTGGCACCTGCCTCTATATCCTGCTCCATAATCACATCAGCCTCGTAGGTGTCGCTGTAGCGGCTATCGGTGATGCTTATAACTATTCCTGCATTCTTTGCCTCTTCAATTGCCTCCTCATAGGTCATACCCTTAAAGTCAGGAACTATGATATCCTGCTCGACAACCTCTTTCTCCGGGTCACGCCCCTTCGATACGACGAGTTCAATCTGCGCTCCTATCTCAATCTCATCTCCGGATTTTACTTCCTTTCCGTCAACGCTCTGACCGATAATTCCGCCCTCGGCGATGACGTCACTGTACTCTTCCCTGACAGTGACCGTAAAGCCCATATCCTCGAGTGTCTGCTTCATATCCTCGTATTTGCTTCCCTCTGTCTTAGGAAGTGTCTTGGTTTCTACCCCGCCGCTTATAGTTATGTTGAGCACGGTGTTCTCCTTGACCGGCATCGCTCCGTCAATATCCTGTGTGAGAACCCTGTCCTTCGGAACGTCCGAGGAGTATTCTTTTCCGGCAATACTGTAGGAGAGCGTCTTTTCGTTTAACTTCACGCTCGCCTCCTCGAGTTCCTTATTTACAACCCACGGGACACGCACCATGCCAAACTCGGTGTACGTCTCATCCTGCCTGTTTGCGTCAAAGCCTATAACTCCCGTAGCAAACAGAACCGACAATATGACAACCACAAGTGCCATCGCAGGTACAGCCACCTTGAGCCATACCGGCCATTTTCTCGGGTCAAATACCCTGCTGATGCCCTCGTCGGTGAGCTTGACCACATCGTCCGTCGTGAGCTCGTACATGAGGGTCTCCATATCCTTGGTACGCTTGTCTATCCTTATATGCATGGCATTCATAATGGCGTTATCAATATTCTTGGAGACGCCCTTGACGTACTTAGATGGCGGCTGCAGGGTGTTCTTGCCGTCCTTCTCTATGTATGCCCTTCGCTCTAAGGCATCGGGCGGTGTAATGCCCGTTATCATCTTGTAGAGTGTGGCTCCGACAGCGTACACGTCCGTGTGAGGTCCCTGGTCACCGCGGCTTCTGTACTGCTCCTCCGGTGAGTAGCCCGGCTTTACAATTACCGTGAGGCTCTTGCTGTGTATCGTTGTGGCGTATCTTGCCGCACCGAAGTCTATCACCTTCACATCCCCGTCCTTGGTCACCATGATGTTGTCCGGCGCTATGTCTCTGTGAATGATTCCCGCCTTGTTTACCTTGTCAAGAGAGTCGATTACGGGAAGCATCATCATAATCGCTTCCTCAGGCGGTATCGTTCCCCTGTCCTTTATGTACTTTGCAAGTGTGACTCCCTCGAGATACTCCATCACGATGTAAGCCGTGTCATTCTCCCTGAAGCAGTCATACACCTTCACGATACCCGGACAGTCGGTGAACTGGGCAAGTCTCTTCGCCTCGTCCACGAACTTGTTAAGTCCTGCCGTGAACTGCTCTCCTTTATCCCCTGCGTATATGCTCACCTGTGACACACCCGGCGCTCTTGTCGAGAAATCGCTCGGGAGATACTCCTTTATAGCGACCCTTTGCTCGAGAACTCTGTCCCAGCCGATGTAGGTGACACCGAAACCGCCGTAACCGATGACCTTTCCGACATCATAGCGGTTGTTGAGTATGGTTCCACCGACAAGATGCAGCGGGCTCTCAGGCATAGTCCCATCAACATAGCCGCAGTACGGGCACACCTTGAGGGCTGAGTCATAGGTTTTCATACAACCATAACATCTTTTTTCCATTATCCTTGGTTCCTCCTTATGTCATATCTGATTTCAGATACTTATTTAACATGTTTGTATAATGCTTCGTATTCCTCATAGCTGTCCACATATTCGCCCAGCATGATTCTGTTGAGCGGCAGCATATTCTGCCGTCCCTGAACCAGCAGAACGTCCTGTGAATAAGGTGTCATCAGATACTCGAGGAACTTCTCTGCAACCTTACGGCTGTCCCTGTTGTCTGCCATGAGGCTCCACTCATAGCAGAAGTCGCCCCTTCCCTCCGACGGGAACCTGTCACTGTCGACAACGACCATCACATAGCTTCCGCTCAGGTGCGACTGCACATCGTAATAATCGGCGGTCGATCCCTCAAATACCGGGTACTTCTTACTGTAAAATTCCTCCCCGTCCGTGGTCACGACGTCGTCATAGCTGCTACCACCTATGATGGTATCTATATTCAGGGCGGTATCCTTGTCGTACTCAATCATCACCGTATTCACATAGGCAACCGGATAGTTGAAGCCGAGCGGCATGCGCCTGTTGTCCGGGTACTCCCTGTTGTACTGGTTATAAAACAGCAGGTTGTCCTTATAGTAGCCCTTTGCCAGCTCCGAGAGGCTGTAGGCATTGGCAAGGCAGCTGTCGTCTAAGCCCGAGGACAGGAAGAGGTCTGGAGCGT
>CAUCXT010000060.1 GCA_958446835.1 uncultured Eubacterium sp.
GCCAGGATCAAACTCTCATAAAAAGTTTAATTCCGTCAGAACTACTCTGGCTTCTCAGACGAAACCCTATGGGTTTTCGTCATGAAGTTTTCGTTCTCCGTTGTTTACCTAGACGATAATCCGAAGAATTTTCGTCTTTTTAAAGGTTTATGTTCGTTTCTGAATATTCTTAGATTCTTCAAGCAGAAACCACTTTAAGAACCCGTTAGAATTTTCAGGGTTGTTTTACTGTTCAGTTATCAAAGAACCTTGTCGCTTTCTGTGAGTTCTTGTCGTTCTCATCGGCGACAGCTTATTTATATTAGCATAATCAGTTTTGTTTGTCAAGAACTTTTTTAACTTTTTTCAAAACCTTGTTGAACCATTCTGTTCTCAGGTAAGTTATAAGTTCTTGGACTCACGCCAGACAGATAAGCTTCTTTATCAGTAGTCACCGTCTTAACTGATTCCCTCTCGTTGAGGACGTGTTACATAATAACATGTCTCCGGAGGATTGTCAACAGTTTTTTTAGAATTTTTTCTTTTTTCTAAAAACTGTTTACAATTCATTCTGGCTTGCTTTCACTCACCGGATGTCTTGCTAATGCCTTGTTTTTCAAGGCTTGTTTATACTAACATATTATTTCATGTTTGTAAAGCTTTATTTTAAAGAAAGTTTTTGGACATATTTCGTACAAATTGTTTGAATTTTCTGATTTTAAAGAAAATAACATCATTACAGAAAAAGTGGTTCAGCCAAGCCGTATACACGCTTAACTGAACCACTTTACCTTCCGTTATATCATACCATTATTCTGCATATCAGCAGATAATGTCCGTCATATTTAATTCATGCTTAGCCAGCTTCCCTATCTCGACTCTGTAGGGAGTGAGCTTCCGCCATTGCCATATCTAACCTGAATCTTCGACAACGCTTCTGCGTCATCTGCATCAACCTGAAAGACAATCACTGCCGTCTTAGTTTCTCCTGCTGCCAGCTTGAAATCCTTCATGTTGCTGAAGTCATTTAACAATAATGTCTTAAAGCTAATAACCGACTTAGAGCTGTCTATCTTAAGTCTAAATACAGGTGTATCCTGAGATACCGAATATGTCACTTCCGCATCCGTATTATTTGTGAGAGAATATTCAACTGCCACAAGCTTCTTTCCCGGCTCCGCTTCAACCACAAACAATGCACTTCCATCATTCGGATACTCATCACTAATCACACTATCTTTATACGTTATGTCAATTCCTTCCATATTCATATAATCAGAGAGCAGTGTATAATCCTTTTTTACTACAATCGTATTACCCTGAGAATCAGTCTGAGTCTCCTCATTATCATAGCCATCATCTGCTGCTCCGGGCTGCGTATCCTTTATATCAGGTGTGTATAGATAATTCACCTTCGTCGTCTTTACAACAATCCTTGCGGCATAGTTAGCGATAATATCATTCTGCTCATTATTGATATCAATCCCTTTGCTACATCCTGTAGCAAAAATAGCACACATGGCAGACAGAATAGCCATGCTGCGAAGTGAATTCTTTTTCATAAGTCATCCTCATTTCTGCATAATCCCATAAGATTTCCTTGATTATATCATTTTCTATGCGTTTTCGCAATCTAATTCAAACCAGAAATCAACACCATTTTCAACATTGTCTGCTCCACACTTCTGATTATGGGAATTCATGATTGCCTTTACGATTGAGAGTCCCACTCCGCTTCCACCATATTCCCTGGTTCTTGCCTTATCCACCTTATAGAATTTGTCCCAAATCTTATCTATATCATTTTCAGGAATATGCTTTCCAGTGTTGAACACATGGATTCTCACTTTCTTATCGGTCGAGTCTACGTTCTCAAGCCATATCTTTATATAAGCCTTTTCTCCGCCTATACTTTCAACATGGTTAATTGCATTGCTGATATAATTGGTTATTACTTCCTCTATCTTAAACTGATCCGCCCATACATATTCCGGCTTTACATAATCATACAGAATTTCCGAGTCCTTTTGCTGAGCACGTATCCTGTTGGTTCGCGCCAATTCGCCTATATGTTTAGCTATATCAAATCTTTCGATAGTAAGAGGGTCATTTCCGGACTCGAGCTGATTAAGTGTGAGGAGCTGTTTTACCATATTATTCATCTTTGCAGCCTCGTCTATGATGACGTCGCAGTAAAACTCAGTGCTTTCCGGATCATCCGTAATTCCATCCTTAAGCCCTTCGGCATATCCCTGAATCAGTGCAATCGGAGTTTTGAGCTCATGTGAAACATTGGATATGAAATCCTTGCGCATATTATCTATTTCTTCTTTTTTATCAATATCCTTTTGAAGCTCAAGATTAGCACTCTTGAGGTCGGAAATGTAGTGCTTGAGATTGTCGGACATTTTATTGATGCTCTCTCCAAGCATTCCTATCTCGCCATTATCCTTTGACTCATATTTTACGTCAAAGTCCATTTTTGCCATCGCTTCAGCTGTCAGGGACAATTTTTTTATAGGTCTTGTAAACTGACCTGCCACAAAAAAGGCGATTATGCCTCCCACAATCATTCCAACAACACCGACAATTATAAAGAAGCGGTTCGATATTCCTACGTTTTTACTTATACTTTCAAGCGGAACCTGAATAAGAATATTATACATATAGTTATCATCATTTCCTATAAGTTCAAGATATGACTGCTGGTCATATATGTTATAAGACGTCTGTATAACATAGCTGTCGCTTCTGGCAATCACATTACTTGAGCTTGGCGACTGTAGAAAATAGAAATCCTGAAGCCATTTTTTAGTCTTATCTATATCCGCCTTAAGACTATACACCTTCTCAAAATTCGAATCCACAACCAGTGCCGTCATATTTCTCTCAGTACTTATATCATACATAACTTCGCCAAGCTTATTCTGGTCTATATCCGAACCGTTTATTACCTCTTTTATTCTGTCGAAGGACTGCACAAGCGCCTTTTGCTGCTGCCTTATATAATATTTTTCAAGAAAAAGTGCATTAAACAGACAGCAAAAAAGCACCAGCCCCGCCACTATTGACATTATGATTATAGAAAGCTTTAACCTTATTGAATGTTTCATTTTTCAAATTTATACCCCAATCCCCACACAGTTTTAATATAATCGCCTTTTTCGCCCATCTTGCTGCGAAGCTTCTTTACATGTGTGTCTATTGTTCTGGCATCGCCAAAATAATCATAATTCCATACGTTATTGAGAATTTTTTCACGCGATAATGCTATTCCCCTATTTTCAATGAAATAAGTCAACAGTTCAAATTCTTTATAACTCAGCTCTATTTCCTCGCCGTCAATTTTTACATAATGCGCTGTCTTGTCTACCTCTATCCCCTCATATTCAAGCTTGTCATTTCCAATAGCATTGGTTCTCCGCAAAATAGCTTCAACCCTCGCCACCAGTATTTTAGGGCTGAACGGCTTGGAAATATACTCATCAACTCCAAGATTAAAGCCTGCAAGCTCATCCTGCTCTTCAGACTTCGCAGTAAGCATGATAATAGGTACCTTAGAGTCCTTTCTAATCGTCCTGCACACATCATATCCATTCATCTTCGGCATCATCACATCCAGTATTATAAGTGAGATATCTTTATCTGCGTAAAATACATCTACCGCCTGTTCTCCATCCTCAGCCTCCACAACTTCAAAGCCACTCTTTACCAGAAAATCCTTTACAAGCTTGCGCATACGGCTCTCATCATCTACCACCAGTACCTTTAATCTATCCATACAAGTATCTCTCCTTTTAATTGCATTTCCTTTAATTATGAAGGAACTATAACAGATAACTGTGTCTATATTGTGAAAAATCACTCTATTCCAAGCCTTTTCTCGGCCTCTCTCACTTGTTTTTCTCTCTCGGTAAGCTGACTTTCCCAAGCAGCATACTTATCTACCAGCTTGTGTTCATAGTTAATGACATTGACATTATTATCTGTTGTTGCAATATACATCATTATTCCGATAACAATAAAAAGAATACTATTACATATAATAAGACTTTTTACTCTGCTCTTATACTTCAGCGTTTCTTTTTTCTGCTCATCCAGCTTTTGCTGTGTATCCGACAATCTGTATCCAACAGCCTTTTCAGTCTTGAATGTACCTGTCTGTATTGGCGGCAGTTCCGATGCCTTGGCATATTTTTTATTGATAATTACATCCCTTAATCTGCACAAATATTCAAGTCCGATGACCGTTGAAAGCTTATTTTGTGTCACAAGACCTGAGTACAATGCAACAAGAAGTTCTTTCTTCTCCAGATTAACCTTTTTCATAAGGTTCTCTATCGACTTTTTCTCCTCTAATGCCTTCTCATACTCTTCCTGCGTTTCAAAAGAATAACCATTGACAATCAACTCATTTTCTTTACCGTTATCCCTCTGATAACCGTTATTTTTCAAAGTATCACTTCCTTTTCACAAACAGATTTTAAATAAAATCTACTCATAGCTTATACACATTTATTATATTACAAATATTATTTCTATTATATACACTGTAATTTTACTCAGGGCAATACCGAAAGTCAATTAAAAAAGCGCTGCCTTATTATACTCACCATTAACACAAGGCTCATATAATGCAGGCAGCGCTTCTGCACTTACCATATTAAAACCTATTAACGAAACATCAAGCTGTCTGCTTGGTTCCTTTAGAAATATACGCTTCGATAATCTTCCTTGCGTCATCAGTAGTAAGGCTGCTGTCGCGAAGCAGATTTCCTATCTCAGCTATTTCTTTATCCTGCTTTTCCTTAATAAGCTCTTCAAGTTCCATCTGTTCAGTTTTAATTCTGACCTTCAGAGCTTCTATCACTTCACTTTTCTCCCTGATTTTATCATCAAGGCTCTTTCTCGGTCCTCTTGCCATATATTTTCCTCCTATCCATATATATAATTGTGAAGCTCAATTTACATAACACACATCATTCACAAACTGAGTTTTTCAATTATCTTATTAATAATATATGGACAAGGCTGATATTTTATACCACAATTTTCAGGCTTAATATTCTCTGGTTCCACCATAGTAAATCAGAGAAAGCATATCCGGACCGGTATGGGCACCTATAATCGGACTGAGCATGGTAATCTTAACCTCTGCCTCAGGTCTACACTCCTCAATCAATCCCTTAAGTGTATTCGCATCATCCACGCAGTCTGCACAGCTAAGATATACCGTCTTTAGCACAGACGGATCATAGTTGGCATTAAATCGTTCAACCATTGCCTTAAGTGCAAGCTTATTTCCGCGTTTCTTATCAATAGTCTGAAGCTTTCCATTCTTGTCTATTGTGAGAATAGGCTTGATATTGAGTGCTGTTCCCATAATAGCCGTAGCCGCGGATACTCTTCCACCTCTCTTAAGGTACATAAGATCCTCAACCTTAAACCAGTAATTGATATTATCTGCATGATTTCTAAGCCACTGTGCGTTTTCCTTATAATTCATGCCTGCCTCACGATTGTTCACCGCAAGTTCAACCATTACTCCCATTCCGCCTGTAGCTCCTAATGAATCAACCACTTCAATCTTAACTTCATCGTAATCCTCTTCAAGCATCTTTACTGCCATAAGTGCTGATTCGTATGTATTGCTTAGTCCACTTGAAAGTGAAAGGTATACTATCTCCTTTCCTTCCTTGACATATTCCTCAAAAACTTCTATGTAATGATTAGGGGTAATCTGGCTTGTATGTGTTGCAATCTTATTTCTAAGCTTTCCGTAATATTCATGCATCATGGAATCGCTCTCTGGTGCCTCACAGTGAAATGTATCTTCACCCAATACATACTCCATCGGCACATAATGAATATCATGCTCAGCCGCATAATCTTTATCAATATCAATCGAAACATCCGCAAAAATATAGTAGCTCATAAGTTCCTCCATACTCTATGTTATCTTTCTTTATGTTACAAAAGTACAGCTTTTGTATCACTTATTCATTCTACAACAAAAATATGGAATTGTATATATTTTTATATTGTATTTTCACGGTTTATTTTCTAAAAGAATATTTCGGGACTCATCAATTAAAAATTTCTTAAAATCTCCATCCTCTGTCACAGTTATCGGTCCTTCTGTTTTAAATATCATACTGCAGGGCTTTTCTTTAGTGTAAGTATCCCACCGAGGCATATCAGTCCCATCTACATCCTCTCCATTCGGATTACCTGTCTTCACAAAATTAGCCCAATAATTACACATCTGACGTGCAAGGTCATAATGTACACCTTTAAATGGTCTCCAGCATTTTGCCAATGTTTCAAAAAAGAACCATAGTTCCACGGAATGAAATGTTCCCGGATTATCCCATCCCGGAATATCCGCGTCAAAACAATAATAATACAGTTCATTATCATTTCCGTTTTTCTCATTCTGCAATGCTATTGCCTTAATTGTACATTCAATTCCGCTAATCTTCCCATAACAGCCATTCCCGCCTTCATGCGCCTGCTTAAATGCAAGGAATTCATCAGCTCTGTCTCCAAAAATTTCTCCGGCAGTGTCCGCAAGCGTCTTTCCTTCCTGTATATTTATAAAACTCGGAAACTCATCAGACGTATTTCCCGCCATAACCTTAACCTTTGCAATCTTATTCTGCGCCCACAACGCAAGAGGGTCTCCAACACAGAACTTTCCATCAAGCACAGTAAACATTCTTGGGTTGTTCCGTACATACTCATTGTACTTATGCAATATGAACTTTGCATCAAGTTTTCTTGCCTCATCCAGACTTTCAACTCCCAGATATTCAAAAAACTTCTCACCATGCTTTTGTGCCGATTCAAGTGTTTCAGGCTGACCTACTCCCGGTTCACGATATGGACTTCTAATCATTGCGCTCTGAATAATTGCCTTTTTAAACAATCCTTCACTTGACGGTGCCGCCATCTGTGACAGGACACTTCCTCCACCTGCTGATTGACCTGCAATAGTTATATTGTCGGGGTCTCCTCCAAATCCAGCAATATTTCTTACAACCCATTTAAGACCTGCCTGCTGGTCAAGATTTCCAAAATTAGCAGGTGCTTCAGGAGCCTCAGCCGTTATCTGCGGGTGTGCAAGGAAACCGAAAACATTGATTCTGTAATTCACACTTACAACAATAATCCCCCTTCTTGCAAGCCTTTCTCCATCAAATTCCATCTCAGAAGGATACCCCCACTGAAGTCCTCCGCCAAAATACCACACCACTACCGGCAGCTTTTCATTTTCATTTTTTGCAGGAGTCCAGACATTAAGATATAAGCAGTCCTCACTCATAGCTATATCAGGATCAACGTGCCACTCCCTGCAATAAATATCGTTTCCAAGTCCCGGCGTGTCCTGAACAGAAATCGGTGCAAATCTGCATGTGTCCTTGATTCCATCCCAGCTTTCACAAGGCTGCGGTGCCCTCCATCTGTTTTTTCCAATCGGTGGTGCTGCAAAGGGAATTCCCTTAAATACAGTAATTCTCGGGTCTGCCGCTTCAATTCCGCGTACAATACCATTTTCCGTTTTTGCTACTCTTAACATAGATAACCTCCATTATAAAACCTGCCACAAGGGATATATCCCTTGTGGCAGAAATACCTCCAAGTTAAGAGTAACCCTATTTAGTTTTTTTTACTTCTTAATCAATGCTATCTAACATTCAATTATTGCTATACATTTAACCCATGCCGTTATTCAGCATAGCATTTTGAAATCAAATCAGTAACCGCTGCTGCACGGTCTGAATATTCTCCCATCATATATCTATAAGAGCATGCATACCACGCTTTTGTCAGTTCCGGAGTAATTTTATCATCCCTCTCAAAGACAAACAACCGGGCGTTTAACTGCATCGGGAACCGGGCCTATGAAGTGAAATTGTTTACTGTGGCGAGTACGGTGTTATTGATTTAGCTGCCAAAGAAGACAAAGAGCGCTGGCTTAAAGATATTCATACGGCATTTGACAGATTCGGTATCGGATGTGCCCTCTGGAATTACAAAGAGAAGGATTTCGGTATTGTACAATGCTCATATATTTAATAATACACCGAGGATTTCCCCGGTGTATTATATTTATTCAATATTATTATTCGTTTTTCAAAATAAAAGTAAAACAGTCAAATTCCGCAATCTCACCTGCTTCATCAGATAGGAATTCAAAATAAACCGCATGCTTACCTATAATGCCAAAGGTAAGTCCAACTTCTGATTCCGTCTGACCCTCATTAAAATCCATCGAAGTTGCAATTCGTCCATTATATGAATCTATTCTGATATTGACCTTAAGCTTCTTATTGGAATCTAAAACCACTCTTACAGCCTTAGGAGCATTGTTTCCAAACTGCAGATAGCGGAATCCGACAGTTGTGCCCGAAGAAATATCGACAACAGGTGCCGAAACATCTTCTCTCTTCTCATACACAGGCTTCACATAGGCTCTCGTACTTCCACCGTAAATATGGCATGCATAACCGGCGGAAATCCATTTGTACGCATCAATTCCATTGACATGCGCTCCCTGCGAAGTCATCTCAACAGGTCCGGACGATACAGGTTCGCCGTTTAGAAACCGGACATTTCCTATATATAGCATTCCATCCTTACCCATCGCCACATCAATCGGCTCTAACATCGCCTGACGGGAAAATTCATTGACTCCGGTCTGACGATGATAGAATACATACCACTTTCCGTTTATTTCCATAATCGAACCGTGATTATTTCCCCACTGATAGGTCATGGTTCCACAGCCGTCCGAATCCTTCAATATCTCACCGCCATTGAAGCTGATATCGCCTCCATCATGGAACGGGCCAAACGGAGAATCAGCGAAGCGATATGACAGGAATCCATTATTAGGCTCATATACACCAAGCTCCGGAACAGGCTTCTCGTATCTCTTTGAATAGATATATACATATTTTCCCATCACCTTGCGTGGGCTTGAGGCCTCAAAGAAGCCATCTATGAGTGAGATATGACCATCATCCTCCGGGTTCCAAGGACAGGTTGAGTGCCCTAACGGATTAGAGACCAGTGTGTCCTCCTTAAAGGTCGCCATATCGTCCTCTAACTCCACGATATAGCACGGCGCCGCACAGCCGCCCCAATAAGCGTATACCCTTCCGTCATCATCCACAAGCACACCCGGATCAAAACCAAGCTTGGTCTCCACAGGATTCTCAAAAGGCCCCCACGGTGTCTTAGAGCTAGCCACCACTACAAGACTTCCCGCTCTCTCCGCAGCATACATATAGTATGTATCGCCCTTCTTTACAACGTCCGGAGCATACAACACAGAATCATAATGTGTCTTATATGCAACCCCATGATATGTCCAGTCCGTCAAGTCATCCACCGGAGCCGACCACACAACATAATCACGCCCGCAGTAATGCTTTATCTCCGTGTCATGTGAACCGTACACATACACTCTCTTCTCTCCGTTATGTTCAAAAACCCTAGGCTCCCCATCCGGAACATGCTCCCACAGTGGCATATACGGATTGGCGCCCTTAATAAACTCTCTCATCATCTTCTCCTATTCCAAGCTGTTATTCTGTCTTATTGTTCTGCGTTGCCGCCGCTTCTGTTGATGGCTGGACAACCACAACCGGTGTATCATTTTTGCCATCCGACGCCAGCTTGCCGCCCAATGCTCCCATAATGAGGCTCTTGATATCAATTCCCATTCCGGAGGCAATTCCCTCTGTGACCTGTGTTGTTCCGTTCACGATATCGGACAGCAGCTTGGCGCTGTTTCCATCTCCGTACATGGTAATCTTATCAACCTTGCTGAGTGGTTCTGCAACATTCTTGGCAATCTCAGGCAGAGCATTCATAATCATCTCGACAACCGCTGCCTCACCGTACTTCTTCATCGCCTCAGCCTTCTTATCTATACCCTCTGCCTCAGCCAATGCCTTAAGCTTAATCGCCTCGGCTTCAGCCTCACCGACAGCGCGGATACCTTCGGCTTCACGCTTGCGCTCAATCATCTTAGCCTCTGCCTCCTTAGTACGGCGGAACAGCTCAGCCTCGGCAGCCTGCTGTGCCGCATAGCGCTCCGCATCAGCCTTCGCACGAATCTGCGCATCAAGTGTCTGCTTGGTTACATCTACTTCCTTCGCCTTCAATTCGGCAGTTCTCTCAGCGCGCGCGATATCCGCATTCGCAGAAGCAACCTCAATTGTTTTACGCTGTTCCTGCTCCTGAATGGAGTATGCAGCATCCGCCTCAGCCTTCTTCACATCGGACTGCTGCTTAAGCTCCGCCTGACGGATAGCAAGCGAAGTCTGCTTCTCAGCTATCTCCATCTCAGACTGAACCTTGGCTTCATTCGCCTCCTTGGCAGCCTGCGCCTGTGCTATGGCAATATCTCTATCTGCCTGTGCCTTGGCAACTGCTGCTCCCTTCTTAATCTGTGATATATTATCAATTCCCAAGTCCTCAATGACATTGTTCTGGTCGGCAAATGACTGCACATTGAAGGAAATCATCTCAAGACCCATCTTCTGCAAATCAGGTATTGCATTCTCCTGAACTCGCTCACCGAATGCCTTACGGTCTGTCACCATCTCTTCTAAACGCATCTGACCGACGATTTCACGCATATTTCCCTCAAGAGTATCCTGAACACGGTTAATAATCATCTTCTCATCTTCATTTAAAAAGAACTTTGAAGCAAGAGCCATCATCTCCTGACTCTGCCCGATTCGTATTTTAACCGTTGCATCAACCTTGACATTAATATACTCCGCATTCGGTACATAATCCGTAGTCTTTACATCCACAGAAAACATCTTAAGCGACAGCTTATCAAGTCTCTCCAGAAACGGTATACGGATACCCGCCTTTCCAATCAAAATACGCGTCTTGCGGAAACCGGAAATCATGTACGCCGTATCAGGCGGAGCCTTCACGTAGCCTATCAGAATAATAACCAACAGCAGCACAACAACCACAGCAACACCAATCAAAATCTCGTTCATGCCTTTCTCCCTTCGAATCCCATAATGTTTAAAATTTAACAAATTCATTATACTTTATATTTTAAATTATGTAAATAATACTTTGGGACTTAAAAAACAGCGGGTACGTTTTACGTTACCCGCTGTTTCCTTTAAATATATTCATCATACGATTCCGTGTCATACGGGTCATCTCCGCCGGAAACCTCCACTCCATGTGCTGTAACCGTAAGCACATGGCCTCCGTTAACACGGATACTTTGCCCTTCTGCAATATTGACAGAATTATTCAGTCTGCTAAATGAAGCACTCTTTGCCAGTTTTATAGGTGTTTTTAGCACTTGTGCCAAATTCTCTACCGGATTCAGCAGGTGCTGCGACATCAATTCGTTATATGCTTCCTTATCTTTAATAACCGTATTTTTATAATCAGATGTGAGTGCTCCCGTGTTAGGATTAATATAACTTGATATTGACTGCTTTTTCATGTAATGACTATTGTACATATATGAGAAAATTTAAAATATTGTAAAAACAATTATTTTTATCATTACTCCTTAAATTTTTCCAATCTGTAATGATGTGCATCATCCAATTCCTTAACACCATTCTTGTAATCATATCCAAATTTTCTATAAAATTCCGTTGCTGTAATGGAGGCCAGTATCTCTATCCTGCTTGCTCTTGCATAAAATTCATTTGCTTCTAATGTATTTATGATTTTTCTTCCAATCCCTTTTCCATGAAATTCCGGAAGGACAAAAATACTCAGAAGTATGCTTTCTGTTTCGTTTCCCCAAAAACTTGCGATAGAACCTGTTCCAACTATTTTTCCATCAAATTCAAACACGTACATATGCGCATAACTTGCCACATTCAGAACCTTTTGCACATCGTAAACCTTTGCAAGTTTCTCCATTGCCGATATTCCATAATCTTTACTGTTAACCTCTAAAAAATTCCTGACAATAAGATTTCTGCCTCTTTGGCATCCTCTTCCTTAAATCGCCTTGTTATCAGTTTCAGTTCAATTAAATCATCCATTTCCTGCACCTCTTTCTTGTAAACATAAAAAAATCGCACCAAACATTCAATGTCCAGTGCGATATCTCCAATTTAATAAGATACAATGTATGTAAAATCTTCTCTTATATTCTGGTTTTATGCACTAGATCTGTTTGTGTCAAGTAAGGACCAAAAAAATTTACTTTCATGTCCGTACACAAATAATCTATTTTTTAATTTTCTCTAAGCACTATAGGTATATCTGCAATAACATTTTCAATATCTTCTTGAGCTTTTCTTGAATTGCATACTATTGTCCATTCAATCTATTTATAAATTTTCCCATTTTCTAACCTCAAATCTTTCCTACTGTTTTATGGCATAAAATTTTTGTTATTATCGTAACTGTTATCTATAATTTCAAGCATACAGATAATTTCTTTTAATATACATATTTAATGCGACACATATACTAAATACCTTTTGTATTGCTTCATTATGTATATTATTTGCACTATATTTTTCAAATTAAAACTCCAGACTATCCTCATTAAGCAAAAAATAT
>CAUCXT010000061.1 GCA_958446835.1 uncultured Eubacterium sp.
TACAGGACGTTTCGTAATCGGCGGACCTAACGGAGACAGCGGTCTTACAGGACGTAAGATTATCGTTGACACCTACGGCGGATTTGCACGTCACGGCGGCGGAGCTTTCTCAGGCAAGGACTGCACCAAGGTTGACCGTTCGGCAGCTTACGCAGCACGTTATGTAGCTAAGAACATCGTTGCGGCAGGACTTGCAGAGCGCTGTGAGATTCAGCTTTCATACGCTATCGGTGTCGCACAGCCTACATCAATCAATATAGACACATTCGGCACAGGCAAGGTATCGGATGACAAGCTTTCTGAGATAGTTGCGGAGAACTTCGATTTAAGACCTGCCGGAATCATCAGGATGCTTGATCTTAGAAGACCAATCTACAAGCAGACAGCAGCCTACGGACATTTCGGACGCCATGACATCGATGTACCTTGGGAGAAGCTGGATAAGGTTGACGATTTAAAGAAATATTTGTAATTGTTTATATTTAATTTATAAATTCCGCCACAATAATGTGGTACAATGGACGCATAGGTATGGCTTATGCGTCCTTTTTACATTATGAAATGTAGATTATGTAATGGATGATATAAGCCGTGTGACAGAGAGGTGTTAACATGAAGCTTAAAACAAAAATCCAGATGGCGTTCTGCGTTCTGTGTGTAGTTCCGTTAATACTTGTACTGGCGGTGCTCAGCGTTGGAACATACAAATTAAAGACGATTTACCATACATACAAGATAGATTTGAATACATATACGGTCATGCTCAATCCTATGCTGGCATTCAACGCGGTCAATTCAAGCATACAGGCTGAGCTTGAGACGGTGAGGGACGCCAATCCGGATTTATTATGTGATAAGGATTATCTTGACGAATATTGCAACGGACTGACAAATGATGCAACGGACATTATAGTAAATATGGACGGTGAGTATGTCTATTCGAGCTATGACGATAATCTTGAGGATGAATTATATGCAGAGCTTACCAAGATGGAGGCGCTTGGAAAGCTTGACGGGCTTCACGGCGGAATGTATCTTGGCGGGGATCTGCAGATGCTTGTCAACAGGGTTATATTTGACTGCAGCAACGGAAAAGAGGGCAGGCTCTATATTGTCACACACATAGAGCATATTGTTCCGCAGGTCAAGAGCATGCTCATCATCTTCTTCGTGAGTCTGGCAGCTATACTTATTGCAGCGAGCGGCTGCATAAGCGTGTGGGTATACAGGGGACTTGTCACTCCTATCAAGAAGCTGCAGGATGCAACGCATAACATCGCTGAGGGCAATCTTGATTTTAACCTCAAGAGCAACAGACATGATGAGATAGGTGAACTCATAGACGATTTCGAGGTTATGAGAAAGAAGCTCAAGGAGTCTGCCGAGGAGAAAATCCAGAATGACAAGGAGAGCAGAGAGCTTATCAGCAATATCTCACATGACCTAAAGACACCTATGACGGCGATAAAGGGTTACGTTGAGGGAATTATGGACGGCATTGCGGATACTCCTGAGAAGATGGACAGATACGTGAGAACCATCTATAATAAGACGGTGGACATGGATAAGCTGATAAATGAGCTTACCCTGTATTCTAAGATAGATGCCAACAAGATTCCGTACAATTTTAATAAGATTAATGTCGCTGAGTATTTTGACGATTGCGTGAGTGAGCTGAAGGTGGAGTTAGAGTCGAAAAATATTGAGCTTGGATATTTTAACTACGCGGACAAGGCGGCGGTAATAATTGCCGACCCGGAGCAGCTTAAGAGAGTTATCAACAACATCATAAGCAACTCTGTCAAATACATGTCCACGGACATAAAGGGCATAATCAATATCAGGATAAGCGACGCGGATGACTTTGTGCAGTTTGAGATAGAGGATAACGGAAAGGGCATAGCGCAGAAGGATGTGCAGTATATTTTTGACCGCTTTTACAGGACGGATTCCTCCAGAAATTCGGCACAGGGCGGCAGCGGAATAGGACTGTCAATTGTAAAGAAGATTATAAGCGATCATGGCGGACAGATATGGGCTACCAGCAAGGAAGGTACAGGCACGGTGATGCATTTTGTGCTTAGAAAATATAAAAATCAGGAGAGTGGAGAGAGCAATGAGTAAGATATTGATTATTGAGGATGAGGAAAGTATCGCAGAGCTTGAGAGGGATTATCTTGAGATAAGCAGCTATGAGGTCACCATCTGCAATGACGGTGAGAAGGGACTTAAGGAAGCACTTGATAATGAGTATGACCTGTATATACTTGACCTCATGCTTCCGGGCGTTGATGGCTTTGAAATCTGCAAGGCTATCAGAAACAAGAAGAATACACCTATTATAATGGTATCAGCCAAGAAGGACGATATCGACAAGATAAGAGGCTTAGGACTTGGCGCGGATGACTATATGACTAAGCCGTTCAGCCCAAGTGAACTTGTGGCGCGTGTCAAGGCTCATCTTGCACGATATGAGAGACTTGTCGGAAGCGCTGTTCCGGAGAATGATGTGATTGAGATACGTGGACTCAAGATTGACAAGACCGCACGCCGTGTATTCGTGAACGGTGAGGAAAAGACCTTCACAACGAAGGAGTTCGACCTTCTCACCTTCCTTGCGCAGAATCCTAATCATGTGTACTCCAAGGAGGAGCTGTTCAACAAGATATGGGATATGGAGTCGATCGGTGACATTGCGACCGTTACCGTTCATATCAAGAAGATACGTGAGAAGATTGAGTTCGATACATCGAATCCTCAGTACATAGAAACTATCTGGGGTGTTGGGTATCGTTTCAAAGCTTAGGTATTGAACCCCAGATAGTTTCAGAACTTCTGGGGAGTAGGTTATAGATTTAAAGCTTAAAAGGATTTTTATGAGAGACATTAAAGAATGTATTGTATATGAGGATGACGACATCTGCGTGTGCCACAAGCCGTCCGGGGTGCTGACGCAGTCGGACAGGGGCTTTTCGCAGGACGTGGTGAGTGCGCTTATGACCTATGAGAGAAAGAAGGGGAATAAGGCGCCGTTTATAGCTCCTGTGAACAGGCTTGACAGGTCGGTTGAGGGGCTTGTGCTGTATGCTAAGAACAGCAAGGCGGCGGCGAAACTCACAAGACAGATAACGCAGGGTGAGGTTGACAAGTGCTACTATGCCGTGGTTAAGGTCACGGATAGGAAGGGCATGGAGAATATACAGAAGGAATATAGCGACAGCGCTGTAATCACCCTTGAAAATTATCTTCTGAAGGATTCAAGGACAAATATGTCGCGTGTTGTGCCGGAGGGAACGGACGGTGCGAAGAAGGCAGTGCTTGAGTATCAGGTGCTTGGCGTTGAGGCTGAGGAAGGGCTTGCTTTACTGAGGGTGAAGCTTCACACCGGGCGGCACCACCAGATAAGGGTGCAGTTGTCTGAGGCGGGAATGCCAATCTTAAATGATACAAAATATGGCGCCGCACCTGATGAGGAAAAGGCGAAAGGCGGTGTACGCACCAACAGGGATGAGGCGCTTGCGCTGTGTTCCTACAGACTGGTGTTTGCGCACCCGGTCACAAGAAAAAAACTTACATTTGAGGTCATTCCGAAGGGAAAGAGCTTTGAGCTGTTTTCTGAGGATTTATGTAAAAGGGACAATATCTGAGCTGTAAACAGATGGCTGTTTTATATGAATACAAGGTTCTGTTTATGGTAATACTACTCTCACAGGCTGGAGGGTGGTATGGGCGCAGATAAGAGAAATATAATAATATATATAGGAGTTACAGCAGTTGTATATCTGGTATTTAAGTATATTATGCCGCTGGCAGCTCCTTTTATTATTGCTTTTTTGCTTGCGGCGGGGCTGAATGGACAGGTGCGGCTGTTAAACAGAAGGCTGAGATTGAAAAGAAGCATTGCTGCGGTGGTGCTTATGATTTTCTGGGGCGGCGTGATTGCCGCAATACTGTGGCTGTTGGGCGGACTTCTCATCGCACAGATAAAGAATGTCATAGACAATTATGAGCTGTACTATGCGTATATAAATGACGGAATGTGCAGCTTCTGTGAGGGTGTGGACGGCTTCATGGGCTTTACGGGCGGAACCACGCTGGCGTATATTGATTCGGGAATCATAGGACTTATGGAGAGCACGCGCGACAAAATAATGCCGTCCATAATGGGCGGTTCAATCGGGGCGTTCAAGGGCTTCATAACATTCTCAGGCGTGTTTGTGATATTTTTTATGGCATTATATTTTTTTATGAAGGACTATGACAGGATGTTAGAGGCGGCAGGAACGTCACAGTATGCGGAGGAGTTCGATTTCTTCTATACCAGAACAGGAAAAATTATATATACCTTTATCAAAACGCAGTTGATAATAATGACCATCACAATGGTAATCTGCGGTGTGGGGCTTCTGTGGCTGCGAAATCCATACTGGCTCCTGTTGGGAATAGTGCTGGGGCTTGTCGATGCCCTGCCTGTATTTGGAACAGGAACTATTCTCACGCCGTGGGCGGTGGTGTGCGTGCTGTGCGGAAGATACAGATATGCGGCGGTTCTTCTTGCAATGTGCTTTATAAGCTACATCGTGCGCGAATACCTTGAACCCAAGCTCATGGGAAAGGGGCTTGGCACACACCCACTCGGAATGTTAGCCGCCGTGTATGTGGGGCTGGTGCTGTTCGGCGTGACAGGCGTTATCACAGGACCTCTGGCATTTATCCTAATCAGGGAACTGGTGACATTTATAAACTGGAAGCAGGAAAACAGCACGCGAAGCCCCAATGGGTGAAATTTTTCACGCGCGAACATTTTGCTTGTATTGAAAAGTCGCGGTGTATATAATGGATTATATTTACATTGATTTATAATAAGTATAGGTAATTGCGAAACTCAAATTTTATGGTAAACAGTTGTGCAATTTTTCTAGTACACTGCCGGACCCTTTGAAACCAGTAATAGTTCACGTAGTGAACTAATGTTCTCAGCGGCTGTATTTTAGCCGCTTATGTACCGCTACTGGTTTCAAGGAGTGAGAACGTGTCCGGAAGGGTACTAGAAAAATTGCACAACGTACGGCTGACACAAACAGAGTTTCGCAATTACATCACGCAATTATGAAATAAGAGGTGAAAAATGGTCTTTTCTTCAGCAGTTTTTTTGTTTGCATTTCTGCCGATAGTTTTTATACTGCATACGCTTATTCAGAACACAACGGCAAGAAATATATTGTTGATAGCGGCAAGCCTGTTATTCTACGCATGGGGTGAGCCTGTATACATTCTGTTGCTGCTCTTGTCGATACTGGTCAATTTCGTGCTTGGCAGGTTCGTGTGGGGCAGAAAGCCGGTGTTGGTGGCTGGTGTGGTTATCAATCTCGCATTCCTTATTGTATTTAAGTATGCCGGATTCATAGTGCAGTCACTCAATGCCATTCCGTTCATCAATATAAAGGCCCCCGGAATCAGTATGCCGATAGGAATATCCTTCTACACATTTCAGGCGATGTCGTATGTCATAGATACATACCGGGATGAGGAGAAACGTCCGGGAAGCTTTTTCGATGTGATGTTGTATATCTGCCTGTTTCCGCAGCTCGTCGCAGGTCCTATAGTAAAATATAATTCCGTGAGAGAGCAGTTAAGAAGCAGACAGGTGAGTGCGGAGGGAAGCTCAGCCGGAATCCGCAGATTCATAATAGGTCTTTCCAAGAAAATGCTCATAGCCAATGTCATGGCAGTTGCGGTGGACAAGATGTTCGCACTCGACATGGCGCAGCTTGATACGGCTTCGGCGTGGGTTGGAGCGGTGTGTTATCTGTTCCAGATATATTTTGACTTTTCGGGCTACAGCGATATGGCTGTCGGAATGGGCAAGATGTTCGGATTTACATTTCCAGAGAACTTTGACTATCCGTACACCGCGTCCTCTGTAAGACAGTTCTGGAAAAAATGGCATATATCGCTCACCTCGTGGTTCAGGGAATATCTGTATTTCCCACTGGGAGGCAACAGAAAGGGGAAGGCAAGAACGCTCTTTAACAGATTTTTTGTGTTCCTATGTACTGGAATCTGGCATGGGGCTAACTGGACATTCGTGGTGTGGGGAATATATCATGGGCTTCTCACAATGCTTGAGACGGTTCTGGTCAAGGAAAAAAAGCCGCGCAGTGCCGGGAATACGGCGGAGGCGTATAAAGACAATCAGCCTGCGAAGAAAAATGTATTTTTAAACATTGCAGGACATGTCTACACGCTTCTTGCCGTCACGATAGGCTTTGTCATATTCAGAGCCGACAATATGGCGCAGGCAGGGCACTTTATAGCTAACATGTTCGTATTTAACACGACACATACAGGCGTGATGACGGCTGTATCGGTTATGAGCCCTCTTTTTATAATAACCACATTCATCGCGGCGGCTGCCTGCACACCGGTTCTTAAGAGACTGCCGGAAAATAAGGTGACAAGGTATGCGGGGATGGTGGCAACCGTGGTTTTATATCTCCTGTGTATTATGGAGATTGCGGCAGGAAGCTATAATCCGTTCATATATTTCAGATTTTAAGATTGGAAATGGGGATAGGTGTGAAAAATAAGATAAATAAAAAGAATCTGATAAATATAATATATATTGCCGTTTTTCTTGTAATGAGTCTTGTGCCGCTTTTTGCGTTTTCAGGTAAGCAGGCGGCTATAGGAAATGAGACGGAGGCGGATAAGCCGGCATTGTCTGACGGGCTTAAGTTTACGGCGAATGTGGACGCATACTTTTCGCAGAAATTCGGCTTCAGGAACAGGCTGGTATATGCGCAGAATGTTCTTAAGGAGACGATTTTTAAGACATCGGGGCAGGCGGATGTGATAGTCGGTGAGGATGGCTGGCTGTTCTACGGCAGGGCGCTCGACGATTTTCTTGGGACAAGTGTGTTAGATGAGGTGTCAATAGAGCGCATGGGTGTCATCCTGTCCATGATGCAGGAGTACGTTGAGAGACAGAACGGTGAATTTATATTCGTGTCGGCGCCTAACAAGATGTCGGTGTATGGCGAATACATGCCGTACTATTATATAGAAGAAAACGGACAGGGCAATTATGAGCTTCTGTATGACAGGCTGACCGTTCTTGGTGTGAACACGGTACAGCTAAAAAACGAACTGGCGCTTAAAAAGCTTGCCGGAGTGCAGCTCTATCACAAGCTGGATTCGCATTGGAATAATTACGGTGCGGCAATCGCCTATGAAGCTATGGCTAAGAAGCTTTCGGACGTATATGGGGAGGCGTATTCTGATTATACGCGTTACAGTGAATTGCCATACAGTGTCAAAAATAATTTTTCAGGCGATTTACAGTCAATGCTGCTTCCGGGGTCAAAGGTCAAGGATGAGCAGGTTGAATTCGATGTGGAGGAGAGCTTTGAGTATCTGAACCGCTTCCGCGGTGTGGATGATCTGGTGATAACTACTAAGAACAATTCGGCGGCTGTGGATAGGAGTGCAACGCTGTTCCGCGATTCCTTCGGAAATGCATTGTACCGGTTCTTTGCCAACGAGTATACTTCGCTGACAGCGAAGAGAGAAATTCCGTATAATATATATCAGGCTGTGTCGGAATCAGAGCTGGTGGCGGTTGAGCTGGTTGAGAGAAATCTCAAAAATCTGCTTATATATACACCCGTTATTCCGTCATGGAATCTTGCGGAGGCATATAGCGTTCAAGGGGAAATGACTGTTATGGACGGTATAGCCGCCGCCGTGGTTCGGCTCAACACAACAGCGGATGGTCTTGTTGAGCTTACCGGCAACAGTGACGTGCTTAAGCCCTATTCCTATATGTATCTGAAAATAGTGGATGAGGCCGCCGGGGCGACAGCTATTTATCAACTCATTCCGGGTGAGGAGGGGAATTTTACTCTTTATCTTGAGCCGGAAAATGCCGATATATCAGAAGCTGGACTGGAAAATTATGGATATGCATTTATTGTCAAAACTGGCAATGAGTACACAGAAATTCCGGTAAGTCTTACTTTACAAGATTAGAAAGATAATGTATATTTCCAAGGAAGGGGAATATTGAGGGCAAAATTATAAGCCGCGGATTCGCATAGGCGGCAGAAAGAGGTTTTATGCACAATATTAAGAAAAGTATCAGAAAAAATATAGCGTTGGCTTCAGTCATGCTCATGGCGGTATTCGCACTTGCGGCATGTGGCAGGAAGGATGAGGACGGAAAGTTTGGCTTTAACAATGGCAGCGTTTTTCTCACACCGGGTGAGAAATTTGCGGCGGACGATGAGGGTATGCCGGAGACGTTAGAGTATATGGAGGCAGCAAGCTGCTACTTTGAGGGGCTTGACAAGGTGTTCACATACGATGGCTATGAGATTACCACATATCCTAAGGCAGATGGGGATTATATTCAGGATGTGAATGTGTCCTCTGAGACAATCAAGACTGATAAGGGGGTCGGTGTCGGAAGCACACTTGAGGATATCGAGGCTGCCTACGGTAAGGACTACACTGTTTCAGGCAAAATGTACGAATATTATCAGGACGATACAAAATATATATATTTCTTTATTTTAAATGATGTGGTACAATACTACGGATACGGAATGGATGTAAAATAATTCATTTTATACACAACTATTGGAGGAAATTATTATGAAGAGAATAGGAATGAAAAAGGCTTCATATATGGTGCTTTTCCTTGTGATGGGCATGATATTTGCAGTTGGATGCAGTAAGAAGCCCGATGAGGGTGGGGATATAATTCTTTCATCTGCGGATAACACGCAGTCACAGGAAAATACCGGCACAACGGAGCCTGCTACGGAGGAGACATCGGTGGAGGTTGTCACAGAGGAGACAACGGATGAGGCAACGCAGGAGACGACCACAGAGACTGTCACAGAGACAACAACGGAGCCTGTTACAGAGACAACAACGGAGCCTGTTACAGAGACAACACAACAGCCTGTTGAGGAAGTCAAGCCGTGGGATCTGCTGAACAATGAGCCGCTCAATCCGACAACATCGGGTTATGAGGAGCTTGACAGACTTATCGAAGCGTATATGACCATGCTTAAGAATGAGGGAACAATATCGGATGATATGTCACCTTACCAGAAGGTTCACAGCATATATGTATGGTTTATAAAGAGAATAACATATAACAGGGGAATGAATGTGGATGCCGGAAAGTACTCCACATCCGACCCGGAGACAACTCCTGAGGAGGTATTGTGGGCAACGGATTTATTTAATACATATCAGGGCTGCTGCTATAACTATTCATCTGCCTTTATGTATATTATGAGATATCTTGGCTATGATGCGCACCTTCTCTCAGGACAGGTATCCTCATATAATGGAGGAACAACGCCTCACTGCTGGCTGTACGTCAACTTAGGAGGCGAAGCTTACACCTTTGACCCGGATGTAGATATGAATTACTACTGGAGAGGTGTCAAGGAGGGAAGCACGGAGGAAAAGACGGATACTCTTTTCTGCCGCAGAATGGAGGACATGAGCTATTTCTATACGATAGAGAAGTATCATGAGAATTAAAAACCGCCCATGTAAAGAGCGGCTGTATTGAAACGGTAAATATTACATTTTTTATAAGAATGGAGATTAACATGGCAAACGATAACAAGAAATTAGTAGAAGCAATCACTCCTATGGAGGAGGATTTCGCACAGTGGTACACAGACGTAGTAAAGAAAGCAGAGCTTATGGCTTATTCAAGTGTTAAGGGCTGTATGATATTCAAGCCGGCAGGCTACGCTATCTGGGAGAATATCCAGAAGGAGATGGATGCGCGCTTTAAAAAGACAGGCGTTCAGAATGTATATCTTCCTGTATTTATACCTGAGAGTCTTCTTGAGAGAGAGAAGGATCATGTTGAGGGATTTGCGCCTGAGGTAGCATGGGTGACACAGGGAGGACTTAATCCACTTCAGGAGAAGCTCTGTGTAAGACCTACATCGGAGACACTTTTCTGTGATTTCTATAAGGATGAGATTCAGTCATACAGAGATCTGCCTAAGGTATATAACCAGTGGTGCAATGTTGTAAGATGGGAGAAGGAGACAAGACCATTCCTTCGTTCAAGAGAGTTCTTATGGCAGGAAGGACATACTGCACACGCTACAGCTGAGGAGGCTGAGGCAAGAACACAGCAGATGCTTAACGTGTACGCTGATTTCTGTGAGCAGGTGCTTGCAATGCCTGTTATAAAGGGAAGAAAGACAGACAAGGAGAAGTTCGCCGGAGCAGAGGCTACATACACAATCGAGGCACTCATGCATGATGGCAAGGCTCTTCAGTCAGGAACAAGCCACAACTTCGGAGACGGATTTGCGAAGGCATTCGGTATCCAGTATACGGACAAGGACAACACATTAAAGTATGTTCACCAGACCTCATGGGGTTCAACAACAAGACTTATCGGTGCCATGATCATGGTACACGGTGACAACAGCGGTCTTGTTATGCCTCCAAGAATTGCTCCGATCCAGGTAAGAGTAATTCCTGTTGCACAGCATAAGGCAGGAGTGCTTGAGAAGGCAGGAGAGTTAAGAGACAGACTTGAGGCAGCGGGCTTCAGAGTTGACTTCGATGATTCGGAAAAGACACCGGGCTTTAAGTATGCGGAGCAGGAGGTCAAGGGTATTCCTACACGTATAGAAATCGGACCTAAGGATATTGAGAACAATCAGGCAGTTGTTGTAAGACGTGACACAAGAGAAAAGTACGTTGTATCTCTCGACACGGTGACAGAGGAGCTTAAAAAGATTCTTGACACAATGCAGTCTGAGATGCTTGAGAGGGCGAGAGCACACCGCGATGCCCACACCTATGATGCTCATAATTATGAGGAGTTCAAGGATATCATTGCCAACAAGCCGGGCTTTGTAAGAGGTATGTGGTGCGGCGAGCAGGCATGTGAGGATAAGATTAAGGAAGAGACAACTGCGACAAGCAGATGTATGCCATTCGAGCAGGAGCATATAAGCGATGTGTGCGTATGCTGCGGCAAGCCGGCGAAGAAGCTTGTGTACTGGGGGAAGGCATACTAACACTTTAGCAGATAATTGCGAAACTCAGTGTGTGATATCCGGACGTTGTACAATTTTGCTAGTACCCTTCCGGACACACTTTCGTTCCTTGAAAGCCGTAGCGGTACTAAGCGGCTAAAATACAGCCGCTAAGGACATTAGTTCGCTATGCGAACTATTATGGCGTTCAAAAGGTCCGGAAGTGTACTAGTAAAATTGCACAACTGTTTAGTTTCAAGTTTGCGTTTCGCAATTGCTGTAATAGTTAGAGAGTAAAGAGGTGATATCTTGGTTAGAATAGCGCTTCCGAAGGATGTGAAGCATATAATAGGTGTTCTCATGGAGAATGGCTATGAGGCGTATGCTGTTGGCGGGTGTGTCCGTGACAGCATATTAGGAAGAGTGCCGGGGGACTGGGATATCACGACCTCTGCCCTGCCTATGCAGGTGAAGGGGCTGTT
>CAUCXT010000062.1 GCA_958446835.1 uncultured Eubacterium sp.
ATTGTTCGTCCATTAGATGTTTTCTCCTCTGTGATTGATTAATAATTATCAGCGAAACCGATAACTCCAATAGTTGAGCCATACGAATTACGTAAGGATACCCAAGATAAATATGTTGTTGAATCGGCATGTGCATCAAGTGCGCATATATATATTGAATTATCCATTGAAATAGTTGAAATAGGTTCAAACTGATTGCCATTCTCATTTAAAAATACACATGAATTTTCTGTATCATAGGTATACCATTGAGAAGGAAATATATTTTTTCCCCAAAGTATTTCGTAACTAACCATGTTATCAGTAGTTTCAATATTTAATATTGTATAATAATCTTCTTTATTTTCTAATGCGTCCGGAATTCCGTTTGTAGCATTAAACGATACATCCCATTCCAAATTATCTGTATAAGTTACTTCTATTCTGCCATTCCACAAGCCATTAATAAGTTCGCCTTTAAAATAATAAGCAAAGTCTTGTGATTTTTTATATATGTATCCAATACCATTAGGGGCATCATTCATCCATTCACCAGTAAATATATATTTATATGTCCCATTCATTTTCATGAATATGCAGCCATTACCTTCCCTTATTCCATCTACAAAATTACCATAGTAAAAATAATATCCGCCATTTCCGAACAGATATATTCCTGCACCTGTTCCCGTATGTGTTCCGTCATCATCCGGTATATAAATACAGCTTGTCCTTTCCTGTTCAGTAAGAATATCTCTTACAGCTTCGGCTTCGTCCGAGCCGTCTACATCAAGCATTGAGTCATAGTCCTCAACGCTCATGTAGTCGAATACTGTAATAAGTAGAGCCTGCTTTTGAGCTGCTTGCTGCTCCAAAACTTCAATATTTGTGAGCATTTCATCAAGGTTCATGTCAGGAAAAGTTTCTTTAAGTTCGTTGACAAGCTTCTTTATTGTTTCGTAATCCTCGTTATCAAAGAGGTCATTGATGCAGTTTTCGACCAGCTTTTCATAATCAACATCAGGAACCCATTCACTATACTTTTTAATAAGTTCCTTTACAGTATCGGAGTTACCGTTTTTCAAAGCATTCTTGAGATACTCTTCAAGGACGGTTCTTCTCGTGTCGGTAATCTTGGTATTACTTTTGTCAAGCTCGAGAATCCTGTCACAGACATCAAGAATTTTTTCTGAATCTGGTTTTTCAGTATTTTGGCAATCCTCAACAATATTCTCGTATGTATCTACAAGACTGTTCTTCAAGTCGTCATTATTGTTTGTTATTTCATAGCCTTTTTCAAGAACTTCGGCAGTCTTTTCGTTGTCGTCATAGACATTAGATGCAGACAGGTATATATCCTTCACAAGCTCAATTGTCGCATCAAGCTCCTCATCGCTTAACCCCTCCACTATATTGAGTGCATCGGTATATAAATCCTCATAGCCATCCTTGTTGTCAGCAAGGGAGTATGCTTCGACTGCACCGTGGTAAGCTTCAATATTCTTCGGATCAATCTCGATTACTGCCTTGTATGCGAGGATTGCCGCTTCGTAGTTGAGCTCTGACATATACTTCTCGGCGAGTGCAAGCTGTCTGTCACGACGATTTGCGGGAAGATTATATACTGCAATGGCTGAAATTGCAATTATAACAATAATGACCGCAATGATTGTCGGTAAGAGCCACTTTTTCTTCTTTTTGGTTGTTAAATTTTGTCCTTCCATAAGAATACTCCTTATCTTTGTATAATTGTTTTGCCTTTACTTTACATAAGTACAAAATTATTCATATATGTATTCGTATTCAGTACGATACCTAATAGTATTATCCCTATAATACTGAGTTTCTTCGATTAAATTTCCATTAAAATCATACTGATATTCGATACTGTTTGTCAGGTCACTTAATTCATTTGAAATAATGTTATAATAATAACTTATATATTTAACTTCCTTTCCTAATTCGTTGTATTCATATATATGTTCTTCCTCTAAATATGTTTTGCCATTATGGTTAATATATTTTTTTCTATGGGTTATATTACCGTTGTTGTCATATTCATAAAACGATGTAGTATCATAATCTGTATAATATACAATGTTTCCATGTTCGTCGTATTGGGATTCTTGGCTGTAATATAACTCACCGTCTGTGTAATATTCAGCTTTTATTTCATTATTATTTTTGTCAAATATTTGTATTCGCAACAAGGTATTATAGTTATAAAAACTTTCGATTCTGTTACCAAATTCATCATATGAATACAAAGCTATTTTTTCCTGAATAAAAGGTTCGCCGTCGTAAGATGAATACATAGTTATAGATTTTATTTTTCCATCGTCAAAATATTCATACACGGCTTTAGATATATAATTGGAATCTATATCAGTATCAGTTTCAACCATTAACTTTTGTCCATCATATAAAAATTCAGTTTGGTATAAGGCTTCTTCAGATTCGTCATATGTAATTTCTTTTAATATATTCCAATTAGAATCATAAAAATATTCACACTCAACATAAAGAGTATTGGTTCTATTATTTTTTCCTAATTCCAATATATGAATACTTCCGTCCTCTTCATATTCGCTTGTTTTTTGTGAGATTATGTCTCCCTTTTCATTGTAAATCATACTTTCAATTACATTGCCGTTAGCATCATATTCATATTGTTCTTTAATAGTTCCATTGCTGTAATATGATATAAATTTTATTTTGATATTATTTTCATTATATGAATATTCGTTATGACAGGATATGTTATTTGATTCATCGTATTCTATATAGTTGATAATATTACCATTAGTATCATATTCCTCTTTTATAATTGATGTTATATTATCTCCCGAATCATATTTTGTAGCCTGCATATATCTTAAATAGGGTTCTGATTCGGTTGTTGCTTCGGTAGTGTTTTCGTTTTCTTCCTGATTTGTATTTTCAATCATATTATCTGACTTGGTATCAGCTGTTGCTGATAACGTATTGGCCTTTTCTCTCATGGACAATACAATTTCATCGTCAAGATTATTCTCAGCTTGTGCAATAACTTCCTCAGCCATGTCGTAAGCCTCCATGGCAATGTACAAATCAAGTAATTCTAAGTAAGCGTCCTCACACTTCGGATCAATCTCTATAGCTGCCTTATATGCCAGAATAGCCGCTTCATAGTTGAGCTCTGACATATACTTCTCGGCGAGTGCAAGCTGTCTGTCACGACGATTTGTGGGCAGATTATATATAAGGGTAATTACAAGTGCAGCTATTATAACGATTACTGCGATGATTGTCGGCAAAAGCCATTTTTTCTTTTTCTTTGTTGTGAGATTCTGTTCTTCCATAATGTTTTCCTCCTTGATTAATTGGTTTTGGTATATTTATAGTGTATTCATGATTTTATCTATCAGCTTCTTTCTGCTGATATTAAAGCTGATACGCAGAATGATGAAAATAAGGATAAATAATACCCCTCCTCCGGCTCCGAAATACATCATCTGCTGCCCTGCTGATAAGCTCATACGCTCACACTCCTTTCCGGGATAGGCTTTAATTCTAATCGAGCCATCCTAAATCCCTGAGTGAAATATATATCTGATCTAGTCTCTGCATATCCATATCCATGTCGCCCGCTATACCTGATGTGGCAAAAAGCTCCTTTGCTTTGGTGTAATATTCATTAAAGGTACCGTAATCTCTTAAATCGTTTTCAATGCCCGATTGACGCTGTGCTTCAAGCAGTGCCATATTCTTATAAGGCTGGTAGCTCTCGCCGTATTGCTTTATTATTTCACCGTAGGCTGCAAAGCTTTCATCGTAGCGGTTGTCTGCACCGTACATGAGTGCAAGGTTCATATATACGCTGTAGGTTCCCCAGCCTAAATCTATAATCCTGTTAAGATAAGTGACAGCATCGTCGTAATAAGCACTGTCCGATGTGAGTGAGGCGAGAAGGCTGTCCGCCTCCGATATTCGCTGATATATTATTACGCTGTAGCTGTCGGACACTCTGCCGTCTGCCTGCTTTAAAATAGCAAGATTAGCTCTTATAAGTTCTTCACTCTCAGCGTAGTTTTTTTGATTTATGTAACATTCGCTATATTTTATGTATGCCCTTGACAGACAGTAGGAATCGTCTGCCAGCTCAATGGACTGTGCGAAATAGTTGATGGCTTCGTTGTATGCCTCTGCTGTGAGAGCAAGCTCTCCGGATACAAGGTAGATGTATTCATCTCCGGCACCGGCGTCGACAGCCTTTTTAAGTATCTCTTCCGCTTCAGCATTGCTGCCGCTGTATGCGAGTGCTATGGCATAATTACAATAGATACTGCTGTCACCATCCTGAATCTCAAGCGATGAAGCGTAGAGCTTCGCGGCGGTGTCATACTGTTCGAGCTCAAAACAGCATTCAGCAGCCATATAATACAGATTGGCAAGTTCTGAGGTACTGTACTGTTCCTTGTCATTGAGAGCCGTACCGACTATGTAATTGTAAGCGTTTTCATAGTCACCGTTTTCATAGTATGTGAGTGCGGTGTTATATAAGTCATCTGTTTTCTCCGTCAGTGTACGTCTGTAGCCCATCACGGCGGTGAGCACACATGCGGCTGCGGCGAGGAGACAGAGAATACTTATGAAATCCTGCACGAACAGGAGACGCCTGTATCGCTTATCCTTCTTTGCCACGGCTCCGAGAGCCTTCCGCATCTCGGCAGCAGTCTGGAATCTCTTCTCAGGCAGCGGGCGCATCGCCTTGTCTATGACATAGGCAAGTCCTTCGGACACCTGTATGCCGGTTTTGGATACAGGGATTGTCTTTTCACAGTCGGCTTCCGGTTTCCTGCCGACAAGCAGGTGGTACAGTGTGGCTCCGACTGCGAATATATCTGCTCTGGCATCGACCAAGATTGGAGCGCTGTCCGGCTGGTCATTCACCGTAGAGGTTACAGTGAGAGTTTTTTTTGTATTGCCGTCATCTATCGCAGTGCTGTTATCTATTGCCGTGTTATCATTTAGTGCTGCACCGTCATCTATAGCTGTTGTGCCGTCGAGCTGTGTTGTATCATCAAGCTGTGTCACGTCATCTATCTGCGCTGAATCATCCGTGGCTGCTGCCTGCAGGGAGACATTGACTGTCTGCTGTTGCTGTGCCTTGTGCCGCCTGCGCGCCTCCTCTATCGCCATGCACTGCTCAGGTGCGGCATAGCCTCTTGTGAAGCCGGCAAGATTTAAGTTGTCGCTGAAACCGGAGATATTGAAATCGATGAGACATATATTGTCATCCGGGGTGAGCATTATGTTGTCGGGCTTGATGTCGCCGTGTATTACAGGTATTTTCCTTGTGTGCAGGTAATCGACGGCATCACATAGCTGGCAGGCGTATTTATATACCTGATTGGGAGTGAAGGTCCTGCCTTCCTTAATTAAATCTCCCAGCGATTTGCCGGGGATGAAATCCATAACGGTATATATGCCGGTTTCGTTCTGTATGAAGTCGAATACCTGCGGAAGATATTCATGGTGCAGATTCTTTAAGATATCCGTCTCCATGCGGTAATCAAGCTTGACACCGTCGCGCATCTTTTTGATTACGACGTTTTTCTGCAGACGGTTATGGTATGCAAGGTATACTGTTCCACCGCCGCCGGAACCGATTTGTCTCACTATTTCGTAGGTGTCTCCAAGATTAATATTTTCGTTTTCCATGTTGGGTTGCTGCCTCCAAGTCTAAATTACTTCTTGACTGTAAATAAATGTTGTTTAATAATGTTCGTATAATAAATCTGTTTTGAAAGGAATTTTTATGACGGCATATCCATTTTGTGTGCTTCTAATCGGAAGCTTTCTCATCGGTTCCGTAATCGGCGCGTACTTCTGTACTGCGGATTACAGAATCAATACAGATAAGGTGCTCATAACAGCCAAGTGTATCTGTCCGGAATGTGGACATACGCTGTTACTCACAGACCAGATACCTGTTATAAGCTGGCTGCTTTTAAAGGGCAGGTGCCGGTATTGCGGCAATCCGATATCTGTCCGCTATCCGCTCACTGAGGGCAGCTTTATGCTGTTCTACCCTGTGTGCTTTGCGATATTTCACAACACTCCTTGGCTCTATCTCTTACTGTGGTATGTATTTGTGACCGCAGGACTGATTTTGAAATGCCATGGACATATAAGAAGCCTTATAAAGGGAATTTCCATTATGACAGTATTTCATCTGGCAATCTCAGCCCTGTATCTTGTGCTTGATGCGGCTGTAAGATATTCGGCAGGTTTATAGGCGCCATAATAATCGCTTTCTTGGAGCTGCGTACACAAGTGCGCAGGAGACATTGTCTGTCTCACCTCTTTCTCTCACTGTCTGTATCAGTCCAAAGCAGGTTTTTTCTATGCTTTTCTGCGATAGGCCTGCGGATACAGAGGAGATATCCTCATTGCAAAGCTTTTTAAACAGCCCGTCTGAGCCTATGATATACATATTTCCAGGCTTGATTTTTCCACCGGTTCTTACCATCCATATATTTTTCTGTTTTGCCACATAGTTGGCGAGAAATTCCTTCACTATTCCATTCTTTTCCTTCACAACCACCTCATCCCTTGTAAGCTGCTTGATAACGTCCGATACGAGATATATGCGGCTGTCACCGACATGAAAGATATAATAGTCATCGCCTGCCGTGAATATGACGGACATGGTACAGCCTATGGCATTTTCGCAGGACATCCGGTATTCATATATGCTCTCATTGAGCCTTTTAATCTCCTCCTCCAGGCTGTCCGCCATATCGGTGCCGTTCATAATTTCAGGGTAATAATCCTTGACGCGGTTAAGCCATACGGAAAGCCCCGATGTCATCATTTCGGAGGCGATTTCGCTCATCTTGAGGCTTCCTATGCCATCGCATATACAGGATAAGGTGAGGATATTCTTTCCGCTGCCGGCGGTTAGGGAGATTATTCTGTCCTGATTTTTTTCCCTGTACTCACCCTTGTCGGTGGCACAGCCTGCTATAACATCGAACATCTGCATATCACATCACCCTGTAGCTGACCGGTGTCTTATCGGTGAAGCGGATGACATCGCCGCGGCTTATCGGGTATCGGTTGTTAGGGATGAGCGGGTTTTGGTTGAGGTAAGTATGGTTAGTCGAGGCAAGGTCTATGAGATACATATTGTTTCCGTCTGTCTCTAAGCAGCAATGGCGTCTGCTTATGGACGAGAACGAGCGCTCAAAGCAGAAATCGGCGTTCCTATTTCCGGCTGAATCCACTCTTCCAATGACGAACTGGTTGTTGTTAAAGGTAATGTTGATTCTCCTTGGACAGTTCATGCCGTTAGAATCGACAAGTTCAAGATAGAGTGAGCTGTCATCCTCAATATCCGTTCCATCTATGCTTGTCACGTCCATTGCCGGAATGACAGGTGCGGTGTACTCCTTTGCCGCCGGAATGGCATGTGGGGCGACAGGATTTTTAGCGGTCTTTGCCGCCTTTGGTTCGGAGGTGTCCTCATTAGCATGCTTTTTGCCTCCGAACAGGTTGAAAAAGCCTCCATTCTTCTTCGCTTTCTTAGGGGACTCATCGCCGAACAGGGCATTTACAAGGCTATCATCCTTTGCTGTATCCGCCGGTTGTGGTTTTTCATTGATTACAGGCTGTACATTGACTGTGTTCTTAGTCTGCGGTGCAGGCTGTACAGGATTGACATTGTTTTCAGCCGGCTTGTTTTCAATAACCGGGGAGGTCTTTTTCTCATTAAAGCCGCCGGTCATATCGCTCTTTAGCTTCTCATACAGTGAATGGATGTTGGAATCCACCACAAGGATACGGATAAGCTCAAGCTGGAAATTCTTGTCATCCGTAATCTGCAATTCGGCAATCAGTTTGTTAAAGAAGCTTACAATCCTGCTGTCATCATTTTCGTATGTGTCCGTGGGAATGTACACATACTTGACATTCTTGCAGTCCTTGCCAAGATAGATATGGCTCTCATCCAGATAAAGCTTATGTATATCAAGAAAATAGTCGGGACATTTTTCAAATGCCTCTAACATGTTGAGAAGAAGCTCCACAGTCTCCTTTTTGCTCATGGAATGATTCTGTAGATTGAACGCCACTCCTCCTGCCACCTCATATCGAAGCTCTGTATCGCCGTCAATCTCAACTACCCTCATAGGCAGCAGGAACTCAGGACAATCATTTCTTATGACCTTTACAGCGATTTGATCCAATGAGGTTCCTTCGCTTAATTTCACCTTTTCGTACAGTTTATTGGCAATTAATGCTGTCTCAACCATCTGCTTTTCCTCCATTTAAAAATATATTGAGCTTTATTCAAAGCTTGTATAGTATGTGAAGCTTATTATCTTCTCCTCACCACCGACTGTCACAAGCGTATAGCCGTCTGTGAATGGATGTGCCTCTTCAAAATCCCCTTCAACCACAAGCTGTCCCTTTGAATTGATGTAATTCCATGCGCCATCCTTTTTTACTGCGCCTACATTGTCCGAAAATGAAAATGCGTCATCATACTGGCAGGCAATCGCAATTTCTCCTGATGGGCCGGCATAGCCCCATCTGCCTTGTGAATCCGACACGGCATAATATGTCCCCTCAAAGCCCTTTGCGCCCGGATAACGGACACCATTAAGCTCTTTTCCGGTGCTGTCGATGACGAAATAGCCCTGTGAATCTTTTACCACTCCATATTTGCCGGCAAAGACCTCATTATGGCTGTTGAGTACCACCTCATCGTATATATAATCGGTGACAGCGCTTCCGTCCGCGGCGTTTATGAGAGCCCATTTTCCGTTTTTCTTTGCTGTTACGATTCCGTTGCTGCTTATGTACGCCTCATCGAATTTTTCGCTTATTATGTTAAAGTCATAGCTGCACACGGCATATTCGTTATTCTTGACGGCAATTATTCTGTTGCCGCATATACCTGTCACTTTGTCAAGCCCGGACTTGTCCACGGCGTACCAGTTCCCCTGCTTGTCAATGAGTGTGTAGGTACCGTCCAATCTTACTACCGCATAATCGCCGGAAAATGCGGTCGCCTCCTCATATACCGGCGATAACACCATATCTCCGTCGGAATTTACATAGCCCCATGAGGTGCCGTTATAATATGGTATCAGGTCACTGTCCGCCGGAAGCGTGAACTCATCAAAGCCCACAGTGACGGTCTTGTATTCATACAGGAGGGAATTATATATATTCTCAAGCTGTGTGCTGGCATACGCGAAAAGTCCGCGGCGGGCAATGTCAATTGCATCCTCCTTGCGCCTGCTGTCGGCATAGCGCGTGGAGAGTTCAATGTATTCGTCCTCCTCTGCCCTTGCCGCGTCAACACGCTCCTCCATAAGTGAATAATATGCACTTGAATCATCGGCTTCCTTATACAGCTCCAGCAGCTCACGCTCAATATCCGTGTTGTAGACAGTGTCATAATCTGTCAACGCCTGTGTGTACAGCAGTTCAGCTCTTTTATACAGCTTATCCTGTGAGAGCTGGCGTGCCTGCACGACAAGCTCATTCTGACTGCCGACAATATCCTCACCCTGCGCCGTTACGCTTATAAAAGTGACAGTCCAGCCTATTATGAGCAGGAGCATGCAGACAAAAAGCAAAAGTCTTTTCTTTCTCTTAACCATGATTACACCCTATCCCATCAGATACCTGATTATCAGCCCTGCATATAAGAATGGCACAAATGGAATAAAATCCTTTCTTGTTATTTTTTTCATCAGCAGCAGTGCTATCGATACAACCGCTGCGGCAAGGCAACCATACAGTATTGCAGCAGTCACATAGCCGGCAGGGAGACATAAGCCCATTAAAAGAGCCAGCTTGACATCCCCTGCACCTAATTTTCCGCGTGATATTATGTAGCACAGCCCGAAGCTTAACGCGCAGAACAGGAACCCTATGCCGTATTCGACAACAAGCCCAAGCATATACTGCATATTGCTTATGAAGCCTACTCCCGCTGTTATTGCCCATAACAGCAGGGAGATAAGAATTATTCTGTTAGGCACCTTATGCTCCCACAAGTCCGTGAAGAAAAGGATCGTCATGGCGGTGAGGATAAGGTACATCAGGTCGAACTGTATATTGCCGAATGAAGGCATGCCAAAGGAAAGCCACAGCCTTATAAGAGCTGTCTCACTCAGAATTATGACGGCGGCTTCCCACAGCGAGGTCATCGGTCTCCTATTCCGGTTATTTTCAATTGAAAAATCCGCACGGCAGTACAGAACTGCTCCAATGTACAGTAACGGAAGCATGAGAGCCATTACCGCTATACTTATATATGACACACAATCACCTCACTTTTTCTTGTAGGATTTTCCATCACCGTCGAGCCATGCGGGTATATCAACCCTTTGAACTACATGAAGTGAATTATCCTTTAAAAATAAACCCCAGAAATACAATTTAATATCATATTCGACAACAATCTTTATAGAATTTCCGGCCCCCTTGAAAAATTCGCTTTCGCCAAAATCAAGACCGTTCATTCCGTCCTTCACATCATAGCCCAGAAGGTATTGGTCCGCGGTCTTATTTCCCGCGGCTTCGGCGAGATATTTATCAGCCAGTCCGCTGACCATAACCTGAAGAAGAAGGTTCTTGCCCGCCTGCTCAACATTCTCTATGCCAAGGTACACTACGCCGCGCAGGAGACTTTTAGGGTCCTTCGCGAATTTTTTACCGGTCTCAAGAATCTCCTTTGAGGTTTTATATGTCTTGTTTCCGTCATTGCAGATACTTTTTATTGTCTCATATATATCCGCATCGTCATCGTTGAGCTTTTCCACATCACCCTGGAGACTGGATATCTCCCCCATGAAATCTGTGACCTGTGATATGGCTTTATCAACCGGCTCCGTATTGGTGTCAATATCCTCATTGAGCTTTTTGTCGGCAGAATGAATGCCGAGTGCCTCATAGATATATGTGTAGGAGCCCAGCTCACTTCCCGCTCCATAGAGGGCATATTGTATGCGGTTGTGTACAATAAATACATTTATCAGCGATATTATTCCGAGAATCAGCAGCATGAATGGGATGAGACAGAGAACTGCCTCAACCGTGATCATCCCGGATTGTGTGCATTTATCGTTTCTGTTATTTCTGCTTTTCATACTTAATCCTCATTCCGATACATTAGTAGCCACGTATTACAGAGTAGCTGTATGCTTCATCTTCGATAGAGCTAAGTTCAGACTGCGTCTTGTTATCCTTAAGAAACATTTGCATGAAGCCCTTTGGCGCTATGACGAATTTGTCCTT
>CAUCXT010000063.1 GCA_958446835.1 uncultured Eubacterium sp.
TGTATAGCCGCAGGAGCCGGAAAGGTCATCTGGAAGCTGATACTTGCAACAGCCCACAAAAATATCCTCATACTCAACAAGCAGTTCCGCTACCTGATGAGCGGCGGCTTCCTGATTATAATTATAGCTCTTATTGTGGGGCACAGGCACATAAGCCTTCCTCTTATATGGAAGAATGTCTCCGCTTTTCCGGTAAATATATTCTTTATCATCGGAATAATCGGCATGATTGCAATGTTCATACTTGCAAAGACCATGGACGCCTCAAGCAAGCGCGCAAACTATATCGAACAGACCGTAAACCTGTTCGCGCAGCTCTGCTTTTTCATCGGCGTGCTTATCATCTGGTATGCGAGCGACTACTACCGCGCCGATATGACTGCAACTGCTGCCCTTAACGGAAGTGAGAAGGTACAGGTTGTAAAGGTTTCCGATAAGACCAACGGCAGTGTTATCCTCTTTGACGGCGAAGGAGATGACACAGCGCTCATATTCTATCCGGGCGCCAAGGTTGAATACACAGCCTATGCGCCAATGATGCTTGAACTTGCCGAGGGAGGAATCGACTGCTTCATAGTGGAAATGCCTTACAATATGGCTATTTTCGGGCTTAACAGTGCAGACAAGCTTATTGATAAATATTCATCAGCCGCCAATGCTTCGGATTCCGGGATAAACGATGGCAAGCCATATACCCATTGGTATATCGGCGGCCACTCCTTAGGAGGTGCAATGGCTTCCTCCTACGCCGCCAAGCATACAGATAATCTTGACGGGCTCATGCTCTTTGCCGCATACCCTACAGCCTCACTTGACGCCGACGGCTTCAAGGTCATATCCATATATGGCAGTGAGGACGGTGTGCTCAACCGCGATAAATACAATGACAGCCTCAAATATATGCCGGCAGATTTCAATGAGCTTGTAATCGAAGGTGGGAACCACGCAGGTTTCGGCTCCTACGGTGCGCAGGCAGGGGATGGAGAGGCGACGATTTCCCGGGAGAAGCAGTGGATACAGACGGCGGATGAGATTTTAAACTGCATTTTTAAATAGTGATGATTTAACTTTTTTATCTTTACATTTGAAGTTAAAAAAGTTAAAATATAATTGTTGAGGGAATACTATTTTGAGGAGGTGCTATCAATGACTGATGAGAATTACAGCAGATTGAAGGAGAAAATCGATTCTCTGCCATCAGGCGGTATCACTTACAAGACGATAAATGGTAGAAAATATGCATATTACCAGTGGCGTGAAGATGGCAGACAGCGCTCAAGGCGTGTAAAAGCAGACGAACTTGACGCACTATCCGAACAGATTGCGCTCCGCAAAGGCTATCAGAGTATTCTTAAGGAAGCCCAGACAGAATACGTCACACATAGCAGTATCAACAACACCTCCGGCTCATTCCGCTGTATCACCAGAACCGGTCGTGAGCTGGATGATTTTGTCAAGCCTGTTTCAACATATAAGAAAAGAGAATGTTATTGGCAGTTATATGATTATGTATACGGTGATACCTGCGACAGGGTATATATTTTGTACGGGCTGAGGCGCACCGGCAAGACAACGCTTATCCGACAGATTATTTCAGAGATGGACGAAGCAATGCGCAGCCGGACTGCTTTTTTGCAGATGCAGGATAATAAGCATTTGAGCGATTTGAACCATGATTTAAAGTACCTTGAAGAGGGTGGATACCGATATGTATTTATCGATGAGGTGACACTGCTCGATGATTTCATAGAAGGTGCCGCATTGTTCTCAGATATATATGCCGCCAGTGGAATGAAAATTGTCCTGTCCGGAACGGATTCTCTGGGTTTTATCTTCACAGAGGATGAGGAACTGTATGACCGCTACATTATGTCACATACAACCTTCATTCCATACCGTGAATTTGAGACGGTGCTGGGCATTGCGGGGATAGACAATTACATCCGATACGGCGGAACCATGAGCCGCGGTGGGACTTATTATAATGATGACTCAATGATTTTTGCCACCAAAAAGAGCACCGATGAATATATTGACAGTGCAATTGCACGCAACATACAGCACTCCCTTAAAAACTACCAGAATGAAGGACATTTCCGTTCACTCAAGGAATTATATGATAAGAATGAGCTGACAAGCGCCATCAACCGTATAGTTGAGGATATCAACCACCGCTTCACGCTCGAAGTTCTCACGAAGGATTTTAAATCAAGTGACCTGAGCATTTCCGCAAGGAATCTTAGAAAGGACCGCCGGAATCCTAACGATATCTTGGACAACATAGATATCGCAAAGATCAATGACGTCCTCAAGAACCTGTTGGAAATCAAGAACAAGGATGAGCAGAGCGTTGAACTTCTTGACGAACACCGCATTGAGATAAAGGAGTATTTAGATTTGCTTGACCTCACCGTTGAGGTTGAAACCCGCTGGATGACTGATTTCAACAGAAAAGAGACGCGAACCGTATTTTCACAGCCGGGAATAAGGTACTCGCAGGCTGAAGCCCTGATTAAATCCCTCATGCAGGATGAGCGCTTCCGCAATCTGTCCCTGCCGGAGAGAAACCGTGTCACAGAGCGCATACTTGATGAGATAAAGGGGCGCATGATGGAGGATATCGTCCTCCTTGAGACTAAGCTAAGCAGGAGAAACTGTGAAGTTTTCAAGCTGCAGTTTGCCGTCGGAGAATTTGACATGGTTGTTTTTAATCCGGACAAAGGAAATTGTGAGATATATGAAATAAAGCACAGCACAGAGCGGACAAAGGAACAATTCCGACATCTTATAGACGAAAAGAAGTGTTCTGAAACCTCCTTCCGATACGGCGATATAACCGGGAAATACGTCATCTACCGCGGCGCAGCCACACCTCCTGCAAATGTAAATAATAGTACAAGTGACACTTGCGGCGTCACATATATAAATGTGGAGGAATACCTCAAAAAACTTCAATAAATAAAATATTGCTATAATATAGCTAAAAAGCTGTAAAACAAGATTACATTTGTTTTACAGCTTTTTTATTTGCAGTTTGTCAAATCATATATTATCTCTTGTATATTCTTAAATTGCGAAGGTGTCAGCTTTTTCATTGTGCCGTACAGCTTATCGACATCCTGAACATCAATATTAGAATCAAAATCGAAAAATTTCATGGGAGAGATATCCAGATATTCACATATATAGAAGAAATTAGCCATAGACGGAAGTGCCTTCCCGGATTCAATGTTGTTGATATATCCCGGATTCTGTCCGATTGAAAGACTCATGTCGCGCGCCGATACACCTTTTTCCATACGAAGCTGTGTCATTCGCTTTACGAACTTCTCATCGTACAAAGTTTCATCATGCATTAAAACCACCTCAATCCAATATTATATCCGACACTGTTGACATTATAACGGAATGAAAGCGATATTTTGATTGACATATCATATTTAAAACGATATTATTACCATAACAACGGAATGAATGCAATACATTTTATTCAAAACCACAAATTAATGAGGAAGAGACTTATGAACATTAAGATTTTGATTGCTGACCAATCTAAGGAGTACCTTGACAGGCTTATTGATAAGCTCCAGGAATACAGTGAACTGGATATCTCAATCGCGACAAGCTATGAAAAGCTTGAAAAAGCCATGAATAATAGCAAATATGATATTATTCTGTTTAATTCGGATTTGAATGATTCTAAGATCACCTTTAACGCGGCTAAGCTTGCCATCTGCCTGTATGATGAGGAGCAGGAGCACAGTGGATTGTATAAAGAACTGAAATTCATCAGAAAGTACCAGCGTATAAGCAGTATTTATAATGAGCTGATTGACAGCTATGCCGATGAAGCGGGATATACCCCTGATTTTTCAAACGGCATTGGAACAAAGATTGTTGCCGTATATTCCCCGATGGGCGGAACAGGAAAGACCACAGCAGCACTGGTGCTCACACAGCAGCTCCAGACTGCGGGATACAACAGCCTGTTCATAAGTCTGGAACAGACTGACAGCTCAACTATCATATATCCGCATGAGAGGGAGGGAATAACCGAACTCATCGCGGCAGTATCCGGAAGCGAATCGAATGACACAGGCTCATTTGAGATAAAGCTTAGAAGCACCGTCAAGGAAGGCTCTGGCAGAACAAGCTATATTGAAGGCTTCAGCCGTGTCATTGACTACATGGATGTCTCTGAGGACGATATAGAGAAGCTATTTGAGAAGATTAAGAGTGTGAGCAGTTCTGATTTTGTCATCGTCGATATGAACAGCACTCTCGACAAGCTTTCCAATAAAGTGTTTGAGCTCGCGGACAGGATTGTAATAGTAGAGAAGGACAATGAGATATTCAGGCGCAAGTTCAACATAATAAGCTCTTATCCGCCTATTCAGGATGTCTGGAAGAAGGTTGTCACTATCGACAATTTTGCACATGGTTCATACACAGATAAGAACAATGTACATGCTCCGAATATTGGATATATTTCCGATTACGGCACCATCTCAATGGAGGATCTGATACGTGAGACACTAAGAAACGGCAGCATTTCCATTGATAAGATAATCGGATAATGAGGATAGCGCGATGTCAAAAGAATTTTTTATGGATGAAGTCACACAGCTAAAGAAGGAAGTACAGGAAGCCGGAAGGCTCAGGGAATATAATCCGGAAGAGCTTGAAGTGCTGGTAAATGAGCTTATAGACAAGAGGATAATCTGGGCAAAATCAAACAACACGGACATATACCGGTTTTACCAGAATATGTCCTTCAAGGATAAGGGCGTACTAAGGTATACCGTCACCGAATCCGTAGGGGGACTTGGTATCCTCGGCAAGATTATCACCGACACTGATATAACAGAGGTAATGATTAACGGATACAACAGGATATTTGTTGAGAAATCAGGAAAGCTTATGCAGCTTGACGAACACTTTGAGAGCGATGAGGACCTTATAAGAATAGTACAGAAATTCGTCAGTGAAATGGACCGAACCATTGATGCCGGAAATCCTATCGTTGATGCAAGACTTGAGGATGGCTCAAGAGTGCATGTTGTTTTCCCTCCGGTAGCACTCAGCGGGCCTACCGTGACAATAAGAAGATTCCCGAAGAATCCTATGACCATGGAGAAGCTGTTAGGGTACGGAGCAATCACCCCGGAAGCAGTTGATTTTCTAAGAAAGCTTGTTGTCTCCCGCCACAACATCTTTATTGCCGGAGGAACCGGAAGCGGTAAGACCACCTTCCTTAACGCGCTGTCCAACTTCATCCCTCAATGGGAAAGAGTAATTACAATAGAGGATTCGGCGGAGCTCCAGATAAGAAATGTTCCCAACCTTGTAAGTCTTGAGACCAGAAAAGCCAACTCCAAGGAGGCCAATGAAATAACCATCCGTGACCTGATTAAGGCAAGCCTTCGAATGCGTCCCGACAGAATCATCGTCGGAGAGGTAAGAGGAGAAGAGGCTCTCGATATGCTTCAGGCTATGAACACAGGACATGACGGTTCACTCTCAACCGGACATGCCAACTCTCCAGAGGGAATGTTGAGCCGACTTGAGACGATGGTGCTCACCGGAAGTGCAGACCTGCCGCTCGATGCGATAAGAATGCAGATAAGCTCTGCCGTTGATTATATAGTACACCTTTCGCGTCTGCGCGACTTTTCAAGAAAGGTCATGTCCATAACTGAGGTGACAGGCTATGAGAACGGAAGGATTATTCTCAACCCGATATACGAATTCAAGGAAGAAAAAAACGGTGATATAAGAAAGGTCACAGGTGCTCTTGTGCGCACCGGCAATAAGATTGTGAACCATGACAAACTGCTCTCGGCAGGAATATACGATTATGAGGAGGACGCCTGATGACTAAAGAGAAGTTAAGAATAAAATATTATGAATGTAATCTCACAAAGGCGCAGCACCTTGCCGCGTACCTTATCTTTGTGGCAATTATCTCCGTCATACTTTTCATTTACTACCACAACATAATTGTCTCTCTCATAGGAGCGGCTTTTATTGCCGTGTTTCAGGAAAAAATATATGCCCGCCAGTCCATAAAGAAGAGACAGAATAAGCTCAGAAACCAGTTCAAGGATTTTCTTGAAATTATCAACATATCGATAAGCGGTGGTGGCGGAAGGAACCTTGAGAACGCCATAAAGGATTCGGAAAAGGAACTGAAAATGCTGTACGGTGAGAGCTCCGATATCGTCAGGGAAATCGGACTTATAATCGCCGATTACCAGCTTGGCAGGAGAATGTCTGAGAGCTTTATGGAGCTGGGTGAGAGAAGTGATGTAGAAGATATAAAGAGCTTTGCGGCGGTATTATCCACCATTGAAGGAAAGACCAGCGACTTCGGTTACATAGTAAAGCAGACACATGACATTATCTGTGACAAGACAGCAATCATAATGGAAATCCAGACCAGCATTACATCTTCTAAATCCGAAGCATATATGATGTTGGTAATGCCACTTGTGATTGTCATAGCAATGTCCGCCATGGGAAGCGGCTTCATGGACTCACTTTTCACCACGACAAGCGGCAGAATCGCCGCCACAATAGGTGTAATTTCAATGATTGTATCTTATGTTCTTGCGATGAAAGCAACCAATATAGATGTGTAGGAGGACAATATGATTTCAATATTATTGATGGTGGCAGCCACACTGCTTGTTATCTTCCTGTTATACCTAACCCTCACGGCACCGCAGGAGAATGTGATTGAAATAATCACCTCCAGGTCATGGTACTACAATTTTCTGAGCCAGGATATAGCGGAAAAGAAGGAGAGCTGCATATCAGAGCACCGGAAATATCACAGACAGTCCGATAAGAAGGCAGCCTCAAAGGTCAAAGCATTCGAAAAACAGCAGGCTGAATACGAAAAGCTGTCAAGCGGCTACTCAAGCGGAAAGAAACTGTCGATTGCAGATTTGCTTGTGCTCGCAGGCTATGGCTTTATCAGCATGTTCAAGCTGCAGATGGGCAGCGGCTTTTTTAAGAGCATAATAACATCCTGTGAGCAGTCCGGCTTCAGGCTTCTTGACAAGGAACAGAAGACCGGCGAAAAGAGAAATGCCATGATATACGCCACATACATGTATGCCACACTCATTGCCTACAGTCTGTGCGGAATAATTCTGGCGCTGCTCGTCTCCGGCATTATGCTCGCGATGGGCATGACAGGCATGATGTGTCTCATTGCCCCTGTTGTGTGCTTTGTGATAATGCTTGTTCTCGCGTATGTACCACTTGACACAGTCCGGAATAAAGCGGCTATCAGAAAGGAGGCTATCGACATGGAGATAGCCGATGCGGTGTCAAAGCTCACGCTTCTGGTCATCGCCGGAATGAACATCAACAAGGCGCTTATCGAAGTAGCCAACGGCGGTGACGGCGTAATCTACCGCGAACTCAGGCAGACCTTAGCCGAAACCGGGCAGGGCGTATCGTTTGAAACCGCCTTCATGCACATGCAGTCAAGATGCAGCAACAGATATCTTGACAGACTTATAAGTATCATAACCAAGAGCTATACCTCCGGAAATATGGGGTTAGCCTCCGATTTAAAATCAATCAATGATGACTGCTGGCTTGAAAAAAAGCATATAGCAAGACGAAAGGGTGAAGCCGTCGCCAATAAATTATTCGTTCCGACAATGATCATGTTCGTCGGAATACTTGTCATAATTATTATTCCTGTACTCTCCGGATTCAATTTCTAGGGTTCAGGCTTTAATAATAAATTACAATCAGCACATATAGCTGAGATAAAAAAGGAGGGCGTGCACATGTCATTAATTGACAATCTGTACATCAAAGCTACAACAAGATTAACCAAGTTCAAGGAAAATGTAGTTGATTTCTTTGAAAGCGACGACGGAGTATCCAACATTGTCGCTACAATCATTCTTGTGCTTATTGTTGTATTGCTTCTTGGTCTTTTATGGGGCTTCCTGCAGGGATGGCTCGGCGATTTAATCGACAAGATTAAGAATGGCGGAAATGAAGTTGAGACTTCCGGAAGCTGGTAATGATTTAATCTAAAGATGACTTGAGGGAAGAATGATGATGAAAGCATTAAAGGATCAAAAAGGTGATGTAGTGGTGGAGGCAGCAGTTATATTTCCCGCCGCTATATTGATGGTAATAATCTTGCTGTATCTGTCAATTATTCTTTTCCAGAAAGCGAATCTTCAGGCAGGTCTTGAAACGGCACTTACCTACTATAAGTCCACTGTGACGGATATGTATGTAAGTGCCCAGAAAGCTGCTGTCTATGAAGCAAAAGATGGAACAACATCCGCTGATGGAAATATATACAATGCAGCTTCCCCGATTAATCCCTATGAGGAATTATTCGGCAATGTCCACAAACTGAATCAGAAGGATTTTACAGACTTTTTTAACAGCGTTGCCGGAAATATGCTGTTCTCCGGCGAAGTTGAAATTACATTCAAATACAAAAATTATGTCATTTACAAAGAATTGGAGGCAAGTGCCGTACAGACGATACAGCTTCCGATTGATTTTTCGTTTATTGGTCTGGACAATAAGTATACCATCACGGCGGACGCAAAAATAGCTGTAAGCGACCATGATGATATGATTAGAAATACAGATTACGCAGTTGCTCTCTTGAAAAAAACAAAGCTTGGTGAAGCTGCTTCTAATATTGCAGACAAGGTCAAGGAGCTGTATGAAAAATTTACCAAGCTTCTGGCAAGCAAGTAAGGAGGCATAGCAGATATGAGCTTTTTTTACAAAAACAGGGGAGTGATAACCGTGTTTGTCACACTGATTATGGTGCCTATTGTGGTATTTACCGGAACCATGGTCGATCTGGCAAGACTTAAGCTGTACAGTTCCCTTGCCGTTGTCACCGCCGACGGCTACGGTGAAGCCGTGCTCAGCGAATATGACAATGTCTTAAAAGAGATGTACGGTCTGTTCTCAGTCACACAGTCTGAGGATGGCAAAAAGACGATTGAAAAATATGCAAAACAGGCGGCATATGCCTTCAACCCCAACGGCGATGACAGTAAATTATCTGGTTTTATGCCCTATAAGAATGCCACTGTCAAGGTAAGCCATTCCGCCGTCGAAGGTGCAACACTAAGTAACCCCAACGTGCTGTTGTCGCAGATAAGTGCATTTATGAAATTCCGTGCGGCGCAGGAGCTGCTCTCGGGCGACAACCCGATTTTCGAAGCAATCGAACAGATATCCGGCTCATCCGACGATATGAATGCGGTAAGCCAGTATAACAAGCTCGCAAAAGAGCTTTCCGAATCATTAGACTGCATATCGGATTACTATAAGACCTTACAAAAGCTCAAAGCGTATCCGGATTATATTGAAACTTTATCCGGGCGTGTCACCGCATACAACAACGCGTTAAAAGGTGAATTTAAGGGTGACAATTACAAGAAATTCTACAATTATCTTCAAAACAAGTCGGCAATTGATGCCGCTGTTGCCAAGAAAAGCAACGGCAAGGAGGAGCTCACTGAGCAGGAAAAAGGTCTGTGCAATGATGATTTCGATGAGAACGCATACCGCAGGGATACCCTCGGAAAGCTCTCCAATCAATATTCGTATCCTGTAAGGGAAAGAGAGCTCACAGGGATTAATGTCACCTTTTCGACTGTGCAGAGCCTGTACGATAAGCTCTTTTCAAATGCCGGAAAGTTAGAGGCACAGCTTGATGAACTTAAGGCAAAGGTCGATGAACTTAATTCTGAGCTGGATAAGTGCAGTGATGACCTGAAACAGTCTATGAAAAGTGAGATTGCGGACGTGGAGAAAATCCTTGATTACAAGGGAAAGTTCATCTATGTTGCACAGCAGTTAGAAAAGCATGACATTATTAAGCTGAACAAGGACAACAGCTCCAATATGGACGCCTGCGAAAATAAGCTTGACAACAGCACCAATGGTTTATATGTGCAGTTGTACAATGCAAGCCTCAAGCCGGACGCCCAATGGAGCGATGTCAATACAGACTTTTCATGGTGGGATTTCTATACTGAGGACACCGACGCGCACACCCTCTATGACAGTCTCGACAAGATATGCTCCACAACAAGCGGCGCCGCAGGTGACAAAAATGCCGCAGACAAGAAGAAAAAGGCGGCAGCCGACAAGGAATCGGAAGCCGTCGCCAAAATGGAGGATGACTCCGATGAGAAAGGAAAAAGAGACATCCCGGACGATATCGCCAAGCAGCTCGAAACCGACAGCTCAAAATATTCCGTTCCGGGAGTTATCGATTATTTCAATAATTCGTCCGCCTTTAAAGCATTGGGAAGTATCGGCACACAGACGCTTGATAAGCTTTTACTTATAACCTACGATTTCGGAATGTTCTCAAGCCGTGTCACGAATGTAAAGACGGAGGATAACAGTAAAGAAGCCGCCATAGAAAATATTTCTGAGACTAATATTGAGACTAAAGAAACGGATAAGGAAGAGACTAATGAGAATACCGATGACACCAAAGAGTATGAGATGAGCCTCACAGGTATTCCGTTAAGCTCCGGCTACAACTATCTCTATGGTGCCGAACTTGAATACCTGTATTCCGGAAAGACAAGCTCCGCAGATAATCTCAAGTCCGTCCGCAACATGATATGTGCAGTGAGAATGGCACTCAATTACATATCAACCTACACAATCAAGGAGCTAAACACCACGATAACCAATGTATCCAATTCAGCAGCAGAGGCTGTGGCTGCAACCGGTGTAGGTGCACCATTTGCTCCGATTGTGAAGGTGGCAGTGAGCGGTGCCTTAAGAGCTGCCTTTGCCGGATGCGAAACCGCATTAGACTGGAAAATGTTAAAGGAAAGAAAAAAGGTTGTTGTCCAGAAAAAGAAGCTCTCACAGCTTAACTGTATCGATGAACTCACAGACTTAATCGGCGATATAGCTGAGGACAACAATAATAGCGGTGATAATGCCCTCAGCGGCGATGACGATAAAGCGCTCAGTCTCAGCTATGAGGAATATGTGTGGGTAATGCTTCTTCTCATGGTTGATTCTGATAATCTCACTAAGAGAACAGGAAACCTTATAACACTCAATGTAAACTACGCACAGACCGATGACGAATTGACAAAGCTGGATTTCAAGCTGTCCGACACCGTGACCGCCGTAAAAGCTACATGCAGCATTAAGGACAAATTCGTCATAGCGCCAAAGGGCTTCATGCAAATGTTTCTTAAGGATA
>CAUCXT010000064.1 GCA_958446835.1 uncultured Eubacterium sp.
CTCTTATCAGCACTGGCACAGAATGAGGTAGAGTCACTATCGCAGAATGTGAAGATGGGTGTGCAATACAAGATGGCAAGAGGGGAGCTGATGGGATTTAACGGCTGTCTCGGATATGACTACAATCCGGAGGATAAAAGTATTTCGGTCAATCCGGCAGAGGCAGAAACGGTTCGGCTGATATTTGATCTGTATATTCAGGGATACGGAGCAAATACCATTGCCAAAAGACTTACCGAGCTTGGAAAGGTAAACAAAAAGGGTATTGTCAAGTGGACAGACAGTGGTGTCAGAGGAATTATCAAGAACGAGAAGTACAAGGGTGATTTGCTGATGGGAAAGACCTATACGGTTGATCCGATATCCAAGCGGAGGCTGGAAAATCGTGGAGAGGAAAACCAGTACTATACGAAGAACCACCACGAAGCCATTGTATCGGAGGAGGTTTGGAATGCGGCACAGGAGATTTGTAAAAACCGTTACCGTTCTAATTCAAATGTGGAATCCGGAACCCGGACAAAATATGCACGGAAATTTGCTTTTAGCAGTATGTGTGAATGCGGCTTCTGCGGTACGAATCTGACAAGACGTTCCCACCATCAGGATACACAGCATAAGAAACCGGTGTGGAAATGCAGGGTGGCAACCAATAAGGGCATTGAGAACTGTCCTAACAGCAAGGCGATTGATGAGAGCATCATCGAAAATGCCTTTTTGGAGATGTTCGGACTGCTTGCAGATAACTTTGATGATGTGCTGGAATCAGTACTTTCTTCCGTGGAAGAAACAGTATCCAAGGATGAAAGCTCCGGCAGATTGAAGCAGGTGGAAAAGGACATTGCTTCTCTTGAAAAGAAGCGAAACAAATTGACTGATATGATGCTGGATGATAAAATTTCAAAAGAAGCATACGATGAGAAATACGAAGAATTGAATCGGAAGCTGAAAAAAGCCAATGATGAAAAGGATGTATTATCGCAGAATGTATTATCCCAGAAAAACATTCAAAACCGTATGCGGGAGCTTCGGGCAAAGCTTGCAGGTGCAGATGTGCTTGATAAGTTTGACAGAGTTGTATTTGAAAGCATTGTACAGAAGGTAATTGTGGGTGAAGTGGCAGAGGATGGCACGGTAGACCCATATAAGTTGACTTTTGTGTTAAAGGGTATGGACAATAGCATCATTCCGGACGCAAAAAACAGATATAAGAATCTTCACAAGCAGGCGGTATAACGCCTGCCTGTGATATAACTCAACAAGGAAGGTGAGCTTGGATGAACGTTCACGAAGACTTGTTGAATAACGGAGAAAATAATTGTTCTTTTACCGAAGACGAGGTAGACATTATGTGTTCCGAGGACGGAGACGACGCATGTGGAGACGGTATGTTTGCTGTCAAAACTTCATAATGAATAATATCAGTGAATGTTAATACTTGTTGCAGAGTGAAAATATGAATTAAAGAGTGATAAATGAATCATTTAAAAAGTAAGATAATTTTGAAGTGAGTAGCATTCATTATCCATAATAGATATTTTTAATATTATCTCATGTAATTACACAACTGTTTAATTGCGAATCCGTGTTTTGCAATTACCAATTACCGTTTTTAAAGGAAATCTTCATAGATAAAATAATAGGAGGACATAATTCTAATGAGTGAATCATGGGATGTATATACAAAGGAGCGGAGGCGTACCGGGAAAATCTGTATTCGCGGAGAACAGGGGGAGCTTTCAGAAGATGAGTTCCATTTATGGGTTATGGTATGGATTAAGAACCCAAAGACCGGAAAATATTTAGTTTCCCAGCGTTCGGCGGATAAAGATACGTATCCTTTAAAATGGGAAACGGTTGGAGGACATGCAATATTAGGGGAGACTAGTTTAGAGGCGGCTTTGAGGGAAGTATTTGAAGAGGTGGGAGTTACATTGCAACCTGAGAAAGCAAGACTTCTTGCTACAAAAGTTGCTCTTACATACGATGGAAGCCGCCATAATTGGATAAGAGATTCCTATTATTTTGAGACGACAGAAGAGCCGGATTTGAAGAAAGCGACAACGCGGGAAGTGGCACAGACAAGATGGCTGACGCTGCCGGAAATCAGAAAAATGTATGATAATGGTGATTGCTGTTTGAACATGAGAGATGTTTTCGGATTTGAAGGAAATCCTGTGCCATCGGACAGGTATTGTGATGTTATAGGGCGCGTGGTAAGAGGAAAGATAGACCGGCCTATGGGAAGCTGTCACCCACGACATAAGGATATGGTTTATCCGATAAATTATGGATATGTCACCGGAGTGCAAGGTGGAGACGGGGCAGAGCAGGACATATACCTTTTTGGGGAGAACTCAGTGGTTACAGAATATATAGGAAAAGTCATCGCTGTATATCATCGCTATGATGACAATGAGACCAAATGGATAGTGGTTCCTTGTGACGAAAAAGGCATTATCCGTAGTGATGTGTATATTCCCAGTGATGATGAAATATATGCGCAGATTGCATTTCAGGAACAATTTTTTAGTGGGGTTCTTGTGAGATAGAAAATGCTGTAATAGTACCTTTCACTATAGTTGCCGAGAGGGAGTTATACATATATAGGAATAATCATCAGCAATAATAGGACGCCAATACCTTTGATAAACTAATCATATATGAAAGGTATAAGTATTTTATAAGAATTGTTAATAAAACTTATTTTTAATATTTTATATACTTATAATGTATCATAAAATATATATTACAACAATGAAATGTAAATATGTGAATATATAGGGCATAGAGGAAAATAGGAGCTTAGATAATATGGCATACGGAAGAGCAATAGAGTTATTCCTTGTTAACGGAACCGCGGATAGTCTTATCACGGCTGAACTGTCCAACTGGAATGGAAAAGCAATCAAGATTCCACGTATTGAAGTAGCCTCCTGCAATCGTGATGATATCACGCAGGCGGGGGTGTATTTTCTTTTTTGTAAGGAAGATGATGGTTCGGAATCGGTTTATATTGGGGAAGCCGAAAATATAAAGGAGAGACTGGTACAGCATTTACGTGATTACCAGTCTGAGAAAGAAAAGTATTACTGGAATACGGCGGTTATTTTTGTTGGGCGAGACTTAAATAAGGCGCTTATCCGGTATCTTGAGCACAATTTAGTTGAAATTGCAAGGAGCAGTAAGAGGTATGTGGTTTTGACAAAGAATACATATTGCAACACGGTTATGAAAGAATCACAGATTGCCGTGATGAATGAATTTATTGATAATATTAAGGTATTGCTCAATGCATTGGGATATAAGGTTCTGGAACCTTATGCGCAGGTTGAATCAGCTTCATCAAAAACGGATGATGAGATTTTATCACTGGTTACCGGCACAGCCAGTGGCTATGGAAAGGTTACGACAGAAGGCTTTGTTGTATTTGAAGGAGCTGTTATAAATGAGAAAGCTTCTATAAAATCATTAAGTGCGGGAATGCAGAAGCTTAGACAGAAGATTTTGGACAGTGATAAGGTGCAGAATTGGAGGACCACGGAGGATATACTTTTTTCTAGCTCGTCGGCTGCCGCTGATTTTATCCTTGGATATGGTGTGAGTGGACCTCAAACCTGGAAGACAAAGGACGGCAGGACATTAAAGGAAATTGAAAACAGTCAGACGGATTGATTGTGCTCTCATGGAATAAATCAAAAATATTACAGAGGATGGGCAGAGAGCTATAGATATGCATGACATTACAGAGCTCCCGGCATGGGAACGGCTATTTAAGAAAATAGTCTGGACGCAGCTGGGAAATATAGAAGGAAAGAGAATACTTGATTTTGAAGCGGCAAATGCACTTCTTGATGGAGAGAACAGTACGGCTTATAAGTTCGGGACTATCAGATATTATGCGGATAATGATATCTTAGAATGGGAGTCACAATTAATGGGGTATGCAGATACACGATACATACCCAACACGCCCGAAAGGCGTTTTTATTGACAAAATCATCCAAAAACTATAGAAAAACCCCTCTTGTTGTGGTAATATTTAACAATAAACATCTGATTTGTTCAGATTGTGTATTACTTATATATTACTACTTCAAGGAGGGATTTTTTATATGAGAGAGCAGAAAGCGCAGAGGAAGTCCATAACTTCAATCAAAACCAAGATTCTTGCTGCGGTCAGTGCATTGGTGCTGATTCTTGTGCTTATCATGATTATAATTTCGTATACGATTTCCAAGAACATAATTACGGATCAGTCAATGCAGTTACTTGAACTTTCTACTAAGAATCAGGCGTCACAGATTGAGGCTTGGATGTCGGAGAATCTGAATGTGTTCAATACCTTTAAGCAGGATATTGAGACGATGGACTACACGGATGCACAGCTTCAGAGCCTGCTTGACAGCTATTATGGGAGGAGCACTGATTACCCGGATGGATTTTACATAGCTGATACATCGGGAAAGGTTATGCAGGCGGCGGGTGTGGGTTATAAAAAGACGGCAGATACATCTTCCACATGGTATAGCGAGGCATTGACAAGAGTTAATATGGCATTTGGTGATGTTCATGCCAATGAGGCTGGGACGGACGTGGTTAGTGCTGGAGCTATACTTCGCGATTCGAAAAAGGCGGGCGGCAATGCAAAGGCAAAGAATACAAGACTTCTTATTGTAGATGTGCCGATTGCCCACATACAGGTTATTGTCAATTCGTTTATCAGTATGGATGATGCGCAGGCAATCCTTGTTGATAGGGAGAACCTGAGCGTGTTATCAAAGAGTGATGACACATTGGCAGGAAAACTCAGCGATAGTACAGGCTTCCTTGGAACAATAGGAAACAGGATATCGCAGCAGAATTACACCGCGATGACACTTGATGGAAACATCGTTGACTTCAGGGAGATATCGGGAACTAACTGGGTGCTTGTCTCCTATGTGCCGGAGACAACTATTTTTGCAGAGCTTGCGACGCTCAGAACGACAATGATAGTGGTTGCAGTGGTTGTCCTTGTGGTTCTTCTGGTGCTTATGGAGAGAATGGTTCATTTTATGATTAAGCCAATCCGTTCGCTCACGGATTCTATTGTGACAATGGCTTCCGGCGATTTTACGGTGGACATCAAGACTAAGGGAAATGACGAGATTACGCTCATGGGTCACAGCATGAAGGATTTTACAGTCGCAATGAGAAGTATGATAAACGATATCTCCAATGTCTCTGAGACATTGAAGGGACAGGCGGAGTCAAGTTCATCCGTCTCAGGTGGACTGTATGAGGCTTCGCTTAAGCAGTCAAAGACCATAGAGGAACTTAACGGTACAGTTGACCAGCTTTCAACCTCCGTTCAGGAAATTGCAGAGAGCGCAACAGCACTTGCACTTGTCGTTTCTGATACAAGGGACAGCAGCAACAATGCTGAGGATAAGATGAATGCAACAGTTGATGTCGCAGAAGCAGGCAAGAGCGATATGCAGAAGGTCGGCGAGGCTATGGGAGTTATAGAGCAGTCGATAAATGGGCTTCAGGAGTCAATCGATAAGGTCGGAACTGCTTCGCTTGAAATCAATAAGATAGTTGGAATGATTGGTGAGATTGCCGATGAGACGAATCTTCTGGCGCTTAATGCCTCAATAGAAGCAGCCAGAGCGGGAGACGCAGGCAGAGGATTTGCGGTTGTTGCAACAGAGATAGGAAGTCTTGCAACGAACAGTAACCAGTCGGTACAGAAGATACAGACCCTTATAAATGAAGTCACGAGACTGGTTGAGGAGACTGTAAATAAGGCAAAAGACAGTGTCAATGAGATAAATACAAGCAGTCAGCTGGTACATCAGGCAGTGACAACATTTGATACGATATATGATAACATTGTAGAGGCTAACAAGGTGGTAAATGACATGGCAGCCAATATGTTGAAGGTTGCAGATGTATCGACTAATGTAGCTTCCATAACAGAGGAACAGGCAGCCAGTGCGGAACTTATTTCACGAAATGCCGGAAATATTGCTTCTGAATCAAAGAATATTACAGATGACAGTGAGAAGGTAGCTGAGACAGCAAGGAAGCTTGCCGACACATCGGAAAAGCTTATGACTCAGATTAATTCTTTCAGGGTATAGGAGGGAATGTGACATGAAATATATAAGAAAATCAATATGCTCTTTGCTGTTATGTGTGTCAATGCTTTCTATATTGTTGACAGGGTGTTCAAGCGGTAAAGGGACAGCAGCAACAGGCAATGCCAAGATTCTTATAGCAACATGCGCTAAGGGAGATGCCTTCAGGGATATGCTGGTAGCGGCATTAGAATCGGCGTGCGATGAGCAGGGAATAGTACATGACACTGTCTATGCGGATCAGTCTGCAGAGCAGCAGGTAGCACAGGTTAAGGAAGCAAAGAGTCAGGGATACACAGCGGTAATATGCCGACTTATGGATGTCGATACGGCGCTTCAGGTTGAGAGGGCAGCAGATGGTCTGCCGGTAATATTTGTAAATAATAGTCCCGATGAGGGGTATCTTAAGGCGGATGAATACATCTATGTTGCGTCCGATGAGAACGTGGCGGGAAGCTATCAGGCACAGTATGTCCTTGACAAGCTGTCCGGCAAGAGTGAGATAAATGTAATGATTTTACAGGGTGAGAAGACTCATTCCGCCACAAAGGGCAGAACTGAGGCGGCAAAGAGGGTGCTCAATGAGTCGGGCAAGAAGATTAATTATCTTTTTCAGGACTACGCCGACTGGAGCCCGGAGTTAGGGCAGGAGTACTTTGAGATATTTAATTCCACAGGACGCACAGTGGATTGTGTAATCAGCAACAACGATTCCATGGCGGTCGGAGCGATAGCGGGAATGGAAGTATGTGGAATTGACCCTGCCACGATAGTGGTCTGTGGTGTCGATGCCACTGCAGATGCATGCCGGCTTGTAAAAGAGGGAAAGATGGATTTTACAGTCTGCCAGAACGCGGTAAATCAGGCGAACGCGGCGGTCGATGTTGCGGTGCTCCTCTCAGCAGGCAAATCAATAAAGGATTATGCCGGAACATCGGATACAGGCTACCAGGTGTGGGTGGATTTTGAGAAGGTCGATGCGACGAATGTCGATAAGTATATCAAATAATGTGGTATGGCAGATTTAGAGCATAGTAAAATATGATGCTTTAATATTCAATCAGATTTTTTGCGCACGAAGAGAATTGTCTTTAATGATTATTCAGTATCATTAAAGACAATTCTTTTTTCTTTTCACTCATTTACATACACAGGATATAAATTATATAAAATGCATAAAAAAAGCGGTTAAAATATTAACATATAGTTGACTTTGCATATAAAAAGGACTATCATGTACTTAAATGAACATGTTCATAAAAAAAGGGAGTTATGTGAATGGCGAAGATAATTGAGAATTTACACAGCACTATTCTTACTGTTGGTAAGAGGATTCTTCTTGAGGATGGATACGAACAGATGACATTGCGGCGCGTGGCTGGCGAGTGTGGAATTGCGGCAGGTACGATTTACAACTATTTTCCGTCGAAGGATATACTTGTGGCAACGATTATGCTGGAGGATTGGCAAGGGCTTTTGGAGAAGGCGAAGCCGGAGCTTTTGCAGGCTGGGACGGCGATTGCGGGAATTGAGAGAATTTTTGATATTGTGCGTGAATACACATGTATTTATCAGAGGGTGTGGGACAGCTACGGCGGTTCAATGATTATCTCAAGGGAGAGACATGGACAGTTGATTGCACAGCTATCGGGAATGGTTGCTAATCTGCTGGGGCGATTCGGGATAGAATGTGTTCCTAATCCGGCAGAGTTTATCGCGGAGGTGATTTTGCAGGCAGGAATAAGGAGGGATGTAGGTTTCGCGGACATTGCACCGTTCATTTCCAAGATATTGCTCTAGGGGATTACAGGCAATTACCTGAATTACAATAAAACAAGGAGGATGTATTTTATGAGCAGCTTTGAAGATTTAAGAATCGTTGATAATTTTTACCAGACATCATTATTTTTTCCGATGCCTACGGTAGTTATCAGCACACTTTGTGAGGACGGCAGCACCTCACTTGGACCGTATTCACTTGTGCAGCCGTACTATATTGCGGGCAAGGACTATTATGCAATGCTTCTTGAGTGCCGTAATTCGTCGAACACCGCACAGAATATCATGCGCACAGGCAAGTGTGCCATCAATTTTGTGACAGATGATAAGAAGAGCTTCAAGGAGTGCGTCAAGCTCTCATGGCCGGGAGATAAGCCTGAGGAGAAGATGCCTAAGTGCAAGTTCAAGCTTGAGAAGGGCATAATCGAGGAGAAGAATCCGAAGGAGAAGAGACCTCTTGTTGTTGCCGACGCATACCAGGTTATTGAATGTACATGGATGAGCAGTCTTGACGGCGCAGATAAGGACGTTCCGGGACAGCTCAACGGTTATGAGCCGCCTTACCATGATTTTAACGGAATCACATCGAAGTTCGGAGCACATTTCATTCTCCGTGTGGATAAGATTCTTATGAAGAAAAAATACTCTGATGCGATAATAAACGGCGTCAAGGGAAGGGATTTCCCACCTGTGCCTATTGATTTCGGCTATCGTGACAGCAAGAACTTCTGGTATTGCAGGAGGTCTAAGATGATTCCTGAGCTTTTAGCTATACGTCCACAGACGCTTGAGTCCGTACGCTATGCCGCAGACCGCGCAGATGACGTTGTAAAGTTCACCGATGACGCGTTAAAGACAATACTCAACGTGCCTAGAGTGTTCCTGCCGGTTGTGTTAAAGGGATGCGTAAGCTGGGCGAAGGAGAATAATGTAACTCTCATTACGGAGAAAGAGATGGCAATTATCAATGATAAAAGAGCAAAAGAAAAGAATAAAAAATAAGGAGATGTGCCTATGTATTCTGTGCCGATGGCGATTGTAGATTTTTTCCCGGTAGTTTTTTATGGTATTGCGATATTTATTTTGCAGCGCGATCTTTACAATAAGATGAGCAAGGGCGCTTATGCGATGTTCTGTGCAGGAACAATGGATGTATTCATGTCCGGTTTTTTAAAGGCATTGTATAAGCTTTTGTATGCGATGGGACTATGTGATTTCAGACCGCTCAGCAATCTGTTCTTTCCGCTTCAGGCTATCGGATTTATCCTTGCAGGTGTGGCGATGATATGCCTTATATTGTTTCCGCAGCAGGGAAAGAATAAGGTCTATGCGGTTGCAGCACCAATATTGTTTACAGGAACAATGATTTTTGTGGCTTTGATGATTGGCGGCCTTGTCGGGGTGGCAACGTCGCTGTCCGTTATCGCTGCTAAGATGGGCAGAAAGAAGATAATCATATTTTTTATCCTGTCCTGTATTTTCAGTCTGTGCATGGGATATCTTTCATCGAAGGATTTTGCCCAGAGCTACATGAACTGGGCGGCGGAGGCGGTCAACCTTGTAGGGCAGGGAATGCTCATGTTGGGGGCTATAAGGCTTCACAAGGCAGGGTTGGAGAAATTTCAGTTGAGAGAAAAATAATATATCATCAGGAGGACTTATATTATGAAGGTTTTACTTGCGGGTGCGTTCGGACATCTCGGACAGGATGTGCTGGCGTCATTGGTTGAGGCAGGGCATGAGGTCATAGCGGCTGATATGGTGATACGCGATACGGATATCAAGGGCTATACCCCATTTAAGATTGATATGACGGATAAGGAAAAGCTCAAGGGCTGCTGTAAGGGTGTTGATGTGGTTGTCACAACGGTGGGACTTACCAAGGCGAGCGAGACAGTCACACCTTACGATATCGACTATCAGGCAAACAAGAATCTGCTTGATGAAGCTGTTGCTTCGGGAGTGAAGAATTTTGCGTACATATCGGTTCTAAAAGCCTCTGAGGGACGCCATATTCCTATGCTTGACGCGAAGGCGATGTTCGAGGAGGATTTAAGAAAATCCGGAATAACATATACGATTTTCCGCCCTACAGGATATTTCTATGACACAGCACATATATTCCAGCCTAAGGTTGAGGCTGGCAAGGTCACGCTTTTAAAGACCAAGGATCCTATCCGCTGTAACGTGATTGATACGAGGGATTTTGCGGACTATATCACGGAGCATATATGCGACAAGAACAAGGAATATGATGTTGGCGGACACGAGATATACACCTACGAGGAGATTGCGAAGATGTTCTTTGCGGCGGCAGGTAAGGAGCCGGTAATCAAGTTCGCTCCGCCGTTTCTGTTCGATATGATAATAGCCTTTGCGCCGAAGTGGAAGAGGGGCGTGATCAAGTTCGGCAAATGGACTATGACCGAGGACATGGTTGCGGGAGTAAAGACCGGAAAGAGAAGCTTTGCGGAATATATAAAAGAGATATACGCTAAGGGACTTAAGTTTTAGCGTATAAGAGGAGAAAAGAGGATTATTATGCCGGAGATAACAGTATTTCCACCACAGTTGTGGATTATTTATGCAGTCAGCCTTGTGTGTTGTTTTATGGGCTTTTTCAGATTTGTGTGGTTCATGTCGGTAGGCTATGGGCTATCAGCGGCGGGAATCGGCGCGGCAATGCTTGTGATGTCGATATTGGGTGGCAGGTTTAACATTGTGTTTGCGATTCAGTGTATTCTGTTTATCATCTACGGTTTCCGCCTTGGAGGCTTCCTGTTAATCAGGGAGCTGAAAAACACGAGGTACCGCGAGAAGATGCGCGAGGTCGGAGGAGATGCGAAGGTGCCTGCGTTCGTGGCATTCTTTATGTGGATTGTGTGCGGCGCTCTCTATGTGCTTCAGTCATCCGGTCCTATGTACCGCATGTTGAACGGTGCACAGAACAATGTCACTCTGTACATAGGAATTGTTGTGAGTGCTGTGGGAATTATAATCGAGACTGTTGCGGATAAGCAGAAGGGCGAGGCAAAGGAGAAGAACCCTGATATGCCTGCAATGCATGGACTCTATAAGATGTGTCGTTGTCCGAATTATTTTGGTGAGATACTCTTCTGGACAGGAGCATTCATATCGGCATTCGGTGCGG
>CAUCXT010000065.1 GCA_958446835.1 uncultured Eubacterium sp.
CCATCGGCATTTAAGTTGTTCTCTAAGAAAGCGATAAGCATTCTTGGTGGAGCGACAACGGTATTGTTAAGTGTGTGTGCAAAGTAATTGCCATTCTCGCCCTTAACACGAATCTTAAGTCTTCTTGCCTGAGCATCTCCTAAGTTAGAGCAGCTTCCTACCTCGAAGTACTTCTTCTGTCTCGGTGACCATGCCTCAACATCGATTGACTTAACCTTGAGGTCTGCAAGATCTCCTGAGCAGCACTCAAGTGTTCTTACAGGGATGTCCATGCTGCGGAATAAATCAACAGTGTTCTGCCAGAGCTTATCGAACCACATCTTGCTGTCCTCAGGCTTACATACAACGATCATTTCCTGCTTCTCAAACTGGTGGATTCTATATACACCTCTCTCCTCAATGCCATGTGCACCCTTCTCCTTACGGAAACATGGTGAATAGCTCGTGAGTGTTCTTGGAAGTGTATCCTCAGGAAGAACTGTATCAATGAACTTACCAATCATGGAATGTTCACTTGTTCCAATAAGGTAGAGATCCTCCCCCTCAATCTTGTACATCATCGCATCCATCTCTGCAAAGCTCATAACACCTGTAACAACTTCACTTCTAATCATAAAAGGTGGTACGCAGTATGTGAAACCTCTGTTAATCATGAAATCTCTTGCATAAGCTATAACTGCGGAATGAAGTCTTGCAATATCACCCATAAGATAGTAGAAACCGTTTCCTGCAACCTTTCTTGCACTATCAAGGTCAATACCATCAAATGACTCCATTATATCTGTGTGATAAGGAACCTCAAAATCAGGAACTACCGGCTCACCGTAACGTGTGATTTCTACGTTCTCGCTGTCATCCTTACCGATAGGAACGCTTGGGTCAATGATGTTAGGAATAACCATCATTATCTTCTTAACCTTCTCCTCAAGCTCTGCCTCCTTCTGCTCAAGCTCAGCAAGTCTTGCGGCATTATCTGCCACCTGCTTTTTGACAGCCTCTGCCTCTTCCTTCTTGCCCTGTCCCATAAGAGCACCAATCTGCTTTGAAAGCTTATTTCTATCTGCACGAAGTCCATCAGCCTCTGCCTTTGCAGCTCTGTTCTGCTCATCAAGTGCTATAACCTCATCTACTAAAGGAAGCTTGGAATCCTGAAATTTCTTTCTTATATTCTCCTTAACAAGCTCCGGATTTTCTCTGACAAATTTCATATCTAACATGTTCTTTTCCTCTTTTCTGCACGCTTGTGCTCATTTTCTTCAATATTTTAAATGACACTACTGTTGTTTATGATACACCACATTTTCCTATATTTCAATAGGTTTTGAGCCTAATTCTTGGTGGATATACGCTATAAAATATAGTATTTTACAGTTTTGCGCCATGATGAATCACTATAAAATAATTATTGGATATATCCTTTAAGTGGTATATAATATGCGCACTGTCATTTTAGGCAATCATATTAAGCTATTTTAGAATTCAAATTACCCTCATTGCATGTTGTTTTTTATGCTGTATAGTTGTTGCAAAATTTTCAACTATGTCACTAATTGCAAGCTATATTATTATTTTAAGCTTATGTTACACCGGTATATCAGTTCCCATCGCCTGACTTAACGCCTTACTCTCTTCATCGCCGAGCGGTATAAAGGACTCTCCCTTTATTATCTCCTTAACGTATGTATAACAGCCTTCCCTGTTGTGCATTGAGTTAATCACATAACCGTTGTTGCTGTTGTCAAGCATTGCAAGCGCGAAGCTCAGCTTTCCGCCCATCTCATTGAATGCGTCATACTTGACTATTCCAAGCTTCGTGTATACTGTCTTAAGTTCTTCCTTTATGGAAGCAATCTGATTGGTGTGTTCATCGGTCAACTCAACCAGATCCTTAATCTTGGCAAAATGGTCAAGCATTGCATCCTCCAGATTCTCTGCCGTTTTGCCATTCATAAACAGTCTATAGTTCTGTCGCATCTTTTTTAAATTTACCATTGTTACTATCAGCAGCACAAGGCTTACTATACTTATTAACGCAAACACACCCACAGCTATACATAGGCATAGCATGAACATGTTTGAGTTGAATATTTTTTCCATGTTTCTCTCCTTATTTACTCGTTAATAAAATTTGTAAATTTATGTATATCCGCTTTTGTTGTGATATATTAAATTTAATTTTTATCTTATATTTTATGCAATATAATCTTATTTTGCCTGTCCACTCTCAATCAGCTCCATAATTCTCTCGAATTCCTCTCTGGAACCATAGTTGATTTCAATTTTTCCCTTGTTATTATCCTTATTATGAATAATAACCTTGCTTCCAAACACAGAGTTCAGCTTTTCCTCATATTGTCTGTACACAAAATCATTGGCAGGTACAGTCTTTTCCTTCTTTTCATCCTTGCCATCAGCGATATCCTTGATAAGCTTCTCTATCTCGCGCACGCTGAGCTTCTCATCAAATATTCTCATGGCAACATTGTACTGCGTATCTCCATCCTCGATTGCAAGAAGTGCTCTGGCATGACCTGCTGAAATCATATCGTCAATGAGCATCTGCTGTACCCTGCTGTCAAGTTTTAAAAGTCTCATAGAATTGGTTACGGCTGCCCTACTCTTGAATACCCTGTCCGCTACCTCGTCCTGCTTCAGGTTATATTCTTTTACAAGTCTCTGGTATGCCTGTGCCTCCTCGATAGGGTTGAGGTCCTCTCTCTGGATATTTTCTATGAGGGAAAGCTCGACAATCTTCTGATCCGAATAATCTCTTATAACAACAGGAATTTCTTTAAGTCCTGCTTTTTTAGCTGCTCTCCATCTTCTCTCTCCGGCTATTATCTCATAATATCCATCTCTCTTTTGAACAAGCAATGGCTGTAATATACCGTATTCCCTTATCGATTCAGCAAGCTCTTCTAATGAATCCTCCTCAAAAGCTTTTCTCGGCTGTTCACGGTTTGGCTCAACCGAATTAATATTTACCTTTATCTCTGTAGGTTCCTTTACTATTACTTCCTTTTCAACTATTTTTTCAACCACCTTTGGTTTTGCTTCGGAAGCAACCTTGCTGTCCTCAGGTATAAGTGAATTAAGTCCCTTTCCAAGTCCTCTTTTTGCTGCCATCATGTACCTCTTTTCTTCTTATGCTTTTCCTGCATGCTGTATTAACTATGCCATATTTAAAATTATTGAATGAATATGCATATTTTCATAAATCAGCTTTAATATTCCCAGTTATCATCACCACGATGAATTACTTCCTGCGCAAGCAATCTGTAGCTCTCCGCGCCTGCCGATTTCGAATCATAGTAATTTATCGGAAGTCCGTGGCTTGGTGCCTCTGCAAGTCTTACATTTCTGGGAATTATAGTCTTATATACTGTCTGTTTAAGATTTTCCTTTACATTCTCGACAACCTGAAGTGATAGATTTGTTCGTGCATCATACATGGTGAATACAACACCTTCCATCTCCAGATCAGGATTGAGTCTATTCTGCACAAGGCTTATCGTGTGCATAAGCTGTGATAATCCTTCAAGTGCATAATATTCACACTGGATTGGTACAAGCACAGTATCTGCTGCCGTCATAGCATTTACAGTAAGCATACTCAGAGATGGTGGACAATCAAGTATTACAAAATCATATTCTTCTCTCACCTCTGTAAGTGCTTTCTTTAGTATATATTCCCTATCCTCTATTCCGATAAGGTCTATCTCTGCTCCGGCAAGATTCACATTCGATGGAATCACATCAAGCCTTTCAAATTGAGTATGCTCAATGCACTCTCTGATCTGACATTCACCAATCATCAACTGATAAACGGTCAACTCCGCTGCATCCTTGTCTACTCCCAGACCGCTTGTTGTATTTCCCTGCGGATCAGTGTCAACAACAAGAACTTTCTGTCCAAGCTCTGCCAGGCAGGATGACAGGTTAATGGCTGTAGTGGTCTTACCCACTCCACCCTTTTGGTTTGCTACCGCAATAATTCTTCCCATTTGCATATCCTACCTTTTAATTCATTTTAAGTCATATTATAGATTTGCTATCATGTTGCTCACTCTCAGCTTTTTTGTTACATTATTATTTTACTTTATAAATGACTCACTGTTTTTTATTATAACAGCTTTAAATTATAAATACTACAATTTAATTGCAAAGAATACAATTTTTTTAATATTTTATGTTTCACGTGAAACATTATGGTTTTCTATAAAAGCAAAAGCCCCGGAATGTTTCACGTGAAACATTCCGGGGCAACATCATCATATCAATATGAAATCTTAATCAGGTTATTCTTTATCGCAAATACTGCTGCCTGTGTTCTATCAGATACCGAAATCTTCTTAAATATATTAGACACATGATTCTTGACTGTTCTTTCGCTTATGTTCAACCTGCTTGCAATCTCTTTATTAAATAATCCTTCTGCCAACAGCTTTAATACATCAATCTCTCTTCTTGTCAAATCATTCAATTTATCCATCGCAGTATCACGAACCGAAACCGTCTCATTCAGTATTGGCATCAACTCAGGCTCTATATAAAGTTCACCATTATAAACCGAATGTATAGCCTTTCTCAAAGTCGCCGAATCGGATTTCTTAAGTATATAGCCATCACATCCCATATCTACAGCCTTCATAAGGGAATCCGGATTATCTGTTGCTGTAAGGAAAAGAACCTTAGAATTAACCTTCTGGTCTTTCATTATCTCTAATACCTTCAAGCCATCCAGATTAGGCATATTAATGTCTAACAATACTATATTCGGATTCATTTTACTTACAGCATTGAGACATTCATATCCATCCGAGGCTTCAGCAACAACGTTGATGTCTCCTGTATTGTCAAGAATACACTTAACACCCTCTCTAACAATAGTATGATCATCCGCAATTATAACATTAATCGGCATCTACACTTTCCTCCTTCAACATACCCGGTACATAATCACCAAAGTATATTTTCATATATGGATGCAAAAACTTATCCACATCAATATCATTAGTTATGTTTAGTTTAATAAACTATTGTATATCTTTTTCTTTTCAATAATCATCTGATGAAGTTAGGTTCAAAACATCTGATGTAATGTACGAGTGTATAAATATAATACGTTATACACAGCTGGTTATATATAGCCTGTTTTGTTCCCAACATCATAATAATATATCCCACCGTTGCAAAACGCAAATCTATATCTTAACACATGGTTTTACTGATACTATTTAAAATAAGTTAGAATACATTAACAGGTGTCTATATACCAATAACCCTCACATATAGTCTGTATAAAATTACACATTGTATGACATTCTAACACAGAATCTCGCAATTATATATCTTATTGATAAGTCAAATATTTTCCATAAATAGCCGAAATACCAACTAGTAAATTGGAACTATTATAAGTAATTATATACTATAATTTGCTTTTTGAAAAGCTTATAATAAAAAAAACATGCTTGTCAGTTAATTTGTATTATACTATACTGTATATAAAGTTTGTTTCAAACATAAGCAATTTGTCTCTGAGCGAAAACAAATTGCTTTGACGGCACAGTTTCAATTAAAATCGCTCAGAAATGAGGTTCGTATGAGTCACAACAAAAATAAACATTCTTTTCTGAAAATGACTGCTCTGGCACTTGGGTGCATGGCTGTCTACAACACCTATGAATACAGTAAGGCAACCTCCGGCAACCACAATCATCGTGAAGAATGCCGCATATACACAGGACGTTTCGGCGATATATATTACAAACATTATGGTAGCGGCAGCCCTGTTATCCTGCTGCACACTCTTGAACCATCCGCTAACATGTCCGAGTGGATAGCTACAGCAATAGAACTTGGCAAATCCCATTCCGTATACGTTATAGATTTGCCGGGATGCGGTTTTTCGGACAAGAGTACAATTGATTATTCCATCTACATGTATGCCCTCGCGGTTAACGATTTTGTGAAGAACAGAATTCTCCGGCACCATGACACAGCTACAGGTATACATGCCGCTGCAATATCAACATCCTCTGCAATACTTATCTGTGCGGCATTGGCAGCACCTAAGCTCTATTCAGATTTATCATTTGTCAATCCGCAGGCTATGGAGACTACCTACTGTAATCCTTCAACCAAGCCTGTATTTGCAAAATGTATCCGTGCTGTATATAACACTCCTGTTATCGGTTCATTTATGTATAATCTTAAGTATAACCGCAATGCCATAATGGACAGGCTGTCTAAGGTGTCCGGACTTGAAGTGGCACAGAAGAATGAGCTTGCCGATTCCATGTACGAGGCAGCTCACACCGGCGGCTATTACGGACGTTTTCTGCTGGCAAGCATACATGGCAACCTTTTAAACTCAGATATTGCCCGCATGCTGTCTAAGCTGTCAACACCTATACTCATTGTAACAGGCTCCGCCGACAAGCAGGCAAAAAAAGCACTGTCAACCTTCGATATCGACAAGGAAAATATATCCTCAGTCATTCTTGAAGATATCAGTGCGCCACAGCTTGAATGTCCTGACAAGCTTGCCAAGACACTCAACAGCTTCTTCAATTAAAATATAAAAAGCAAAACATTCTGAGACTGATACAAAACAGTTTATAAATTGTTTTATATCAGTCTCATTGCTTTTCAATGCGGAATTACTAATCATAAGTCATATTGCTATAAATAATGAAATCTGCAATTATCAACCTTAATGCTGTAAAATAACTAAATCTCCAATCATCCGCCCAACTATCGTCAATACCGTGATTAACAGCGTATAAACCCATTCCCCATCCAACCATAATCTATCAGCCTACTGCAGCGGTTCCTTTGCCGGCAGTCCTGCCTTTCTGGGATATTTCTTAGAGGTGGCTGCCGTCTTTTTTATTACAACAAATGTCCTGTCTATATCCGTATCAGGCAATGTGAGCTTATGTACGTCCGCTATCTCACCGCCTAACAGCTTCACAGCTCTTTCAGCGGCTTTAAGCTCATCGTCGAGCTGTCCCGCCTTATATGATATAAAACAGCCGCCTACCTTGACATAAGGAAGGCAGTACTCACTCAAGGTTGACAGATTCGCCACTGCGCGCGATACGCACACATCGAATTTCTCACGGTAATCTTTATTTTTTGCATAGTCCTCCGCTCTACCATGTAGAGTCTCAATGTTTTTTAGGGAAGTCTGCTTGATAACCTCATCTAAGAACTTGATTCTCTTATTGAGCGAATCTAAAAGTGTAAAGTCCGTATCCGGGTACATTATCTTTAACGGTATACCCGGAAAGCCCGCTCCCGTACCGATATCCACAACCCTGTCCGTTTTTTTGAAGGAATATACACAATTTACCGCAAGACTGTCCACAAAATGTTTAATAACCACCTCATCATATTCCGTGATACCTGTAAGGTTCATAAATTCATTCCACTCACACAGGATCTTATGGAAGCTGTTAAGCTGCTCACACTGCAAATCGGTCACGTTATATCCTATTTTTTCCAGACTATCTCTTAAAAAATCTGCCATCAACACTCTCCTACTCTTTTTTATCTGTTATGCCTAAATAAAATTTTGCTGTACTATTTTTTGTTATGCTATTTTCTATTATATTATTTTCTGCTCTCTAGATATACTAACAGCACCGTTATATCCGCCGGTGACACGCCGGAGATTCGTGAAGCCTGTCCGATAGAACGCGGTCTGAAGCTCTTAAGCTTCTGCCTTGCCTCAAGTCTTAGGCTTCCGACCTCATCATAATCTATATCTTCAGGTATAAGCTTCTTCTCAAGCTTCTTAAAGTGCTCAACCTGCCTTAGTTCTCTCTCAATGTATCCCTGATACTTTATATTTATATTGACCTGCTCAATGACATCCCATGGAAGAGGCTTTCTGTCCTTGTCAAGCTCCGCAATGACGTCATAATCGAGCTCAGGGCGCTTTATGAGGTCTGCAAGCGATACACCGTTGTTGAGCGCGGTGCTGTTGTGTCTTGCGAGGAAATCGCACACTTCGTTTGTTCCACCTATCATAACGCTGCTAAGGCGCTTTATCTCCTCAGCTATCGCTCTTCTCTTTTCCTCGACCTTCTTCATTCTCTCATCAGAAATAAGTCCAATCTCATGTCCCTTTGCCGACAGTCTTAAGTCCGCATTGTCCTGTCGCAAAAGCAGTCTGTACTCTGCCCTTGAGGTCATCATTCTGTAAGGCTCAGAGCTCTCCTTGGTGACAAGGTCATCTATGAGTACACCTATATAGGCCTCCGAACGGTCAAGAATCAAAGGTTCCTTTCCAAGAAGCTTCATTGCTGCGTTGATTCCGGCTATAAGTCCCTGCACTGCTGCCTCCTCATAGCCTGAGCTTCCGTTTATCTGTCCACCGGAAAAAAGTCCGTGAACATTCTTGAACTCAAGTGAGGACTTAAGCTCCACCGCATTGATACAATCATACTCTATTGCGTATGCGTTTCTTACAATCTTTACATTCTCAAGTCCCGGAACAGTGCGGTACATCGCATACTGTACATCCTCCGGGAGCGAACTTGACATGCCGCCAAGATACATTTCGTTGGTATAATTGCCCTCCGGCTCAACAAATACCTGATGTCTGTCCTTATCTGCAAATCTTACAACCTTGTCCTCTATTGATGGACAATAGCGCGGCCCTGTGCCCTCTATCTTTCCTGAATACAATGGAGAGCGGTCAAGATTATCCCTTATAATCTTATGGGTTTTCTCGTTGGTATATGTAAGATAACATGATACCTGCTCCTTCTGTATATCGTCCGGGTTGGTTGTGAATGAAAACGGAACTATGTGCTTATCGCCGAACTGCTCCTCCATCTTTGAAAAATCTATCGAGCGCTTGTCCACACGCGCCGGTGTACCCGTCTTAAAGCGTCTCACTTCGATTCCAAGCCTCTTTAGGGCATCGGTAAGGTGATTGGCAGCCTGAAGCCCATTAGGACCTGTATAGCTGCTCACATCGCCGTATATGCACCTTGCCTTTAAATATGTTCCTGTACAAAGCACAACTGCGCGGCAGTGATATACCGCTCCTGAATAGGTCTTTACACCTGTCACATTCTTGTCATCATCTGTAAGAATATCAGCGACCTCAGCCTGACGAACAGTAAGGTGCTCCGTATTCTCAATAGTCCTTCTCATCTGTCTGCTGTACTCCGACTTGTCCGCCTGCGCGCGCAGGGAATGAACTGCCGGTCCCTTGGAGCTGTTAAGCATCTTAGACTGGATGAATGTTTTGTCAATATTTTTGCCCATCTCTCCGCCCAATGCATCAAGCTCCCTCACAAGATGTCCCTTGGAGCTTCCGCCAATATTAGGATTACAAGGCATCATGGCAATGCTCTCAACACTCACAGTGAACATGATCGTCTCAAGCCCCAGCCTTGCACAGGCAAGTGCGGCCTCACATCCTGCATGACCTGCACCTACAACTACAACATCATAATTTTCCTCAAGATATTTTTCCATTTTTTCACCCATGCGGCAACGCACGGCCTCTCTTTTCTATAATATTTCTTATTTTCCCATACAGAACTTGCCAAAAATCTCATTCACAAGGTCTTCCTCAACCGACTCCCCGATAATCTTTCCAAGCTCCTCATAAGCATTCATAAGGTCAATCGTGAGCAAATCCTCCGGAACCGACATAGCAGCTCCGTCCTTGACAAGCAGAAGGCTCTCCTTAGCCTGCTGTAGTGCGTCCTTCTGCCTTGCGCGTGTAATCATGACCTCATCGTTATAGGAAATCTCTCCTCCTAAGAACATCTCTTCAAGCTTTTTCTCAAGCTCATCAATTCCGGACTGCTCCTTGGCTGAAATGCTTATCACCGGACAATCAATAAAGCCCTTGATGTCCTCCTGTGTTGTCTTAACCTGAAGGTCGGATTTATTCAGAAGAACTATTACCTTTCCCTGAATACCTTCATTAATCATGGATATGATATCCATGTCATTGTCATCAAGCCCGGTGGAGCTGTCCACAACATATATTATGAGGTCTGCCTCTTTGGCAAATCTTCGCGACTTATCCACACCAAGCTTTTCCACAATATCCTCAGTCTGTCTTATGCCCGCCGTATCTATGAGCTTGAGTATGATTCCATGCAGGTTAATCTGCTCCTCAAGGGTATCCCTCGTAGTCCCCGCAATGTCCGTAACTATGGCTCTTTCCTCGCCTAAAAGAGTGTTTAAAAGACTGGATTTTCCGGCATTGGGTTTACCCAGTATAACTGTTCTTACACCCTCAGTGAATATCTTTCCGTTGTCAACACTTTTCAACAACTTATCCACAGCATTTATCCACTTATCCACATAGTTATCCAACTTATCCACATAGTTATCCAGACTAATGTGCTCAGGATCGTCCAAAGCCGCCTCAATAAAGGCTATATTGTATATCAGTTCCTCGCGGATTTTTTTAATCTCTGTGGATAACCTTCCGTTTAACATATTCACAGAGCTTTTCAGTGCATAATTATTTTTTGCGTTTATCACATCGATGACCGCCTCCGCCTGCGCAAGGTCAATCCTTCCATTGAGAAACGCTCTCTTCGTGAATTCTCCCGGTTCTGCCGGTCTTGCACCGTTTCTTAAGACAAGCTCAAGAATCCTTCTGGTCACATACGCGCCTCCATGGCAGTCAATCTCCACCACATTCTCGCGCGTGTATGTGTTAGGCGCCTTCATAACCAGCACAAGAGCCTCATCAATAAGCTCCTCACCGTCATATATATGTCCATAATGAGCCATATGGCTCCTTGATTCCGATAATTTTTTATTATTTTTTCCCCTAAAAACCCTGTCTGCAACCGTAATTGCATCATCACCGCTTATTCTTACAATGCCAATCCCGGCATTACCCATACCTGTCGCAATCGCAGCAATCGTTTCACGACTCTCCATACTTATCCTCATTTCTATATAAGAGCGGTCTCGGAAACTCTATGAATCCCATAGTTCCGCTCTTTTTTATTTCTT
>CAUCXT010000066.1 GCA_958446835.1 uncultured Eubacterium sp.
ACGATATGAACTTAACAAGGAACTTGCACAGATGTTAAAGGGCGGTGTAATCATGGATGTGACCACACCGGAGCAGGCAAAAATCGCTGAAGCCGCCGGAGCGTGTGCGGTAATGGCACTTGAGCGTATCCCGGCAGATATAAGGGCTGCCGGCGGCGTCTCAAGAATGAGCGACCCTAAGATGATACGCGGTATTCAGGAGGCTGTATCCATTCCGGTTATGGCAAAATGCCGTATCGGTCATTTTGTTGAGGCGCAGATACTTGAAGCTATAGAGATTGACTACATAGATGAGAGTGAGGTGCTCTCACCTGCCGACGATATATACCATATCGATAAGACACAGTTCAAGGTTCCTTTTGTCTGCGGCGCGCGCGACCTCGGCGAAGCTCTCCGCCGCATAAGCGAAGGTGCTTCCATGATTCGTACCAAGGGTGAACCGGGAACCGGCGATGTGGTTCAGGCAGTCCGCCACATGAGGGCAATGAACTCCGAAATCCGCCGTGTACAGAACCTTCGCGACGATGAGCTGTATGAGGCAGCAAAGCAGCTTCAGGTTCCTGTGGAGCTTGTAAGATATGTGCATGACCACGGCAGGCTTCCTGTTGTCAACTTCGCAGCCGGCGGCGTTGCTACCCCAGCCGATGCAGCACTCATGATGCAGTTAGGCGCCGAAGGAGTATTTGTCGGCTCAGGAATCTTCAAGTCCGGCAATCCTGCAAAGCGCGCCTCAGCCATCGTTCAGGCTGTCACCAACTACACGGACGCAAAGCTCATCGCAGAACTCTCCGCAGACCTCGGCGAAGCTATGGTCGGAATAAATGAGAATGAGATTGCACTTCTCATGGCTGAGAGAGGAAAATAGTGTAAAAATGCACATTCTCAGTGTTTGTGCATGCCACCGGATGACAGCATTGAGATTAGTGTTAGAAATAAGTCACTGTAAAACAGTAACATAGGCAATCAGCATAAATCAGTGACATGGAGGATTAATATGGCAGTTGGTATATTGGCACTTCAAGGAGCCTTTGCAGAGCATGGACAGATGCTCGACCGGCTTGGAGTCGAACATTTTGAGATAAGACAGCTTCGCGACCTTGAGAAAAATCCGGACAGGCTTATTCTTCCGGGCGGTGAGAGCACAGTTATGAACAAGCTTTTGCATGAGCTTGGCTTGTATGACCCTATTAAAAAAATGATTGAGGAAGGTACACCCGTGTTCGGCACCTGCGCCGGAATGATTCTCCTCTCGCGCGATGTCAAGGACGGCAATGTCTGCTTTGGAACCATGGATATCCGCGTGCGCAGAAACGCCTATGGCAGACAGCTTGGAAGCTTCTACACGGAGGATAATTTTGACGGTATCGGAACTGTTCCGATGACCTTCATCCGCGCTCCTTTCGCAGAGGAGGTCTATGACAGGGCAAGTGTTCTGGCAACCGTCGATGGGCGCATTGTTGCGGCACAGCAGGGCAGACAGCTTGTCACAGCGTTCCATCCTGAGCTGACGGATGACACATCGGTGCATGAATATTTTATGAGCCTGTAGAAATCTGATCGTACAGAATTGTATTTGTGAAGGTTGTATTTGTGAAGAGTAAAAATTCTATTGCATTATTCTTTATTGTAGTTTATAGTTATACAGGAATGAATTTTGACACAGGGAATGAAGTTCTCCCTTGGTATAAATACCAGAACCGCTGATAAGCTGATGACTTCTGCGATTATGTATACGCAGAGGTTATCAGCTTTTTTTGTTCCTGCAAATCCGGAATCAGCGGCTTCCAAAAATATTTTAAAAGAAAGGATAAAATCTATGTTACTCAGTATCGCACTAATTCTCCTAGTCGGCATGTCTATGGGCTGGATATGCCGGAAAATAAAGCTCCCAAGTCTCCTTGGAATGTTAATCACAGGTATCGTTCTAGGTCCCTACGTCCTTAACCTTATCGACGCGGATATCCTGAATATATCCGCACAGCTAAGAAAAATTGCACTTATTATAATTCTCACAAGAGCCGGACTTGGACTTGATATATCCGGGTTAAAAAAGATAGGACGCCCTGCCATTATGATGTGCTTTGTCCCAGCCTCATTTGAGCTTCTCGGTATGCTCTTACTTGCGCCAAAGCTTCTTGGCATGTCAATTCTTGAGGCGGCTATAATGGGAGCTGTGCTCGCCGCCGTCTCCCCCGCCATGGTTGTTCCGCGAATGGTTAAGCTTATCGATGAGGGCTATGGCACGAAGCAAGGTATTCCACAGCTCATACTTGCAGGTGCCTCGGTGGATGATGTGTATGTCATCGTGCTCTTTTCCACCTTCACGGGAATTATGCAGGGCAATAATGTGTCAATAATGAGCTTCGTCAATATCCCTGTATCCATATTTTTAGGAATGGTCATCGGTATATTCATCGGCTATGTGCTTTCCAGATTTTTTGAGATAGCACACATCCGCGACACAGCAAAGGTGCTCATAATTCTCAGCATATCCTTCCTACTGGTGACCGCTGAGGACAGTCTTACAACCTCCATCACCTTCTCCGCCCTGATAGCGATAATGTTCATCGGAATCGGACTGCAAAGGTACAGAGAGCCTGTGGCAAAACGTCTCTCCGCAAAATACGGAAAGCTGTGGGTGGGTGCTGAGGTGTTCCTGTTCGTCCTTGTGGGCGCCGCCGTAAATATCGGATACCTTGGCAATGTCGGTGTGCCCGCACTTATAGTCATAATCGGTGCTCTGTTGTTTCGAATGTTCGGAGTATTCGTCTGTCTGCTTGGAACGAAGCTTACAAAGAAGGAACGGCTATTCACCATGATGGCTTACACCCCGAAGGCTACCGTGCAGGCAGCTATCGGCGGTATTCCTCTCGCCATGGGGTTTGCCTGCGGTGAAACTGTCCTCACCGTTGCCGTGCTCGCCATAGTGCTAACCGCTCCTCTTGGGGCATTTGCGATAGATGTGTCTTATAGGAGGCTTTTGAGCAAAGAATAGCTTACATTACACTGTGCAGCTTATACTCTGTCCCAACACATTGGCGCAGATGTCCTTGATATCGTCGATGATGACATCCGTTCTCTTTATCGTGTTGGTTGTGCCTGTTGATGTGTGTGATGAATACGTTCTTTTATTGGTTTTTCTGTGCTCGTGCTCATCATGCACATCACCGGTTATGGCACTGCTGCCGTCTGTTTTTACACCGGAGGTGTCGTTATCCGTACCTACAGCATTATTTATATTGTCTGTTCCCGGCGCTATATCTTGCATATTTTCTACATCATCTGTTATAGACGCAGTATCCGTATTTTCCCCATTATCTGTGCCATCTGCCGTCTCTGCATTATCAGCATTTTCCGTGCTGTCACTCTGATTGTCCGCCACGCGGTCATACTCCACCTGTCTTTCCTGTGCTCTCTCCTCTGCCTCTTCGCCCTCGGTAGGAAGCTCCTCATACTCCGGCGAACCTACGAAGCGCAGATGTACCTCCTGCACATTGTTGGTCTTAGCAAGCGTCTCCTGCGCCTTGGCAAGCTTCTCACTCTTGGGAATTAAAGGGTCATTTATCACCTTCTTAAGCGACGCGGCATACTCTCCCATCGTGTTAAGCTTGACGCGCTCGACCTCATCTTTGGTTTTGCATTTTTTCAGCTTCTCCTCATAGTTCTTCTTCTCCGCCTTGATTTCCTTGTATTTTTTCAATGCCTCAGGATCGTTCTGCTCAAGATACTTCTCCTCATCAGGCGTAAGCGTGCCGCCTGCCATTATCTTGTTATCAATCTTCAAATCATGCTCTGCCTGGCGGTTATGCTCCGCCTGCTCCTTGATGTCCTGAATGAGATAATCCTCCTGTGTCCAGTTGTCGCGCGCATTCCTCTCCTCCTTCGTGAGCTTTCCCGAATCCTTCTTCTGCTGCCATTTATTGTTCAACACCTGAAGCTGCACCGCGTTCTTTACTGTTCCCGAAATCATCTGCATAACAACCGCCCTCCCACAAAAAATATCAACTGATTACATGCTTGCGCACACATACCATAGAACATTTTACAATATAAAAAATAAAATAATAATTCACCGCTAAATCTCTTATACACTGCTGTGTAAGTAATCTCTATATTATATATCGTATCTACGCGCGAAAAAATAAGGCATGCAAAATATTATTCGCATGCCCTATACTAAAACTATTATGAAACCACAATACATCTCAAGATATATTTTTTACCGTCTAAAATGTATTTTCACACTACTTAACAATCAACACCTTTTTGCCCTTAAATGCAAAGCCGTAATGCTTTATATGCTCCTTTTTAATACCCATTGCTATAAGCTCAGCGTCATAATTTTTATCTTCTATCTGTTTTAAGGCTGATTTTGCGGTATCCTCAATGGTATTTTCATCGTACGAATCAAAAACCTTAAATTCCAATATGATTGCATTATATTTACCATCACCATTTTTCGGAATGAGCATCACATCGCATCGCCCGTATCCACTTTCGCGGTTGGATTTAACTTCATATATATCACGCACTTCCACAAGCAGTCCCAGCACGAATCCATGAAAAAACCGCTCCGGCTGTGACCTCTCCGATGGGTGCGTTCCCACATCAAAGCTGCTGAAGGTTGACAACGCGATATCATTCATGTATATGTTCATTTCCCGCAGCTTTCCGTTTATCAATGCCTGGACAAAGGAATTATAGTTAGCACCTGCAACCTTAAACCAACCTTTGAACATATTTGAGAACATGCTTCTGGTTTCAAGATTCGTTATCGACAGATGATACCATGGCTCTAAAAGCTCCCCACGGTACTCAACCTCATTTACTTTCAAATACCCGCTCGCAACAAGCAGGCTCCACACAGCATTCTCGTCCGTATCAAGCTGGCTGAACACTATCTGCTCATCAAAATTAACAACAATCTCCTCACAGCTTATCAGCTTCTCCATCATCTGTTTAATATCCGCCGAAGCAGTCTGTATAAGTTTGCTTACAAGTGAATTGGAACTTGTAGAAGCCCAATATGGCGCAAATTTTCTCTTATCAAGGTAACTTGTTATCGACCATGGATTATATATATCCTTGTGTGAGCCGAATACAAATCCGTCATACCATTTTTTCACCTGCTGCTTCATATCTATAAGCCCGAATTTATCAAGCGAAGCAAACACCTCTTCCTCAGTAAATCCAAAGCATGTGCAGTACTCATCCGAAGTTGTCGTTACCACGTTCAGGTTATTCAAATCAGAAAATATCGACTCTTTTGAAACCCTCGTTATGCCTGTCATCACGGCGCGCTCAAGGTATAGATTTGTCTTCAATGTGTTATTGAAAATATTCCGTATAAAGGAAGTAAATTCATCCCAGTAGCCATGAATATACGCTTCCTGCATAGGTGTGTCATACTCATCAAGCAGCACTATCGTCTTTTTTCCATAATATCTCTCAAGAAAACCGCACAGCATTTTTACAGCAGAATAACACAGCGCATCATCCATAAACATCGTCATGCTGTTAAACATAGTTTTCTCATTATCGCTTAACAGTTCCCCATACAGAAGATATCTGTGCTGTTCATACAACGCCGCAATTAACTCTTTAATCTGCACCTTTACATCGTTTATATTATCGGACTTAATTCCGGCAAAGCTTAAAAATATCACTGGATACGTTCCCTGCAGCTTCCTGTATTCTTCATCTTCCCATACTGAGAGCCCCTCAAACAAATCTCCCCTGTCCGCATACTTGTTTGAAAAGAAGCAGTTGAGCATGCTCATGTTGAGCGTCTTGCCGAAGCGGCGCGGGCGGGTTATAAGCGTAACAATATCCCTCGAATCCCACCATTCCTTTATAAATGCTGTCTTGTCAACGTAAAAGCTTTTGCTCTCCCTTATGTTGTCAAAGCCTTGATTTCCTATGCTTATATTACACTCCATAGCAGCTCACTCCTTCATCAATTAACACCCGATATATTCACATTAAAAATGAACCTAATCCCCCATGCCGCACCCGGCACAAACAGAACGAAAACAATTTTTATACTATTTATATTAACATAATGTATCATCTTTCTCAATGTAAAATATACATTATATCTATTCTTCCCACTTCATCTCCCCGTCAGTAATTCCCATTTTCCTACATTCATCACACACATAATCCTTTTCCGGCTGATTACCGATATGATATTTCAATATTTTATCCTTAAAAACAATATGCTTGTAAAAAACAGCACTGTCCAGTATTTCGGCTTTCCACCGGTATTGGTTGCCTGTATAATTTTATATAGCAAAAAAACTTACCAACCTTCAGTTGCAACAACTGAAAATTAGTAAGTTTTTCGTGTGAAAAATACAAACTGCTCCTTACTTTAATTGCTACACATAATAAACTAAGGAACTTTCCGACATTACCAAATACAATGGGAAAAAAGTAATTTTTTCATTATTCAAGCACAAGCAAAAGTGCCATCTTGAACTTTCCGTTAGCGGTCACGCTGTGAAGTCCGTTCTTCTCAAAGCGAAAGCACTCACCCTCGTTAAGCTCATAGTCCTTGCCCTCGTAGCCGATTGTAGCCTTGCCCTCAAGTGCAAATACAATAGCATTTCCCGGTGCTCTGTGAGGTGTAAGACCTGTGCCCTCATCAAATGCCATAAGAACATACTTCATTGTGCTGTTGCTCACAACGTCCATGTTGGCAATGCTGCCTTCCTCATAGGATATAAGATTCTTGAGTGCGAATACCTCGTTTGTCTTTACGTTTGCGTTCATATTATTATTCTCCTTTTCCAATATTATTTCTGTGTACACCATTCCCTCTGATGTCTGCATTCCGCATAGCGTGCCCGCAGGAACTACGATTACCGAATCCGGCTCCATCGCAACAAGCCTTCTCTCTGCTCCCAGAACGAACTCGCCCTTTCCTGCTGCACCTATATACATTGTCATCCTGTCGTAGCTCTCCTGACTTATCGATGTGTCCTCACCCATCGAAAAATAAGTCACCTTGTTGACCTCTCCAAGCTTAGAATCGCGCGAAACCGTCATACCACTTCTGATTGGGCGTAGCTGCTTAATGGTAAATACCTTATTCAATCTAAGTTCCTCCTGTTCTACCTTGCTATATTCTGCAATATACCATATAATATTCCCAAAAGAAAGTACGCACATTCAGGTTATATACTTACCTAAAGTAAAGCGTCGTGGGTTGACAAGGAGGAATAGTATGTCTGAACAAATACCAAAATGTGGCTGCTGCCACACCGGAGAAACCATAAACGACACTGATTTTGGATATACGCTGTCACTGATTAATGGTAAATATAAGCTGGTCATAATCTACTGGCTAGCACAGCACCAGTCTGTCATGCGCTACAATGAACTCAAGCGCTGTCTCGGCGGAATATCGCACAAGACCATCAGCAGCACACTCAAGGAGATGGAGGCGGATTCTCTCATAATAAGAACGGAATACCCACAGATTCCGCCTAAAGTCGAATACAGCCTGTCTGAGCGCGGGAAATCGCTTATCCCAATCCTAGTTGCCATGTGTAACTGGGGAAGCGAACATAAGCCTGAGTAGCACATAAAAGCTAAAAAGCCGAAGCATATCTTTATATATTATGGATATACTTCGACTTTTTATTTTGACATATATTTTTTAATTCATGTACATCATTAAATCATATATTTCATCAAATCATCTACGCCCGATTACGGAAGCAGATTCTTCATGCTGTTGATTCCGATAAGCAATGTGGATGTGTTGTGGCACAGTGCCGATGTGGTCGGCTGGATAACTCCCGCAACTCCAAGAACAATCAGCATTGTGTTAAAGCCTACTATTGTTCTGTAATTCTTGTGGATTCTCTTCATCAAAAGATTGCTTATCTGCTTTAAAGTAACCAGCTCATTCAGGTCATCCGCACCAATCGTTATATCGGCAATTTCCCTTGCAAGCTGCGCTCCGTCACTTATGGCAATTCCGACATCCGCCGCTGAAAGTGCAGGTGAATCGTTGATTCCGTCACCTATCATTATTACCTTTCTGCCTGCTGCCTTTTCCTTCTCAACGAAGCTTGCCTTATCCTGTGGAAGAACCTCAGAATAATACTCGTCAACTCCGACCTTCTTTGCTATGGCGGCTGCCGTCCTCTCGCTGTCTCCGGTCATCATTACAACCTTAGATATACCTGCCGCCTTAAGCTGTCTTATAACCTCCACAGCCTCATCGCGCACCGGATCCTCTATACAGATGACCGCCGCAAGCACTCCGTCGATTGCAAGGTAAAGATGTGAGTATTCAAGCGGAAGCTCATCATAGAGAGCCTTCTTGTCCTCCGGTATCGTCACATTTTCATCCTCAAATACGAAATGTGCACTTCCGATTACAACCCTCTTGTCACCTATCGCAGAGGCAATTCCATGTGCGACTATGTATTCAACCTTTGAGTGCATTTCACTGTGTTCAATTCCTTTGCTCTTAGCCGCTTCAACAACCGCGCGCGCCATGGAATGAGGGAAATGTTCCTCAAGACATGCTGCAATCTTTAAAAGCTCATCCTCGCTATCGCCGTTAAATGATACAACCTTAGCCACAACAGGCTGTGCCTTCGTGAGCGTGCCTGTCTTATCAAACACAATCGTGTCCGCGTCTGCCACAGCCTCAAGGAATTTTCCTCCCTTGACCGTGAGATGATGATTGCCTGCCTCTCTAATTGCCGAAAGAACTGATACAGGCATGGCAAGCTTGAGCGCACAACTGAAATCTACCATCAGTACTGCCAGTGCCTTCGTTGTGTTGCGCGTGAGAAGCCATACAAGGCCGGTAGCCCCAAGGCTATACGGAACAAGCTTGTCCGCAAGGTGCTCAGCCTTGCTCTCAACGCCGGACTTAAGCTTCTCCGACTCCTCTATCATTGTGACAATCTTCTCATATCTGCTGTTGCCGCCTACGGACTGGACTTCAATCTCAAGCTCGCCCTCCTCGACAACCGTTCCCGCATATACAGTACTTGCCGGTTTCTTCTCCACAGGTATCGACTCACCCGTTAGGGAAGCCTGATTTACCATAGCCTCACCTTCCCTTACAACTCCGTCAAACGGAATCATATTTCCGACGCGCACTACTATGTGGTCACCCTTCTTAATCTGGTGGACAGGAACAAGCACCTGCTCCTCTCCCGCCTTGCACCATACACTGCTCACATTGAGCGACATCGTTCTTGCAAGGTCATCAACCGATTTCTTGTGCGTCCACTCCTCAAGAAGCTCACCTATTCCAAGCATGAACATGATCGAACCTGCCGTTCCTATATCGCCTCTTAACATGGATACGCCGATTGCTGTCGCATCAAGCACAGGAACCTCAATCTTTCTGTTCCACAGGCACTTTATACCTGCCGCAATGTACTTCACTGCATTTTATGCGGTAAAGCATGCTCTGAGAGGATATGGCAGGAACCATTTTCTCGCATAATGGAAAAATATTTTATCAAAGAGCTTATCCTGATACTCATGGCTTAAGCTTCTTCCTGTATTTCCCGCAACGGTCTCCGGTAGCTTCTCATTCTCGTATGAGAACTTTCTCTGAGTATCGATGATATTCTTTCTCTCTCCCTTATACTCTACAACCGCATCACCTGTTCTGTCATATACCTTAGCGAAAATCACGCTACCCTGCTTTTGAAGATAATACTGTAATGTATCAGCCTGCTCACATGTCATCCGATAAGCGCAGACGTGTATCCTCATTCTGTTTCCATACTCATGTTTTATCTGAAATTTCATAACAAAACAACTCCATTCTACTTTTCAGAAAAAATGGGACACGGTGTCAGACCCCTGTCCCACTTTCCTTACTCAGCCTTAGTTTCCTCTTTTACTTCCTCTTCGTTCTTAATATCAGAGAAATCATCGGTAAACTCATCATAAACTGCTTCTTCCTTAGCTGCTCTATCCTCGTTAATGCTCTTTGCATCTGCGTAGATATCGCTGCAATTTTCTGAAACCGTGGAAACAGTCTTCATCACAAAATCCTTAGCCCTCAAAACTGCTGCTGTACAGTTAGTATAGAGCTTCTTTGCGTCCTTGCTTGATAAAATCTTAATGCCAGCTGTACCGAATGCAACGCCTGCTGCAAAAAGTCCTGTCTTGCCCCAGTTAATCTTTGACTTACTTATAACTATGTACCTCCGTATTCAATAAGTATAATTTCCCTGCGTGCGTCAACAGATAGTTACATATATCTGTAGTTAGTTGTAACGCACACTCTTTTTTCAGCCGTTATTATATCATTGTGATTTTGCAATCGCAACAGCTATTCATAAAATTTTTGTAAACATTTTGCACTTGATATAAAAACTGATAAGTATTAAATTTAAAATAACAATATAAACAACTATATAAAAAAATTGTATTATAGCTGTTCGCATATCACCAGTAATTGCAAAATCCAATGTATTCCAGCCAAAGGAGAACGTATAATTCATGAATACATCCATCGACAAATCAAATATAAAAATAGAAATTATAAGAAGCTCCAGAAAAACCCTTGCCATAGAAATCCGTCCCGACATGCGTGTTATTGTTCGCGCTCCCTATCAGGCTTCCGGCAGCTATATTGAACAGTTCGTCGCAAGCCGCGCCGACTGGATAGCTAGCCACCTCAGAAAAATGGAGGAGAGGAACCGTCAGCGAAACAACAC
>CAUCXT010000067.1 GCA_958446835.1 uncultured Eubacterium sp.
TCCATATCAAAGCCCAGCGTTGACAGCGCCCTGAAATCATATAATGCCGTATCAGAAAAATATTTATCCGCCGTGGCAACCATGTCTTCCCTGCACACCTTAAGTCCGGCGAACATGATAACACCCAGTGCCACTATCGAAAATATCGCAAGATACCTCCCCAGACTATGCTTTATCTCTCGGAGGGATGTCTTTTTCATCGCTGATTTCATATTGTATACACCCTCCTTACCACTCAATATCCTCCACCGGAACAATGTGTTCGTTCCTGACCATGGACGTTATTGTTCCATTCTTTACGGTTATCACTCTGTCCGCCATCGCGGTAAGTGCACTGTTGTGCGTGATGACAACCACGGTCTTGCCATCCCTTCTGCAGGTGTCCTGCAAAAGCTTAAGAACCTGCTTTCCTGTGGCATAGTCCAAAGCTCCCGTCGGTTCATCGCAGAGTAAAAGCTTAGGATTCTTTGCAAGAGCTCTCGCAATCGCCACTCTCTGCTGTTCTCCGCCCGAAAGCTGCGCCGGGAAATTAGCCGCCCTGTTTTCCAGACCCACCTGCTTTAACACCGTCATAGCATCAATAGGCTCCCTGCATATCTGAGAAGCCAGCTCGACATTCTCCAATGCAGTCAGATTCTGAACAAGATTATAGAACTGAAACACAAAACCAATATCATATCTTCTGTAAGTTGTAAGCTGCTTAGGCTTGTAATCGGATATTCTGTTTCCGTCAAGTATTACCTCGCCCTCCGTAAGCGTGTCCATGCCGCCGATTATATTTAAAATGGTGGTCTTTCCCGCTCCCGAAGCCCCGACAATGACGCAGAACTCACCCTTCTCAATCTCAAAATTCACATCCTGAAGCGCCGTAATAGTCACTTCGCCCATCTGATACGTTTTCTTCACATGCCTGCACTCAACAAATGCCATCTTATCCCTCTTTTCTATTAATTCATAAATGGGCAGAGTGCGCACACGCACCCTCCCCATTTTATCAGACCTCGACCACATCCTCCTGATACTCGCGTCTTTTTAACTTATCCTGTATGTCATTAAGACACTCAAGAAGCAGAGGATTGAATGCGCCGCACTCCCCTCCTAATATCATTTCCATAGCCTTTTCATGTGTAAATGCCTTTTTATATACTCGCTCACTTTTGAGGGCATCGTAGACATCCGCAACCGATACAACCTGCGCTGCTATAGGTATCTCGTCCCCCTTAAGTCCATCCGGATATCCCTTGCCGTCATATCTCTCATGGTGCCATCTGCATATCTGTGTGGCGACCTGAACAAGCTTCTCATCCTGATACATCTCAAGCTTTTCAAGCATCTCTGCGCCTATGAGGGTATGCGTTTTCATCACGGCAAACTCTTCCAGTGTGAGTCTTCCCGGCTTATTGAGAATACTCTCGTCTATTCCTATCTTGCCGATGTCATGAAGTGCTGAAGCCGTCGTTATAAGGAATCTGTCCTGCCAGCTAAGCTCATACTTGTCCGTCCTTTGAATAAGCTGTTCAAGCAGAAGTCTTGTTATGCCGTTGATATTGACAACATGCATTCCGCTCTCACCATTTCTGAACTCTACAATCTGGCTCAGAATGGCAATCATCATCTTATTGTTTTTCTCTTTCTGGTAGATATTCTCTGAGACAAGTGCCATCAATCTGCGCTGCTTTGCATACAGCTTAATGGTGTTGCTCACTCTCTGGTATACTATCTTAGAGTCAAATGGTCTTCTGATATAATCTATAACACCCATCTCATAGGCATGTCTTATAACTGTATCAGAATCCTCATTTGAAATCATAATAACGGGAATATCTTCAATCATGTGATTGGAATTCATATTTCCAAGAACTCCGAAGCCATCCATCACAGGCATGATGATATCAAGCAGAACAAGTGCAATTCCTGTTCCGTACTGCGAAAGCATATCAACTGCCTCCTGACCGTTACATGCCTCAAGTATCCTGTATTCATCCTGCAGCATAGCGGTGAGAAGCTCCCTGTTCATCTCAGAGTCATCGACAATAAGGATCTGCTGCTTCGACCTTTCGATATCCTGTATATCCTCTTCGTCCATATCCCCCTTGACATCATCTTCGGTGATAACCAGATTCTTTCTGTTCTTCGCCTGATACATAAGCATATCCGCTCTTGCAACTGCCTTCTCGATTGTACCACCGCCGGCAATAATACCACCTATGCTGACAGAAAGCTGCAATCTTGAGTATCCCGGGACATCTGCCTTGCATATCTTATCCCTTATATCTCCAAGCATCTGCTTCATGCCTTCCATATCAAGTTCAGGAAGTACAAGCAGGAACTCATCCCCACCATACCTGATGAGAACGTCTCCCTTTCTTATACATTTCTTTATGACACCCGCTGTTGTCACCAGTGCCATATCCCCGGCACTATGTCCGTATGTATCATTATATAGTTTAAAATCATCAAGATCTATAACTGCTATAGCAGCCCGCGTCTCAAGTTTTTTAAGTTTTTCCTCGTAATATCGTCTATTATATGTATCTGTAAGTACATCCTCATACAATTTATCAGCGTACTGTGAACATGAATCTATAAATTTACCGCAGTCTTTTTCGCTGAACATACTGCCCGCATCCAGTTCATTTATCATTTCCAGCACATAGTCTTTGCCATCAATCTGAAGATATTTGGCAATTATCTGGTACAATGATGAATCAATGTATTCTGCCTTCACTACCTCAGACTTCGTGCGAACTGCCTCTTTTACTATACACTCACTGCAGTGTACATCCTTTTCCCATATATCATTGCATCCAATATTTTGTTTTTCATCTTCCCCTGCAGCTTCACACATCGACTGTGCATCCAAAAGACGCACCACATCGAATATGTCCTCAAGCAGCTTTACCTGCTCCTGCGCCTGCTGCATCGTCACTATATAATCTTTCTTCAAGTCATCCACGCTCCTAACAGAGATTAACTACTCCATCTCGCTTATAGCGGCTATTGTTATTCTATACTGTTCATCCACCTTTGTAAAAAGCTCATCTGCTCCTGTGAACTCTCCACCTCTTAACTTCTCAGTAAGCTCTGAGCTGACTGTAAAAAGGTTATCAAAACCAAGGTTTAAGCATACACCTTTTAATGTATGTGCTGCCCTGAACGCCTCACATGCATCCTTGCCCGCGATTGCAGCCTTAAGATTTTCAAAACTTCCATCCTTTAAGAACTTCTTTGCAAACATATTCACCATCTTTTCGCTTCCCAAGCGTCCGAGAACATTCTCATAGTTTGCTCCCATTTTCTCATAGCTTTCTTTCGTTGTCACAATTGTCACCTCGTACTTTCCATATAGATACGTTATCTGTATTTTATTTCTGCTCGTTTTGCTTTTTATTCATCTCGTCATAATGTTTAGCTAGATTCTCAAATTCTTCCTTTGAAGTTCTGAAACACTCCATAAGCTTAGGCGAGAACACGCCACACTCGCCCATGAGTATCATGTGATAGGCTTTTTCCTTATCTATAGCCGCCTTGTATACCCTGTCGCTCACAATAGCATCATATACATCCGCAATGGACACAAGCTGCGCACTGATTGGAATTGCTTCTCCCGCCAGTCCATCGGGATAGCCCTTTCCATCATATCGTTCATGATGGTATCTGCATATATCATGGCTCACCTTGTCATACTCACTGTCCCATGCGCCCTCAATCTGGTCAAGGATGTCACAGCCTCTTATCGTATGCGACTTCATATAATCAAACTCATCCTTATCAAGTCTTCCCGGCTTTAGAAGTACGCTGTCCTTGATTGCTATTTTTCCTATATCATGTAATGCACTCGCAGCCACTATAATGTCAATCTTATCGGGTGTCAAATTGTACTCCGGATATTTTGCTACCGCCTTCTCTGCAAGTATTCTTGTAAATCCCTTAACTCTCTTGATATGCTCGCCGCTCTCAAGATTACGATACTCCACCACAGTACCAAGAATATCAATAATCTTTTCATTGCTCTCCTTAAGGCGTGCCGCCTGCTGCTCAAGCAGATTGTTCTGCCTTTTAAGGTTGGCTGCCTGTATCTTTACCTTATTCTCAAGATTATCCTTGTACATAAACAGATCAACTATATTCTGTACACGCTTCTTCACGGTAAATGCATCAAAAGGCTTTCTGACAAAATCCGATACTCCAAGTTCAAGACATTCTCTCTCCACCGCTGTGGTCGAATCAGCTGTGATAACAAGAACAGGAACGCTCTTTATAAGCTCCGTGTCACTCATATATTTTAATACTTCGTAACCATCAACCTTAGGCATGACAAGGTCTAACAGTACAACACATATCTCTCCTGATTTCTCCTTAAGTATCTCTATCGCCTTTTCTCCGTCATCCGCCTCAAGCACAGGGAACGCATCCCCAATTGCCACCGCAAGCATCTCCCTGTTAAGTTCTATATCATCGACAATCAATATTTTATCTCTCATTAAGTCTCCTTCCTGCTTCAGACATGACTTATCTTTATATGTCCGGTATCATTTTTTAGCATAACTCCCATCATGTCACCACATGAATATGTCAAACTATTGATTGCGACCGTCGTACCTTCGTACAGCCTTCCAACCACCTTCAAGTATGCCTGCTTACACTCAAGTTTATCCTTATTAATCTGGTCAATACGTTCTAATATTTTCTTTTTCTGGGTTTCCTTGGTATATACAGCATTCTCTATCTTCAGGAAAACCATCATGGAGTTTCTAACCTCCGGAGGATAATTTTTCTTATACTGCTCCACCGCATTGTTCAGAATAACAAGCTGGCTCTCGACTTCCTTAAGCTCCTCGGCTGCCGCTATATCCTCTCCTTTATTGTCATAACCCATAGTTATCTGGGTCATAATTCCATTCTTGTTTCCGATATTTGCCGATTCGATAACCATTCCTGCAAAAATATTTCCGCCTGAAATCGAGCCGTTCTTTCCGTATGTCTTTATACTTCTTACCGCATACAGATTACACTTAAAAAAGTAATTGGCATATATATTGGCTGCCTTTAATGATATGTTTTCAAAAAATCTTCCTATAATATCCTTAGCAGCTATAAGCTTTGCTGTAGAACTGTTTGCGCCTTTTTTAGAAGCATACAGCCTCCACATTCAAGCCTTGCACTCTCAACAAACCCCTCAACCACAATATCGCCCTTAGCTTTTATTACGCGTCTTCCGCTCACATCCCCTAATATATGTACGCTTCCGTCAAATGTAATGTCATCCATAACGGAAGCATCCTCCTCAATTTCAAGAAGCGGTGATACCAGTAGTTCACTGCCATCGTATTTAGCGCAGCCATCATGTTCAGCTATATATGTTTTCTTATCCCCTAACAGCTTAAAGCCTCTTCCGGTAACGCTCTCAAGCTCATATCCGGCAATCGCCTCGAGAGTTGTACCTGTAACCGTAAAGCCATTCTCACCCTTCTCGGCATTATGATACACAAGGAGCTTCTGCCCTTCCTTTACCTTGGTAAACAAGTAAGACTTGTCCAACTCTGCTGAACCATCCTTGGTGAATCTGATTCCCATATCCTTGGTATTATTTATAAATTCTTCGTAGAATCCATTCTTTCCCATGGTAGGAACCTTGCCTCTTGCAATAACAACAAGTTCATCCCTTATGTTCCCCTGCGAAAGCGCCTCCACAATAACATCATCTATGCCCATGATGACATTTGCCTTTTTTAGTGCCTCACGCAGGACTTCCTGCGATGGTGCCTGTGCCTCGCTGCCGACATACGCATACGCCTTCATCTTATCCGTGTCTACCAATATACGATAGAGCCTGCCATACATCTTGCGGCAGAACTCTTCAATATCTCTTGGAATCTCGTCATTATGTGAATCTTTTATAAAATTAACATATTTCTTCTGTTCCTGTTCCAGCCTTAACCGAATTTTTTTCATATCGGAAGCTGAATACATCATGCTCTTATACTGTTCAACGTCAAGTCTCTTTTCAAGACCGATTCGAATCTCTCTCATCTGCTGCCATGAGTATAACTCCTTGGCATACACGGACACATCAACACGATCCTCAAGACCGAGACGTATCTCCCTCATCTGCTGCCACGAATACTCAGGACTAGCATATACGGATACATCAAGTCCTCTCTTAAGTCCTTCCGTTATCTCCCTTATGGATACATCCCTGTACAGCTTATTCAGGTACGGATCAATATTGCAGCCTTGTCTCATCGCACGTCTTATCTCACTAAGCTGTTCAGGAACATATCCCTGCCTGATATAAGGCATAATATTCTGCTTATCCAGAATAGCTCTGTGAAGTTCATGGAGCATATTCGCCCCGACAGCAGCATATTTTTCAAGATGTATATTATCCTCAAGAGCTCTTCTGAGCTCACGCATAACCATATAAGGATACTTAGGATCCGCATATACGGCAGCATCTATTCCATCCTTGAGTCCGAGACGTATCTCCTCCATCTGAAACCAATCAAACTGCTTGCTGTTATACAACGATACGTCCAGCCCTTCCTCAAGCCCGAAACGTAGCTGTCTCATCTGAACGGCAAAATATTCCCTATCAGCATAGATGGTAACGTCAAGACCATGTTCAAGCCCAAGTCTGATTTCCTGTATCTGGTCATTTACAAAGTCCTGTTTTCTGTAATCTGATATGATTTCCGAAATACTTTTTCCGTATGCACTAATTTTTCCTGCCATAAGCCTTCTCCTAAAGGTACATCCAAAAAGCGGTCCACATTTTCCTTATTTCATTATATATTTTTTAAATAAAATGTCTATACAATTTATACTATATTAGTCTTATATTACATTAAAGCAATTTCTCCACTCTTTTTTACAGTATTCACTTATTGTCATTCAGCCATCTGCTGATTACAGACATAAGCTTTTCAAATGAAATCGGTTTGCTTAGATGTGCGTTCATCCCTGCGCGTATCGCCTTATCGCTGTCCTCAGAAAATGCATTAGCGGTGAGTGCAATTATCGGGACGGTACCCACATAAGACATTCCAGCTTCCTTTCCAAGTGCTCTTATTCTGCTGGTTGCCTCATAGCCATCCATCACAGGCATCTGGACATCCATAAATATCATATCATAATAGCCTGCTGAGCACTGTTCCATTCTCTGTACTGCTTCAAGACCATTCACTGCAGTCTCAATCTCAACTCCTGTATCCGACATAAGCTCAATGAATATCTCTCTGTTGAGTTCATTATCCTCAACAAGCAGCAGCCTATGTCCCTTAAGATTATTCACCGGCTCCACATTCACAGCGTCTTCCTCAACTATCTTTTTAATACTCTGCTCATATGTACGGAATCTTAAGGTAACTTCGAACCTGGAACCGCCTCCGTTCTTACTTTTGACTTCAATATTTCCCTGCATAATGTCCACTATCGACTTTGTTATGCTCAGTCCCAGACCTGTTCCCTGTATATTCTGTGTTCTATCGTTATGCTCTCTTGCAAATGGCTCGAACACCTTATCAACGAATCCCGGACTCATTCCTATTCCGCCATCTGCAACTACAAATCTGTATGTATTGTACTCTCCGACAGCTGCTGTCTTTTCTGCTGTAAATGAAATCCACCTGCCTTCGGGAGTATATTTAACCGCATTCGACAGCAGATTTATCAACACCTCCTGCAAACGCACCGAGTCGCATATTACCATCTCACCCGGAAGCTTTTTTAAATCTACTATGTAATCAATTGACTTTTTCTTAGCTGAATCCTACGTCATAAACACAACATTATTCGCTATACTCAGTATATCGGTTGGCTTTTCATTCAGCTCTATCTTTCCGCTCTCAATCTTTGACATATCAAGGACATCATTTATAAGCTCTAAAAGATGCTCCGATGCCTGTTCTATCTTAGAAAGGCAGTCCTTTACCCTGTCCGGATTGTCAACATTCTTTCCTGCAATCTGCGTCATTCCGAGTATTACATTCATCGGCGTCCTTATGTCATGCGACATGTTAGACAGGAATTCACTCTTAGCTGCGCTGGCCTGCTTAGCCTGTTGATAAGCCAGCTCCATCGCCTCCTTCATCTGCTGACGCTGTCTCACGGCACTATCTATATCACTTATCGACAGGATAACAACCTGCGGAACGCCATTCTTCTCCTCCGCAAGTGCGAAGCTTACTCTTCTCCATTTCCACTCTTGTCCGTATCTGATTCGAAGTTCCATCTCAAAGCTGCCGTTCGAAGAATGAATATAATCAAAGAACTCTCCATAATCCATAAGTCTTTTAATCCTAGGATAGTCATCAGGGTGGAATACATCATCCCCCATCCTTTTTACAAATCCGGTAAAGCTGCCCTCACTGCAGCCGCTGAAAATCCCATTATCAGAATTATAAACTATGTGAAATGTATCATCACTTAAACATATTCTTGCAATAAAGACACATGACTTGGCAAGCGATTCAAGCACCTGCGCCTGCTCACGACTTATCTCCTGCAGATTCTCAAGCAAATCTATTCTCTCATTCTCTCTGCCCGTATCCGCATTTATATCATCAAGGCTTCTTGGCTGTGCCGTATCATCTTCTTTATCCGCTGTGTTGTCAATGAATGTATTGTACGCTTCATAGTAGGCAGATATTCTGCCTGCGGAACAAATATATCCTAAATCCTTCTTAAGCTGTTCGTCATTCTTTAATATTTCTACAATGTCCGGATTATATATATGTCCCGCTCCAAAATCCAGTTCGTCTATAAACTCCTGCATGGTCTTAGACTTATTATAAATTCTGCCTATATCATCCGTTGCCGCTTCCATACAATCGCATATTTTAAATAAATCGATAAGCAGGTGCACTCTCGATTTGGTGTTATCAAAGCTCTCCGGGTACCCACCCTTTCCATCATACGTCTTATGATGTCCACATGCTATATCACATATATCCCTGTTAAAGCCGAGCTGTTCCAGTATTTGACAGCCGTGCATTGAGTGTTCGTGAATCATCTGCTTTTCGCTTTCAAGAAGACGCCTGCTCTGCAAAGTGACCAATTCAATAAAATCGCTCTTGCCCACATCGAACAGAAGTGCCGCCTGCGACACAAGTCCTTCAATCTCATTTTTCTTTTCGAGAACCTCAAGAACATTGTGTGTGTCATTGATACCTATGAGCAGCTCCGGTCTGTTTTTAAATATATTTTCCAACACCAGAAGGACTATCCTCTTGACAAGTGATATGTGAATCATCATAGTCTCATCGCGGTTCATAATTATGTCAAGGAAATAGTAGTCGTCTATACCGCTGGTGCCAAGATTTTTTACCAGATCGGACAATGTTCTCTTTATCGCTTCATTGGTATATTCTGCTTTTCTTGTTCTAGGAATTTCAGTTATGAATTTTTTGAACTTAGGAAGAATATAATTTTTAACCTTTTCTTTTAATTCCGGATGTTCAGCAATTCCAAAGGTGCTTGCAAGATTAGGAATCTGATACATATTGACCTGATAATATCTGCTGTCGGTAATGTCTTTAAACTGTTCCGCATCTGAATGCTCCAACGCATAGTCACAAAACTCCATTATCCTGTTCACATACTCGTCAATGCTCAGTTTTCCGGCATAGTACTGCCCTTTCCAATAATTACAGTATATCTCATCCTTCATATGAAGGATGTCACTGTCCTCCTCAAGTGCCGACTTATACAGCTCGTCTATCACCAGCATTGCACGCTCAAAAGTCTTAGGGCTCATCTCATCCCTGCTGTCGCAGCCGCATATCCAGTTTCCGAACACATCATAGTTGAGCTCGTCCCTAAGTCCGTCAAGATCGTACTTCTCACCGTCCATCATTCTAACAACCGGAGCATCATACACTGCAATCGCACTGTCCGTCTCAGCCAGAAGATATTCCTCATATTCAAATGAAGTGTATCCCAGCTCCTGCGCAAAAGGTCTTGAATTCATAGCAACCGCTGCATAATTATAGTATGCAAAAAGAAGCTGTCTTCTCATATCCCAGCTCTCTAACCTTGCATAATCAGGAAATTGCTTTCTGATAAAGTCATAACATTCAAGACACTTTTTCAC
>CAUCXT010000068.1 GCA_958446835.1 uncultured Eubacterium sp.
CTGTATATACCGCTTCCTTATAGCCCTTGCTCACCGTGGAATAATTGGTTGTAAGCCTGCTCTCCTGCGCTGCATCCTGAGTTGTTGTCACAACTGCCACAGGCTGCTCAGCCATCTGCGTCTGTGCATATACAGGCACGGACGCGTATGGGAATGTGCAGGCTATCATGGAAGTAATAAGTGCAAGTGATGTGATTCTCTTAATACCTTTTCGAATCATATAAACACTCCTACGCTTATCTGATGTTCAATTCCAGATGAAGTACACTGCTTGCCGGAATTGAGAACTTAATTCTGTTGCCGTTTACCTCTATATCATTGAATGGTCTTACAGTTACCTCCTCAGGCTTATCGAATGTATTGTGAAGGTGAATCTCTCCTCCGACAATCTCGCCGCTTGCAGAAGCAATCTCGGTATCAGCTACACAGCCGTCAATCTCGTAGTCCTTGTCTATGGAAAGATTGGTCATTGTAATATGAATCTTTCCGTCCTTGCCGAGTGATACCGACTCTGTAAGGTTAGGTACCATGTTCTGCTCCTCAAGACCTATCTGCTCTGTCTCAACGAAGCTGTCTAAAAGCTCGGCATCCTGATGGTGCTTATACATATAGAATACATGATATGTAGGAGTCTTTATCATCTTCTCTCCCTCTGTGAGGAGAACTGCCTGAAGAACATTTACCATCTGTGCAATGTTCGCCATCTTAACTCTGTCACAGTGCTTGTTGAAGATGTTTAAGTTGATTCCTGCAACAAGTGCATCTCTTATTGTATTCTGCTGATACAAGAATCCCGGATTGGTTCCAGGCTCACAGTCAAACCATGTTCCCCACTCATCCACAATCATGCCGACCTTGTGCTGCTTGTCATACTTGTTCATGATTGCTTCGTGATTCTTGATAAGCTCCTCCATATAGAGAGTCTTATTAAGGGTCTGATACCACATCTTATCATCGAAATCCGTTGCGCTTCCCTTGTGATCCCATCCACCCGGATGTGTATAGTAATGAAGTGATATGCCATCCATAAAGCCGTGAAGGAACTCCGGTGCCTTAAAGCAGGTATCCATTACCTTGTCTGTCCAGTTGTAATCGTCAACATTCGCTCCGCATGCAACCTTGAATATAGGCTTATCCGGATGATAGTTTCTTACATAAGTCTGGTATCTTCTATAGAGATTTCCGTAATACTCAGGTGTCATGTTTCCGCCGCAGCCCCAGTTCTCATTTCCCACTCCGAAGTAGTCCACTGTCCAAGGCTTCTCAGAACCGTTCTTCTTTCTCAAATCACTCATTGGCGATACACCCTCAAAAGTCATGTACTCAACCCATTCGCTCATCTCCTGAACCGTTCCGCTTCCGACATTGCCGTTGACGTAGGTCTTACAGCCAAGCTGTCTGCAAAGCTCCATGAATTCATGTGTTCCGAAGCTGTTGTCCTCTACAACACCGCCCCAGTGGGTGTTTATCATCTTCTTTCTGCCCTCAACAGGTCCTATGCCGTCCTTCCAGTGGTACTCATCTGCAAAGCAGCCGCCCGGCCATCTGAGAACAGGAATCTGTATGTCCTTTAATGCCTCCACAACGTCTGTTCTCATTCCGTTCACATTAGGAATGGAAGAATCCTTTCCCACAAAAATCCCCTCGTAAATACATCTTCCTAAATGCTCCGAAAAATGTCCCTGAATCTCCGGATTGATGTGACCCTTTTTGTTCTTAGGGTTTATGTACAACTTGCTCATTTTTCGTCCTCCTTTTAATATTTTTTTATTAAATTTACATAAATTTTATTTTTCAGTAAAACAGAACAAGTCTTAAAACGTTTTCGTAGTTTATATTTCACTTTTTGCTTAACCTATTCTATTTTCGGTGAAATGTTAATATAAACATAGCTCTTTTTATTGTATAATTCAATACTTAATTGCTTAATCCGATAGAGAAAGATTTGTTATTTTTTTGTGCATTTTGCACAAATGTATTTTCTTATTGACTATTTCTTTTAAACATTTTATACTTAAAAGAATAATTAAACATTTCACTTTATAAATCAAACCATGCATAATTACCAACCTAAGGAGACCTGCTGATATGTACTATATTAAATCACTAAACGAAGCCGAAGAAGTCTTTAAGGCACTCAGCACCCCTATGAGACTTCAGATTATGAAACTTATTTATCAAAATGATCATCTGAGCATGAATGACCTTGCGGAAACTCTTGGTCTTACCAACAGTGCCATATCAATGCATGTCGGCAAGCTTGAGGCAGCCGGTCTCGTCTCCGTTCAGGTGACCTCCGGCAAGAGGGGGATTATGAAGATAGTCCGTCCACGTTATGAACGTCTTATCATAGACATGGTTCCGAATGCCGGTTCTATCAAATGCTACACCGATGAGATAGATATAGGTCACTATATCAGTTACGATGTTCATCCTACCTGTGGTCTGTCCACCTCCGGAAACCTTATCGGCGACCTCGATAACCCCAAGGTTTTCTCATATCCTGAGCGTTTTAAGGCTGATATATTATGGGTCGGATATGGATATGTGACATATAATCTTCCCAACCGTTTAAAGCTCGGCCAGACATTGTCCGAAATACAGATTTCCTTTGAGATAAGCTCCGAATGTCCTGAGCACAATGACAATTATCCAAGTGATATCTATTTTGACATCAATGGGAAAGCCCTCGGAAAATGGATAAGCCCCGGCGACTTCGGCAACAGACGTGGTATGCTGTGCCCTAACTGGTGGCCGGACGGGCTCAACCAGTACGGTCTGTTAAAAACATTGGTTATCAATCATTCCGGTACATTTATGGACGGAACCGCCAAGCTGTCATCCGTAACCATCAATGACCTTGCACTTAACTATGACTCAATAATCAATTTCACCATATCAGTTCCGGCAGATACACCTAACTGCGGTGGTTTCACATTGTTCGGCGCCTCCTTTGGAGATTTCAGCCAGAATATCGTGGTGAAACTGTTCTATGAAGATTCATCCTCTGAATTTTAATTGTTTTGTCAATGCAGCTCCTGCAAATGCCTTGAAAATATTCATCTAAAATGATAAAGTAATATATGTGTTGGGAAGTACTCCTTCCCAACACGTTGTATTTTACGGAAGTATATATAAAGACAAGGAGTTTACCATGTTTAAACCCGATGACAATAATTATGAGCAAAGCCACTTTGCGTCCGTGCTCTCCCTTACAAAGGAAAATCTGGAAAAATATAGAAAAGAAGAGAAAGCTCTGTCCGATGAACTCTACACACTTCTTGAGACCTACGGTGCCAAGGATGTCGAGGCTCTGTCAATGATTGACAACATACAGGTAATGTATGAACGCGCGCAGCATGAGGCCTCGAGAGCTGAAAAAGCAAGGCAGAAGCCATTCTTCGGAAGAATCGATTTTATTGATGAAAAGAATAAGAGCAATGATACTATCTATATAGGCAAGGTTGGAATATCCCGCGATGTAACACACCTTGAGGTCATCGACTGGCGCGCCCCTATCGCCAACTCATACTACGAAAGCCACATCGGTGAAGTCACCTACTCTGTTCCAAGGGAAGGCGACTTTGTGATTGACCTTAAGAAAAAGAGAACCTACGAAATCAAGGATGATACCCTGCTCTCCTTTTTTGACAGCGACGTTGTCGCAAACGATGAGCTTCTAAACAGATACCTCTCCCAGAACAAAAAAGCTGTTCTCGGTGAGATTATTGCGACAATCCAGAAGGAACAGAATGACATTATAAGACAGTCTCCTTACAAGAGTATAATAGTTCAGGGAGCTGCCGGCTCAGGAAAGACAACTGTTGCCATGCACAGGATATCATATATCCTGTACAACTATGAGAAAGACTTTAAGCCGGCAGATTTTTACATTGTCGGGAGCAACAAGATTCTCCTAAATTACATTACCAGTGTCCTGCCGGACTTAGACGTAAACGGTGTCCGCCAGATGACGATGGAGGAGCTTTTTGTGAGGCTTCTGTATGAGGACTGGGATAGGGACACCCAGCATATTGCGCCGCTTACCATGCCATCCGCAGTATACCCTGCCTCCTTAAAGCGAGGAACGCTCACATGGTTTCGTGAACTTGAGGCGTTCTGCAATAATTTTGAGAGAAATGTCATCGACACAAGGGATGTCATCCTCAAATCGAATGAGAATGTGCTTCTCGAACATGACGTGTGTGTCACCCTGCTCACATCGCAGTCCATCACGGCATTCCTTAATGAGAACCCACAGTTATCGACACAGCTTAAGATAGAACACCTCAACAACCGCATAATGGCGCGCCTTGAGAACGAACTCATGGGAAAAGAAATCCAGTACTCACCGGAGGAAAAGAAGGCGCTCACGCGCTTCTACCGCCAGTACTTCGGACCTAAGAAGTGGAAATACTCCACCTACGACATATACTCCGATTTCCTGAAATCTCAGGAGAAAAAATACGGCACCGTGTTCCCTTATGATTCCAAAACACCGGATTTATATGACCTCGCAGCTCTTGTCTACATCTATAAGCGCACCAAGGAAAATGACCCTATTGAGGAGGCACACCATGTTGTCATAGATGAGGCACAGGACTTCGGAATGATGGCATATATGAGCCTGCACTACTGCATGCGCGGTTGTACCTACACAATAATGGGTGATGTCTCACAGAATATCCACTATGAACACGGACTGAATGACTGGACTGAGCTCACCGCTAATTTTCTAACAGGCGAATATGACAGCTTCAATCTCCTGCGAAAGAGCTACCGCAACACTGTGGAGATATCCCACTTTGCAACGGACATATTAAGGCACGGAACCTTCTCAATATACCCTGTTGAGCCGATTATAAGGCACGGCAAGGACGTGGAGATAACGGCTTTTGCGGATAACGATGAGCTTATCAGAAATACCGCCTCCAAAATCAATGCGTGGAAGGAAGCCGGATATGAGACGATAGCGATAATCTGCCCTGATATTGATACCTCAAGGGTAGCCGCCAATGAGCTTTCTAAATACACTCAGGTCAATGACTTTGACGCGATGGAATTTGACATCGGGACAATGGTTCTTCCAATCACCTACACCAAGGGATTGGAATTCGACTGCTGCATACTTATGAATCCGGACATTGACGCATACCCGGCGTGTGACGCCAATGTAAAGCTCCTCTATGTAGCGGCAACCCGTGCTCTCCATGAGCTTGCCGTCTACCACACCGGAGAGCTCACGCCATTGATTGCAGAGCCTATCCCGGATTCGGTCAAAAATGCTGTATTTGACGCAGAGAACATGCAGCCTAACAGGGTGCGAAAGACTGTGACGTTCAGCTCCATCCAGCCTGCCACAGCCGTTTCCGGCGAAGATACGCAGGATGATAATTTAACAGCTAAAACAAGCACTTCTTCATCGGACGCAAGGAAAGCATCTTCTTCATCCGGAATTACAGACGCTCCGGGTAAATACAAGGCTCCGGCAGCCAGAAGGACATCACCGTATCCTGCCATGCCGTACACCGCACCGCCTGCAGCTCCGGGCAAGGCTGTCGACTACAGCAACAAGATTATGTGCATGTCGGAATACTCCTTCGGCTCTGTGCCGAAGATGGATGTGCTTAAGCAGAATCCGAACCGCATGGCTGCATATCCGTTCAGGGCGGTAAGACGTGAGGGCAACAGCCTCATCCTCGACAGTATCAATGCAACGCTTACGCTCACCCCTTATGCTTCTTCAATGATACGTGTGAGCTACCACAGGGCTGGAGCCCAAATACCAGAAGCGAAATGCATTGAGAACAGAAAGACCACCGATAAATGGAAGTTCAAGGACACTCCCGACACGGTTCTGCTCGCCACCTCAGCGCTCTACCTTCGCATTGACAAGAAGAACGGACTTATAAGCTTCTGCGACAAGGATAAAAACATACTCTTAAATGAAAAGCAGCCGGGACATATATTAGAGACGACAAGGAACAGAAGCATGTGCTTTTTCGACTTCGACAGCGCCCAGAAGCTCTATGCCTTCGGTGCAAGCAACCGCGACCATCTTCAGCTCAACCGCGTTGCAAGATATATCTCGTTCGGAAAGAGCAAGCTGAAAGCTCCTTGTGTCATATCTGATAAAGGTTACGGTCTGGCGATAAGCCATGACTTCACAGTGCTCTTTAACAGCATACCAACCTACGGAACATTCATCGCCTTAGATGAGGCACAATATTTTGATTACTACTTTTTCACCGGAAGCACGGACGAAGAACTGATTAAGAAATATGACTGGATAAGAAGCAAAAACAGAGAAGCCTGATGTGGCTTCTCTGTTTTTTTACTCGACCGATTTAAGTGACTCTGCCATATTGATTTTGTTGAGTTTAAAATACATAAACAGATTTACAACTATGGCAAATACAAATGTAAGCACAACACTAAGTATATAGCTTGTGAGTGTTATTCTGCTCTCAAAGTATACCGCCTCAATATTGATACATTCCATGATGAACATGTGCAAAAGCTTTCCAAGCCCAAGTCCTAACAGCGCTCCTATTCCGGTCAGGATAAAGTTCTCCCTGAACACATACGAGGCTGTCTCCCACGAATAAAAGCCAAGCACCTTGATGGTGGCAATCTCCCTTATCCTTTCGGTTATATTTATGTTCGTGAGGTTATACAGCACAACGAACGCAAGCGCCGCGGCAAGCACGATCACAAGCAGAACAACATAGTTTATGCTCGATATCATATTGTTGAACTGGCTCTCCGTGTCCGCATTGACGCTCGCCGAACTCACATCATCCGTGGATAGTAAGTCCGCCACTGTCTGATGTGCATCCCTTCCGTCCTTCAGTGAAGCATATACTGTTCTGTACTCCGGCTCATGTCCCACAGCCGATAAATAAGTCTCCTTGGAAATAAAGGCATAATTGAACACATAGTTCTTGCACACAGCGGCAACCGTGACCGTCATGGTGTTAAAATCATCATCCGTGATTGTCAGTGTATCACCTTTTTTCACTCCAAGTATCTTTGCAAGTCTCCTTGTAAGTATCACCTCTCCCTGTGCAGGGTATGTGAGCGCATCACCGCCCTTATAGTTTAAGAAATTGTACTGTTCTTTAAAAGCTTCCTCATTCTCAGGAATTATGATATTAGAGGACTTCTTATTGCTGTCACTCTCAATATCCATCGTCGAAGAATTAAGAAAGGCATAGCTGTCAAAATACTCCTCAAATTCACTTCCTAGCTTCTGCCTTTCAGCCCCATCCGCAGCCTCCCCCAAGGTAACTGTCATATCATATACAGCTATCTCACGATACTGTGCACTTACAATATCGCTGAAGGAATCCTTAAGCCCCAGAGCAGTGACTACAAGTGCACTGCAGCCGCCAATTCCCATTATCATCATAATGAAACGCTTTTTGTACCTGAAAACATTCCTCACGGACACTTTTCTTAAAAAACTCAATCTCTTCCAGATAAATCCTACCCGCTCCAACAGAATCCTCTTTCCGCCTTTAGGCGCCTTAGGGCGTATCAGCGTGGCAGGTGAGCTGTGAAACTGTGCCGCACATGAAAAATATGTCGCTCCCATTGAGCAGAGCACCGCTGCCGCAATAGATATTATGCCTATCCTCACATCCCACACGTATGTGAGCTCTGCGAAGTCATACAACATTCCGTAGCCAATCCAGATTACCTTCGGGAACAAGAGATTGCCGACCACATATCCGAATACTGAACCTCCCACCGCCGCCGAACCTGAATAGAACAAATACTTCGCCATCACCGCACCCTCGCTGTAGCCAAGAGCCTTAAGCACTCCTATCTGTGTTCTCTCATCCTCGACCATTCGCGTCATGGTGGTCATGCACACAAGCGCCGCAACGGCAAAAAAGAATATCGGGAAGACCGCCGCAACCTGATTTACTATATTGCTGTCATTATCGAAACTTGCATAGCCCACATTGGTATTCCTGTCAAGCAGATACACCATCGGTTTCTTAAGGTCATCAAGCTTACTCTGCGCATCATCTATCTCTGCCTGTGCGTCGGCGCTCTTAGCTTCAAGCTCCTCAACGCCATCGGAATACTCCTTATATCCGTCCTCTATCTGCCTGCGCGCCTCATCAAGCTGTGCCTGCGCCTCGTCGAACATGCCATCCGTATTCATTCCGGCAAGTTCAAGCGCCTGACGTGCTGCGTCCACCTCGTTCTGCTTATCATCAAGCTCCTTTTCGGAGTCCTGAAGCTTGGTGTAGGCATCATCCAGCTCCTTACGTGCCTTCGCAAGTTCATCTTCAAGCTCATTTTTCGCGTCATCTATCTTGTCGGCAGCTTCACTGTAGAGCCTGTCATACCGCTTATCCGCGATTGTCTGCACAGAAGCCTTTAGCATATCGGTATGTGAATCAATGTACGAATCATACTCATCCGAATATATTACCGCATCGGAATCCATTTTTATGTATATCTCATTGTCATACTCTGCCGTGTACGCGTCCCTCAGAAAATATGCAAAGCTCGACACGCTTCCGTTTCCGACCGACGAAGTTCCGCGCTCGAAGTTGAGATACAGGGGTGACTGCACGCGCCCAACTATCTTATAAGAACCGTATTTAAAGGCATCCTTCACATCGTCCGTATTGCTATCAGATATGATAAACTCTTTTCCTATATATTCGCTTCCATAGTACTTGCTGTCAACAATACATTCCCTGTCATTTTCCGGAAATCTGCCTTCAACAAGCTCAGGAATATTGATGTTGTCTAACAGCGAATATGTGACACTCACACATTCTCTTCCATCCTCAAGCTTTTGCAGCACAGCCTGATTTATGCCGCCCTGCGCGTACTTTACGCCATCGGCTTGTGTTAATGCCGCCGCGTCATCCATATCAAAGCCCAGCGTTGACAGCGCCCTGAAATCATATAATGCCGTATCAG
>CAUCXT010000069.1 GCA_958446835.1 uncultured Eubacterium sp.
GGAGATATATGACATGCTGAGAAATAAGTATGGTCTGCAGCTTGAAATGTCATTGGGAAGGTATTGTCTTGCGATGACATCCTGTATGGATAGCGATGAGGGATTTGACAGGCTTGCAGTGGCACTCTCGGAAATAGATGAGTATATTTGTATGAATTTATTAAAATATAATTGTCCGGATGAAGATGGAAAAACGGAAGGATTGAATATAAATAAGAAATCCGGAATATGGACACAGGGACAGAGAAGGATTGAAAAAAAATATACTATTGCACAGGCATTTGAAATGCCTAAGGAGATGAAGGCAGCAGAAGCTGGAGATATATCAGGGGACTATGGATATGTATATCCTCCGGGGATACCGTTTATTGTGCCCGGAGAGGTAGTTACAAAAGAAATATTATGTGATATAATAAATGCTAAAGTGTCGGGATACGAAGTTCATGGTGTTGATTTCAGAAATGATATGCCGTATATGAGATGTGTACAGTCCGGCATCTGATATTAATAGGAAGGCTGCATATAACATGGGAAAGATATTTTTTATTTCGGGGAAGAGCTCAACAGGGAAGGATACTATTTACAAGAAGCTTTTAGAGGACGGCAGCCTTGGACTTAAAAAGATAACTATGTACACTACAAGGCCTAAACGCAGCGGAGAGCAGGACGGAGAGGAATATTTTTTTGTTGATGATGATGAAGCTGTAAGGCATGAGTGCGACGGAAGTATTGTTGAGATAAGGATTTACAATACTGTATACGGTCCATGGAAGTATTACACAAGAAATGATGGTCAGATAAATCTGGATGGGAAAGAGAATTATCTGGCGCTTGGAACTATAGAAGCGTACAGTAAGTATTGTGAATACTTTGGAAAAGACAGGGTGTGTCCGATATATATTGAGGTTGATGATGGCACCAGATTAAGAAGGGCATTAGAACGCGAATGCCGACAGGAAAAGCCACAGTACAGAGAGATGTGCAGAAGATATATTGCAGACGAAGATGACTTTTCAGAGGAAAATATGAGGCAGTGTGGGATTACAAAAAGGTTTGTAAACGATAAGCTTGAGGACTGTATTGCAGAAATCAGGGAATATATAGTACAATGCAGTAAATAGCTTGACGCATAACTTACGATATGACAAAATGTAACTATTAAGAAGTATTTATTAAAGAAGCAGCCATTAAATCTATATTTGATAGGTTAATACTATTGTAAAAATGTAAACTTATCGGGAAATGATTATCGCGATAATGATGAGTCAGGAGGATAATTCTATGGACATTAAAGTGAATGATGTGAGCAGGGCAGTGCCTGTAGAAAATCAGACAAAGACTTCACAGGCGGATGGATCATTTAAGTTCATTTTGGCGAGCAATGTAGAGGATGCGGAGCTTAATAGCAGGCTTAATCACCTTATGACGCAGATTACCGAGCAGGGTGAGCGCATAGCCAAGCATACGGACATTGCTGATATGAAGAGATATAGGGAGCTGGTCAAGGATTTCATGAATGAGGTTGTCAATCGCTCACATGAATTTTCAAGGGAGAATTTTCTTGACAGAAGGGGAAGACACAGAGTGTATGGTATTGTAAAGCTTGTGGACAAGAACCTTGATGACCTTGCCACGGAGCTTTTGAAGGATGAGAAGGATAATCTCACTATATTGAGCAAGGTTGGGGAGATAAGAGGACTTCTGATTGATATATCGACATAAGCTTTGATGCTGACAGCAGGGTGTAAATGATAAGAGTGGTTATAGAAAGGGGTGGGTCTTGTATGGCAGAGTTTAAAGATATCTTGGGGCATGAGGGAATTATAGCGCATTTGCAGAATGCTATTTCCATGGATAAGGTGTCCCATTCATATATAATGAGCGGTGAGGATGGACTTGGAAAGAACATGCTTGCAGATGCCTTTGCAAAGACACTGCAGTGTGAGGAGGGCGGTATTACACCTTGCGGAAAATGCCGTTCGTGTATTCAGGCGGAATCAGGGAACCAGCCGGATATAATACATGTGACACATGAGAAGCCTAACTCAATAGGTGTGGATGATGTGAGGGAGCAGCTTGTAGATGACATTGTGATTAAGCCTTACAGCAGTAAATATAAGATATATATTATTGATGAGGCGGAGAAGCTCACTGTTCAAGCGCAGAATGCCATTTTAAAGACAATAGAGGAGCCGCCGGCTTATGCGGTGATTATTTTTCTAACCAACAATGCCGGGGTATTTCTTCCGACCATACTATCAAGATGTGTTATGCTCAGTCTTAAGCCTGTCAAAAACCAGCTTATTGTTGAGTATCTTATGAAAAACTGCAAGATTCCGGAATATCATGCGCAGCTGTGTGCGGCATTTGCACAGGGACGACCGGGGCGCGCGGTCAAGCTTGCTGCGTCTCCTGATTTTGAGGAGATTAAGTCGGATATTATTAAGCTTTTAAAGAATATACATAATATGGAGCTTACGGATTTGGTTGCGGCAATCAAGGATATAAATAATTATGATATCAGCGTTGATGACTGCCTTGATATTATGACCCTGTGGTTCAGGGATGTTCTGCTGTTCAAGGTATCAAGAGACCCTAATGCACTTGTATTTACGGATGAGGTTGCAGATATAAGAAGGGCTGCCGGTAAGAGCTCGTACGAAGGGCTTGAGCTTATAATGGAGGCATTTGACAAGGCTAAGACAAGACTTCATGCGAATGTGAATTATGATATGACAATGGAGCTGTTGCTGCTCACAATAAAAGAGAATTGATGGCAATTGATTAGAATAAAAAAGTAGATAAGTGAGGATTTATATGGTTAAGGTAATTGGAGTCAGATTCAGAAGGGTGGGTAAGATTTATTATTTTGACCCGCTTGATATGGATATTAAGCAGGGCGACCACGTAATTGTGGAGACTGCAAGAGGTGTGGAGTATGGGTATGTTGTGCTTGGCATAAGAGAGGTTGCAGAGGATAAGGTTATTCTTCCGCTCAAGCCGGTGCTTCGTATTGCCACTCCTAAGGATGATGAGCAGGAGCTCAATAATAAGGCTAAGGAGAAGGACGCATTCAAGATATGTCTTGAGAAGATTAAGAAGCATGGTCTTGAGATGAAGCTCATTGACGCAGAGTATACCTTTGACAATAACAAAGTGCTGTTCTACTTCACTGCGGACGGAAGAATTGATTTCAGAGAGCTTGTTAAGGATTTGGCAGCAGTGTTTAAGACGAGAATTGAGCTTAGGCAGATTGGTGTCCGCGATGAGACTAAGATACTTGGAGGAATAGGAATCTGCGGAAGACCGCTGTGCTGTAGCACTTATCTGTCGGAGTTCGTTCCGGTATCGATAAAGATGGCGAAGGAGCAGAGCCTTTCACTCAACCCTACGAAGATATCCGGTGTGTGCGGAAGACTTATGTGCTGTCTCAAGAATGAGGAGGAGACCTATGAGGAGCTTAACAGCAAGCTTCCTAATGTAGGTGATTTTGTAACCACATCTGATAAACTAAAGGGTGAGGTGTCGAGTGTCAATGTTCTGCGCCAGCTTGTGAAGGTCATAGTCACACTTGACAATGATGAGAAGGAAATCCGCGAGTACAAGGTTGAAGATTTGAGATTCAAGCCAAAGAGAAGGCGTGATAACAATAACATCAATGATGATGAGCTCAAGGCACTTGAGGCGTTAGAGCGCAAGGAAGGAAAATCGAAGTTAGATGACAATTAATCTTAAAGCCAATGAGCGGCTTGATGATTTACAGAGAAATGGTTATAAGCTTATTCAGAATTCCACCGTGTTCTGTTTTGGCATGGACGCGGTGCTTCTGACAGCTTTTTCCACGATAAAGGATGGGGAAAACATGATTGACTTAGGTTGTGGCAATGGTGTTATCCCTATTTTGTTAAAGGGAAAGACAAAGGGCGCTCATTTTACAGGACTTGAAATACAGGATATAAATGTTGATATGGCAAGACGCAGTGTGGAGTACAACGGTATCGGTGACTGCGTGGAGATTGTTCAGGGAGATATTAAGGAAGCCTGCTCAATTTTCAAAAAGGGTTCGTTCGATGTGGTGACGAGTAATCCACCGTATATGACGCAGAATCACGGACTTACCAACCCGGAGAGCCATAAGGCGATTGCAAGGCATGAGCTCTTGTGTACGCTTGAGGATGTGGTAGCTGCGGCAGCAGGGCTTCTCAAGTCGGGTGGACGTTTTTACATGGTTCACAGACCTCAGCGCCTTGATGAAATATTCGGCGTTATAAAGAAGTATGGCATGGAACCGAAGCGTATGAGGCTTGTTTATCCTTTCATTGATAAGGAGGCAAATATGGTGCTTATCGAGTCGATTAAGGGAGCTAAGCCTATGCTTAAGGTGGAGAAGCCGCTTGTGATATATGCCGACAAGGGAGTATATACCAAGGAGGTACACGATTTATATGAATGAGAATGGAATCGGAGAGCTTTATCTGTGTGCAACACCGATTGGAAATCTTGAGGACATGACCTTTCGCTGTATACGCGTGCTTAAGGAGGCGGATGTTATCGCCGCGGAGGATACGCGTAACAGCATTAAGCTTCTGAATCATTTTGAGATAAAGACGCCTATGACAAGCTATCACGAATTTAACAAGGTTGAGAAGGCGCGCGTGCTTGTGGAAAAGATGTTAAAGGGCGAGACGGTTGCGCTGATAACTGACGCAGGTACACCGGGAATATCAGACCCGGGTGAGGAGCTTGTAAGGCAGTGTATAGAGGCGGGAATCAAGGTGACACCTGTACCGGGAGCCGCAGCGTGCATAAATGCGCTCATCATGTCGGGGATGCCTACGAGGAGATTCTGCTTCGAGGCGTTTCTTCCGTCGGACAAGAAGGAGAAGGCGGATGTTCTCGAGCAGCTTAAGGCGGAGCAGAGGACGATTATTATTTATGAAGCACCACATAGACTGTTAAGGACATTGACAGAGCTTGAAAGTGCTCTTGGAGGCATGAGAAGAATTGCGGTGTGCAAGGAGCTTACCAAGAGACATGAGACGGTGTATCGCGATACAATATCGGGAGCTTTAGGTTATTACACCGCCAATGAGCCAAAGGGAGAGTATGTTCTTGTGATAGAAGGCAAGAGCTCGAAGGAGCTTTTAGAAGAAAAACGTGCCGCATGGGATGATATGAGTATCGAGGAGCATTTCAATATGTATGTCTCCCAGGGAATGGACAAGAAGGATGCGATGAAGCTGGTTGCAAAGGACAGGGGAGTTTCTAAGAGGGATATTTACAATGCATTGCTTGATTAAGAATAAAAAAGAAGAGCTGGTTTACTTAATAGCTTTTATATGCACCATTGTGGTTTCAATGGTGCTGTTTGTATATTGGGGAAATGGTAAGAGAGTTACTTTCTGTGATGAGATATACACGTACAATATAGTAAACTCGGATGGTCTTACACCTTATGAGATAAATAAGTGGATGAGCGGAGACGATTTTAAAAATGCGCTCACCCATGGCGAGGATGATTATTACGAAAAAATGATAGATAATATCAAGATGGATAAGGTTCATCCCCCGCTTTACTACGTTCTTGTGTATATAACATCAAAGCTTGCCGGAGGCACACTCTCAGTCTGGACAGCATTATTTGTAAACCTTTTGGCATATTTAGGGACAGGGTGCATTGTATTTTTTATCTTTAAAAAGCTGTTTCACAGCCCTGTATTATCGTCGCTTGGAACGATAGGAGTGCTGATGACCCAGTGCATGTTGTCGGCAGGAATGCTTGCAAGGATGTATATGGTATATACATTTTTTACGGCACTGTTTGTCTATGCCAACATGCTGGCTGCGGATAAGAAAACGGTGGTTGTATGCAGCAAGGCTGGAATATTGGCGGAAATCGGAAAATATTTAGTGTTATGTGCTTCGGTAGTCGGTGGATTTCTTACACAGTATTATTTTGTATTCTTTGTCGCCGCATTTTTTGTATTCGAAATAATATATGATATCAAGGAAAAGCGTTTCCGGGATATATTGAAGTATGCTGTGACTTTGGCAGTGGCTGCAGTCTTTATAAACAAACTGTGGGATTATTGGTATGTGGCAATTACGTCCAATGCCCATTCAGCGGGAGTTATTGGCAATGCCAAAGAAATTTTTGCGCATCTTGGAAGTATTTATTATGGTTATAAGCTGGTAATAATGTATGTATTCCAAAAAGCTTATAAGGCTTTTCTTATATTGTTTCCGGTTATTGCAGCTGTGTTCTATGGTGTTGCCAGAGGCGTGGAGAACTCATATATAAGGTCGGTTGTGACAAGAATTGCTGGTGCAGCTCTCATGTATGCGTTTGTGGTAAATGTCCTCACACCGGAGGCTTTATCTTCAACAAGATATTATTATGCGGACATGCTGCTTATTTTGTTGGCATATATAATATGCGTATTCGCCATTTTTGATAAAATAATAAAAAAAGGCGGTAAGGTTAAGCAGCTATACATGGCGGCAGTTGGGATTTGCGTAATTGTATTAAATGTAGTTCTTCTGATAAGCGGATTCGGAGTTGATTACTATCCTGATACAGAGGAATATGATTCTACAACAGACATTCTTGAGAGTTATAGCGATATTCCGTGGATAATCGGCTGGGAACCGGGCTGGATGATAGATACGGCAATGTTTGATTATACCATTCCGAACAGAATTATCCCAATGAATATCAATGCGCAGGTTGAGGCAGGCACATTTGATGGTGTGGATGAGTTTATTCTGGCTCAGTGCAATGCCGAGGATTCAGAGCAGGTAACTCAGAAAAATCTCTACAATTATATCATGGACACCGGAAAAAATGTGGAGGCGGAGAAGATTGCTTCAAGAGGTTATGTAAGTTTCTATTATTGCCGGGCAACTGTGGATGACGGAAAAAATAAAGAGACAGTGGATAACTTTATTGAGCAGAACAGAGATATATTGTGGCTTGTTATAGACAATGATGGCTGGTATGACGCAGAAAAGATATTTCCGGATGGGGAACCTGAGAAGCTTATATTCATAGATAGAGACACACAACATGATACTACAGGGGCATACAGTGAATGTGGCAGAGCTGCCATTCTTATGTCGGTGTACGGCGATGATGTGAAGGACGTAGGATTGTATTACCTGATTGGTTCAACAGGAAGGTTTTTTCAGGGAACTTATGTCGGCACAGCAGATGATGGTGCTGTTGTCATATATCAATGTGATGTTGTTGAGTAGGGCTTGAATTAAGGCTCTTTGTCAATAGTTGGGGTGGTATCCTTCGGATACCGCCCCATTTTTGTGTAGAACCGTGTATAAATTATAGGTTGTCAATATCCTTGATGAGGCTGTCGACCTCCTCCTTGGTGGTTGCCCAGCTTGTGCAGAAGCGCACAACGGTTCCGTTTTCGGCGTGACCCTGAAGCTCAAAAATGTACTTATTTGAAAGCTTTTCCTTCTGTTCATCGTTTAATATGACGAACTGCTGGTTGGTGCAGCTGTCAACCCACATCGGAATATTCTTGTCGGCAAAAGCCTTTTTAATCTGCATTGCGAGCTCATCGGCGCGCTTAGTTATTGCAAAGTATTCTCCGTTTTCAAGAAGGGCTGCAAACTGAAGTCCGAGAAGCCAGCCCTTTGCGAGAACGGCACCGTTCTGCTTCATATAAGCCTTGAAACGGCGCTTTAATGCTGTGGCTGTGATAACTACCGCTTCGCCGAACATGGCGCCGCATTTGGTTCCTCCGATGTAGAATACATCAGTGAGCTCAGCAAAATCCTTGAGGGTAATGTCATTTTTTTCAGAACCAAGTCCATAGCCCATTCTTGCACCGTCAACAAAAAGGTACATTCCGTATTTTTCACAGACATCATGTATAGCTGCCAATTCCTGAAGAGAATATAAGGTTCCCTGTTCTGTCGGAAATGAGATATATACCATCTTAGGCTCAGTGAGATATTCCGGCTCATCTGCCTCATAATAGGCAGCAGCACAAGCCTCTATCTGTGCGGCGGTAATTTTGCCGTCGGTGTTAGGAAGCTCAAGAATCTTGTGACCTGTGTTCTCAATGGAGGCAGCCTCATGGCAGTTGATATGCCCTGTATCGGCGGCAATAACGCTCTGCACAGGATTTAGTGCCGCGTCAATAACAATAAAATTCGCCTGTGTGGCACCCGGAAAGAATCTAACCTCCGCATCCGGACGGTCGAGAAGGTTTCTTATGATGAATGAGGCCTTATCGCACCACTCATCTTCACCATAACCACCATAGCTTGTACCATTGGTGTCGGCAAGCGCCTTAAGTATCGCCGGATGTGCACCGTGGTTGTAATCATTATTGAATCGAATCATGTGAAGTCTCCTTTCTATGCGAACAGTAACGCCAGTGACACAATGAGCTGTAATATCGCGAAGCGGAATACAACCTGCGTGTCCGACCAGTTCTTATTTTTGCGCGCGTGGTCATGTAACGGTGTGCGTGTGTTTGCCAGTATCTTTATCTTTAAGAAACGAAGCAGGAATACCTTTACAAGCCCAAGTCCGCCGTCAAGGATAATCACTATGGCAGCAGGGATGTAGAGCAATGGACTTCCTGTTTTGAGTGCGCATATTGCGATAAAGAATCCGATTGCGCGGGAGCCGGCGTCACCCATGAGAAGTCTGCTAGGTG
>CAUCXT010000070.1 GCA_958446835.1 uncultured Eubacterium sp.
AATCAGAGAGGAACAAGACCGTACTATTTTGATGAGGAGCACCCTGAGGTTGTGAAGAAGGGACATGAGAATGAGCTTCGCCATTTTTACCATCAGGCACACCTGCCTGTCCGCGAGCAGGATGAGGCGTTCGGACATTCGGTGCGCGCAGTATATTTGTACTCAGGAATGGCTGATGTCGCGAGAGTGGATGATGATGACGCGCTCTATGAGGCGTGCCTTAAGCTGTGGAACAATGTCACACAGAAGAAAATGTATGTGACAGGAGGTATCGGCGCGACGCATTTAGGTGAGGCATTTTCATTTAACTATGACCTGCCTAACGATACGGCTTACTCTGAGACCTGTGCAGCTATCGGTCTTGTGTTCTTTGCCAGAAGAATGCTTGAGCTAAAGCCGGACAGAAGATTTTCGGATGTTATGGAAAGGGCACTTTACAACACTGTGCTTGCGGGAATGGCGGCGGACGGAAAGAGCTTTTTCTATGTAAATCCACTGGAGGTGTACCCGAAGGCTTGCCACGAGGATGCCAGAAAGTTCCATGTAAAGCCAATCCGCCAGAAATGGTTCGGCTGTGCATGCTGCCCTCCTAACATTGCGAGGCTTTTAAGCTCACTTGCCATGTATGCCTATACGGAGAATGAGGATACACTTTTTGCACACCTTTTCGTAGGAGGAAGGGTGAAAAAAGATGTCAATGGAAAAGAGCTGAGATTTGAAGTCGCCACCGATATGCCATGGCAGGGCACCACGGTATACTCATGCACCAATGAACAGAGTGTACATGGGATCCTTGCAATCCGCATACCGGAGTGGAGCAGAAGCCTCAAGGTGAGCGGTGTCACCGGAGAGCTTGATGAGAACAGTGCACAGCTTAAGGACGGATATTTATATATAACACATGACTGGAAGAAGGGGGATTCCGTAAAGCTTGAACTCTCAATGGAGCCAGAGTTTATTGCTGCCAACAACGAGGTACGCGAGGATATAAATAAGACAGCACTCCGCCGCGGACCGTTTATATACTGCCTTGAGGAGGCAGACAACGGAACAGCTCTTCATACACTTAGCGTGTGTGCGGCGGCAAAGCCTGCGCCGATTATGCTTAATATTGCAGGTACGGACGTGGTTGCGCTGCAGATTGCCGGAAAGAAGCTGATTAACGTCTGCGATTCTCCAAGCGGTGACGTAGAAAAATCAAATGAGCCGTTATATACCACGCTTAGGAAGCCTGAGTATAAGGATGTGAAATTGACGTATGTTCCGTACTATGCATGGAACAACCGCGGTGAGGGCGAGATGAGTGTGTGGGTAAACTACATATTATAATCATGTACATTGTGATGAGGCGGTATGCGGCTATTGGGCTGCATGCCGCTTTTTTTCATGCAGTTGAGGAATAATACTGTAAAACCGCAATTTCTACCCACTGATTAGCAATATATTGTTAGTAAACGATTCGACAATAATATAAAATATATTTTAATAGATAGGTTTGATATGTGAATTTACAGGAGTGGATATATTATAATCGTGGATGGTGGTTCGCCCATGGACGGACAGAACCGCCAAAGAAATGGGGATTAGCATGGGTAAAAGGATTGCTGTTTTTTCTACGGCGTGGAATGCAGAGCTCATCGGAGGGATTCTGCGTGGGATGAGCAGGCGGGCAAGGGAAACAGGCAACAGTCTCTATATCTTTAACACCTATGGAGGCTTTCATGGTGAGAAGGAATATAATGACTGTGAATACAATATCTTCGAGCTTGCTTTAAAGTCCGACTTTGACGGTGCCGTCATTATTTCCAACAATATTGCCTCAAGGGACAGGGGTGTAAGGCTTGCAGCCCGGCTCAGGCAAAGAAATATACCATGTATCAGCGTGGAACAGGAAGTAGATGGCGCGTGTATGGTGGGGACGGACAATTATGCGGCTATGTCGGAGGTGGTTGAACACCTTATAGAGGTTCATAAGTGCAGGATTTTTAACTATATCGGAGGTCCGGCAACAAATATTGAGGCAATGCAGCGCAGGCAGGCTTTCTGTGATACCCTCAGGCGGCACGGAATAGAGCCTGAGGCAAGGAGAATGGGAGATTATTCGTTCAGTGAGTCCGACGGTGAGAAGGCATTCAATGATTTTGCAAAAAATGGATGCCTGCTTGCCGACGCGGTTGTATGTGCCAATGATATGATGGCAATAGGCTTTATAAGCAAGTTAGAACAGTGCGGCTATAAAGTGCCTGAGGACATGAAGGTTACAGGCTTTGACAATACACTGAGGGCACAGAGTAATATTCCCGGACTTGCAAGCATTAAGCGCTGTGATGAAGAACTTGGCAGAAGGTGTGTTGACAGAATGATCGGTATGATGGCTGGTGAGACATATCCTAAAAATGAGTACAGTGCATACGAATATATGCCGAATGAGAGCTGTGGCTGTGTACCGTACGGAGCGGCAGAAAGGCACAGAAAAAAAGAGATATTTGATATTCTGTACACGAATGAGGAGATAAGACGCAAGATTAATTATATGCAGACGCGGCTTATGACGGCACCATCTCTTGAAGAGTTTGCAGTGAAGCTGTGGTGGGAGCTTGATAATTTTAAGCTTGATAATTTCTGTCTGTTCATAGACGAAAGTCAATATAAAGAAAATGATGTGGAGCCACCATACGAAATGCCGGACAAAAATGTTGCTGATGATGTGTTGAAACCACATTCTTTGGAATATCCTGAAAATATGATGCTTTTGCTCAATAAAAAAAGCGCGGACAACAGACCTGTTTCATTTGTAACATCAAGGCTTATACCCGATGGCTTTATTGATGAAAAAGAGGAATCGCATACTATAGTGTTTATGCCGCTTCATCATAATGGACGCCAGTTCGGGTACTGCGTGATGGAGAACGGAATTGAATATATTGAGAACGGAAGCCTGTATTACTGGCTCAGCGTGCTGAATACTGCGCTTGAGACAATCAGGCAGAGTATCTGTATCCGTGAGCTCAATAAGAAGCTTGAGCACCTCTACATGTACGATGTGATGACGGGAATTTACAACCGCTTTGCGCTTCAGCATGTAGGGGCGGTATTGTTTGAGAGAAACCGCAGGGAGGGTAAGCACACTCTGTTCCTGTTTGCGGATATGGACGGACTTAAGAAGATAAATGATACCTACGGTCATGAGGCTGGGGATGCTGCTATCAAAGCGATGGCACTAATATTAAATGACGTGAAGCCTGATAGTTCGGTTTTCTGTCTCAGATATGGTGGTGATGAATTTCTGCTTATGGGGAGCTGTGATAATGAGGATGAGGCAGCAAATATTCAGAAACAGATAGAGAAAAAGATAGAGGCTTACAACAGCTCAGGCATGCTTCCGGCGGAATTGTCGGCGAGCATTGGGCATATCGTTTCATCGCCGGATGAACCGGAACTTGGGATGGAGGATTATATCAGGACGGCGGATAAGATGATGTATAGGATTAAGCAGGAAAGAAAAAGAGATAGGAGATAGTTAAATGAAAAAACAAGCTTTTAATCCATATCTGCCATCATGGGAATATATTCCTGACGGAGAACCATATGTGTTTGGCGGCAGGGTATATATATATGGTTCACATGACATGTATAACGGACATGTATTTTGTCTTGGAGATTATGTATGCTGGTCTGCACCAGTAGATAATCTTGGAGACTGGCATTATGAAGGAGTTATTTACCGGAAAACACAGGATCCGCTCAACTCCGATGGGAGAATGTGTCTGTATGCGCCTGATGTGACAATAGGACCGGATGGTCGATACTATCTGTATTATGTGCTTGATAAGGTATCGGTCGTTTCTGTAGCAGTGGCAGACAGACCACAGGGACCATACGCTTTTTACGGCTATGTCAGGGATAAGGATGGACGAAGAATTGGAGAAAGACCAGGTGATGAGCCGCAGTTTGATCCGGGAGTGCTCACGGAGGGTGACAAGACATATCTTTACACAGGATTTTGCAACGGCAATGATAAATCGCGTCACGGCTCTATGGGAATGGTACTTGACAAGGATATGCTCACAGTAATAACAGAACCTGTGTTTGTAGTACCGAGTGGTTCATACAGCGATGGCACAGGCTTTGAAGGGCATGAGTTTTTTGAAGCCTCATCAATAAGAAAAAAAGGCAGTCTATATTATTTTATATATTCTTCGGTTGTAATGCATGAATTGTGCTATGCGGTGAGCGATAATCCGTTGTCAGGTTTCAGATACGGAGGGGTGATTGTAAGCAACTGTGACATTGGTATTGATTCATATAAGCCTGCAGCTAAGCCGGCAGCATTCGGAGCAAATAATCACGGCAGCATTGTAGAGATAGAAGGTGAGTGGTATATATTCTATCACAGGCATACTAACAATACATGGTATTCAAGGCAGGGCTGTGCAGAGAAGCTAAGCTTTGATGGTGACAAGATAATTCAGGCAGAGATGACCTCATGCGGTCTTAACGATGGACCATTAAAGGGGGAGGGAGAGTATCCCTCATTTATTGCATGCAATATTTTTACAAACGATGAGCAGATGTATGTAGGAGGAGCTGGACATCCATATATTATGCAGGATGGCCGTGATGGAGATATTGAGCCGGCATATATTACAAACCTATGTGATGGTTCGGTTATCGGCTTCAAGTATTTTGACTGTAAGGGTCTTACCGCATTTGGAATTAAGACCAGAGGCTATGCTCATGGAAATGTTAAAATAAAGACTACATGGGATGGGGATGTGCTTTCAAGTATTCCAATCGATAATGCGAATATATGGGAGTATAACGAGATAAAAATTACGATACCCGATGGTGTACATTCGATATATCTGGAATATTCAGGTACAGGAGCAGCAGATTTGAAGTCATTTACTTTTGTGTGCTGATACGGAAATATAAGATAACAGGGATGTATGAATCTTCAATAGTGAGGATTCATACATCCCTGTTTAATATTAAGGCTGGTGCAGAAACATCCGAAGCTATTTTACTGTATCCTTTACATCCGAAAACAACTGCATATCCTCAGGAGTGAGCCTGACATTTGTGGAAAAACTGCGTCCATCTGCGGTTGTAATATTAACCTCTATAATTGTACCTTCCTTTATGACATCGCTTCCAGATACTGCGCGAAGGAACATCGGAAACTTCGGATGGGCTGCCGTGAAACGGTCCCATGATGATTTTAACTGGAATAATTTGGCTGGATTCATTTTTTATCTCCTTAAATGACTATTGATATATTGTGTATTATTGCAGGGGGCAGAATGTGTAACCGGTTATTTTGCATTATATCAGTGTCAATTAGAAACACCTCTTTAGCAGCGCCTCTTAAAATACATTTTTAATATATACTATGTTGGCATAAAATAATTTATCGTATATAATTATTAAAAAATGTGTGTTGATGTTTTAGCATTGTACAACATGCAACACAGTATTACCTGCAAAAAATGGCATTGATAAAATATACAGAATTATGTTGGAAAACATATTCCGATATAGTAGAATGATTTTATCATAGAAGCAGAAAATGGTCAAATTAAGAATATATAAAAAATGAAATGGTATGATGTTGAGGTCAAAACATGGTAATTTAATACACGAGTGTATAACGTATTATATTTATGCATATCAGCTCCGTTGCCCGAAGCAAGATGTTCTAAGAACTCTGATAAAGGTGTTCTATACGTTCGCCACCGAAGCCGGCATACATCCCTGTATGCATTGCTTCTAAAGCAGCCTCCGTGCTGCTTTTGGCTAGGGACTTAGCAGAGTTCTAAGAACATCTAAGCTTCTCCCAAAAGTCGTGATATGCATAAATATAATACGTTATACACACTAAGTTTATAGCACATGTTTTGACCCCAACATCATGGTATGAGAATATATAAAAAAGGAAATGGGGATAGAAATGGAATGGAAATATGACATTTCCGCGTGTACGCTATGTCCGCGTGAGTGCGGTGTTGACAGGCTTAACGGCGTGCGCGGCAGATGTGGCTGTGACAGTGATATATATGTGGCGCGTGCGGCACTCCATAACTGGGAGGAGCCCTGCATATCGGGCGTGCGTGGCTCGGGGACTGTGTTCTTTTCGGGATGTCCGCTTGGCTGTGTATTCTGCCAGAACAACAATATTGCCAACGCGAAGGTCGGAAAGAAGATTTCGGTGGAGCGTCTTGCGGAGATATTCCTTGAGCAGCAGGACAGAGGGGCGCTTAATATTAACCTTGTGACACCGACACATTACATACCGCAGATTATAAAGGCGCTTGAGCTGTCAAAGAGCCAGGGAATGAACCTGCCTGTGGTATACAACAGCGGCGGCTATGAGAAGGCTGAGGCACTAAAGCTGCTTGACGGACTTGTGGATGTATACCTTCCCGATATGAAATATATGTCACCCGGGCTTGCAGGAAAATACAGTAAGGCACAGGATTATCCGGCGGCTGCGATGGCTGCACTTGCGGAGATGTTCAGACAGGTTGGAACGCCGGTGTTTGAGGTAGAAAAGCCGGATGATAATACGGCAACGGACGAGGCCGGTCTTATAATGAAGCGCGGAATGATAGTGCGCCATCTGGTGCTCCCCGGGTGCACCGTGGATTCAAAGGCAGTTGTAAAATACCTCTATGACACTTATGGGGATGACATTTACATGAGCATAATGAGCCAGTACACTCCGATGCCGGAGCTTATGCCCGGCGGTAAGCTTAATGCGCTCTACCCTGAGCTTGGAAGGTGCGTCACACAGGAGGAGTATGACGAGGTTGTGGACTACGCAATCGACCTTGGTGTGGAGAATGCCTTCATTCAGGAGGGCGATGTCGCGAAGGACAGCTTTATACCGGATTTTGATATGCTGGATGGGGTGTAAGCCTGAGAGAAAGCAGTAAAAACGTCGCTGTGCAGAGGTATTTTTATTAATGTGGCATAGCCCTGAACAGTTTGAAAGATTATTGGAATGGAGAAAAGAGAGAAGAATATGAAATATAATTGCCCTTATGACAAAAAATGCGGTGGCTGCAATCTGCTCAAGCATGATTACGCAGAACAGCTTAAGATAAAGAAGGATGCCCTTGCAAAGCTTTTAGCTCCATACGGCAAACTTACAGAAGTGATTGGCATGGATGAGCCGTTGCATTACCGCAATAAGGTACATGCCGTTTTCACAACTGACAGAAAAGGAAATGTGATATCCGGTGTGTACGAGGAGGGAACTCACAAGGTTGTTGCGGTTGATAGCTGCCTCATTGAAAATGAAAAAGCGGACGAGATAATCGCGACTATCAGGAAGCTTATTCCATCATTCAAGCTTAAGGTCTACGATGAGGACAGAAGAACAGGCCTGTTCCGCCATGTTCTCATCAGAACGGCACACAGCACAGGACAGATTATGGTTGTACTTGTCCTTTCAAGCACGATGTTTCCTTCTAAAAATAATTTTGTGAAGGCTCTTTTAAAGGAACACCCGGAGATAACAACAATCGTAATGAATATCAATGACAAGCGCACATCGATGGTGTTAGGTGACAGGGAACAGACACTTTACGGAAAGGGATATATTGAGGACGTACTGTGCGGTAATACTTTCCGTATATCGCCCAAGTCCTTCTATCAGGTAAATTCCGTCCAGACGGAAATCCTATATAACAAGGCGATTGAATTTGCCGGGCTCACAGGAAATGAGACGGTCATAGACGCGTACTGCGGAATCGGCACAATCGGAATCACCGCGGCTTCATACATGGCTGGGCAGGCTGGCGGGAAAGGCGGAAATGTCATCGGTGTTGAGTTGAATTCCGACGCCGTGAAGGATGCCATCGCCAATGCAAAGCGCAACAATATGGACAATATCCGCTTCTACTGCGATGATGCCGGAAAATTTATGACCCGCATGGCAGCCAACGGCCAGCGCGCGGATGTTGTGTTCATGGACCCTCCGCGTTCGGGAAGTGATGAGACCTTTTTAAACTGTGTAGCCAAGCTTGCACCGAAAAAAATAGTTTATATATCCTGCGGTCCGGACACGCTTGCGCGTGAT
>CAUCXT010000071.1 GCA_958446835.1 uncultured Eubacterium sp.
ACAACGCTGTCAAAAGACAAGACAATAAACAGTGATGGCAGAAAGGTGAGATTTGTTATGGCTGCCGCCAATGCACATTCTCAGATTATAGTTTACAATCCCTAAAAAAAAAGTTATGATATTAGAGGAGATAATATGATGTGATGACATCATGGACTAAAACTAGATTGACATTCGGAAATGGGGAGTAATATGGTTAATAAGCGTAAGGTCAGACTTATGGCGCGAACCGCCATGTATGAGAAGCATGAAGGTAAGAGAGAACTGAAGAATGTTATGTATTACCGTGGTGATTATATAGGTATGCACATGCTTTTTGCCGGTATAGGAATCACAGGCGGATATCTTTTGACACTTATGTTGATATGTGCATACAGATTTGAATATATTGTGAATAATCTTACCAAGATAGATTACAGAAGATTAGGCAGTACACTGATAGTGACTTATGTGCTGCTTCTCATTGCAGCACAGATTATATCGTATTTTATTTTCTCCATGCGTTACAGCGATTGTGAGGATGGCATGCGGGTATATATTAATCGTCTGAAAAAGATAGATAAACTGAGTCGTGAAGAAAAAGAAAAATCTGATGGGGAGAAAGAGTATAATGATGACGGAACTGTTAAAAATTAAGGATGTTTTGCAGCGGCTGTACGGAAAATATGACACGATAATAAGTCATGTGCTTAAGTTCGCTGCAGCATTTGTTTCATTCATGCTTATAAAAGGGATGACAGGCTATAACGGACTTGCCTCCAATGTTTTTATAATTATATTATTGTCTGCGGTATGTGCTTTCCTGCCGGTAGGCGTGACAACACTGTGCGGATGTGGGCTGATTATTTTACAGCTTTATGGACTTTCGGTTGAGTATTCGATAATAACACTTGTAATGCTGCTTATATTGCTGCTTGCATACTATGTGTTTGCACCTAAGACAGGGTGGGTACTTTTACTTACACCGGTGTTTTATATGATGCATATTTCGTATGCGGTTCCTGTCATTGTGGGACTTACGGTTGGAATTGCCGGTATAGTTCCTGCATTTTTTGGAACATATCTGTATTTTGTATTGTCATTCTGCAGTGAATTTTCGTTGTCAGCCTCTATGTTTGGCGAAGGAGATTTTGTACAGAAGATCGTATTTATAATGGATAACACGATAGTGAATAAGGAAATGCTGGTGATGGGCATTGTCTTTTCAGCGGTAATAATACTTGTAACGGTCATAAGAAGCTTTTCTATAGATCATTCAAGGACGATTGCGGTAGTTACCGGAAGCGTTGTAGAAGCAGTGCTTATTGTAATGTCACATGTTATGATGAATCTCACATTCAGTATGGCGGGACTTATTGCAGGCTGTGTGGCTGCTGTTGCAATAGGTCTGATTCTTAACTTTTTCGTATTGTCGGTTGACTACTCGAGAACAGAAAAGGTTCAGTTTGAGGATGATGACTATTATTATTATGTAAAAGCGGTTCCGAAGTTCAACGTGACGATGCCGGAGGTAAAAATTAAAAAAATAAGCAGCAATGCTGATGAGATAAAGAACGATTATAATTTACATGATGCCTATGGCGGCGGTGAAGAAACGGAGCCGGAAGACATTGAACGCAGAAAAGCGTATGAGCAGGATTTAGTCAATCTTGAGGATGAGGAATAAGATAAAGAGGATGTGAGAGCATGGGTGCAATTAGTAATTTTATTGGAGATTTTCTGAATAATATATATAGACCGAATGTGGAATTTTCAGATGTTGCTGAGATTCTTATTCTTGCGTTCTTTCTGTATCATATAATATTATGGATGAAAACCAGCAGAGCATGGACTCTGCTTAAAGGTATTCTTGTAATTATAATTTTTGCACTTATTGCGTACCTGTGTAAGTTTACAACGATTCTATGGATTGCCGGAAAGACAATCAATGTCGCATTGATAGCTGTTGTGGTTATCTTTCAGCCGGAACTAAGGAAGGCACTTGAGCAGCTTGGTAATAAGAAGTATCTTGCCGGCCTGCTTCAGTTCGACGATCTGAAGGATAAGAAGGAGATTTTCAGTGACAGAACCATAGATGAACTTGTAAAGGCCTCATATGAGATGGCGAAGCATAAGACGGGTGCACTTATTGTCATTGAACAGGAGATTAATCTTCAGGACTATATCAATACAGGTATAGATATAGACGCTTTTGTGAGCAATCAGCTTCTTATCAATATATTTGAGCACAATACACCTTTGCATGACGGAGCCGTCATCATAAGGGGCAACAGGATTGTGTCGGCAACATGCTATCTTCCTCTTTCAGATAACATGGATCTTAGCAAGGAGCTGGGAACAAGACACCGTGCCGGTGCAGGAATAAGTGAAGCTACGGATGCATTTGTAATTATCGTTTCTGAGGAGACCGGAAAGGTATCAATTGCACATAACGGACAGCTTGTGAGAAATGTGGATGGGGAGTATCTGCGGAACAAGCTTGAGCTTCTCAAGATAGGAAATCTTGATACGGGAAAACGAATTAAGATATGGAAGAGGGGAGGCAAGTCTGATGAAGAAAATAATATTCAATAATATAGGACTTAAAATACTTGCTCTTTTAATTGCCATTCTCGTATGGTGGGTTGTTATGAACATAGATGACCCTCTTGTCAAAAAGACTATAAACGGTGTCAGCGTTGAGTTAAGAAATGACGATGACCTCATCGATAAGGGATATATATATGAGGTGGAATCAGGAAGCGTTATCGCCATCACCGTATGGGCACCTGAGAGCGTTGCGAAGGACCTTAAGTCATCTGATTTTATAGCTTATGCCGACTTAAGCCAGCTGAGCCCACTCACTGATACTGCCAACATCACAATAGAGTGTGTCAAGTCCGATGTCAAGAGCGATATAAAGGAGATAACATCCAAGATTCAGGTTGTCAAGCTGAGCATAGATAATAAGCAGACTGCGGAGATTCCGGTTACGCCTGTTATTGTAGGTGATCCTGCGGAGAATTATGTTATAGGTGATATATCCATTTCACAGAATAAGATTGACATAACAGGTGCGGCGAGTGTTATAGAGAAGATTGTGCGCGCAGAGATAAAATATGACGTCTCTAATATGATGCAGTCTGTGAACGAGATGGTTGCGCCGGTATTTTATGATGAGAATGACAATGTAGTTGATACCAGTGCAATTCAGCTGAGCCGTAACTCACTTAGACTCAGCGTGGTAATCAATCCTACAAAGTGGATAGGTGTTACCATAAACCCAAGTGTTACAGTGGCTGATGATTATAAGATGGTGGGATATTCGCTGAGTTTCGATCAGGTTAAGATAGCGGGAACTCAGGAGAGTCTTGCAAATATTTCAGCTATAGATTTACCAAGTGATGCGATTGAATTAACAGATGTGACGGAGAGTCAGGATTGTGTAGTCAATCTTGCCAATTATCTTAAGGCTAGTTACAAGATTGTCTCCGGAACTACAGAACTCACTGTGCATATAGATATTGAACCGATGGTTGTTAAGAGCTATATTGTTCGAAGAAACGGTATAGTTGTGAACAATTTAGGAGATGGTCTTGAGGCACAGATAGAGGACAGTTATATAGAGGTTAAGGTCAAGGCAATTCAGGAAGTACATGACAGCTTTAATATGGATGTACTCAATCCGAACATAGATTTAAAGGATTATGGACCGGGAGAATATGAAGTACCTGTTATATTGTCGGAGGATTCGAACAATTATATTCTTGCCGAGAATGTCACCGTCAAGGTCAATATAACCGGTGATGCAGTTGAAACGGATGCTGAGACTGAAGCAGTAACAAGGAAACGTTGATTCGAATACGTTTTGCCGGCGTCGCATTGAAAGTTCATGCTATATGTATTTGGAAGGATTTAGGAATTTAAAATGGAAACTCCGGTTATTGATGTGATTATTCCGGTGCACAAGCCGGATAAAAAATATGCTGCATTATTGAAGATGCTTGAAAAACAGTCCGTAAAGGTAAGATGTGTGTATGTCATAAACACCCAGAAGCAATATTATAATAGCGGGAGTTATCCGTATAATGGGGAGATAAAGGTAAAGCATATAGAGCTTGATGAGTTTGACCATGGGCGTACCAGAAATGATGGAATTATGGCTTCGGATGCGGATTACTGTCTTCTCATGACTCAGGATGCTGTTCCGGCAGATGAGCTGCTTGTGGAAAAGCTTCTGGAATGCTTTAATACGAAGAATGTTGCCGTTGCGTATGCCAGACAGCTTCCGGATGATAATTGCCGTATTATAGAGAGGCTTGCAAGGAATTTTAATTACCCGCAGGAAAGCCGCATTAAATATAAAAAAGATATAGACAGCATGGGGATAAAGGCATTTTTCTGTTCAGATGTATGTGCAATGTATGATAGAAAAAAATATATTGAGCAGGGAGGCTTTATCAAAAAAACAATATTTAATGAAGATATGATTATGGCATACAGGTTTCTGATGGCAGGATATGGGGTATACTATAAGGCAGATGCGTGTGTTATACATTCGCATAATTATTCCAATATGCAGCAGTTTCACAGAAATTTTGATCTTGGAGTATCTCAGGCAGATAATCCGGATGTATTTGCCAATATCTCGTCTGAAAGTGAGGGTGTCAGGTATATTTTCAGGATGACGTCATTGCTTATCAGGAATAAAGCAGCATATTATATACCGTATTTTTATATAAACAGTGTGTTCAGGCTTGCCGGATATAAGCTCGGCAAGGCATATCGCAGACTGCCGGAAGGCTTTGTTATGGCATGTACGATGAATAAGAACTATTGGAGGCAACTGTGATTAAGAGTAATCAGAAATATTTTAATAGATTGCATGTCCTATTGGATGCACTTATCATAGCGGCATCATATGGTCTGTCATGGGTGATAAAGTTCTATGATGACGGAGTAACCATGATGAACCATATGTATATTGTGGGACTTTTATGCATTATTCCAATGTATCTTATACTCTACTCTGTATTTAATGTGTATAGTCCTAAGCGTGTGCAGACAGTCAAAGAGGAGATAGGAAATATAGTCAAGTCAAATACGACAGGACTTGTTATATTTATTATGGCATTGTATATGCTGCACCAGCCGCATTTTTCAAGGCAGATGATGTTTATCTTCTACATCATAAACAATGTCGCAGAAATAATATTCAGAAATTTCATAAGATGGGTACTGCGCAAGATAAGGAACAGAGGCTTCAATCAGAAGCATATCCTTCTTGTCGGCTACAGCCGTGCTGCGGAAGGCTATATAGACAGAATCAAGACTAACCCACAGTGGGGATACCATATAATGGGAATACTTGACGATAAGGTTGCAGTCGGAACGAAATACCGCGGTGAACAGGTAATAGGTAAGATAAAATTATTGCAGAATATGTTGTCGGAAAATGAGCTCGATGAGATAGCGATAACTCTCGGAATTGCGGAATATTCTAAGCTTGAGGATATCGTGGCAATATGTGAAAAGTCAGGTGTGCACACAAAGTTCATCCCTGATTACAATAACTTCATTCCGACAAGGCCGTATACAGAGGATTTGCTGGGACTGCCGGTGATAAATATAAGGCGTGTTCCGTTAAACGGTGGTTTTAATAAATTTATTAAAAGAGCTTCAGATATAGTTGGTTCATTCCTGCTTATAATCCTGTTTTCACCGATAATGCTTGTGGTGGCACTTGCAGTAAAGTTCTCATCAAAAGGACCTGTTATTTATAAACAGGAGAGAGTCGGACTTCACAACAGGAATTTTGTTATGTATAAATTCCGTTCCATGAAAATAGAGAGGTGTGATGAACTTCATTTTACAACGCAGAACGATGACAGAACTACCAAGATTGGTAAATTTATCAGGAGATGCAGCCTTGATGAGCTTCCGCAGCTGTTTAATGTGCTTAAGGGCGATATGAGTCTTGTAGGGCCAAGACCGGAAAGACCGGAGTTCGTTGAAAAGTTCAAGGAGCAGATACCAAGATATATGATAAAGCACCAGGTTCGTCCGGGAATGACCGGATGGGCTCAGATTAATGGCTACAGAGGAAATACTTCTATTCGTAAGAGGATAGAATATGATTTATATTATATAGAAAATTGGACCTTCTGGTTTGATATAGTTATTTTATTCCAGACGCTTTTTAAAGGCTTTGTAAATAAGAATGCTTTTTGATAGATTTAGAATGCGGATGGGCTTGAAAGAATAGAGGCAGTATTATGGCAAAAAATAAAAAGAAAAAAATGAAGATATGGCAAAAGGCTCTGCTTTTTTTCGCAGAGCTTGTTGTATTATGTGTGGTTGTGGTCGCATGGTACATTGTTGATAAGTTTGGAAAGCTTGAGGTAAAGGAGATTGACAGGGAGGCGATTGATCTTATAATTGCCCCGGAAGTCAAGGCAAATGAGGCGCTGAAGGGATACACCAACTATCTCCTGCTTGGAACGGATGCGCGTGACAATTCACTTGAGGCTATGAATAAGACAGGTGAGGGTAACACCGATGCTATCATAATAGCAAGTCTTAACAATGATACCAAGGAAGTGAAGCTTGTTTCGGTATACAGAGATACGTTGCTCATGGTGCCTGCATCGGGAGGCTTTAATGATACCTACAGAAAGGCAACGGAGGCTTTCTTCTATTCGGGTGTTGAGGCGACGATAAGCATGATTAATCTCAATCTTGACCTTAACATTACAGACTATGTTATGGTTAATTTTGAGGTGCTTATAAGAATTGTCGATGCAGTGGGCGGAGTTGATCTTGAGATTACAGAGCAGGAGCTTTATTGGCTCAATGAATATTTGAGAGATACAGGACTTAACACAGGAAGAACCTATGAGACTGTTCCAAGCGCAGGAATGGTTCACCTTGATGGAATACAGGCTACAGCTTACTGCCGTATAAGATATGCGGACGGAACACTTGATTACGGACGTGCGGAGAGACAGCGTAAGATTATCAGCCTTATATTCGAGAAGGCAAAGAAGATGAATCTGAATCAGCTTACCAACGCGATAAACGGTGTGCTTGATAATGTTGTTACAAGTGTACCTGTCGCAGAGATACTCGGAATGATTCCCAGTGTTTTTGATTTCTCACTGGTTGACCAGGCGGGATTTCCATTCGAAAAGTTTGGTTCCATGAAAAAGGTACCGGAGCTTAATATAGCAGATCCTGTATTTGCCATGACACTTGAATCGAATGTCAGTGAACTGCATAAATATCTGTTCGGTGTCGATGACTATGAGCCGACATCGCGAATAAAGGATATAAGTGCTTATCTTCAGGCATTGTATGATAAAAACTATTATCCGGATAATATATACCAGTAGAATTGGTGCTGTAATCAAGCAGCAGAATGGGGATTGATGTGAAAAAAAAAGATTTAACAAAACATAACGCAGTAACATATAAGGGATATGCTATAAGAATTCTGATTGTCGTTGCGATATGTATATTGTCTGCATTTGCCGTGGAGTTATTCTGTAATATTAAGCTGATGAGGCTTCCGGCGGATATAAAGGGCATACATGCTACGGAGTTTACCGAGAAAGTATTTGATGTGGATGCAATCACGGAAGGCGACCCGGAAAACGGACTTGAGTATAGACCACATGAGGAATATGAAGCATATCAGGGAATGAAATGCTATTATATAGAGCCGGACAGCTATGTAAATAAGCTTGTTATAGATTACAGGAATGACTCAGCGGCATATTTTGATATTGTGGTTTTATGCGAGAACAGGTTTGGATATCTT
>CAUCXT010000072.1 GCA_958446835.1 uncultured Eubacterium sp.
CGAATATATAATAAAGAAGATAAAAGAGGAATCAGGTATTGAGAATATCAGAACCGTAGCGACAGGCGGATATGGGCGCCTGATAGCGGAGAATACCGACAGCATACAGATATATGACAGTGAGCTGACTTTGAAGGGCTTGCAGTTTATATATGCGAAGAACAGGTAACGGAAACAGTAATGTATAGATGAGGAAATCATGAAGATAGGAAATGTGAACATTGAGAATAATCTTGTGCTTGCGCCGATGGCAGGAGTTACCGACCTGCCATTTCGCATTCTCTGCAGGGAGCAGGGATGCGGACTTCTGTATACGGAGATGGTGAGCGCAAAGGCGATTCTCTACAATAATAAAAATACGGAGGCACTTTTGGAGGTGGAGCCGGAGGAAAATCCGATATCCTTACAGCTTTTTGGCTCCGACCCACAGATTATGGCGGACATGGCAAAGAGACTTGAGGAAAGACCGTTTGATATATTTGACATCAATATGGGCTGTCCGGTGCCGAAGATTGTCAATAACGGTGAGGGTTCGGCTCTTATGAAAAATCCTCTGCTGGTCGGACAGATCGTTGAGACGATGGCAAAGGCGGTGAAGAAGCCTGTAACCGTAAAAATCAGAAAAGGCTTTAACGATGACATGATAAACGCGCCGGAGATAGCGCACATTGTCGAGGAATCCGGCGGAGCCGCGGTCGCGGTGCACGGTAGGACGCGTGAGCAGTTCTATTCCGGCAAAGCCGACTGGGATATCATAAGGCAGGTTGTGGAGCGCGTGAACATTCCGGTAATAGGAAACGGCGATGTGTGCAGTGCGGAGGATGTCATTGCCATGGAGCAGCAGACCGGCTGTGAGGCTGTGATGATCGGGCGCGGCGCACGGGGAAATCCATGGATTTTTTCACGCATAAATGAGTACCGCCGCACAGGTGTGCTGCCACCGAAGCCGGATGTGGATGAGATTAAGAGAATGATTAAAAAGCACGCACAGCTACAGCTCAAGTACAAGGGAGAGTACCTTGGAATACGCGAGATGAGAAAACATGTGGCGTGGTACACGACAGGGCTTAAGGATTCGGCAGCACTCAGAAATGAGGTCAACCTCACTGAGAGCATGGATGAGCTTTTTGAGCTGCTTGATAAGAAACTGGTTGATTAAATGTATTATATAAGTCCGCCGGGAAAATTGAATGGTTGACATTTGAAGTTGATTATATTATAATACGGTGCATTGAATGGGGGAATATACCCTAAAATAGCCGCGTTTAGCGGCATTTGTTATATAAAAATGGGAAGGTATAGGTGTTTTATTATGGCAAAGAAAATAGTCATGACATACGAAGGAATGAAAAAACTTCAGGATGAATTACAGAGCTTAAAGGTAGATAGACGTAAAGATGTAGCGAAGAAGCTTCAGGAAGCCAGAGAGCAGGGCGACTTATCAGAGAACGCAGAGTACGATGCAGCCAAGGATGAGCAGCGTGACATAGAGGCAAGAATAGATGAGTTAGAGGCAATTCTTAAGAACGTGGAGGTTGTTGTAAGCGATGATGTCGATATCGACAAGATAAGCATTGGCTGTACAGTAGACCTTCTTGACGTTGAGTTCGACGAGACATTGGAGTACAAGATCGTAGGCTCGACAGAGGCAAGCAGCCTCAGCGGATATATTTCCAACGAGTCACCTCTTGGAAAGGCACTCATCGGTTCTAAGGTTGGCCAGACAATCACTGTTGCAGCACCTGCAGGAGATGTAGCTTACAAGATTTTATCAATCAGAAGAACAGAGAACAATTAAACAAAGCATATTTCTGCAAGGAGGAAATAAGGTGGCAGAACAGAAGAATCCACAGGCACAGGAGAATGTCTCCAGCCAGAATATCAATGAGTTAATAAGAGTAAGAAGAGAGAAGCTTGCCGCATTACAGGAAGCAGGCAAGGATCCTTTTACAATCACTAAGTATAACCAGACCCATCATACAGATGAGGTGAAGCGCCTTTACAATGACCATGAGGCTAAGCTTCTTGCAGGCAGGGTAAGACCTTCTACAGAGGGACTTGACGAGCAGCAGGCTAAGGATGTCATCAACGAGGACTACAACGAGAGAAGAGCAATCATGGACGCTGACCCTATCGAGGTATCCATAGCCGGACGTATGATGTTCAAGCGTGTTATGGGTAAGGCTTCATTCTGTAACATTGCCGATTTAAAGGGAAATATCCAGGTATATGTTGCAAAGGATGCGGTAGGTGAGGAGTCCTACGCAGATTTCAAGAAGTCCGATATCGGTGATATCTACGGCGTTAAGGGATATGTTTTCAGAACAAAGACTGATGAGATTTCCATACATGCAGAGGAAATCACACTTCTTTCCAAGTCACTTCAGGTACTTCCGGAGAAGTTCCACGGAATCACGGACACAGATACAAGATACCGCCAGAGATACGTTGACCTCATAATGAATCCGGATGTCAAGGATACATTTGTAAAGCGTTCAAAGGTTATCAGCACTATCCGCCGTTATCTTGACGCACAGGGCTTCATGGAGGTTGAGACACCTATGCTTGTATCCAACGCAGGTGGTGCCGCAGCAAGACCATTTGAGACACATTTTAACGCACTTGACGAGGACTTAAAGCTTCGTATTTCACTTGAGTTATATTTAAAGAGACTTATCGTCGGCGGAATGGAGCGTGTTTACGAGATTGGACGTGTATTCCGTAACGAGGGACTTGATACAAGACATAACCCTGAGTTTACACTCATGGAGTTATATCAGGCATACACAGATTACCACGGCATGATGGATCTTACAGAGAATCTCTACCGCTATGTTGCTAAGGAGGTTACAGGTTCAGAGCTCCTTACCTACGGTGAGAATGTAATGGATTTATCCAAGCCTTTTGAGAGAATAACAATGGTTGACGCCGTAAAGAAGTATTCAGGCGTTGACTTTAACGAGATTCACACTCTTGAGGAAGCCAGAGCGGTTGCCAAGGAGAAGAACGTGGCATTCGAGGAGCGCCACAAGAAGGGAGATATTCTCAACCTCTTCTTCGAGGAGTTCGTTGAGGAGCACTTGATTCAGCCTACATTCGTTATGGATCATCCGATTGAGATTTCACCTCTCACTAAGAAGAAACCGGAGAATCCTGAGTACGTTGAGCGTTTTGAGTTCTTTATGAATGGCTGGGAGATGGCTAACGCCTACTCAGAGCTCAATGACCCTATCGACCAGAGAGCGCGTTTTGCAGCTCAGGAGGAGCTCTTCGCGGCAGGAGACGATGAGGCTAACCACACAGACGAGGACTTCTTAAATGCCCTCAGCATAGGTATGCCACCTACGGGCGGAATCGGCTTCGGTATCGACAGAATGGTAATGATGATGACCAACAGCCCTGCAATCAGGGATGTGCTTCTCTTCCCGACGATGCGAAGCACAACCTAAAAAATCCAGTATTTATGCGGGTTTGAAGGGTATGGGGTGGTCATTTGACCATTATTTTGACCATCAAAAGCAATAGTCATAACAAAGAGTGTACAAGGATTTACAATCTTATTGAAAAGCAAAAATAAAAGATAAGCACTACTTAGAGGATATTTTCTAAAGAAATTTAGAAAGTATCCTCTTTTTGCGTTATGGAGAAAAAATTTGAAAGGAGATATGAGTATGACAGGTAAAGAAGCACCTAATAAAAGAAACATGCAGAAGTTTGTGAGATATGCGGAAGGAGCCAAGATGTATAGTATGGGTTTAAGCAAATTCCAAGAGTTGGCTAAAGATGCAAAAGCATGTTATAAGGTCGGTCAGCTGGTTTTGGTCAATACCGAAATACTTGATGAGTATTTGGAGACATTCAGAATTGTAGAAGATGATTTTTATAAGTAGGTGAATATATGGCAGTTATATTATCGCCTCGTGGAAATGAGGCATCCAATATGATGAAACGATTTGTAAGATATGAAGAAGCAGCACAGTATTTTGGAATAGATGAAACGCTTATTGTTGCATACGCAAAGGCAGCAGGTGCGGTGTACCAATTATCCAAAATAAGATTAATTAAGATTGAACCTTTGGAGGACTATATGAAGCACTTAACGAAAGTAGGAAGATCATCTAAGCTAATTCAACGTAAATTTGTGAGGGTAGGTGAAGGAACACTTATTTATAATATTGGACGCAATCGTTTTATTGAGATGGCAAGAGCAGCAGGAGCAGTATATAAGATAGGTGATAGTAAGGGAAGTAAAGTACTTATTAGACTAGATGTGTTTGATGAGTATATGGAGCAATTTAGAGAAAAGCCTGTGGAAATGAAGCATCTGTTATGGAAGGAGGATTAAGGTATGGGATATTCATATAAATCATATTCAGACACAAAAGAAGTGTTTAAAAAGTTTGTGAATGCAGCTGAAGGGCAGGCAGTGTATGGAATAAGCAGAAGTCATATTATGGAAATGGCAAAGAAAGCAGGAGCTGTTTATAAGGTTGGAAATACTGCACTGATAAATACAGAAATATTTGAGGCATACCTGGAGCAGTTCAAAGAGAATCCGGTGCCGTTGCCTAAGTACATAGTAGATAAAACGAAGCTAAATAAATAAAAACACCAGTTTTTGGTGTGATATTGAGAAAACACACCAAACCAGTCCATATCCAAATATTTTTTTCTGGTTTATGATATGTGTGTCCGAAACAAACGGACAAAAACTGAATATCAATTGCAGGTCCGCAGTAATGCGGTACTCGAGAGAGTAAAGTGAAAATTCCGGGGCATTCACCTTGAGGATATACAAACACAACTTTCACATTAGTAGTTCGATGGACTGAGAAGTGAAGAACGAGGAGTTGGTTATGAATCTGGTAAAAGGAACAAGGATGTTGCGGAAGGATAATAACCCATATGGGGCACAGCCCTAATCCTCACAATGGCAGAAGAGGAGATAGTTCTTATTTGAAAGAGCGTCGTGAACACGAAAGTGGCTTGCCTGCAATTCCCATGTGTACGGGCGATAGAGGGGTTCGGATGAACCAGAGTACACCTACATGCTTCTAAGAAGCTGTCCTGACTGAACTTGTTTTAGCAGGAAATATAAGGAGGATGTAGACATGATAGGAATTATTTCAATGGCATTTGCTTTATTAGGTTTACTTATGACATGGTCTCTTGCTAAAGCCGCAGGTGATGCAGATAAACGGATTGAGGAATTCTATCAGACTTTTCTTCTTGGAGAGGAGAGTCAGGATGGGAGTGGTTCAAAAAAAGTTCAGCAGACGGCATAAGCATAAGTTGTCAGCAGAAGAGAAACTTGAAAGGGATCTTAAGGATTGTATGAAATGCAAATACTTCTGGGGAAATAATAACAGGTGCATCAATAATAAGTGCTATCGGGAAAAGAAAAAAACTGAGATTAAGAAACCGGCGAGTGAATGCGATAGATGTCCTTATAATAATGGCAGTGGATATTGTTTCCCTTGTATGAAGAAAATCCTTGGAAAGTAGAGGCAGTAATGAATTTCAGATTTAGATTGAAAAGGAGGAAGCAGACGATGAATAACAAAATCGAAGTAATTGGTATTGACCACGGCTGGAGTAATATTAAAACCTCTTCACAGGTATTCGTTACCGGCGTGAAGGAAATTACAACTGAGCCTGCATTATATGATGGCGTTCTTGAGTATAAAGGAAGATATTACAAGGTCGGAGGAAACAGACAGGAAGTAAAAAGCACAAAGACAGAGGACGATACATTTTATCTTTTGACTCTGGCAGCGGTTGCGAAGGAATTAAGACGAAGAGGCTTGTGTGAAGCAAAGGTGTTCTTGGCGGTAGGACTACCACTGACACGATTTGGCAGCGAGAAGTCCGAATTTGTAAAGTATCTTACAGCGGAAAAGGATATTGAGTTTCTGTTTGAGAATATCAGGTATCATGTGGTAATTGAAAATGTTGCAGTATTTCCACAATGCTATGCGGCAGTTGCGGATAAGCTTCAGACCTTCAATAAGAAAACCTTGATAGTGGATATCGGCTCATGGACGATTGATATTATGCCGGTTGTAGATAAGGTTCCGGACGAATCAAAATGTGTGACCATTCCGAAGGGACTGATAACCTGTATGAGAACCATCAACGAGCAGTGTGTAAGACAGTTAAATGGTGAACTGGATGAGTCTTTTATTCAGGATATTATGAGGTATGGCAGGTGTGAGATTGACAGAAAGTATTACGATATTGCGAAAGCAGAAATCGAAGCTTTTTGCGAGAAGGTGTATAACTCAATCAGAGAGTATGGATACAACTTATCAACAACACCCATTGTATTTGTAGGAGGCGGAGCATCAGTTATGAAACTGTTTGGAGGACTTTCGCAGAGCAATATTACTTATATTCTGGATGTTAAGGCAAATGCCAAGGGCTATGAACAGTTGGCTATGATGGCAATTAGAAAGATGAAAAAGTTGGCATAGGAGGTGTGGCAGATGGCATTAGACCATATTATTAAGCAATCATGCAGGTTCAATATTAAGAATCCCCAACATCGCAAGGTTAATGATGTTTTGGTGAACTTAGACCCGGAGATATGTAAGTCAAAGAGCCAGTTTTTGATAAATGCAGCTGAATATTATATCGACCATTTTGGAAAAGAAGCATTTACAGAAGCAAGAAGAGATGACAGCCCTTATGTTACAAAGAAAGAACTGAAAGATATCGAGGAGAGAACTGTGGAAGCAGCAGTTACGGAAGCAAGAAACGAAGTGATTCGGTTACTCGGAGGCGTAATTGCAGGATGTACCAACCTTTCAGCTTTACCGCAGAGGGCAGTTACCGAAGAGGTTAAGCAGGAAGAGGAACCGCAGGATGATGATACGATTTCAGATTATGCATTAAGCTATTTGATGGATGGAATGGAGGAATAGGTATGGCAGGAAGATTTTTAGCCGGATTGGGCAATGTATTAGTAGCAATATTGAAAGCAATCGCATGGCTGATATTAAATGCGTTGCAGTTGGTCCTGAATGTGGCAAAGGTCTTCCTCTTGCTGTTAGGACTTGTCGGCAGACTGTTCCTCGCATTTGTGAGAGCAGGAACACCATAGGAAGGAGGCGGTAACATGAAGACATTTGCAAATTACCGAAAGAACCGGAGATTGGTACAATATTTCTTCAGAATGAAGAAGATATGTGTATAATGGAAGGAGAGTAGTATGCATCGAGTACGGGACAGACCCAAGGTATGTGTCCCGTGTAAATAGAAATGTTCACACAGTAAGAGTGGACAGGCACGGAACACATTAGCCTATCCCTCTTACGGAAAGGGATGGGTGATATTATGAAGAGATTATTTATTATTTTTTTATCCGTAGCAGTTTTGACATTAGCTGGCTGTAATTCCACGGTGAATGAAATGACGGAAGCAGATATCAGCTATGAAGAAACAAAAGAGACAGAGGAAAGCAAGGAGCCGGTTATTGCAGAAGGAAGTACGGTGGAAAGCTCTTCTGAAAACGAAACAGAGTTTCAAAGCAATAAGGATGAAGCTGAAAGCAGTGAAGCTCCTGTAAAGGATGAAACTGAAAATCAGCCTGTTTCTGAAAACAGAGAGAATCAGACAGAACAAAGAGAAGA
>CAUCXT010000073.1 GCA_958446835.1 uncultured Eubacterium sp.
TCCTTTTTATGGTACGCACTGTCACACTATCCTCTAAGATGTGAAAGACGCTCCTTAACCTGCTCCATCATCTGTGTATATTTCTCAAGCTTATCCTTCTCCTCCTGAAGCTTTGCAGCAGGAGCTTTGCTTACGAAGCGCTCATTTGAGAGCATGCCGTTAACTCTTGCAAGCTCTCCGTTAAGTCTCTTCTCCTCATTTTCAAGGCGTTCGATTTCCTTTGCAATGTCTACAAGCTCTGCAAACGGCATGTAGATTGTTCCGTTAGGTATAACAACCGATACCGCATCCGAATCAATTCCGTTCTTATTATCCTGTACGATAACCTCGCTTGCATAGCCAAGCGCTGCAAAGAATACCTTTCCATTCTCAAATATATTTCTGAGAGACTCATCTGTGGATACAACATATACCTTTGCCTTGCGGCTTGGAGCAACATTCATGGAGGTTCTTGTATTTCTTATTCCTCTTACAGCCTCCTTGATCGTCTCGATGGCATTCTCCTCAACAGGGAAGTTGAACTCCTCCTTATATACAGGCCAGTTGGAAATCATAATTGACTCCTCCTCGTCCTGAAGGTTACAGAAAATCTCCTCTGTTATGAACGGCATATATGGGTGGAGAAGCTTGAGCGACTCTATAAGAACTGTCTTGAGTGTATAGAGTGCGGCAGCCTTGGTTGTGTCCTCATCATTGTACAGTCGCGGCTTAACCATCTCGATATACCAGTCACAGAACTCCTCCCAGATAAAGTCATAAATCTTGCCTACGGCAACGCCAAGGTCGAAGTTCTCCATGTTCTCTGTGACATCCTTTGCAAGTGTATTTAACTTGGAAAGAATCCACTTGTCGGCAGGTGTGAGCTCATCAAGGCTTACAGTCTTAGCCTCAGCCTTATCAAGGTTCATCATAATGAATCTTGAAGCATTCCATACCTTATTTGCAAAGTTACGGCTCGCCTCAACTCTCTCCCAGTAGAAACGCATATCATTTCCCGGTGCATTTCCTGTTACAAGTGTAAGTCTTAAAGCGTCCGCACCGTACTTATCAATAACCTCAAGAGGGTCTATTCCGTTTCCAAGAGACTTGCTCATCTTACGTCCCTGTGAATCCCTCACAAGTCCATGGATGAGAACATTCTTAAAAGGAACCTCTCCCATGTGCTCAAGTCCTGAGAACATCATTCTTACAACCCAGAAGAATATGATATCATAGCCTGTTACAAGCACATCTGTAGGATAGAAATACTCAAGCTCAGGTGTCTTTTCAGGCCATCCAAGTGTTGAGAACGGCCATAAAGCTGATGAAAACCACGTATCAAGTGTATCCGGGTCCTGTCTCATAGGCTTGCCGCACTTAGGACATACTGCGCTGTCCTCCTTGGTTACAACCATCTCGCCGCACTCATCGCAGTAGAACGCGGGTATTCTGTGTCCCCACCAGAGCTGACGTGATATACACCAGTCCTTGATTCCCTCTAACCAGTGGAAATATGTCTTGTCAAAATGCTCAGGCACGAACTTTGTATCGCCCTTCTTTACAGCCTCGATCGCAGGCTCAGCAAGCTCCTTCATCTTTACAAACCACTGCTTTGAAACTCTCGGCTCAACAGTGGTATGACAGCGGTAACATGTACCTACATTATGGCTGTAGTCCTCAATCTTTACAAGGGCGCCCTCCGCCTCAAGGTCCTTTACTATCGCCTCTCTCGCCTCATAGCGGTCCATGCCTGCGTACTTAGGATAATCGTCAACAATCTTAGCATCCTCAGTCATAACATTTATGACAGGAAGATTATGTCTTAAGCCAACCTCGAAATCGTTAGGGTCATGTGCAGGTGTAATCTTTACAACGCCTGTACCGAACTCCATCTCAACATACTCATCCGCAATAATCGGAATCTCTCTGTGAACGATAGGAAGAATTACTGTCTTGCCTACCATATCCTTATAGCGCTCATCGTTAGGGTTAACCGCAACCGCTGTATCGCCAAGCATTGTCTCAGGTCTTGTGGTTGCCATCTGGATATATCCGCTTCCGTCTGAGAGAGGATATCTCAAATGCCAGAAATGTCCTGCCTGATCCTCGTACTCAACCTCTGCATCCGAAATGGATGTAAGGCACTTAGGACACCAGTTGATTATTCTCTCGCCCTTATATATCTGTCCCTTGTTATAGAGATTTACGAAAACCTCCTTCACAGCCTTAGAACAGCCCTCGTCCATCGTAAAACGCTCTCTGTCCCAGTCCGCAGATGAACCAATCTTCTTTAACTGGCTTACGATTCTTCCGCCGTACTCAGCCTTCCAGTCCCACGCGCGCTTTAAGAATGCGTCTCTTCCAATCTCTTCCTTGGTAACGCCTTCCTTTCTCATAGCTTCAACAATCTTAGCCTCTGTGGCGATTGAAGCATGGTCTGTTCCCGGAACCCAGAGTGCCTCATAGCCCTGCATTCTCTTAAATCTGATTAAAATATCCTGAAGTGTGTTGTCAAGTGCATGACCCATGTGGAGCTGTCCTGTGATGTTAGGAGGCGGCATGACAATAGTAAAAGGCTTCTTATCCCTGTTTACCTGCGCATGAAAATACTTGTTGTCAAGCCACTTCTGGTACAGACGTCCCTCAATCTCCGAAGGATTGTAATTTTTTTCAAGTTCCTTTGCCATCTTTTTATTCTCCTTTTTATGTGTGCGGAGAGTTCTGCCTTGATAAAATTATATTTACCAAAAACAAAACCCTCCGCAGAAAAATAGTCTCTGCGAAGGGCGATTATACTTACCGCGGTACCACCTTCATTGACTTATAAAAAGTCCTCTCTGTCACGGCGCGAACTGCTTCGTACACCATGTCTGTTCTTGTAACGGGAACAACTCCGCCATCAGCTAATCGTACCTCCGTTATATGTCCGGATGTCTTTCACCGATGAAGCTCAGAAGCTACCTTCCCATATAGCAATGTCCGAAAACGCTTCCAGCAATGATGACCTCTCATGCTATGCGTATAACATAACCCGATATGTCCCTTCACTGCGTTCTCTCTCTGTAGGATTGCACTATGGTACTCCTCTTCGTCACAGCCTTTAACATATACTTAATATATACGTTTTTCTAAGGTTTTGTCAACCTGTATATTGCTTTTATTTATATTTTTATTTCTGTCCTTCAATACGAAATACATCAGAATACCAAATGCGGCACCTAAAAGAACCATTCTCACCCACAATCTCTCAAGAATATTCTTTTCCTTGTTAATCGTAAGCTTCAATGACTCAACTGCGACAGGTTCACCGTCCTCATTAAGCTCATTCCCCAGAAGCTCAAACCAGAAGTTATAGCTTCCGCCCGGAAGGTCTTCGTAGAAAACATGTTCAAGTTCACTGAGACGAACTGTTGTATAAGCTTTATCCACACCCGGCATTATATACCGGACATAAGGATCCTGGTTGGAAAAATTGAGCACTGAGCACAGGATATCGACCTGCTTTGCATCCTTGGTGAGGCTTAGCTCATACTCATTCTCACCTTTCTCTACAAGCTCACCTAATCTCTTGTCAACACGCACACTCTGAATCATCAGCTTGAGCAATGATACGTCGAACTCCTTCGCCGTGTCAATGTATGAGTATATCTTTTTTCCACATGGAAGATACACTCTCCCTGCCTCGTTCATAAAGCAGTTGCCGGATTCCGTAAGCTCACCGAAAAAACCCGCATTGCCATCATACATCTCATATGCCGCTGTGACATTGTCATCCTCCCCGGCAAAAATATTGTCAAGCTCTATAATAAAGAATGCTGTCTTGCACGCCACATACAGCTTATTATCCCTTATAAAAACAGCTTTGCATTTCTGGTTTTTCAGAGGCTCCGGCATGTTCTCCGGCACCGACACCTTCTTACCGTTGTAGAACGCCACTCCGTTGTCCGTCGCCATAAAAAATCCATCATCATATGCCACCATATCATTTACATTCTTAGAAGGAAGTCCGTAATTCTCATCTATATTTGCCTCAAGCCTTCCATCTGCAAATACGAATATTCCGGCTCCATGGCTTGCGATGTAAAGCTTCTCCTGCGTCTGCCTGCCAAAGCTTCCGTATATCACCGCGGCTGCCTCCGTGTTGTACATTCCTGTGTCCTTATCATAGACGGAAACTATGTTTTTCCCATCATATATGATACAGCCGTCATCAGTGAGGACGTACAGCATACCATCAACAACCTGAAGCCTGCTTATCTTAGCGGCATCCACAATGAGCTCTCCGTTCTCAGAATACACACCCTGTCCGTACACAGCGACCTGCTTACTGCCGTTATAGGATATAATATCTGTTATTCTTCTGCCGTTGAAGCTGTCCGTGAAGGAATTGCTGATATTTCTTCTGTCATTCATATCAATCGCCGCTATCCCGCTGTCCGTCGCAGCATACAGTATTCCGTCCTCCTCAAGTACAGCGTTTATGACATCCGTATCAAGCCCGGTGCGCGCAAGCTCGTCCGTGAACTCAGAGCTTCTCAAAAGAAGCACTCCTCTCTTTGATGAGCTTATCCAGTAGTTGCCCTGATAGTCCGTCATAATATCAGTAAAGCCGCTCTCAAAGCCGTCAAATTCACAGGCATAATAAGAGCTCTTCCCAAGCCCAAGTGCATTTCCCGAATCAAGATAAAAATAGCCTATCTGCTCGTCCGTGAGCACCCACAATCTGTTGCCGTCATCATAAAAAAGCCTGTTTATTCCCGACACATCGCCGGACATAGCTGTCTTAGACAAATCAACCCACAGCTTTACCCCGGCTTCGATATCGTTTTCATCGATGACCGCTATGTCCATGCCTGAGGTTCCGACAACGAAATAGCCGTCCACATAGCACACCTGCGCTTTTCCTGAATACGGAAGCCTGATTTTCCCAAGCTGTACAGAATCTTTTAGGAAAACTATGTCGCCATTGACCGTGACCGCGGCGTTTAGCTTCTCCCCGGCGGCAATCGAGGTCACATAGTAATACTCCTCACCCACAAGCTCAGTAATCGTATACCCACTTGCCGGATTTATCGTAATCATGTTTTTCAGGGTACCAACATATATGACATCGTCATTTCCCTGCGCAATGGCTGTGGCATAGTTTGAAGCATAGTCACTCACATCATCAAAATGCTGAAAACGGCTTCCAAGGTATATGGCTCCGCCATACGTTGTGGTGGCAAACCACACTCCTCCATCCTTGGTTGTAATCATGTCATTCACACCATCAAAATGATAAAATGAACCATATTCGGTAAATTCATTTCCATCATAAGCCGCCAGACCTTCGTCCGTTCCTATCCAGACTATACCGTCACTTGTCTGGGTTATCGAACTTACCTTGTTGGACATAAGTCCTGTTGTTGTGTTGTATATTGTCTGACCATATTTTTCCCACGCGATATACCCACTGTCCGCTGTATCATTCTGTATGGCAGTTACACCATCCTGTTCATTCCCACTGTCATCGGCTTTTATATTGCCAACATTCAATGCTGAAAAAAGCACTGTGACTGCCAATGCTATTGTAACCGCGCTCTTTATTCTTCTCATATACGATATCTCCTTACAAATCGGCACATCCATAGCGATTGACAATTTCTAAAATATCGTTCGCATACTGTGGATTGTCCTTCGCGTATTCCGCAATATTCTTCTTCGCCTCGTCAACCTTCTTTATGTTAAATTCAATCTGCTCTCTAAGCTTCTGTCTGCGCACATTGAGATTATGCCTTACCTCTACCATTTCCTTCGGATTATACAGAGCTTCAAGCTGATTCTGCCATATCTCCGCATCATGCATGCCGATTCCGGCAAGTATTACGGTAAGCTGGTCTGTGGCTCTGCCAAGCATTCCCGTCGTCCTTGCGTATCTTTCGCGCTCCTTCTTGTCATCAAGGTACATTTCATACGCATTGGCAAAATCGTAGGAATTCTTGACTCCATACTTGGCATACTGGTACTCTATTGTGTTTATAGTGTTTATATATTTTATCTTTACCTTATTCTGCAATAGAATAGCCCTGTTGAGCTTCTTCTCAGACAGCTTCATGGTGTAGACTGCATTGCGGTTAAGCACAAACATAAAAACAATAAATACCGTCATTATAAAAAGCATCACCGTAAGGAGGTAATTATCCCCGGAAGGAACAATCTTTCCCGACACCGCCATGTAGATAAGCACGGCAATAATCGCAACAACGCCGATTATAGAAATATTTTTGACATTATGGCGGCGGTTTACACAATTTTCTATGTCTTCCCTCAACCCCATCTTCTCGCCCTCAAGCATGCTTAAATCCTTGCGCACCATCTGGCAGTACTGTTCATCGTTCTGAAGTCTTTTGAGAGCATCCTCAAGTTCATCCTCGTGTGCGCTGTAGTAGGCATACTTAGAGGCAGGCAGACGTTTTTTCTTGTTGCGGCTGACAACCCTCTCCCTGTTGAGGCTTGACATATCCTCCGCCGTCTCAGCAATAAGCTTCCTAGGTTCATCCTCAAGCTCGTCAAGAAGCTGTATATCATTCAAATGCTCCGTCACCGAAGCATACTCCTTCTTGGCTTCCTCAATATAATTGGTCGATTCCACAATCTGCTCACACTGCGAATTGACAAACTGTATACGCGATACCTCGTCAAACATATTGTTGTTTACTTCATCATCTTTAAGTATCTCCTGCATATCCATATCGGATATGTCATATCCTTCGCTGTTCTTTTTCTTCTTTTTCTTTCCAAATAAGCCCATTTTATTCCTCACTTATAGATTACCTGATATACTCAAGATATTCCTTTTTCCATTCCGCTGCAAGCGCCCCACAGTCCTTCAGGCTCTCTGTCGCTCCATCCACCTGTCCGTCAATGGTCATCTTCGCAAGCTCACCAGCAAGCTGCCCACATTTTTCAGAGACTTCGCTGCCATTAAGCTCATACGCATCCGCAAAGCATGCTCTGGCAGACTCAAAATCAAACATCTGCACATAGGCGTTTCCCATATTGTGCAGCACATTTCCCCAGAAGCCACTATCCTCCGGCATAACCTCCCGTGGCTTCTCAGACACAATATTTCCATAACAGTTAAGCGCTCTTAAGTATCTTTTATTTTTAAGGTAGCTGTCCGCTCTCGCCTTCATTCTCTCAAGCGGATTCTGTGTATCTAACTTTTCAAGCAGCTCCTTTATTTTCTCTATCTCTCTGTCCGAATAAAAATCTACATATCCAAGAACCGTGAGCACCAGCTCCGACAGCTGTGCACGCCTCTCCTTCAGATTGCGAAGCCGCTGTGCCAGCTCCGGTTCCTTTATGTTCCGCTCGATAAATACGAATAAATCCTCACAGAAAAAATCTGCTCCCACAAGGTATATGTCATTATAGAGAAAATAACTTATCTCCTCTATTGAATACACATTTACATCCACGCCCTCGATGTAATACGGAACCTTCGAATATTCACTTCTGCAAAGAATCATTCCACTCATAACAATATATCCTCTTTTATCGTCTTTCCACTGCACTTTACAAACTCTCCGAAGCCCTTA
>CAUCXT010000074.1 GCA_958446835.1 uncultured Eubacterium sp.
GAGATGGAGTCAGCGGCATTATTTGTTGTTGGAAATTATCTTCGTGTGCGCGTTGCCCGGTCTACGACACGGACGGCAGGGCTGTACTCACCTACACAGACAGCAGCGGGCAGACAAAAGCCTCGCCTTACTTTGACAGTAACGGCAGATGGATTTACAAGGGCAATGTCACAGCCTACGCAAGGTGGGAGGAGGTTGGATGTTACACCCTGCACTATGATAAGGGTGAATCCAACAATTACATAAGCATGCCGGAAGACGATGAGATTACTGTGAACACCGGGCACACAGTGCTTGCTGACAGCTCATACATCACAGGCAGTGACTACATTGTTGACTTTAAAGTATACACCAACAACGGAAACCAGGCTGCCGGCGTTATCCAGCCGGTTACCGGACGCTTTCCGTTCTCCGGGTGGAGGATTGGTGACACACTGTATAACAGCGGCGACACGTATTCTAACCCCAATGCGGCAAAGGGAGATACCATCACAGCCACGGCAGTGTATGGAAATATCGAGCTGACACTTCCGGCCACATCATGCCGCGGGGGATATACGTTTGAAGGATGGTATACCGCGTATGATGGGAATACGCAGACCTTTGACGGATATGCCGGAGGCACAGGCGACAAGCTTACAATCAGCACATCACCGGACACGGTAAGCATCATGCTCTATGCAAAATGGGCAAAGGCGGACCTGAGCCTTGCATTCGATTACAATGTCCCGGACACGGCGGCAAGGAGCCGTCTGGGGTATGTCCTCTCAGGCGATGACGTAAAATCAAAGACCGTGCAGTATGACAGCCCTCTTGGAGAACTGCCGCACCCAACACTTACCGGTTACGAACTGAGTGTCTACGATATATCAGACGGCTGGTCAAAGTTTCCGAACCGCAGTGACGGCACGCAGGTTGAAAACCCTGTGACTGCACAGACCATTTATGACGGTTCCTACAGCACACTCTTTGCGCAGTGGCAGCCTGTCTACTACAGCATAAGATATAACCTTGACGGCGGATGGGTGCCGGAGAGCAACCCTACGGAAGCCAACTATTACAAGGAGATAACCATATACAGTCCGTCAAGGGAGGGAAGCACGTTCCTTGGCTGGAGCATAACGGACATGGACGGCAACAGGCATATCATTGACGGAAAGCTCACGAACACAGGACTTACAAGCTACAGCGGCGTGGGAAAAGACCAAAAGAGCATCACTGTCACCGGTCTGAGAGCCGACACCGGCACTGTAACGCTCACTGCCATCTGGCAGGATACCCACTACAGCATTGCTTATGACTACAGAGATATTGAAAGCAACGCCGTGCTCACGCCGGTAAGCGACCCCGGGAATCCTTCCGGATATGACAGGAACACTCCGGCATTTACACTTAATAATCCTAATGTAAAGGGCTACCACTTCATTTCATGGGGCGGTACGGGGCTGCAGGAAAAGCTCCCATCCGTCACAATACAGCAGGGCAGCTCCGGTGACAGGAAGTACACCGCCTATTTTAAACCTGCTGAATATGAAATCTTATATGAGCTTTCGGGAGGCTCGTGGGAAGCAGGGGCAAGCCATCCGGACAGGGCTAAGTATAACAGAAGCTTCACCGTAAGCCACCCTGTAATGGAAGGCTGCACCTTTGCCGGATGGGAGATAACAAGGATGTGTGATGACTGTGACCACAAAGCGGGAAACAGCATCATTACAGGAACAAATGCGTCCGAAGTTAAGGAAACCAGCTTTATGAACTTAAGGTGCAACAGTGCCGAGAAGGTGCTTTTCACCGCAAAGTGGAGCCATACGGTATATGACATACGCTATGAGCTTAACGGCGGCAGCTTTTACAGCGGCGGCAGCTACCCGGCTTCTGCAGAAACCTACACCGTGTTCGACATAAACAACCCTGTCAGAAACGGCTACACCTTCGCGGGCTGGACAATATCAGGAATGGACAAGGGACTTCATTACCTTCCGAGCGGTGATACCTACGCCGAGACAAAGTCAGGTGTCGGTACAGGCAAGATTGACGGCATGGCACTTTCATACGGCTACCTAAGATACAGTACCGGAACTGTCACATTTAAAGCTGCGTGGACACATGATACAAGACAGCTTGCATTCTTCGGCAACGGCGGAACAATGACCGACGGCAGCATGAAGGATGTCACGGATGACTGGACGCTGAGGTTCATAAACTTCGGCAGTGCCGCATTCTTTGGCAAGTATGAGTATGACACCACCTGGGGGACAGATGTCCCGGCAGTGTCAAAGGCGGGTTATACTTTCACCGGCTACTATGATTCACTCTCCGGAGGCAACAGGGTCTACGGCAGCAACTATGCGAAAGAACCCGGGCTTTACTGGGATGATGACAGCAGGTGGATTGGTCCAAGCCTTATCCTGTACGCGCAGTTTGTCCCGAACAGCTATACAGTCACGTTCAATACAAACGGCGGATACTGGACGTCCGACAGCCTTCAGGACAGCAGGAGCCTTGGAGTGACCTATGACAGCACGAAGAACAACAGAGCTTACGGACAGACAGACCTGTACCGGCCGGGCTACACCTTTACCGGATGGGGAACAAATCCGGATGTAACCGGCTACACCGTGTATGACATTGATGGATATAACACCGGTGAGGGCGGCTACTGGTCGGAGAATTACAGGAAATAAAAAAACAGAATAACACAGGATATCCATGGAAACATGCCATTAAAAGCTGCGGACAAATTTCCGGATATCCTGTCTGTGTACATAATATATAAAGGAGATTTTCCATGCTTAATATCAGGAAAGGAATTAAAAAACTCATATCGTATGTGATGGTTCTTGTGCTAACGGTTATGACTGTCGGTTCAGCAATTGCCATTCTCTCCGGCATAAGTGTATATGCGTGGTTTGATGGAAGCGGATATGAAGGAGAATATATTTTTGGCAGCAGTCCTCTTACAGATTATGTAGATATCAGTAAAGTGACAGATGATAATATGCTGCCACATGCCAATGAACCCGGATATACAAAAGTATCAGCGACACAGAAAATTTACAGATTGACCAGAACCTCTGCTGATAAAATATGCAGCCGCTGTGGAGCCGGGATGAAAAGTTACACATCTTACTGGGGGGTTATAGCAGACGATGGCACCATATATGTGTATGATATACATAATTGTTGTCATTGCGGAGGATGTTCATGGGGCTATACAGACTGCCGCCATGGGCATGCGAATGAGTTAGAGGATGAAGGGAAAACCATCACCTTTACTGCCTGGCTCCCAAACAGCTATACCATCACCTACAACCCCAATAACGGTGAAAACGCGTACACCGGAACAGTGACCTATGACACCGGCAACTGGAACATGGTTGACGGACAGGTTCCGTCATACTCCGGATACAACTTCGGCGGATGGTACACAGGCGCCAACGGCACAGGTGAGCAGGTGTATGACAAAGACGGAAAAGCCGTAAACGGAACATACTGGAGCGGAAACGGAAGCGCGGCTGTATGGAAAGGAACAACGAATATCAGTGTGTACGCTTACTGGACGGCAGCAAACACGGATGTAACCCTCTACTTTTATAAAGACGGAGTGAAGGATGATTCAAAGACAAAGACTTACTCCGTAACGAACGGCGGCACATTCAACGCCACAGATCATGTGGCGGATTCGACCTTCGACAACTGCCATTATGTGTCTGTTGACCGGACATCATGGAAGGTGCCCGATGAAGGGACTTATGCCAGTGTGTATTATGAAACCAATGAGCTGAATGTGATGTATGAAGGAAACGGAAACACGGGCGGCTCAACAGACGGTTCCCCGGTAAAATACGGCGGTACCGTAACCATTGCCGGAAACGGCTTTACGAAAACAGGGCATTCCTTTAACGGCTGGAACACATCTGCTGATGGGACAGGAACCTCTTACCCGGCAGGCTCCACGTTTGTCTCGAAGCCCTCAGCCCACGGCGATACGCTGAAGCTTTTTGCACAGTGGAAGGCGGACAGGTGGGGCGTGACACTCATTGCCGGAACCGGAATAGACAGTGTATCAGGCGGCGGCAGCCATGCCTATAACGAAAGCGTGTCCATAAGTGCCGCCGTGAAAAAGGGCTACTCATGGGATAAGTGGACAGGCTATGCGGAGACTTCATCTAACAGCTACCGTTTCAACATGCCTGCCTCAGATGTATCATTCACGGCAAATGCGGTGCCGAATAAGTACACCGTGACATTTGATGCGAACGGCGGAAGCTGCGTGGACGGTTCCGGACAGGCAGTGCAGTCCGTCACGGTGACCTACGGTTCACCGGACTATAACGATATCTCAGGAAATGTGAAAGCCGTGAGAACAGGTTATATATTTGCAGGCTGGGTATCTGATGCCGCGGGAAGCCGGGGCACTGTGTGGAACGCGGATGGACATGCGGTGGACGGAAGTTACTGGAGCATAAGCGGAAACAGCACAGCATGGATCCATGCCGGCAGCATTACGGTCCACGCGGTATGGAAGGATGCCACGCCTCCGGCAGTAAATGTCTCACCGGAAAGCACTTCATCGTACACCACGTCACTTGGTGTGACCATAACCGTGACAGACAATGAACTGCTTTCCACTGATAACACCTATGAATACTGCCTGGGCACGGACAGCAGCACCCCGCCCTCAGGTGCTTCATGGAGCAGCTACAGGAGTGGTGTCCCGGTAACCATAGGAAGCACGCTTTCGGGAGCCTGCTATCTGTGGGTGAAGCATGTGAAGGATGCAGCCGGCAACACGTCCGTGTCATCGCCTAACGCTGATTATCACCGGTTCGGACCATACTATTTTGACAACACTGCCCCTGATTTGGGCGGAGTATTAAGTTCCTACGGCTGGTATCACGAAGGAACAGCCGTCCCTTTTGACATATCAGATGCGCACTCCGGCATAAAAAGTGCAGTGCTTACGGACTTTAACGGCATTCAGCTTGATAACGGTGACATAACATCAGGCAGGCAGTACTACTTTGGTTCTGAAGGCCCGGCATTTTACTGTCTTACTGTTACAGATAATGTAGGAAATACAGCGAAAAAGCTCTTTCTTGTGAAGATAGATTCAAAAGGAGAGGTCATTCCGGACAATGCAGTGTGGAAAGGGCTTGGAAATCTTGCCCTGTTTGCACACTGGAGCGCGAACAGCTACACAGTTCATTTTGAAAAGAATGACAATGACAGCGGCAGCACAAGGGCGGCAGGAAGCATGTCCGATGTTACATTTACATACGATAAGAGTGAAACTCTTCCGTCAAACGGCTTTTCAAGAACAGGCTATTATTTTGACGGATGGAATGAGAGTGCGGACGGCACAGCTGGTAATGGAAGAAACTATCCGGACCGTGCGGCTGTCAAAAACCTTACCCTCATACCGAATGGTCTGGTTACACTGCATGCACAGTGGAAACCGTGCAGTTATACACTTACATTCAATTATAACAAACCCGGCAATGCAACCGGAACTCTCAGGGATGCAGGCGAAGCGTCACGGACAGTCACGTTTGATGCAGGTATAGGCAGGCTTCCCGAGCCGAAGCTTACAGGCTGGACATTTGAGGGATGGTATATAGAGAATGCAGATGGGACATCCGTAAAGATAGGTGACAATGAAATCTGGCATTATACCTCAGGCAAGACAGCTGCCGCAAAATGGACACCTGTCAAATACGAGGTGAGACTCCACAGCAGCGTGCCGGATGAGGCACTCGGAACACTTGTAAAGCCTTCCGACAGTGGATTAACTGCTTCGGGATGGACATGGAAGGAAAATGAGTACTACAGTGTAGTGTTTACCTACGATACAGAAAGCCTTCTTCCTGCCGCACAGGACACATACTCAATTGTTTACACCGCTGGCGGACAGGACACCACGGAATATGCCATAAGCGGCTGGTACAAAAACAGTCTTCTCTCCGACTATACAGGCGGCGGTGAAACCAGGAAATGGAACCTCTCAGCTGCCGGCGGAACTGTAATTGACCTGTATCCATCATGGCGTGACACCTCCGCGCCCGTGATAGATGTAACCCCGGCACATACCGTAAATCCTGATGCGGACAATGATGCTGTAAGGAGCATCGACATAACCATAACCGTGACGGAGCACGGCTCAGGACTGAGGACGGACAACAGCTATGAGTACGGCTTCTCAGTTTCTGCCTCCGCCCTGCCTTCGGAATGGGAAAGCTACGGCAGTGCCGCCTCCCCTTCAGGCTTTACAACTTCACTTCCTGACCTTGGAGCCTCAATGGACGGATATTACTATCTGTGGGTGCGTCAGGTTATGGATAACAGCGGCAGCCTCTCCGTAAGCCCTTCCGCACTCGCAACCGTCAACAGCTGCCATGTGTACGGCATATATGTATTTGACAACACCGCCCCGCAGGGAACGGCAGACTATACGGAAAACAACCTCACCCTCGGTCTTTACAACGACTCCATAACGGATTCACCCTATGCAGTGATGACCATACATGACCCGCACGATGACATAGCCGGCATAGCAGGATATGTTCTCAGGATAAGCGATGCAGACGCTCCCTCAAACAGTGCTGACTACTCTTTCACGCCTGATGCCGGAACCGGAACCTATACATGCAGTTTCAACCTCTATGACAGCCTTCCCGGTGCTGAGGACATCGAAAAGGTACACCTTCAGATAATAGCCACCGACAGGCTTGGCAATGAAGCCACTATTCCGATAACGCGGTATGATTTCGGAACCTTGCAGACAGGAGCGGCTATACGTGCGGAGGATATAGGATACAGGAATGTGGGAAATGCGAATGAATATGTATATGAAAGAGATAACTTCCGTGTTGAAGCATACATAGAAGCCGTAACCGGAGGCACACAGTTCAAAGCGGGGCAATGGGGGACGGTGAGAATATATACATTCGGATATGTCGATGAGGTTGAGATAGATTTCGGTTCGCTTATGAATTATTACAATCCGCAGTATGACAGGCTTCCTACACTTATAAAAACAACAATAGATAGCCGGTTGTCACTTATGTATAGACATGAATTTGCGGTACCACTTTACTGCACTGATAGCAGTTTTAATGATACAAAGGTTATAGGTTATAAGAAAGGGGGCATGGAGCAAAGATATGTTGTCTATAACGTAAAAGGCAGCATACTTGATGATATCAGGACAATATTGAAGTACAAAATTTATTAAAACACAGCGAAAGTGCCGGAGAGGAGAATGTATATGGATACAAAGGAATTTCGCAAGCAGATAGCAGAGAAATTCATTGATTCTTTAAAAGATAATCCGGAACATTGGCAGAGACAGTGGTCTGTTTCCGGAGGCAGACCGGAAAATTGTGTATCACACACAGTCTATAGCGGAATTAACAGGTTCAATCTCACATTTGCTGCAATACAGAAGGGCAGCGATGATATGAGATGGGCTACATTCAAGCAGATACAGCAACAGGGCTGGCACCTGAAGAAAGGCGCCAGGGC
>CAUCXT010000075.1 GCA_958446835.1 uncultured Eubacterium sp.
CTCCCCAAGCATATCATACACGCCATCATACACCTTAAAGTACGCTCTCGACTCTGCCCTGAAAATATAGCCGAACGCATCTGAGAATTCTCTGGTAACCCCGCTGTTTTTTAATGTACACAGCTCATAAAATACATCGGAAATATTAATTTCAATCTTATTGTCCGGGTATCTGTTCTGAAGAAGGCTGCTATATTTTCTGCATAGACGCATGTACTCTCTCTTCAATTCCTTGTGCTCATAATGAACTCCATGTCTTCTCAGAAACTTGGCAAGCTTCTTCCAGAAGTTCTTCTCCTCCTCGTCCGTATGTATATCTACCAAGGTTCCGTACAAATCAAACACAGCATGCTTAGCGCCGGTCCGCTCCACTTCATTTATGACGGAATCCCTGATATCCGCAATGTTGCATATTGTCATGTTGACCTCCATATTCTTATGATTTATATATTTCTCTGTCTATGTGCATTTTTCTTTTATAATAAAATTCGGGTGTCAAAACATGCTGTATATACTTAGCCGTGTACAACGTATTATGTTTATGCATATCACGACTTTGGGAGAAGCTTAGATGTTCTTAGAACATCTTGCTTCGTACAATGGAGCTGATATGCATAAACACAATACGTTATACACTCGTAAATTAAATTGGCATGTTTTGACACCTGAATCGTAATAAGTATAAAAGCAAGCCCTTAAGCCTGCTTTTATATGAGTACAATATTCAAACTATGAAAGCTTCCAGATGTCCTTGTTATACTCCTCAATGGTTCTGTCCGATGAGAAGAAGCCTGCATTTGCTATATTGTGAAGCATCTTCTTAGCCCAGCTCATTCTGTCCTCATAATCAGCGAATGCCTTATCCTTAACCTTGATGTACTCCTCAAGGTCTAAGAGTGTCATGAACCAGTCCTTATTGAGAAGCTCATTGTAAAGGCGTTCAAGGTTCTCCTCATTGCCGATTGCAAGAAGCTCATCACTCACGATGAAATCAACCGCATCCTTTATAACATCACTCTTCTCATAGTAATCCATCGATACATAGTCTGCCTTTGCATAGTGCTCGATAACCACATCTGCTGTCTTTCCGAAGATATATTCATTCTCCTTGCCTGCGAACTGGCTTATCTCAACATTTGCACCATCTAAGGTTCCAAGTGTAACCGCACCGTTTAACATGAACTTCATGTTACCTGTACCTGAAGCCTCCTTAGAAGCAAGTGAAATCTGCTCGGAAATATCACATGCAGGTATAAGCTTCTCTGCCTTGGTTACATTGTAATTCTTTACCATCACAACCTTAAGGTAAGGACTTACCTCAGGGTCATTATTGATAAGCTCCTGCATGCAGAGAATAAGATGAATTATATCCTTTGCGATAACATAAGCAGGTGCAGCCTTGGCTCCGAAGATAACCGTGATTGGTCTTGCCGGCTTCTTGCCGTCCTTGATTTCAAGGTACTTGTGAATCACATAGAGTACGTTCATCTGCTGTCTCTTGTACTCATGAAGTCTCTTAATCTGAATGTCGAAGATTGAGTTCTCGTCAAGTTCAATTCCCTGTGTCTCGGACAGATAATTGGAGAGTTCAATCTTGGCATCCTTCTTAATCTCTAAGAGCTCATTTAATACCTTCTCATCATCTATGAATTTTTCAAGCTTCTTAAGCTCTGCAGCGTCTGTCTTGTAGCCGTCACCGATAAGGCTTGTTATGAAATCCGCAAGTGGAGCATTGCAGTGTAAAAGCCATCTTCTGAAGGTGATGCCATTGGTCTTATTGTTGAACTTCTCAGGATAAATCTTGTAGAAGTTATTAAGCTCAGAATCCTTCAAAATCTCGGTGTGGAGATATGCAACACCATTTACGCTATAGCCATAGTGTATATCCATGTGTGCCATGTGTACTCTGTCATCCTCGTCGATGATGTACACGCTCTCATCGTCGAACTTAGCGCGCACTCTCTTGTCTAACTCCTTTATGATAGGCATGAGCTGCGGAACAGCCTTCTCAAGATAAGCGATAGGCCACTTCTCAAGAGCTTCAGCTAAGATTGTGTGGTTAGTGTATGCACAGGTGTTAGTAACCTCCTTGATTGCCGCATCCATGGACATTCCCTCCGCTGTGAGAAGTCTTATAAGCTCAGGAATAACCATTGAAGGATGTGTATCGTTAATCTGGATTGCAACATACTCGTGGAGGTCGGTAAGCTTGCAGCCTCTTTCCTTTGCTTCCTTTAAAATAAGCTGTGCGGCGTTGCTTACCATGAAGTACTGCTGATATACACGCAGAAGTCTTCCTGCCTCATCCGAATCATCCGGGTAGAGGAAAAGTGTAAGATTCTTCTTAATCTCATCCTTATCAAAATCAATGCCCTCTTTGACAATGCTCTCATCGATTGTCTCAATATCAAAAAGGTGAAGCTTGTTGGTGCGGTTGTTATAACCGGTTACAAGAATGTCATACATTCTTGATGTAACCTCCATATCACCGAACTTAATCTTGTAGGATACATCTGTCTTATTAAGCCAGCTCTTCTTATCAATCCAAGGATTCTTCGTCTCATACTGTAAATTATCCTTGAATTCCTGCTTAAAAAGTCCGAAGTGATAATTAAGTCCTACACCATCTCCGTTAAGGCCAAGGCTTGCAATGGAATCAAGAAAACATGCTGCAAGTCTTCCAAGTCCTCCGTTTCCAAGTGATGGCTCCGGCTCAATCTCCTCTATCTCAGCAAGGCTTCTTCCCGCATCATTTAACTCTGCCTTAACCTCGTCATATAATCCGAGATTAATAAGGTTGTTCGATAAAAGCTTACCGATGAGGAACTCTGCTGAGATGTAGTAGAGCTTTCTCTTACCCTCGTTGCTCTCCTTCTGCGCCGCAAGCTCGTTAACGCTTGTGAGGAGTGCGTCATAAATCTCTCTGTCCGTGCACTCTGCGATTGACTTTCCGTACTGCTTTAATACTGCTTCCTTAACCATGATTACCTGACCTTTCCGGGCTGCTGCCCTAAAAATTGTGCTACTGATAAACCACCCACCTATTGTTGGTGAAAATGTCATCAATAATCAGCGTTACTATATTGTCATGTCTAAAAATGTTCTGTCGCTTCCTGTCCTTTGGCTGATACCCCGATACCTAAGCTTTATAATGTAACCCATACCGTATCTCAATCAGCTTATGTTTGCATTATAATCTTATTTGCACATATAAATCTTGCATTATTATGGCATAAAGTGGTACAATTCTATCATTCAATACAATATCCCGGCATTTATTATGCCATTCCACCCAGACATTGGCTTGCACTAAGCAATACAGGTGACAAAATATGTCTGATATAAAATTGCATGATGTTGAGGTCAAAGATATTTTAACCTCTCATAGAATAGGAGGCTCCCACATGCACGGCGGAAAATACGAAAATTACCATGAAAACAAATCCCACACAAGTGCGGGCTTCCCGTACAACACCTATCTCTGCACGATTCCTCAGGATTTTGAGAGTGTCGCCCTGCACTGGCATGATGACGCAGAAATTATATATATTAAAAAAGGACGCGGGATAGTGAGCGTTGACCTGGAGGATATCAGAGTCGAAGCCGGCGACATCGTGTTCATCCTCCCCGGCAGGCTTCACTCGATAAGAAGCTACCCGAATGTACGCATGGAATATGAGAACATTATCTTTGACATGGAATTTCTATCGTCTAAGCTCCCCGAGCGGATGTACAGCGAATATTTTACGCCGATGCTCGACGGAGAGCTTGAATTTCCGGTGCTGATTTCACCTGAGACGTGCAGAAAATACGCGGATGCCGCCCACTTTATCGACATGGCGGACGACTGCTGCCGTGACAGGGCGCAGGCCTACGAGATTGCGGTTAAAGGCTACCTTTTCTGTTTTTTTTCCGCACTCTTTTCCGACTGCAAGCCCGTTTCCGCCTATAAGACCAATGACAACGTGGAAAAATTAAAAAGCGTGCTGCGGCACATCGAAAAGAACTACTCAGACATCATAACAATAGATGAAATGGCATCCTTATGCTGTTTTTCGTCATCACATTTTATGCGTTTCTTCAAACAGACCATGGGGATGCCATTCACAACCTATCTTAATGATTACCGCTTAACTCTTGCCGCCAAATCACTTCTCGAAACGCACAAGGCGGTGCTTGAAATCGCGTCGGAGTGCGGCTTTGAGAACCTGTCCTATTTTAACAGGATATTTAAGAAAAAATACGGCATTACACCGAGGGAATACAGGCAGAGGCAACCTTAATCTTATTTTACAACCGCTCCGAACGGCATGAGCGCGAGCTTCGCGAACTTAAAGAACTGCTTTCCGAATGGTATTCCGATTATCGTGATACAGAGAACGCAGCCCCACACGGCATTTGCAAGCGCCATCGGAATTCCCGTGAAAATGAGCCAGAAGATATTCGCAATCATGCTCACCGCACCGCCTCCGTACTCGATTTCCTTTCCGAACGGGAAAAACGCAAGCCCCGCGAACTTAAAGCATTGCCTGCCGATGGGAATGCCCACAATCGTGATGCACCACAGGCACCCCGCAAGCAGCCACGAAAGTCCCGACACAAAGCCTCCAAATATGAACCATAATACATTTCCAAGACAACTCATTTTTTATCCTCCCTCTCGATTATGTGAACATCATACCCCGAACTGAAGCTTTGTGCAATCCCCTCGGTCACATAGACATCACCGTCCTCAGTCATCATGATGAGGTCGAAGGGTGCGATTTCCTCTCCGCCAAAGATTCCCCCATTACCATAATTCTGCCATAATGCCATGCTGTCATCAAGTCCAAGAACATAGCACGCCGTCGACAGACCGTCCGCGAGTGTCCCATCACAGCTCACCACCGTGACCGATATAAGCCCGCTATCTGCCGGATATCCTGTCGCCGGGTCGATAATATGGTGGTACCTTTTTCCGTCCCGCTCAAAATATCTCTCATATCCTCCCGATGTCACAACCGCCTTATCGTGAACGCGGACTGCGCCGAGATAATCGAAAGCACCACCTGATATTTTTTTTGCACCTTCTCCGGCTCCTTCTCCACCTGCATCATCCCCACGGTTGTAGTCGAAATTTTTCAGTGGATTCTCAATCGCTATATTCCAATCACTTCCGTCCGTTTTCCTGTGATAGCAGTACACGTTTCCGCCTAGTGAAAAATATGCCGACTTCACATCATAGCCGTCAAATATCTGCACAAGTCTGTCTGTGGCGTATCCCTTTGCCAGTCCGCCAAAATCTATTCCCTGACCATTTAAAAGCTCAAGCTGATATTGTTTGTTCCCGTTTTCTTTCAAGTGTGTATTATATGATATTGCGTTAAATGTGACCAAATCACTGCCGCACAGCGCAAGCACTTTGGCAAGCTCGTCCTCGCCCGGCACCGCATACTCGCCCGTGGTAAAGCCCCACAGCTCCATGACGGGAAGAATTGTCATGTCGTAAGCTCCGTCGGTCAGCCTGTTAAGCATAAGCGCATAATCCGTGAGTGCCGCCACATCAGCGCCCGGCATACCTCCGCTGTTCTGATTTATACGGCTCACCTCACTGCTCTCATTTCCGATTGAAAGAAGCTCATCAAGTCTCACTATCTCAGCCTGCGCCGCCTCGACCGCCGCAGCCGCATCCTTTCCGTAGCAGGTTATCTGCATCACCGTATCCATGGCGTAAAAATTCACGGCTGCCTGTCTGTTGCCCGAACAGCCCTGGCACAGCAGCATTACAGGCATTAATAGAAGCAACAGTGTTATTTGCAGGATTAGTGCATTTGGTCTTAATCCGGCTGCCATAAATTTACATTGCTTCTTTTCGCAATTATTATATTGTATATTCATATACTTTTCATTTTTCAAATCCAATTCTTATCTTCCCCGCATCATTATCGCAATCTGTTCTTTTTTTAGCTCCGCGATAAGCCCGCTTACACTCCATTTCATATTGTGAATCGTGACGATGGCTTTTAAATGTGTCGGCTCAATCCCCCGCTTTTTGTATTCCGCAAGGAACACATCCATCGCAGGGCTTGAAACATCCGAAAAAATAATACAATCCGGCAGCTTCGCATTGTCACCATCAGCGCTGTATTCTGATTTTGTGCCCTTAACCCCTTTTATCCCTGCCAGCTCACCGACGGTGCTGCCGGCGTCCGCCTCATCGAACTGCTTAATCTGATGATTGAGACTGTGGCACAAGCTTACTATCTGCTGTCTTTTTGTCTTGTCATTTATATGAAGTAGTATCATATTCTGCATCCCTTCACCGCTAAAGCTTGTTTTAACTTGAAAAGGGTACTTGAAATACCAAGTACCCTAGTGTGTAACTCGTTTTACCCGAGCACCAGTGCCGCTGCACCGTATATTCCACCATCATTTCCCAGCTCTGCCATGATGAACTTCACATTGCCGCAAGGTCTGAACACAACCTTCTTGAACTTCTCCTCTATGAAATCAAGAAGGAACGCTCCCGCCTTGCTCACGCCGCCGCCGATTACAACAGCCTCCATGTTGACCGTGCATGCCACATTTGCGATTGCTCTCGCAAGTGCGTCACCCATGATGTCCATAACGGAGAGTGCAAGCTTATCACCTGTCTTTGCAAGGTCAATCACGTCCTTCGCGGTGATATCAACCATATCGCGAAGAGGTGTAGGAATGTCCGTATTCTTCATAGCCTTCTTCGCCTCGCGGACAATTCCCGTGGCACTTGCCACAAGCTCAAGACAGTCATTCTTACCGCAGTTGCAGACCTCAGTATTTCCCGGTGCAACAGGCATGTGACCAATCTCACCTGCGCCGCCGGTCGCACCTGCAACAATCCTTCCGTCAAGGATAACACCGCCGCCTACGCCTGTGCCAAGTGTGACCATAAGCATATCTGAATAGCCTCTTCCGCCACCCTTAAAATATTCGCCGAGCGCAGCGACGTTAGCGTCATTTCCTGCCTTACATGGAACACCATGGAAGCTGTCTGAAAATGCTCTTTCAATATTAAACACTCCCCAGCCGAGATTTACACAGCCGTTCACGGTGCCGTCCTTCATGACAGGTCCCGGAACTCCGACACCGACGCCCTTGACATCCTCCACCATATATCCTGCAGCGTCAAGGTGCTTGTCCATGGATGTGCAGATATCA
>CAUCXT010000076.1 GCA_958446835.1 uncultured Eubacterium sp.
CATAAAAATCCTCGACTGCCACACAATATTTGTCCAGAATATCTTCAAGCGGATACTGCGATATGTCATCTGAGCTGTCACCCTCACCGTACTCAGGCTCCTGCTCAAATGATAATGAAGTCACGAATGAATCCTGCTTCAAAAAATCATCATAAGTTTTATAAATGTTTTCTTTCACCTTCGTATACTTATCAGACCGGTACTTTTCAGGGGTATAAATTGTAATATTTTTCATAGCAGCCTCCTTATAAATACATCCAATCCTTCATAATTTCCTACATACTCAAAGCCCTTTTTCAATGCAATATGTCTGGTTGTCTCCTGTTCCGGAACGCACTCTATCACAAGATTCTTTTTTTCATACCGTGCCTTCTCAATAATCATGTCCGTAAGCTCAGACGCATAGCCATGCCCCCAATACTCCGGCATCAAAACCCAGCCTAGCTCCATAGCATTTTCAATAATATTATTATCATAGTATTCATGGTAAATCACATATCCGATAAACTTTCCATTCTCCGTGGCGGCATACACAAGTGGGTGCTCCTTCAAACCGGCATCACGCAGAAACTCTTCTGTCTGTGCTATGCTGTATGGCTTCTCAAGATAATTCATAACATTGACATTCGACAACAATGCATACAACGGCTCCAAATCATCGTTGCACATTTTTCTTATAATCAGGTTCATATATCACCTATTCTCATACTTTCACATATCTTTGGTTTCAAAATCAGCTTACTTAATAGTTCTCTCCTCCGGTTGAAACATTACATAAAATATCCTGCTTCCGGAAATTATCTTGCGTATTAGCTTGCGTACTATCTTCCTCAATTATACATAATAAATTAAATATACACAAATTTTTATATTGAAAATTACATATTCATATAAATATTTTTACATCCCTGCCAGCTTCGTCAACTTCCCCATAAACAGATGGTTAAACAGGGCAATCACACGTCCGACGCCAATAACGGATAGAACCGTTCCCACTCCAATACCAATCAGTCGATGCGCAAATATAAGCCCGACGCTGATGGAAATACATATATTAAAAAGGTCAAAACAGTTCTTGGTGAATCCTACCGGCTTGCGAATGCAGTCGGCTATAGCCTGCACAATGCCATCCCCCGGATTTGGAATTATTCGCATATCAAGCGACATTGCCGCACCGATTCCGGTACAGATAATTCCCGCAACAAGCACTAAAAGCTGTAACGGAAATCCATGTGTCGGTGCAGGTATCCACGCGGAAAACAGGTTCATAAAACGCGTGAAAACAAGGCTTAACGGAAGCTGCAGTAAATCCTTTCCCAATGTGATAAGCAGCTCTTTTCCCTGCCCTTTCTTCAATGCTATATGTATCAGCACCTCAATAACCACAAATACGGCATACAGAACAAATGTCATATTTCCAAAATTCACACCAAGAATCGTAGAAATGCTGTACGAAACCGAAATAATCGGTGAGACACCAAGCCCTGATTTAGTATTGAGAATAATACCCAATGCCAATATCAAAAGTCCAAGTACATAAAAAATTCCACGCAAAACTCTTTCCTTTTTCATCCTATTGCTCCTCTAAACATACCACATGCTATGTTTTTATTTATCGTATACTATACTTTATTTATCACAAACTACGCTATTGACAGCGCTTGTCATGCTATCGTTAGTATATACTATGTCATTGTAAATTTAAAATTGTATAAAAACTAACTGGAATTTATTAAAAAGACATCCTCATCTGGTGCCACACAACATTTCCATGTGTGGATTTATCCGATACTCCCTCATCTTTGAAACCGAACTTCGCGTAATACGAAATAAGCGGCTCCTTGCAGGTCAGCACAAGCCCCTTTCGCCCTTGCATTTTTGCATCGTCAATGGCATGTCGAATCAGTTCGCCGGCATATCCATGTCTGCGGTAATCCGGCAATGTATTGACGCCAAAAATCATCTGCCATGCACCATTTTCATTGTGCATAGCTGCGTTTTCGTACATTTCATCAGTTAAATCCTGTTCATCAGTGACAAAACCATCCAAAAACGCAATCAGCTTTTCTGAATCGTACATCAGCCAAAAATGGTTTCCGTAATATTTTACTCTTTCAACAAATTCCTTTTCGGTTGCCGCTTCTGAGGGTGGAAAACATTCCGCTTCCACTGCGGCAATCGCTGTTATATCTTTTTTTGTGGCATATTTTATAACCATATCTTAGTCCTCCGCATACGAATTGGTATACTCATTATACTATTTCCTCTATTATCACCGCTGTCCTATTTTAACAGAAATATAATTAAAATCACAATCAAAAGAATTTCATCCAGAGCAGTGCGGTTATACTCCCAACAAAGCTGTTTTGCACGATTTTGTGCTTCGGTTGGAATATTTTCGTAGCCGTTGGCGTATGCCGCCTGACGTTTCATAATTTCTATAGGTTCCATGTTCATATTCTCCTTTTTTATTATCTTCAAACTAGGCGTTTGCGAAACTCCCAAGACCACATAAATTCCGGTTAATACATTTCGCAATCACCTATGTATTTAAAATTTACATAAATCAATAATGCACTAATACATATTTCCATAATCAAAGCCGAAACAATGTAACACTTTAACATATAGTTATTATTAATAAAATATCAAAAAACCAATAATAAATGTAATTACCAGAGTTCTTACTATATGGGCCTGCATTTCAGCTAAACCCTCAGCATTAGCCGCTACCCTTTTAGGATTTTTAAGAAAATACAAATCAACTTCTTTTGACATTTGATTAAGATATGTTGTTTCATCCCATCTGATTTTAGTCTTATATTTTTTCCCTTTCCACTCGTATGTATAATAAGCCCAGATTTCATCTCTTTTTAATTCCGGTCGATTGTCATTATCCGTACATCCATTAACAAATTTATGGGATACCTCTTTTCCCCTTACAGTGTGAGCTTTCTTTATATATTTGTCCTTTTTCAATGAACATATAAATAGTTTTATTAATAATAAAGGAATTCCTACAATCACTACAAACAACATAGCGGAAAAATAGCTTGGAAATTTATATTTGTCATTATATATCTTAATGTCATTTTCCTTCTCCCTCTTATTGAATAATACATAGGCGTTTGCGAAGCGCCACAAGCCGCATAAATACGGTATTTTTTTCACTAAAATCAAAATTTGTGCTTATGCTTACAACAGAACTGTTTATAGCCATTATCAGCTTATGTATTACCTGCTTTGCTCTTGGCTATGCCATCAAACCGCTGTCATGTCAAACATATATTCAATTAACACAAATCCTGCTAAGCGAATTTATCAAGCTCTGTCGATAATATTTTTCTCCCCTGTCAATTAAACTTCTATATGTTCAGTGATAAGCCTATATAATTCCGGTCTCCTATTTTTAAGTCCACCTATTTCACGATTTCTATACTTTCGCACCATATTCACATCTAATTCAGCCAAAAACACACCCTCCTCATCTTGTGTTTCGCTCACAAGCATATCACGCGGCATGCCTGTCTCTGTATTATATATAACACCATCAAACAATGTTGAATGTCCATTACAACCGCGATGTAAAGCCGGATAGTTACAGGTAGCAATCGCTAACATATTCTCATAAGCCCGACCACGCAGCTGAGCTAATCTATTTATTTCCATAGGGCATGCATTTGGAACAAGAATGAGCTCTGCACCCTTAAGCATCAAAATTCTGGCAGCTTCGGGAAACTCTCTATCATAACAAATCATCGAACCTACTTTAATCATGCCCTCTTTGGTATCAAGCTCTTCAACATAAAAGTCATCCCCCGCATCAAGTACACCTTCGTCATCGTCCTCTCCAAAGTCACAAATATGTACCTTTGAGTAGCGATATACTAATTTTCCATGTCTATCAAACAGGCAGACTGTATTTCTAGGTTTTGGCTCATGCTTTTCCAATAGTGTTATGGCTATTGCCATATTCAGTTCCAAAGCAAGCTCTGAAAAACGCTTTACATAATTACTGTCCAACGAAACTGCGTTTTTCTCCAACCATTCTTTATTGTGAGGAAAAACATATCCGCTACTCCACATTTCCGGAAATAACGCTATATCCGCGCCATTCTCTTTGGCTTCACGGCACGCTTTTATTCCCTTTTCAATGTTAGCCTCTATATTTACATCGGGAACCAATTGTAAAAACGCTATCTTCAATTTCATATATCCTACCCCCACATAAAAATTTGAGCTTACTGCCCGGACAAATCCGAAGTTATCCACAGAAAACGCCTATGCCACTTTTCGAATTATACCGCGAAACGTCACCTTTCTCAATTATGAATTCGTTCAAATGAAGAATTTACTTTGAAATTTAATCCCACGCTCTAAAGCGCCCGGTCAATTTATAACAAAAAGCAGTCTGTTTCACCTTTATTGAAACAGACTGCCTCAAATAATCAGTTTTTAATATGCCACTTACGAGCGCCTATCAGACTTGAAGCTTATGCACTCATGCTCCCTGCTTTGCCGCTATCGTCCTCTTTAATCTTGCTCCCATACGGCTTAGTATGTCATTAGTTATCGTCCCCGATTCTTCGGCAAGCTGTGAAGCATTGATACATTCGTCTCCCGACCTGCCGATTATTACCGCAATATCCCCAGATTTCACACCGGCAATATCGCTCACATCAACGATGGTCTGATCCATGCATATCCTCCCGATTATCGGAGCCTTTTTTCCAGCTATGAGCACATAGCCCCTGCCCTGTGAAAGCTCTCTTGGAAGACCGTCGGCGTAGCCTATGGACAGAGCCGCTATTTTCATATCCTTTCTGGCGGTAAAAGCCATGCCATAACCTGCGCACTCACCGTTATTTAGTTCCCTGACTGATGATACTCTTGCCTTTAACCGGAGCACCGGGAACAGCTTATCCTTCCATGCCTCCTCGTCCTGTGCGGTACTCAACACTCCGTACAGCGCGATACCTACCCGCGCATAATCGCCGCCAAGCTTAGGATAATTAAGTACTCCGTAGCTTGCCGATATGTGCGTTTTCGGGAAGATGTAACCTCTCTCCGTCAATTCCTTTTTCAGTTTTTCGAACTCATCCACTTGTTTTAAGGTGAATTCAACATCCTTCTTTTTAAGGGAGTCATCAGCAGACAGATGTGTAAAAATCCCATCCACCTTCAGATTTTTCATATCCATGATACTGCATATACCATCTATGTTTTCGCTTCGCTCACCAAGTCTGTGCATGCCCGTATCCACCCCTACATGCACATGAAATTTTCTGTGATTCCTTATGCCATAATCATTCAGCCTCACAGCATACTCAAAATCCACTATGGTCTGCGTGATTCCATATTTTGACAATAAATCCCACTCTCGCGGATGGGTATATCCAAGAACCAACAGCATGCCCTTGACCCCGGCTTTTCTAAGCTCAACCGCCTCATCAACGCAGGCGACACAGAAAGAATCTATTCCAAGAGTTTCAAGCTGCTTCGTTATAATAACAGCTCCGTGTCCGTATGCCTGTGCCTTGACCGCCGGCATAAGCTCACAGCCCGCCGGAAGCATATTTTTCAGAAAAGTCACATTGTTTTTAAGCGCCTCCATATCAAGCTCAATCCATGCTCTGTCCTTTGCATATCCTTCGCTCTCCAAAGCAGTGCGTCCGTCGCTGTTCCTGCAAAATTTATTTACCACCACATTGACAAGCCATGCCGCGAATACGCTCACTGCACTTACCACAAAGAAGTTTAACAGACTGTTGCCGATCACATGCGCCGCTGCAGGAACCAGCTTTGCCGCCGCCCTCAAAATGACAATAACCGCGGGGTGAAGAATGTATATCCACGTTGAAAGCCTGCGAAGCTGCTTTTTAGGCTCCATATTGATATCAAACAAGAGTTGATACAGAAATATCATCACAGCCGGGAGGAAAACATACATGCTGTCATGCCTCTGCATACCGTTTACGTGAAGCGCAAAGCCCTCCACCGTCATTAAAATGAATGACAACAGCAACCCAACAAGCCTTCCGGCGCCGGATATTTTTTTTCTGTATTCCTCCGACCGGATTCCAAGCACAAGAAATACCGGTGCGAAAAAAAATCCGTTCCGCGTATAAGAAAACACCCTGAACATTGCATTGTATATTACATTGAGTGCCGGCACCTTGACTGTAAGCCCATAATAGCTGTCACCCAAAAGCCCCACAATGTAAAGCACAACCGCTATCGCCGTCATCATTCCTATGTCAAGCCATCTGCTCATTCCATACACAAGCAGCACCCCGATGATACACGCTGGAAAATACCACAGATGATAGAATGTTCCGTCAAACAAGAGCATTTTCAGCGCACCAAGCAGGTCAAGTCCCCTGTAATGTCCTGCATATATACCAATCGGAATATAGATAATTATTGAAATTATATACATAAAAAAAAGCTTTTTAATATAATTCCATATTTTTGAGGCATCTGGTTTATTTTTCCTATTTTGATTGTAGAAATCCGACAGAATGTACTGTCCTGTAACCATGAAAAAGAATGGCACCGCAACTCTCGCCACAATCCGCGTCACAAAGAAATCAAGATTTTCACTAATACCCGAAAATGGCGATGTGTGTATGGATATCACAAGAAGTGCCGCGATAATCCTGAATATATCAAGCCCTCCGCTTTTTTGCTTCTGTGACATAGCCTTCCTCTTTTCCGGTAGTTTTTCTGAGCCATTCGATATATTCCTCAAGAGTTATTTTTCTCTCAGCTATAGCCTTGGCATGCTCAACTCCCACATATCTGAAATGCCACGGCTCATGCCCGATATGCGTGACTGCCTCCCTGCCCTCAGGATAGCGCTCTATGAAACCATAGTCTGCCGCCATATCGCGAAATGTCTGGCATATCCTGGTGTACGGAAAATCCGGGCGGATGAAGTCGACCTTATCCTGCCTAAGTCCAAGGTCTATG
>CAUCXT010000077.1 GCA_958446835.1 uncultured Eubacterium sp.
AAAGGGCAATATACTATTGTGGAAGAATGATATCGGCACAATATGGAACAGTATTTACGAAATCAGATTACCGGAAACTTCGCAAAGTGTATTCTATATGGGTGTGTGTAAATCCGACGAAAAATTTCAGAAATACAATAACCAGGTACTCAATCAGTCCATGTACTCTGGAAGGGAATGTCATCGAAGATTCTAAAGATTATGATATGATGAGTGTTGTCATGGTCTGTCTTGGAAGCCAAAAAGATTGGGACAGCAATGACTTAATAAAATTTCTGGGTGTTTTATTTCATAACGAGTTGTCGGCAAAAGAAAAAAAGGGTATACTGGAAAGAGATTTTAATATACCTATGACGGAGAAGGTTGAAAGCGAGGTGAATGAAATGTGTAATTTAAGTCAAGGAGTTGCACAAGCTGCAAAGGAGCGTGGGGAAGCATCCAAATTATACGAGCTTGTGAACAGATGTATGAAGAAAAATAGCTGCACAGTTGAGGAAGCATGTGATATGATGGGAGTGCTGCCTGAGGAGTATCGTATGGCGGAAGAGCTGGTCAGGGAAGAATAAAAATCGTAAACGAGCTTGCAGAACCGCAACGGAAAATAATTCTGTTGCGGTTCTTTTATTGTGCTACAGAGGTTTTCGCGCCTTAATCTTAGTAAATTCTATAATCTCCTTCTTATCCTGTTCGGATATCTTATCAAAGTAGAATAATAGTTCACGTTCAAGATTGGTGTTAAACATATATTTTTTCTTGTTGGCAGGGTCATTGAAATATTCTAAAAATCCGGCAAGGTCATTGCTGGTCTGGGTAGGTGTCGGTGCATCGTATGATACATTCCTGTCAATATCAATAGTCAGGTGCATCAGGTCATCAATTGAAATATTGTAAAGTCCCGCAAGCTTATACAGTGCGTTCGTATCGGGGGTCCTTTTCCCTGTCTCATAATGGCTGTAGGTCTGCCGGACTACTCCAAGTACCTCGGCAACATAATCCTGTGTATAGTTGTTAACTTTTCTAAGCTCCCGCAGCTTTTGTGCAAGCTTTTCATTACTCATAATAGATACCACCTTTAGATTAAGTATATTTTTATTGCGTAAATATGTGCAACAATGTGTAGCGAATAACATAAGACATGTTATTTACAAGACTTTTTTTTGCTTAATTTGGTTACAGTTTGTTGCGTAAAGTAGTTCTGTTTGAGAAATTATGCACAAAATAAGGAATTATATACGATAATATTCAAGCTTACTTATTGTTAAAAAGCTACAAACAGTAGCAAAATGTAAAATACAATGTTAAGTTTGCGTAACATTAGTACGATATATAAGTTGCAAAGGATAAAAAAGTTAACGAATGGACTTGTAAATGCATATCAATAAAATGCAACACATTCAACATGGAGGTAACAATGCTTAAACTATCGTTGAAACAGGGACAGTATCTGAATATCGGAGACAATATCAGAGTGGTATATCTTGGAGGGTCGGGAAGTCACGGACGCTTTATGATAGACGCACCAAAAGATGTGAGCATTGTCAGAAGCAGTGTTGAACAGAACCCTGAGCGCAACAAGGACACCTACTATCCTGAGAGCCCGATTTCCAAGGAGGCGCAGGAGCAGATAAGGTGTATCCTCCGCGAGGAGAAATTAAAGGCGGAGAAGTCCGCACAGCGGGCACATTAATCAAGGTAATAGACGAAGATACACCCGGGATTCTTCGTTTGTTATAAATAAATATCGGGGAAACGGATTTCCCTGAAAAAAATAATATCCCACACATAAATGGGACAAGGAGGAAAAAATTATGGTAGTACAGCACAATTTACAGGCAATGAATGCCAACAGAATGTTAAACATCACAACAGGTTCACAGAGCAAGTCAGCAGAGAAGTTATCATCCGGCTATAGAATCAACCGTGCAGCAGATGATGCAGCAGGTCTTTCAATTTCCGAGAAGATGAGAAAGCAGATCAGAGGTCTTGATCAGGCTTCAACTAACGCTGAGGACGGCGTATCTGCAGTACAGACAGCAGAAGGTGCACTCACAGAGGTTCACTCAATGCTTCAGAGAATGAACCAGTTAGCAGTTCAGTCAGCTAACGGAACTAACAGTGAGACAGACAGAAAGGCAATTCAGGACGAGATTGACCAGCTCACAAAGGAAATTGACCGTGTATCTGAGACAACTAAGTTCAATGAGACATATCTCTTAAAGGGAGATGGCACAGAGACAGTTAAGGAGACAGTTAATGTACAGGCTTCGGCGGCTGTTCCGGTTAAGGCATCTTATGTAGCAGGTAAGGGTGTAGATAAAGTCATGTGGGCGCAGAATAAATCAATTGCAAATGCCCAATGGTATGTTAAGGGATCTACCACCGCTGTAACAGAAGAAGAATTAATGAATATGGTAGAAGTCAAGGGTGGTAATGTTGTACTCAAGGATGGAGTTGAGCTTTTTAAGGCTGCAGCAGATGCAGCAGGTCAGTTCGGTTCACAGCTGGCTGCCCAGAAGGTTGCTAATACGGATGTTCAGGGTGTATTAAAGGTTGGTTCAAGCAAATTATCCACAGCAAATGATGGAACTGTATTGGTTGATAATGATAAACTTGCAGCTAATTTCAATACAGATGGTTCAATAAAAACTACGCTTTATGCTCAGAAGGATGACGGTACATGGGCTGAAGTAGGTGCAGAACAGATTGCTAAATTCGTAGATATAACTCCTGGTAAGGATAAAGTTGATGCCGGAACTAAGGAAATTACTAAGGAAGTTACCAAGGCATTAGAGCTTAATCTTCATGTAGGAGCAGATTCTAACGATACTAACAAGATTAATCTTAAGATAGATTCTATGAGTTCAAAGAATATTGGTGTTGAGGGACTCAAGGTTGATACAGAGGAAAACGCAACAAAAGCTATTGATACAATTTCAGCAGCAATCCAGAAGGTATCAGATCAGCGTTCTACTCTCGGTGCTGTTCAGAACAGACTTGAGCACACAATCGCTAACCTCGACAATGTTGTTGAGAATACAACATCTGCTGAGTCACGTATCCGTGATGTCGACATGGCTGAGGAGATGGTTGAGTACAGCAAGAACAACATTCTTGCACAGGCTGGACAGTCCATGCTCGCACAGGCTAACCAGGCTACACAGGGAGTTCTCTCCTTACTCGGCTAATCATAAACTGATGCTTATTATACCGATAATGGCAGCATAAAATAACAGGGCTTCCATGCCAGAGAAATCCGGTGTGGGAGCCTTATTTTACATTAATATATGAGAGAGCTGCGGCTGTTGTGTAATGGGAATGGTGTGCTTTATGCATTGTTACTTGTTTATACGTTGGTATCTGTTCCTGCCGGCTAAATGTAACACGAAAACTAATATATATCATTTATGCTGGGCATATAAATTCTACAAAAGCGCAGGTGTGAAAAGGAGAACTTTTTTAAACTGTAAGTGTATAAATATTACACAGGATTGTATCAAAGAGGATATTGACATGCATGGTTTATTATGCTAATCTAAATCCAGAGCATATTTCTTGAAATTCTATATTTTATGAGGTTTTACACCTCATAAGGTTCTATATTTCATATAACCGGTTTTACGGTGAATATTCAGAGGTCTATGCTTGAAATCCAATTAACTTAGCAGGGGACAGCTGATACCGCCGGCTGATGTTATATGAGCAGAATAATAAGCACAGGCTCGATGAATATATATATTAAGCAATGTGAAATGCTTATATGGTAAGCGCCAGCGTAATGCTTATACATTTGGCAATGTACAATGCTTATATGGTAAGCACAGGTGCGATGCATTATACATTAAGCCAAGTGCAATGCTTATATATCAAGCATAATCGGCTGTGTTCATCGGTATCTCCTGCACCACAACTACAGGAGGTATTTAATGAAGGGTATTAATGGAAGCAAGAGTGGGAATGCAGCAGTCGATGGGAAGGTATTGTATGCCAACCGCCGTTATAAGGACACGATATTCAGAATGCTGTTTTCTGACAAGAAAAATCTGCTTGAGCTGTACAATGCGGTGTCCGGGAAGAACTACGATAACGCGGATGACCTGCAGATAGTGACACTGGAGAATGCGGTGTATATGGGAATGAAGAATGACCTTGCATTTCTGCTTAATACAGGAATATATCTGTATGAGCACCAGTCGACAGTCAACCCCAATATGCCGTTACGAGACCTGCTATATATCACAGCTGAGTACAGCAGGCTGGTGGAGACGCAGTCGCTGTATTCATCGGCAATACAGAAGGTGCCTGCGCCGAATTTCATAGTGTTCTATAATGGACAGGATGAATGTGCGGATAAGAGCGAATACAGGCTTTCAGAGGCATTTGAGCCGAGGGTTGACAATCCGGCGCTTGAGCTGAGGGTCACGGTGCTCAATATTAACTACGGCAGGAATGCCGGGCTTATGAAGCAGAGTCACACACTCAGGGAGTATGCGCAGTATGTGGCGCTGGTGAGAAGGTATAAAACAGAGCTTGGCTCACTTGACGAGGCAGTCAACAGGGCGGTAGATGAGTGCATAAGAAATGGTGTGCTGGCGGATTTCCTAAGAAGAAACCGTGCGGAGGTAGTGATGATGAGTATATTTGAGTATAACCAGGAAGAGGAAGAGCGGAAGCTGCGCGCGGCAGAGCGGCAGGCAGGCTATGCCAGCGGAGTTGAGCATGGAATCAGGCAGGGAATAGAACAAGGAATGGCACAGGGAATGGAGCGCGGAATGGCACAGGGAATAGAGCGCGGGACAGCCGAAAATCTATGTAGGCTGGTGGATAATTTTATGTATCGGAGGAAAGTGACATTGGAGGAAGCGTGTGACGCGCTTGGAATATCGGCTGATGATTACAATAAGGCAGAGAGATTGATAAATGGGCACACTCAGGGAGTATGCGCAGTATGTGGCGCTGGTGAGAAGGTATAAAACAGAGCTTGGCTCACTTGACGAGGCAGTCAACAGGGCGGTAGATGAGTGCATAAGAAATGGTGTGCTGGCGGATTTCCTAAGAAGAAACCGTGCGGAGGTAGTGATGATGAGTATATTTGAGTATAACCAGGAAGAGGAAGAGCGGAAGCTGCGCGCGGCAGAGCGGCAGGCAGGCTATGCCAGCGGAGTTGAGCATGGAATCAGGCAGGGAATAGAACAAGGAATGGCACAGGGAATAGAGCGCGGGACAGCCGAAAATCTATGTAAGCTGGTGGATAATTTTATGTCGAGAAGGAAGGCAACATTGGAGGAAGCGTGTGATGCGCTTGGAATATCGGCTGATGATTATAACAAGGCAGAGAGATTGATAAATGAACATAACTTAGCTGAGTGATAAGCTTTGATGTAGAAGGTCAGGGGGCTTCCATGCCGGAGAAATTCGGCATGGAAGTTTTTTGTTGTTAACATAAGGTGCATATTGAGGTTATGCTTAAACTAAAGGTATATAAATATTATGCGGAATTGTATCAAAGAGGATATTGACATGCATGGTTTATTATGCTAATCTAAATCCAGAGCATATTTCTTGAAATTCTATATTTTATGAGGTTTTACACCTCATAAGGTTCTATATTTCATATAACCGGTTTTACGGTGAATATTCAGAGGTCTATGCTTGAAATCCAATTAACTTAGCAGGGGACAGCTGATACCGCAGGCTGATGTTATATGAGCAGAATTACTAGCACAGGTTTGATGAATATATATTAAGCAATGTGCAATGCTTATATGGTAAGCACAGGCTTGATGAATATACATTAAGCCGGGTGCAATGTTTATATAATAAGCACAATCGGTTATGTATTAAATATCTCCTGCACCACAACTACAGGAGGTAAAATGGATACAGAACACAAAGAATATGTTAAGCAGGAATGGGAGAGGGTCAATTCGCTTGTAGATACATTGACACTGTTTGACGATGAACTGATGGGCAGGGTATTTGACAAGAATACTCAGGCAACGGAGCTTGTACTCAGGCTTATACTTGGCAGAAATATCAAGGTCATAAGCGTGAATGGTCAGAAAGAAATCCGCAATGCCAAGGTTGGAGGGCGCAATATCATACTGGATGTACACGCAATTGATGTGGCTGGCGAAGAGATGAACATTGAGGTACAGGGAGGCTCTGAAGGTGCGCACGTCCGTAGGGCGCGTTATCACAGCAGTATGCTGGACACAGGAATGTTAAAGGAGAGCCAGCAGCTCAAGGAATTGAAGGATTCCTATGTAATATTTATTTATAAGCGTGATAAGTTTGGGAAAGGTTTACCATTATACCATGTAGACCGATATATAAAAGAGACAGAAGAAACATTTGGTGACGGTTCACATATCATTTATGTGAATGGCAGCTATAATGGCGATGACGCAATCGGCAAGCTGGTGAGCGACTTTCATCAGACCGATTCGGAGAAGATGTATTATAGTGAGCTGGCAGACGGAGTGGAACATTACAAGGAGACGGAGAAAGGGCGTGGGAATATGAGTGAGGCTGTTGAAAAATATGCAAGGGAATACGCAGAGGAATGTGTGAAAGAATACGCGATAAGGGAGAAGATAACGTCTGTAAAAAATCTTATGAATAATATGAAGCTTACGCTGGAGCAGGCGCTTAATGCCTTGGGTATTCGGGGCGTTGAGAGAGAAGAGATAATGAATCGGTTACAGAAATAATTTTATATGATAGTGAATTGGATGCATGTGGATGAATCAATATATATGGCAACAAGGTAATTTGCGACTATATATTAAGAAATGATTCGCTAGAAATATTATCATAAAACCAGGACTTACATGTCGGAGAAATTCGGCATGGGAAGTCTTTTTTTGTTAATATAAGGTGTATAATGTGGTTATGTTTAAACTAAAGGCATATAAATATTACACAAAATTGTATCAAAGAGGATATTGACATGCATGGTTTATTA
>CAUCXT010000078.1 GCA_958446835.1 uncultured Eubacterium sp.
TTAAGCCTAAGTCGGAGGCTTATCTTGTCAGAATGAGAGATATTGTGAGGAATGATATATGTCTGGTGGATGATTTAGAGCATATAAGTGAGGATTATGTGAAAATATCTGTCTATGACCCTACCGGGATTCAGAATTCGCAGGATTTTTTCCTGAACGAATTTGCCGGGCGTGCACAGGCATGTGTGTCGGGAAAACAATGGCTAGATTATACGGCTAAGGGGGTTAATAAGGGAAGCGCAATAAAAACGATACAGCGTCTTATGCATTTTGATGTTGAAGAGTGTGTTGCATTCGGAGATAATTTCAATGACATAGAAATGTTTCAGGCTGTAGGTCATCCTGTTGTCATGAAGCAGGCCGTAGACAAGGTAAAGGAATACGCACAGTACGAGACAGAGTGCGTTGAGGACAGTCTGAGGGCTATAATTGAAGAACTTGAGAAGTAAAAATAAAATGTGGAGGTTTTAAGATGAACGATATTGATGAAATGTGTGCAGAGGTATTTTTAAAGGAGCAGGGCAAGCTTTTTGATGAGCCTGTTGCGGAGACGGTGGATGAGGCAATGGAATTCCTTGAGGATTGTTTTGCACAGGTTTTTAATTCTGAGAAGGAACTTAGGGACTTCTGGAGAGAAGAGGGAATAGATGACGAGGAGATGGAGGACGCCTCCGATGCATTAGAAGTATTTGTTTTGCCGGATGGCAGATATCTTTATGTTGAAGGCTAGAATAAGAGTACGATTATGTATGTGTATCCTTATAATCACTGTATTTTGCAGTTGCGGGTGCAGCACGGGAAGAGCCAAGATGACAATAAATGGATATACATTCACATTCACGACCGGTTCTGAGGATGAAGCTGTAATAAGAGGCGGGGATGTGTATATAACATCTGCTCAGGTGAGGGTACTCCTTGAGGCTGTCAGGACTGGATATGAAAATGCACTTACTTCCGATATCTGGACTATGGAACTTGCAAATCTTCCTTTTAAGGCTCATGTTGATAATATGGTCTTAGATATGGCAGCAAGACTTGTGCTTGTGAATATGCTTGCCGATGATAAGCATATCGCATTGAATGATTCCGAGCTGGCAGACTGCACAGCCCGGGCGGATACTTTTTATGATGAACATTCAGAGGATATATCTTATATAAAAAAGGATGAGCTTGAGAAACTTTTTGTGATGATGGTTCTGTCGGATAAGGTGTATGATGAGCTTACAAGAAGTGTAGATACTCAGGTGAGCGTGGATGAAGCGCGGGTTATCAGAATACAATATATATACTCTGATAAATCAGGAAATGCTGCTTCTGCTGCTAAGGTAGAGAAGCTTGAGAAAGCGCTTGAGGAATTTCAAGCCGGGGAGGATTTTGCCGCGCTGGTTTCTAAGTACAGCGATAGTCAGGATTACACTGCGCAGATAGGGCGCGGAGAACTTGAAAAGAGCTTTGAGGATGCGGCTTTTAACCTTGACGCGGGACAGATAAGCGATATTGTAAGCTGCACTAATGGCTGGTATCTGATTTACTGTATTGATGACAATGTCACAGGGAAGGCGGAGAGCCAGACTGAAAGCATAATTCAGAGAAGGCGCAATGAGCAATTTGAGAAATATCTTGGAGATTTTTCGGATGGCGTTGAGCTGATTTTAGATGACAGACAATGGGAGAAGCTCAGTGCACAGGAATAAAGATACTGAAAGACACTGTAAATTGACATGTGTTTAGATATGCATTGGAACTTAAAATGACATTAACAAAAATATAATATGCGTTTAAAAATGCATTATGTAAGAAAAATGATATTAATGAAAATAACCTGCCCATGTGATTGTGGGCAGGTTATTTTTGTCATAGCTTATATATTCTGTTGGCTGTACATCTAATAGGTATATGCCTAGTGAATTGCGTGGAACGAAGGATAATAACAGAAAAGTGCCTTGGCTATTATTTTATCCTTATGTACGAAATGATTTGTCCAGAAACGCGAATCATTTGAGCTGTTGCGGTTATCGCCCATCATGAAGTAGCAGTCATCCGGAATGGTGAATGGACCGCTCACACCGTAGGTCTCCACGGTGAGGTAGGCGCTCTCGTCGAGAGGCTGTCCATCAATATATACAACACCATCGGAAATGAAAATGGTTTCGCCCGGTAGCCCGATGATTCTCTTTATGAACTTCTGCGATTCGTCATCAGGGTAGTAGAATACCACAACGTCGCCGCGGCGCGGTTCTGAGTTAATATATGCGAGCCTGTTGCCGATGATTCGGTTCCCTTGGGTGATTGTCGGAATCATGGAGCCGGAAGGGATTCTTGCATTCACTATAAGAAAGCGGTTGCACAGGCAGGCGAGTGCGAATGCCGCTGCAACAATGAATATGTAGCTGGCTATCTCGCGCATGATATGTGATTTGCGGCTCTTCTTTTTGACATCATCGGGTATATCGTCGGTATCATCTGTATCCTCCGTCTCCTCAAGTGCTTCGTCTGATCTTTCATCATGGAAGTCGTCATCTGATTCACTGTCATATCCGCTGACTGCGTCATCTACAGTGTTTGCGTTGTAGTTGTTGTCTGCACTATTTACGGTATTTCCACTATTTTTATTCTGTGAGGTTCCTTTGGTGGCAGGCTTTGTGTTGCTGTTATCTAAGTCAATATCGATAAATTCTAAATCCTTGTTCATAGTCAATCCTTTTAAAATAATTTTATATATTAAGTATAAGACAAAATTGTGTATTAAACAAGGCAATATATTTGGAAAATATTAAAAAATTATTAAATTATTAGCAGTCATGGTAAATGAGTGCTAAAAGTGTTGACATTTACAAAAACAGGTATTACTATATAGCTGTTGCAGCTTGAGAGTGCTAAAATCAGGTGCAATTATATAAAATTGTGAAATAAAAAATGAAGAATTTAGTATACGGAGGTTATGATAATGGCTAATACACATGGTAGTTTATCAATTAACAGTGACAATATTTTTCCTATAATTAAGAAGTGGTTATATTCAGACCATGATATTTTCTACAGAGAGCTCATCTCCAACGGCTGTGATGCCATAACGAAGCTCAAGAAGCTTGAACTTATGGGCGAGTACAGCGCACCGGAGGACAATAAGTATCAGGTCAAGGTTATCGTGAGTGCGAAGGACAAGACAATCAAGTTTATAGATAATGGTCTTGGTATGACCGCAGACGAGGTCAATGAGTATATCTGCCAGATAGCTTTCTCAGGAGCTGAGGCATTCCTCGAGAAGTACAAGGACAAGGCTAACGAGGATCAGATTATCGGACATTTCGGACTTGGCTTCTATTCGGCATTCATGGTTGCCGACCGTGTTACAATAGACACACTCTCATATCAGGAGGGTGCTAAGCCTGTTCATTGGGAGTGCGATGGCGGTACAGAGTATGATATGGAAGAGGGTACTAAGACAACAAGAGGTACTGAGATTACTCTCTATCTGTCAGAGGAGTGCAATGAGTTCGCAAATGAGTATCGTGCAAAGGAAGTAATAGAGAAGTATTGTTCCTTCATGCCTGTTGAGATATATGTAGAGAATGCGGACGCAGGTGAGCAGTACCAGACAATCAACGAGGATGAGCTTCTTGACACAGATAAGGTTGTAGAGACAATCGTTGAGGAAGCTAAGACTGAGGAGATTGAGAAGGAGGACGGAACCAAGGAGACGGTTGAGACTGTTCCTGCTTCTAAGAAGCTTAAGATTGTAAAGAGACCGGTTCCTATCAATGATACAACACCACTCTGGACAAAGCACCCTAATGACTGCACGGAGGAGCAGTATAAGGAGTTCTACCGCAAGGTATTCAAGGACTACAAGGAGCCGCTTTTCTGGATTCACCTTAACATGGACTATCCGTTTAACTTAAAGGGTATCCTATATTTCCCTAAGTTAAATACTGAGTACGATACAATAGAGGGAACAATAAAGCTTTACAACAATCAGGTGTTCATCGCTGATAACATTAAGGAGGTTATTCCTGAGTTCCTTATGCTCTTAAAGGGCGTTATCGACTGTCCTGATCTTCCTCTCAATGTATCGAGAAGTGCACTTCAGAATGATGGCTTTGTAAAGAAGATTTCCGACTATATCACCAAGAAGGTTGCCGACAAGCTCACCGGTATGTACAAGACTGAGAAGGAGAGCTACGAGAAGTACTGGGATGACATCAATCCGTTCATCAAGTACGGCTGCTTAAAGGATGACAAGTTCTATGATAAGATGAAGGATTATATCCTCTTTAAGAACCTTGACGGCAAGTATCTCACACTCCCTGAGTGTCTTGAGGAGAACAAGGAGAAGCATGAGAACACTGTATTCTATGTAAAGAATGAGACAGAGCAGGGTCAGTATATAAAAATGTTTAAGGAGGCAGGCTTAGACGCTGTCATCCTAACACACAACATTGATTCGGCATTCATCAATCATATTGAGCAGAAGAATGAGGGTGTCAAGTTCTTAAGCATTGATTCCGACCTTACAGAGACATTTAAGGAGGAGCAGACAGAGGATGAGGCTAAGGCTCTCAAGGAGAGAGAGGACAAGCTCTCAGAGGTATTTAAGAAGGCTCTTGGCAACGATAAGCTTGCTGTCAAGCTTGAGAAGCTGAAGAATGAGTCAATCGCTTCCATGATTACCGTATCCGAGGATTCAAAGCGTATGCAGGATATGATGAAGATGTACGGCATGTATGGCATGGATCCTTCAATGTTCGGTCAGGAGGGACAGACACTTGTGCTCAATGCAAAACACCCACTTGTACAGTATGTTGAGGCTAATCCGGAGGGAGAGAACACAGCACTCTTCTGTGAGCAGTTATATGACCTTGCAGAGCTTGCACACGCACCTCTTAAGCCTGAGCGCATGAGTGCATTTATCGAGAGAAGCAACAAGCTCATGGAGCTTATTGCGAAGTAATAGTTAATAAGGTTCAAGCTGTAAAATGCGTTATTTTATAGATTGACATAATAAAAAAGATGTACTATCATCTAGTTGGTTGATAGTACATCTTTTTTTAGTAAAGGAAAAAGGACTTATGAAGAAAAAGGAAAATTTTAATGCAGGTAATTTTAACGCCGACAGAATAGGGTCTTATTTTAAGGCTGAGTGGGGAGTCCTCACTGCGGTGACGTTGTCGGGACTTGTGTACAATCTGGGACTTCTTGCTGGTCCGTGGTTTGAGGGTCTTATGACAGGCTGCCTTGTGGACATTCTTGGTGGAAGGAAGGGCTTTAATGACATGCTCATCCTTGTGCTTGCCTACGTGGTTGTCACAGGAATAGTGCAGGGCTCAAGGTACATTAAGCGTTTTTATGTGAGACGTTTTGCGAACAATGTCAACAGGAGAATGAAGCATGTGCTGTACGGAAGCCTTGTGAGAAAGAGCAGACAGGAGATAAATGAGGAGGGCGTTGGAAATGTCATGACCAAGGCAATCCTTGATGTCGATGACTGCGCGGAGGGTATGAGAAAGTTCACAACAGAGATTTTCGATACCGGAGTTGCGATGGCAGCCTATATGGGTATGCTTTTGTGGTATGACTGGAGACTGGCAATCATAAGTCTTGTGTTCCCTCCGATTTCTTATGTTGTCGCAGAGAAGATGAAGGTTGTGGTTCAGCGCACGGGAGTGGCTTACAAGAAGCAGTCGGGCATACTCAGCGATGCTACGCTTGACAGGGCTTCAAATGCCATAACCTACCGTGTGTTTGGCTGTGAGGAGGAGAGAAGAGGCGATTATGAGAGTAAGCTGTCGGCGTATGAGAAGGCGGCGGTGAAGGCAAATATATGGAACACGATGATGACTCCGCTGTACAGGGTTATTTCTATGACAGGAGTTATCTTTATCCTGTATTTTGGCGGAAAAAATGTTCTTGGCACAGGCTGGAAAATATGGGATATAGCGGCATTCACCACATTTTTGTCCTGTTTTACCAAGCTGTCGGTGAAGTCATCAAAGGCGGCTAAGCTTTTTAACGCCGTACATAAGGCGCAGGTATCATGGAAGAGAATCAAGCCGCTTATGAAGCGTGAAGAGGAAAATGTAGAGAATAAAGCTGGTGCCGGAAATGTGATACAATCGGATAAAGCCACTGTTAAGGAGCTTGAGGTGAATAATCTTGGCTTTGGATATCCGAGTATGGCGGACGATGAAAAGATATTTGAAAATATATCTTTCAATGCACAGCCGGGACAGATGATAGGTATAACAGGACCTGTGGCGTGCGGTAAATCGACCCTTGGAAAGATATTTTTGTGCGAGTACCCTTATGAGGGCAGCATTAAGCTTGACGGCAGGGAGCTTTCGCAGCTTACCGATGTGGAGCGCGCGGGCATGATAGGCTATCTTGGACATGACACGGAGCTGTTTGCGGATACGATAAAGAATAACATACTTCTTGGCGATGACAGCGATGAGAAGGAGCTTCTTAGGAAGGTGTGCTTCGACGGTGAGGTATCGGTGATGGAATCCGGCGCAGACACGATGGTTGGAACAGGCGGTGTACGTCTGTCCGGCGGTCAGGCACAGAGACTGGCGCTTGCAAGAACCATCTGTCACGCAAGACCGGTCATGGTTTTAGATGACCCGTTCTCGGCGCTTGACAAGAACACGGAAAAGCAGGTTTATGATAATCTGAGGAGCAT
>CAUCXT010000079.1 GCA_958446835.1 uncultured Eubacterium sp.
CGGGGGACTGGGATATCACGACCTCTGCCCTGCCTATGCAGGTGAAGGGGCTGTTCCGCCGTACGGTGGATACAGGAATACAGCATGGAACTGTCACTGTAATGCTTGGCAAGAACGGCTATGAGGTGACAACCTACCGTATAGATGGCAAGTATGAGGATTCAAGACATCCCGAGAGTGTTGAATTCACACCTAAGCTTGAGGAGGATTTAAAGCGCAGGGATTTTACCATCAATGCGATGGCGTACAATGATGAGCATGGCATTGTCGATATTTTTGACGGTGTGGGTGATTTGCAGAGAAGGACTATCCGCTGTGTGGGCAATGCACATGACAGGTTTGATGAGGACGCATTAAGGATTCTGCGCGCGGTGCGTTTTTCGGCTCAGCTTGGATTTGACATCGAGGAGAATACAGCGATGGCGGCTAAGGAGCTGGCTGTGAATCTTAAGAAGATAAGCAGTGAGAGAATCCACACGGAGTTTAATAAGATGTTAAAGTCGGCACACCCGGATTATTTCAGCGTTGCGGATGCGATTGGAATTATGGAGATAGTCCTTCCGGAATACCATGTGATGAGCGCTGAGGATAAGACATTTGTGGGATGTCTTGCCAAGGAGTGCGCATGCCAGCTTCCTGAAAGGTATGCGGCGATGCTCTTCATGTCCGGAGGATATTCGGAGGAAAGACCGGCGGACATAGCTAAGCGTGTCCTTAAGAGGCTTAAGCTTGACAATGATACCATAAATACCGCCTCAATGTTGCTGCGTTTTTGCATGCTTGAAATCACGGATGATGAGCCGCGGATAAGGCATATCATCTATGAGACAGGCGATAAGAATATTCTGAGGATTCTGGATTTCAGGACGGCATACGAAAAATGTGCCGGAAATAACACAACAGATGTCAGGAGAATGTATGATATCTGCAATATGATATTTGGGCGCGGCGACTGTGTATCCCTTAAAAACCTTGCCATTACCGGAAAGGAGCTTATAGAACTGGGCGTTCCGGCGGGAAAGCGGATGGGTGAGATATTAAACAGTCTGCTTATGTTGGTTTTGGATAACCCACAGCTCAATGACAGGGAGTTTCTGTCAAAGGAGGCTCTTAAAATTTTAAATTCATAAAAGAAATACCCCTTTCATAAGATTAGATAGCCCGTAGTCAGGGCACTTAGGAAAGGGGTTATTTTTGTGGCAGAAAGGGATTTTAGTGTACTTGAGCAGTATGACTGTAAATTGTATTCCACATCAAGGGGAAGGGGTGCTTTTATATGTGAAACAAGCCGTGGACGTGTGCTTCTTCGCGAGCACAACGGAAATCCCGAGCGGATAAGAATAAGGGCGCAGCTATTGGAATATTTGTCTGCAAATGGAATAAATGTCGACTATTATCTGAAAAATGTGGAGGGGCAGTATATATCCGAGGACGCATCGGGGACACAGTATACGCTTACAACGTGGTTTGACGCACAGGAATGTGATGTGAAAAGCTTTCAGGATGTCTGTACTGCGGTGGGAGCGCTCGCAGCCCTTCACAATGTACTTGAGGGATATAATGTGGGAAAAGAGACAAATGCAGGTAATATTTCATGTGAGGGCAGCGATTTGCAGGATGGAAGAGCAGTCAGAGATGATGCTGTTACAGATAGCGGAACCGGAGCAGAGCATGGAGAAAGAGGTGTACAGGAATTTCAGATTGCAAGAAACCTTGAGGAAGTGTATGATAAACATAACAGAGAGCTGAAAATGATTGGGAACTACTTAAAGGGAAGGCACAAAAAGAATGATTTTGAATTGCTTGCCTCCTCCATGTGCCAGCCGTTTCTTGATGAAGGGTTGAGGGCGGTTGAGACAATAAAACATTCCGGTTATGATGTGGAGTATGCCGCCGCAATTGAGCAGAGCAGGCTGTGCCACGGTGACTACAGCTATCATAATGTCTTTATAAAGAAGCAGAAGGGCTATATCTGTGGGTTTGAGCAGAGCTGTGTGGATATAAGACTGGTTGATTTATATGGATTTATGAGAAAGCTCATGGAGAAATATGACTGGGATATCAAGCTGGGATATCTTATGCTCAGGGAGTATGACAGGGTTAATACTTTGTCATCACAGGATATTAAGATACTGGGGGCGATGTTTGCCTACCCTGAGAAATTCTGGAAGATACTCAATTATTATTTTAACAACAATAAAGCATGGATACCGGGACGCAGCATGGAAAAGCTCAGAACGGTTGTGAATCAGAATCGAATGAGAAGGGAATTTGTCAGGACTCTGTACGGTTCCCAGTAATGTGGAAAGGAACTTTTGATGAACAGTAAGCTACAGAACTTTATTTTAGGAATACTGATAGTTGCGGGGATAGTGCTGTGCGCGTTCCTGTTTGCCGAGGAAAAGGCAGACAAAGCCGCGAAAGATTCCACGGCTAAAAATTCGGTAAACCAGATGGAATCAAAATCTACGGCACCGATTGTCAATGCACCGACAATACCTACGGATGTACGCACGGAGCTGGCGGTCATAACCTATGTCAGCGCGGATACGAAGAGATTATCAGTGAGGTCATACGAGGAGGGAGTTGACCGTACCTTCTATATGGAACAGCCGGCGCTTATATACACAGAGTTTGGAAATGCGATGACTCTGGCGCAGCTCTATGCAGGGGATGTTATAGATATAACATACGATAATGTAAATAACAAGGTTTCAGAGATACATATATCTAATGAGGTGAAGTGCCACATGGCGGTATCAGATGTGTCGGTCAACACCTCATACAGAAGATTGTCACTGTATGGAAAGAATTATGAGTATGCCAGAAATGTGGTCGTCGTTTCGGACAATGAGCTTATAACACCGGAGCAGCTATCGGTACACGATGTTTTTAATCTGTATGAAAAGGATGGAAAGGTGGTATCGGTTGTTGTCACAAGAGGACATGGATACATTAGTCTTACCGGCGTGGATTTGTTCATGGGCGGATATGTGAACATCGGAAGTGAGAATATTAAGACCATAGAGAAAAACATGATGATAACCGTAACCGAGGGAAGCTATAAGGTAGCGGTATCCAAGGATCAGTATTATGGCTCTAAGACGGTTACGGTTAATCGAAATCAGGTCACTACCGTTGATTTCTCCGAATTTGTGGCAGATACGGTTGAAAATGGCAATGTGCTTTTTGACATAGATGTTGATGGTGCGATACTCTACCTCAACGGAAAAGAGACTGATTACACCGACGGTATGCTTACGCTTCCGGTTGGAACATATACCGTGCGTGTGAGCGCGGACGGCTATGACAATTATCAGGATAAGATAGAGGTTAAGGCTGATTATCAGAAGGTAAATATAAGGATGAAGAAGGAAGAGGAAAGCACAAGTTCCGGGCAGACTACGAGCAGCTCATCGACAGTCTCACAACAGCCGACCTCATCCTCATCATCAACCGGAGTTACCTCACAGTATGAGACAGAGACAACCACCATTGTGAGTACGAAGAACAGAGTATATATATATGGTCCGACAGGTGCGCTGATATACTTTGATGACAGTTATCTGGGTGTGGCGCCTCTTGATTTTGCGATGGTAACAGGACAGCACACGTTCATTGTGATAAGCGGAACTACCATAAAGAGCTATACAGTCAATCTTGTGGAGGGCGCGGACGATGTGAGGTATGATTTTACACCGAAGAGTGAGTAAAATCGAAGGTTATATTTTTGTGTCCCAACAGCATACATATAGATAAAGAATGTGATGTATGGGTAGATTGATGAAAAAAAGTCTGGTTTCACTGTTGCTGCTAATGATAATGGTTATAGGTACAGGAGTATTAGCGGTGTCTGTATCCGGCTGCAGCAAGGCTGAGTCGGAGGAGAAGCTTACGCCTGCTGATTTCACGGTGGTATGCTACGATGACATTCCGAAGGATTTTCTGAGAGAAATCGAGGAGAAGAAGGACGCTGATTTCAAGCTTACCTACATATCGGACGGATGGCTCTACATAGCGCGCGGATATGGGAAACAGAATACCGGAGGCTATTCGATTGCTGTCAAGGAGGTGTCGGTATCGGACAATGCGGTGTACTTTGATTCAGAGCTTATCGGGCCGAAGCAGGGAGAGGCAGTAAATAAGCTTGCTACATATCCCTATGTAGTTGTCAAAATTGAGGATGCGGGGCGGAGTGTGGTGTTCAGATAATCTAAGCGAATGAAAATGTAATGAAAATAATGGATGACATCCAATATGCAGATAGCATAAATGTGGCAAATCCCTCATATCATATAGAAGATAATATATGATATGGGGGATTTTTTGTGGAAATAGTTCGGAAAAATATAAGCATGAACCATATCTGCGGAAGGTCACAGACGCAGATTACACTGGATGATGATTTCATAGTGCCCGACAGCAAGCCTGATATATTAAAGAGAATAGCGGACTGTGGCGAAGTCATTGTCGAGGGACTGAAGGCGGGGGACGGCAGAGCCTCGGTAAATGGCAAAATGCAGTTCTCACTTCTGTACCGGACGGATAAAGCAGGGGGAGTACCTGATTGTATGGAGGGAAGCATTGATTTCGGAGAGACGGTGGGAATTGATGGTCTTAATGATGGGGATACCCTCAAGTGTACTGCTAAGCTGGAGGACTTAAGTATAAGTCTTATCAACGGGAGAAAAATAAGTGTGTCAGCGATAGTATCGCTTGAATTGTATGGTGAGAATACATATATGTCATCGGCGGCAGTCGATATTGAGAATGGTGATATATGCTGTCTTAAGAAAAACATAGGTATGTTATCACTGGTTGAGAATAAAAGGGATATCTTAAGGGTGCGTGAGCAGTGTGAGTTATCAGCCAACAAGCCGAATGCCGGAAACATCCTATGGTCGGTTCCTGAGCTAAGAAATATAGAGACAAAGGCAGCAGCGGATGAGCTTATTGTGAGAGGTGAGATTCATCTTTTTGCAATGTATTTTCCGGAGGACGATGATGAGAATATACAGTATGTTGAGGAAACACTTCCATTCACGGGGAAGCTGCCGCTTTCCGGAGCGGATGAGAGAATGGTTGCGGATGTCCTTGTTGTCCCGACACAGAAACAGGTATCTGTAAAGCCTGATTATGATGGAGAACCGCGTGTGCTAGAGGCAGAGCTTGTGCTTGACCTTGATATCAAGCTATATGAGGAACAGAATATAAATCTTATGACGGATGTCTACTCGGTTAACAGCAGGCTCACACCTGTTACGGATGAGGCAAGATATGACAATCTCCTTGTCAGAAACCATGTGAGATGCCGTGCAGGAGATAAGATGAAGTTCAATAGCAGCAAAGATAAAATCCTTCAGATAATAAGCAGCACAGCCACGGTGAATGTTGACAATATCAGCATTGTGGAGGACGGACTCATGGTTGAGGGAGCAGCCAAGGTGAACATACTTTACATATCCGACAATGATGAGGACAGATTAGGCAGCCTCACAAGAGAGGTTCCATTTTCGCAGAAGATAGAGGCGGCAGGGATAGACATGGATTCGTTCTACAGCGTGCGGACGGACGTGGAGCAGCTTATCACCACAATGCTTGGCGGCGATGAGCTTGAGATAAAGCTGAGCATAGGCATAGATACGCTCATCTTAAGCCCCGGAAGCACCCAGGTCATAACGGATATCACGGAGGAGGCGTTAGACTACGCTGTGTTCAAAAAGCTTCCCGGAATATGCGGCTACATCGCCAAGCCGGGGGACACACTGTGGGATGTGGCGAAGAAATATTACACCACTGTCGAAAAAATCATGGACACGAATAAGCTTGCCTCCGAGAACATCAAGGCGGGGATGAAGTTGTTGATAACGCGGTAGGCGGTTAGGATAGTTACTAATGACAATGGTATTTTCAGAGGGCTTTCGTATCGGAAAAATCCGGTATGAGAGTCCTTTTTCTGGTTGATTGAGCTGTAGGGTGCGGTTATTTTTGCTTTGAAATTAAAAAGTGATTAACGGTGGTTTATAATTGGCGGGTAGGGGTTGTGCGATATGCATGGATATATTATAGTTAATTTGGAGCATATTTTTTTGATAAATTCTGATATTTTCTATTTTAAATGTTTGATTTAAGTGTTTCAAACTGTTTTAAAAGTCTATGCTCTGTTTCCAGTGGTGATAAAATGAAAAAGAGAGGATGGTTTGATGGGAAAAGAGACATATTTGGCTTATACTATATCACAGACTGAGTATGAGGCAAGATATGACAAGGCTGCGAAAAAGCTGCTTGCTAATAAGCTTGTACTTGCACACATACTGAAGGGCTGCGTGGCTGAATACAGCGGGTGTAATATCTTGGATATAGCAGGAAAGTATATAGAAGGGGAGCCGGAGATTGGCACTGTCGGTGTTCATATAGATGATACCGGTCGGGAATTAGATACTAAGGTACAAGGGATAAATAGTGAGGAGTCATCACAGTATGAGGGAAATACTTTTTATGATGTTCGTTTCAATGCGATAGCACCGCAAGCCGGTAGAAAAGAGGTTATCCGGCTTATCATCAATGTTGAGGCACAGAATGAGTTTTCGCTGAAGTACCCTCTGATAAAAAGGGCAATATACTATTGTGGAAGAATGATATCGGCACAATATGGAACAGTATT
>CAUCXT010000080.1 GCA_958446835.1 uncultured Eubacterium sp.
TGTATTATGAAACCAATGAGCTGAATGTGATGTATGAAGGAAACGGAAACACGGGAGGCGCAACAGCCGGTTCCTCAGTAAAATACGGCAGCACCGTTACCATTTCCGGAAACGGCTTTACGAAAACAGGGCATTCCTTTAACGGATGGAACACATCTGCCGATGGAACAGGAACATCTTATTCAGCCGGCTCCACATTCATCTCAAAGCCGGCAAGCCACGGTGAGATGTTAAAGCTCTTTGCACAGTGGAAGGCGGACAAGTGGAATGTAACGCTCCATGCCGGAGCCGGAATTGACAGTGTATCAGGCGGCGGCAGCCACGCCTATAACGAAAGCGTGACCATAAGCGCTGCCGTGAAAAAAGGCTACTCATGGGATAAGTGGACAGGCTATGCGGAGACTTCTTCCAACAGCTACCGCTTCAACATGCCTGCCTCAGATGTATCATTCACTGCAAATGCGGTGCCTGATAAATACACCGTGACATTTGATGCGAACGGCGGAAGCTGCGTGGACGGTTCCGGACAGGCAGTGCAGTCCGTCACGGTGACCTACGGTTCACCGGACTATAACGATATCTCAGGAAATGTGAAAGCCGTGAGAACAGGTTATATATTTGCAGGCTGGGTATCTGATGCCGCGGGAAGCCGGGGCACTGTGTGGAACGCGGATGGACATGCGGTGGACGGAAGTTACTGGAGCATAAGCGGAAACAGCACAGCATGGATCCATGCCGGCAGCATTACGGTCCACGCGGTATGGAAGGATGCCACGCCTCCGGCAGTAAATGTCTCACCGGAAAGCACTTCATCGTACACCACGTCACTTGGTGTGACCATAACCGTGACAGACAATGAACTGCTTTCCACTGATAACACCTATGAATACTGCCTGGGCACGGACAGCAGCGCCCCGCCCTCAGGTGCTTCATGGAGCAGCTACAGGAGTGGTGTTCCGGTAACCATAGGAAGCACGCTTTCGGGAGCCTGCTATCTGTGGATAAAGCATGTGAAGGACGCAGCCGGCAACGCATCCGTGTCATCACCTAACGCTGATTATCACCGGTTCGGGCCGTATTATTTCGACAACACCGCTCCGGATTTAAGCGGAGTATCAAGCTCCTATCCGGATTTAAACCGGTATCCTCACGGCTGGTATCCCGAAGGCACAACAGTCACCTTTGAGATAGCAGATGTGCACTCAGGCATAAAAAGTGCTGTGCTTACGGACTTTAACGGCGTCCCTCTTGATAACGGTGACATAACATCGGGCAGGCAGTACTATTTCGGCTCCGAAGGTCCTGCCTTCTACTGCCTGACCGTGACCGACAACATGGGAAACACTGCAAAGAAGCTCTTCATTGTGAAGATAGATTCAAAAGGCGAGGTCATTCCGGACAATGCAGTGTGGAAAAGGCTTGGAAATCTTGCCCTGTTTGCACACTGGAGCGCGAACAGCTACACAGTTCATTTTGAAAAGAATGACGATGACAGCGGCAGCACAAGGGCGGCAGGAAGCATGTCTGACGCTACATTTACATACGATAGGGACGAAACGCTTCCTGCAAACGGCTTTTCAAGGACAGGATATTATTTTGACGGATGGAATAAGAGCGCGGACGGAACTGCAGATAACGGAAGCAATTACCCGGACAAAGCCACGGTAAGAAACCTTACCCTGACACCGGGCGGAAAGGTAACGCTGTATGCACAGTGGAAGCCATGCCGGTACGCTCTCAAGTTTGATTATAACAGACCGGGAAATGCCACAGGAATCATCCGCGGGGCTGCTGAGACCTCACGAATGGTAACATTTGACAGCGTCATAGGCAGGCTTCCGGAACCGAAGCTTACGGGCTGGGTGTTCGAAGGCTGGTATGTGGACGAGGACGGCACCTCAGTAAAGCTTGATGACAGTGATATATGGCATTACACAGCAGATAAGACGGCTGTTGCAAAATGGACTCCTGTAAAATATGAGGTACGGCTTCACAGCAGTGTGCCGGAAGATGCACTGGGACAGCTTAAACAAGAGCTTGATGTAAGTACTGCTGCGGGCGCTGAGAACTGGACATGGCGTGAAAATGAGTATTACAGCTCTGTGTTCACATACGATTCCGAAAACAGCCTTCCACTGCCACAGGATACCTACTCACTCACCGGGTACAGCATAAGCGGCTGGTATGCGAACGCACTCCTCTCCGATTACATAGGCGGCGGGGAATTTAAAAGGTGGAACCTTTCCGCTGTGGATGGAACGGTTGTTGACCTCTATCCCGCATGGCGTGATACATCCGCACCTGAGATAAACGTCACACCGACCAAAACCGTGAATCCTGATGCGGACAATGACGCCGTAAAGAGCCTTGCCGTCACCATAACGGTCGCGGAGCACGGCTCAGGACTCCGCCCGGACAATCGGTATGAATATGGTTTCTCCGAATCCTCCGGCAGCCTTCCGTCCATATGGGAAACCTACTGCGATAATGCCGCGCCTTCAGGTTTTACCGTCACACTGCCCGATACCGGAGCTGGAATGGACGGATACTATTACCTGTGGGTGCGCCGCGTGATGGATAACAGCGGGAACAGTTCGGAAAGCCCATCGGCGGTTGATACATTAAACGGCTGCCATGTATTCGGCATATATGTATTTGACAACACCGCCCCGGATGGAAACACAGAATACATAGAGAATAACCTTACCCTCGGTCTTTACAATGACACGGTCACTGATTCACCTTATGCCGTGATGACCATACATGACCCGCACGATGACATAGCCGGCATAGCAGGATATGTTCTCAGGATAAGCGATGCAGACGCTCCCTCAAACAGTGCTGACTACTCTTTCACGCCTGATGCCGGAACCGGAACCTATACATGCAGTTTCAACCTCTATGACAGCCTTCCCGGTGCTGAGGACATCGAAAAGGTACACCTTCAGATAATAGCCACCGACAGGCTTGGCAACGAAGCCACTATCCCGATAACAAGGTATGATTTCGGAACCTTGCAGACAGGAGCGGCTATACGCGCGGAGGATATAGGATACAGAGAACTTCCCGACATCACCGATGCTTCATCCTCTCCACTTCTCACATACTATAAATATATCCGCGACTATTTCCGCGTTGAGGCATATATCGAAAACATTTCCTACAGGGCTTCCGGTACAACATTTATGGGTGGTCACAAGGGACAGCTTAGAATATATGTTTTCGGCTATGTGGACAATGTGTCCGCCGACTTCGGTTCCGTAAAAAAATTCATAATTCCCGAATATGACACCATCCCGGATTTAAGCAAAACCGGAATAGTCCCCCCGGAAAGGGAAAAACTATACCTACATGAATTTTTTGTTCCACTCTACTGTGCAAGCTCAACCTACACCGACACAACAGCCTTCGGCTACAAGGGAAATTCCGTTCAAAAGCGCAGTGTTATTTACGATGTAAGTGATACTTTGGCATATAAAATCAAAACCATACTAAAATATAATGCGAGATAAAATTCAAATTCACACAGTTTTTATAAATTTTCCTATTCCCTTTTTTACTTTATGTGTTATAATATTGTCAATTTTGACTTTTTAAATATAGTATTGCTTTATTGATACATTTTAATCTTTTTTAGCTGTTTTTCTATATTTTATATCACCACTTTTCATCATTTTTTTATGCTGTGCAGTAATTTTTCCGTATGCAATATAAAGCATTTTAAACTCTCCCCTAAGTTTTAACTTTGGGGAGAACTGCATCTATGACACTTAAACTGCTCGCCCCCTCCCAATTCAAATTCTTTTTAGATTTTTATAACTTCCGGCAATACCTTAAATAGTTCTAATTCTTTATCTCTTGTTATGTCTGCATAGTAATTCATCGTTGTTTGTATTTTGGAATGTCCCATAATCTTCTGTACAAGCTTCATATTAACATCATTTTCACATAATCGTGTGCAAAAGCTATGCCGTAGAACGTGACAGGTAAATTTATTGAGCAGCTCCGGCTCACGTTCTTCCAATCTGGCCGTCTGTTCTTCTTCTCTATTATAGGCGGCACATATTCTTTTAATTGCCAAATTTAAGTTTTGATCAGTATAAGGCATACCATTCCTTGAAGTAAAAATAAAATCTTTATGACCATCCACATTCGCTTTACACCCACCAAGAAGCTCCTGAATATCAAGTTCATCACGAATCGCGTTTTTTACAAAATCAAACATCGGAATTATTCTATAATCCCCTGCTGGTGTCTTGGTTTCCTCAAAATAAAGTTTATATTTTTCCTCTTTATCTTTTTTATAATATTTCAACGCGCCTTTGACGATGATAATATTTTTATCAAAATCTACCGATTCACGTAACAAACCTGTAATTTCACCCTCACGCATTCCTGTTCCGGCCATGACTGCAAAAATATTATACCAGTGTCGATACACTTCGCTGCTTTCAAGATACTTGAAAAAAATCTGTTGTTCTCTCTCAGTAAGTGGCTCTCTCTTTTGACCTTTCCATTTACATTCTCTCTTAATCTCACCATATACTCCATCTATAGGGTTAAAATTAAGCACCCTGTCTCGAACCGCCATTCTGTATGCAGGCCTTAGTATGCTGTCTATAACATTAAGTGTACCAACATCAATATCCCCTTCTTTCATAATTCTATAATAGAGACTCTTTACATCTGAATATTTTACATCAAAAGCTCTATATTTGCCAAAGCTTTTTCGTATATGCTTATCATACATGTCCGTGTAAACCATATTGGTTGTACCACGAAGCGCAAACTTGAGTGATATGTATTTGTCGACAACATCATTAACCGTGAGTCTCTTTATAGTTGCGTAGTCAACTCCATCATATTTAAGACCTTTTATCTTGTCCTCTTTCTCTCTTAACTCAGCAAGCGTATTCGCATATATGCATGGTCTACTGCCATCTGAAGCTTTATACTGATAACAATAGCTTCCATCTTTTCTTTCGTACTCTCCCTTATATAATGCATACCCCCTTGAATCTTTTCTTCTCCCTGCCATCCATCATGACCTGTCAGCAAATCTATGAATATATCTGTCCATTTCCTCGATGTTAATTAGAACCATTCCCTTAACACGATATACCGCATTTGCCTCCTTAGCCTCTCTCATAAGGGTGTTAGCCCCCATGCTGAATATCTCTTTTGCATCTGCCGGACGTGCGTATAGCTTTTTCTTTTTGCCTAATTCCATTTCAACTGCTTTAGACGCCATTATTAACTCCTTTCAATAAATCTCCATTATCTAAATCTATCCATATCAAAAAAAATAAAATGTAAAATAAGTATCGTGAAAATAAAAAAACCTATGCCATCTCTTTTCTGGCTTCTGTCATTAAATGCTTGCTTTCTCTTTGCATGAAGTGGCAAAATCCTCTGATTCCCCATATTCATTATGAAAGTTCCATATTTCTACTCTTTTTAAAAAAGCAATCCACCCATTCAAAGCCTCATACACCATTCCAAACCGTGCATAATCATGCTCATCACCATTTCCAATATACACATGATTCCCTTCTTTCCTTGGTATTCCACAATCCTTAAATATTCCGTCAACTACTTTAATCAGATTATTCAGTGAACGCTGCTCTCTTTCGCTTTCGACCTTTTTATAGCGTATTTCCATCTTCATAACGGAAAGCTTCACTTCCTGATACATCGTTTTATCCGGCGCATCCAGCGGCAGTAAGCCTGTATCCTTTTTGCTTTTAGCTCCGCAGTCACATACATCGCCATATTCATCATAGTAAAGCCACTCATCAATATACTTCAACAAACTGACTTCCTGCATAAGAGCTATTGCCACCTTACCAAATGCAGCATAGTCCTTGTCATCACCATTACCTATGTATATATCACCATCACGTTTGGTAATTCCTGCTGAATTGAAGGTCTCTTCTATTGCACGCATTACTATATTAAGTGTTCTCTGCTCCTTCGGAGTCTCTGGCGTTTTATAGCTCACCTTCATCTTCATAACAGCTTTCTTTTCATCGTCGATTGAATTTAAGAATGATGCCATTTACTAATTCCCCTTTTCCTGTGTTCTGCCATCGATGAAGCTCACTTTCCGCACCGGTCTGAACTCATAGCTGACTGCAAGCATGTTATAGATTCTCTCCATCCAGTCAATAACATTATTGCCGTTAGTTCCAGGAAGCTTTCCTTCCATCGTGAGCTTGTACTCTAAAAGGTCTATAACATAACTCTTCAGGTGATTACGATACCTTGTATTCTTTGCCTCGTATGTCCTATATGTATTCTCCGGAATTCCCGCAAACTCTGCAAACTCCCTAACCGACATTCCTGTCCTTTTCCTTAACATAACCAGTCTTTCATAGAGCTCATCGCGCTCATCCTGTAGCATTTCGTTCACTAAAACACAATCTGTTGAAACATTCATATATCCGTCCCCCTTCCTTGTGATTTA
>CAUCXT010000081.1 GCA_958446835.1 uncultured Eubacterium sp.
TATTTTGGTGAGATACTCTTCTGGACAGGAGCATTCATATCGGCATTCGGTGCGGTCGAAGGCGCACAGTGGATTCTTGTGGTCTTAGGCTATGTTGAGATAATCTGTGTAATGTTAAGTGGAGCCAAGCGCGTCGAGACAAGACATATAAGACATTATGGAAAACTTCCTAAGTATAATGCCTACGCCGATTCAACACCGCTTTTGCTTCCGCTGATTCCGTTTTATCACATCACTACGCCGGAGAAAATCGCTAAAGAGGATGCGGCTAAGGCAGCCAAGGCGGCTAAAAAGAATGGAAAGCAGGGATAGGGTATGACTGAAAAAATGCTTGATATGGTTGGTAAGAAGTTTCCGCTAAAGGAGATAGATACAGGTGAGTTTGCTACAGCCAAGGTTGGCCCGATGAAGTTTCAGATTAAGTGCTATGACGCAGAGGGGCTTGGACGCGTTTCCGTGATGTCGGGACGCGGAATGTTCGGACTTATGAAGATGGACACGGTTATCATAAATCCGTTTGAGAGGGACATGGCTCTGTTTTCGTATGACAGGATACATGCGATGGGAAACGATACGATTTTTCTTGAACTGTATGACACACGTATGGACAGAAAGAGAATTCCGAACGATATAGAGCAGGTTGTAGATAAGTATAAGGATATTCCGGAACAGCCTGTTGCGCCTAACTGGTATGACCAGATAAAGTTTTCCGTCAGCCTCAAAAAGAAGGGAAAAAAGGATGTGACACCGCGCTTTGACAAGCTCACTCAGGAGTATTTAGACGCGGTGCTCAAGCTTATAGAGCAGGCGCCGGAATGTGATGCCAAGGAAAAGAAAAAAGCGGCGGCAATGTACACGGAGGGACTGCTCACGAACGGAGGTCCGAGCACGGACCAGTTTGTGAAGGCTAAGGGAAAGGAATATACGCAGAAGCTTTTCAGGAGCTACCTGTTTGGAACGGAATAGGCGGAGCGGTGAAGGTATGCAGGCTAATTCCGGGCTTTAAGTAAGAGAGATTTCTTTTCGTAAATAATATAAAAATCATAAGTATGGTGTTAGTGATGGTTCGATTTAACTAATACCATACTTTTTTAATTTTTTATTCTGACAGGCTCATTTTAATTGAAATTGAAAAAGTGTTTGTATATAATGATATTTGCATAAATGCCTAAGTTGAAGGTTAGATTGCAATTCAGAAAGAAGGACAGTTGTTATTTATGATAGATGAGAGCTGTTAGTTGGCAAAGGATATAATCAGATGAAAAAGATGAAAAACTTGAATAAAAAAATAATAATAAAAATGCTGTTAGTATTTACGTGCAGCTTTTTAATATTAAGTGGAGTTGTACACCTGCAGTTTAATAACGTGAGGACGTCCGAACAACTGAAGGCTGCCTATACTGCGGAATCGACTGTAGAGGGAATAGAGGCACAGCTTAATAAATATTTTTCTAAATCTGATTTGTTAAAAAGAATTGTTGAAGCAGGTCATGAGCTTGATGATGAAGAGTTTTATACTCTCTCAAGCTATATGCAGAATGATGAAAATATAATCGAGGGTATAGAGCTTGCAAAGGATGGTGTTGTCTCTCAGGTGTATCCGCATGAGAGTAACAGACAGGCACTTGGACTCGATATGCTGAATAATTCTGCCAGAAAGACGGAGGCACGGCTTTCAGTGTCGAGTCGGAAGTATACTATAGCCGGTCCGTATGAGCTTGTGCAGGGTGGAATGGGGGCTTTACTTTTTGACCCTATATATACAAGTGATAGTTACGGAAATCAGAGTTTCTGGGGTTTTTCGATACTGGTAATTAATTGGGACAATTTTATTAAGAGCATACAGTTGGATACACTTGAGAAGGCTCGTTATGATTATCGTATATGGAAATACGATATGGGGACAGATGATAAAATTATACTTGCACAGAGTACGGAAAAAACATCGGATGATGTGCTGGAGGTTGTATGTGAAGTTCCGAATGACAACTGGCATTTTGAGATAATGCCGATAGGTGGTGGCGGCTGGGTTTCTAAAGCAGATATTTTTTATGCGGCTCTTTTTGTAATAATAATTTCCGGTCTTGTTACGGCATTATTCTGGCAATTTGAGGTGAGGAGATACAGGGAGTCTGTATACACTGCTAATATTGAGAAAGCGGCAAGACAGGCGAAGTCGGCAAATGAGGCCAAGACCAGATTTCTTTTTAATATGAGCCACGATATAAGAACTCCGCTGAATGCTATAATAGGCTATTCACAATTACTTAAGGAGCACAGCGATGATGAGAGTAAGGTTGGTGAGTATATAGACAAGATACAGGCGTCGGGGTCTGTGCTTCTGTCAATAATCAATCATGTACTTGAGATGGCGAGGATAGAGAGTGGAAAGATTACACTGAATGAGAATTCCGCTTCTTTAAGTAAGATTGTTAAGTCTCTGGAGGATGTGTTCGAACCTACGGTGAAGGAAAAGGGACTTACGTGCAGTTTTACCTGCACTATTGAACATGATAATGTAGTGTGTGATGAGACAAAAGTAAAGGAGATACTTTTAAATATTGTCGGAAATTCAGTGAAATATACTCCGTGCGGCGGACAGGTGCGTATGAACATGTCCGAAAAGGAATGTGATACAGAGGGATACGCTTCGTACTGTATTGAGATTTCTGATACAGGAATTGGAATGAGCAAGGAGTATCTGCCACATATATTTGAAGAGTTTACACGCGAACATTCAAGCACAGAGGGCAAGGTGGATGGAACCGGCTTAGGGCTTCCAATCGTAAAGGCATTACTTGACCAGATGAACGGAAATATAACAGTGAGCAGTGAACCGGGTAACGGTACAACGACAATAATTACTATAGCATTTCCGATTGCCGTTGAGATAATGAAGGAGAGCGAGGTTCAACCCGATAGAGAGGCATTTCGCAACAGACTTAAGGGTAAAAGGCTGCTTCTCGCGGAGGATAACGATCTCAATGCGGAGATTGCAATGACTATACTTCGTGAAAATGGAATTGAGGTTGAGCGAGCTTGTGATGGAAAAATATGTGTGGACATGGTGGAGGCGGCAGATGAGGATTATTATGACGGTATTCTGATGGATATACAGATGCCTGATATGAACGGATATGAGGCTACGGATGCGATAAGAAAGATGAAGGGAAAACGAGGAATTATTCCTATCATTGCTATGACTGTCAATGCATTTGAGGAGGATAAGAAAAAAGCCTTTATCTCAGGAATGAATGCGCATCTTGCAAAACCTATAAATATCGACACCATGATGGACACGCTTGGAAGGTATATAGTATAGTGGAGGGCAGAGACTATGGTCTCTGTCCAAGCCCACCTTCGAGCGTGAGGGTTTCACCTGTCATGAACTTGAAATCAGGTGATGCAAGCTGTACGCATACACGTCCTATCTCTGTCTCTACATTTCCGTAGTGTCCCATAGGCGGCATTTTGACATTCGCCTTGAATGCCTCAGGGTATGCATTTTCAAAATTCTCAAGCTGTGCTGTCCATGCGAGCGGGCATACAACATTGACATTGATTCCATCAGGACCCCATTCGGTAGCAGCTACTCTTGTAAGACCGCGGATGCCCTCCTTGGCAGCAGCGTAGGCACATTGACCGAAGTTTCCGAAAAGACCTGCGCCCGATGCAAAGTTGATAACGGAACCTTTAGTTTCCTTAAGGTATGGATAACATGCTTTCATATAGTAGAAAGCGGCATACAGTCCGGAGTATACAGCAAGATCGAACTGCTCTGTTGTGTGGTCTGCGAGAGTGACACCGGATGCTGATGCCTGCGCATTATTGATGAGTACGTCAATACGTCCGAAGGTATCGATTGCCTGTTTAACAACATTGACAACTGTAGCTTCATTATCTGTTCCGGCACTTACATCTGCCTGCACAGGAAGAACCTTGATACCGAATTTCTCTTCAAGCTCTGCCTTTGCTTCCTCTAACTTCTTAACATTTCTTCCGGTGATTACGAGATTGGCTCCTTCTTTAGCATAGGCTGTCGCAATACCGTAACCGATAGAACCGCAGCTTCCATCTTTGAGGACGGCTCTTCCTCCGCCTGTTATAATGGCTGTCTTACCTGTCAAAAATCCCATTTTAATACCCCTTTCTGAATAATTGAATTTAGTTTAGTTGCTGTATTATCGTATGCAAGTATCAACTTTAATACGCTATACATGTAAAGTATAACATAGTTGTATGATAATTGTATATAATAGTCAAAAAATTAACGAAAATAATGATTCATAACAGGAATTTTATATTAAAAAAGCTGATATTCAGTTATTGTCAGCAATAAATATGAACGCTATAATAGATATGTTAAAGAATATACAGAGGAGAGATAAATATGCAAATAAAAGAAAGTATTGAAGAATTAGCAGAGAGAAACCGCACAGACAGAAATGTATGCGAGGGAAAAACTGCCAAAGGGATGGGGAGGATAAAGGCAGGGCTGTTGGCTCTTGTAATGGCTGTTGCATTTATTGTAACAGGCTGTGACAGTTCGGATTATACTGCGTCCATAAAGGGACAGCTTTCCCAGACAGAGACAACAGTTACTTCAGATACCGCAGATGACGCCTCTTTGACCGGTGAGGTACTTTCAGTAGAGGATGTGCTGTTAGATGTAAGCAGTCTTTCCATACCTGAATATAGTGGCACAGATTTCTATGTAGTTAATGACAACGTCCCTTTTTTCAATGAGAAAATAAAAGCTTATTCAGGGAACAGCTTTATTTATCTGTCGGAGTTGGATGAACTTGGAAGGTGCGGGACATGTGTAGGACTATTTTCCAATATGACCCTGCCTACGGAGGAAAGAGGAGAAATCGGACATATTAAGCCGAGTGGCTGGCACACGGTAAAGTACGATAAATCGGTTATACCGGATATGTATTTATACAACAGATGTCATCTTCTCATGTATGCTGTTTCGGGTATAAATGATGATACAAGGAATCTGATTACAGGAACAAGACAGCTAAATCTTGATATGCTAGAGCTTGAAAATCAGGTTTTAGACACTCTGAAGTATGATAAGAGTGTGAAAATGTTGTACAGGGTAACGCCTATATTTGATGGGGATAATCTTGTAGCGAAGGGTGTACTGATGGAGGCGGCAAGCCTTGGGAATGACGATGGATTAAGCTTTTGCATGTTTATATACAATGTACAGGATGGAATTGTCATAGATTATGCGACGGGTGATAACTGGCTTGCGGATGAAGGGCAGGAGATAACGTGGACAGAGACGGAAATCCAACCGGGCATGGACTATGTGGCGAACACCAACACGAGGAAGTTCCATTATCCATCGTGTTCATCAGTCGAGCAGATAAAGACAGAAAACAGGTTGGATTATACAGGAACGAGGGAAGAACTTATAAGTATGGGATATGAACCATGCAAGAACTGTAATCCTTAAAAAACGTGGAAATATTTTAAAGTATTCATGTTTCTTTATCTAACCTTTTTTCACTTTTTAATGTGGTTTTTGCATGTACTATTATATTACAAACTGGTAATATGAAGCCACGGTTGTAATAAGCAAAAACAATTTTTGGAGGGATTATGAAGCAGTATACAAAACCATTATCACTGAGAAATGTTCAGGTAAACGACAGGTTCTGGAAGGAGAAGATGGAGCTTGTAAGAAAAGAGGTTATTCCATATCAGTGGGACGCGTTAAATGACAGGGTGGAAGGTGCAGCTCCGAGCTTCTGCATGAGGAATTTCAAGGTGGCGGGAAAAATCACGAAGGCGAGGCGTGAGCTTGGGGACAAATATCAGGATAAGGTATGGCCGCTTGATACCTTTGAGACACTACCGCAGGACATGGAACACCTTGAGGATAGATTTTATGGATTCCTGTTTCAGGACAGCGACTTCTCCAAGTGGATTGAGGCGGTCGCATATTCTCTTACGCAGCACCCGGATGAGGAGCTTGAGCGCATAGCGGACGGGGCAATCGATATAGTATGTGCGGCACAGCAGGAGAACGGCTATCTTGATACATACTACATAATAAATGACATGTCCAAGGTATTCACGAATCTCCGCGATAATCATGAGCTTTACTGTTTTGGACACCTTACTGAGGGTGCGGTCGCATACTATGAGGCTACAGGCAAGGATAAGCTTTTGAACGCAGCGCGCAGGTTCGCAGACTATGTGTATGACTGCTTCGGTGAGGAAGAGGGAAAGAAGAAGGGCTATCCGGGACATGAGATTGCCGAGATGGCGCTTATGAGACTGTACGATGTGACAGGTGAAGAAAAATACAGAAAGTTATCCGAATTTTTTATAAATCAGAGAGGAACAAGACCGTACTATTTTGATGAGGAGCACCCTGAGGTTGTGA
>CAUCXT010000082.1 GCA_958446835.1 uncultured Eubacterium sp.
CCTGAACTTCAAGGCTTGTGATAAGCGCATGCGCTGTATCAAGGGATGTGAGGACATTGACACCTGTCTCAATTGCATGACGGCGGATTAAGAAGCCATCACCGCTGTGCTCTATACCGTTTGATGGGCTGTCGATTACAAGGTCAATCTTGTGCTCAAGAATGAGGTCAAGAAGTGTAGGTGCCTCCTGCTCAAGCTTGTTTACCTTGATTGCGTTAACCCCTCTCTCATTTAAGTACTTTGCAGTTCCGTAGGTTGCATATATCTTGTAGCCAAGCTTCTCAAAACGCTGTGCTATGTCAACAACATCCGGCTTATCCTCATCCTTTACAGTAATGATAATCTGCTTGTGCTTTGGAAGGTTAACTCCGGCACCCTGGAATGCCTTGTAGAGCGCTTCATTAAACTGCTTTGCGATACCAAGACACTCACCTGTCGACTTCATCTCAGGTCCAAGGCTGATATCAGCGCCTCTGATTTTTTCAAATGAGAATACAGGCATTTTAATCGCAATGTAATCTGCCTTAGCCTGAAGTCCCGGTGTATAGCCCATACTCTTGATTGTATGTCCTGTTATGACGCGCGTTGCAAGCTTGACAATAGGAATTCCGGTAACCTTGCTGATGTACGGAACAGTTCTTGATGAACGAGGATTTACCTCGATTACATATACGTCATCATGGCTTACAATGAACTGGATATTGATAAGTCCCTTTACATGGAGAGCTCTCGCAAGCTTGCCTGTGTAATCTTCAAGTGTAGCGATAACCTTGTCATTAAGGCTCTGTGCAGGATATACGGAGATTGAATCTCCCGAATGGATACCTGCTCTCTCGATATGCTCCATGATACCCGGAATAAGGATGTCCTCGCCATCGCACACCGCATCTACCTCAATTTCCTTACCTACGATATACTTGTCGACAAGAACCGGGTGCTCCTGAACCTGTCTGTTGATTATGTTCATAAACTCAACTACATCATCATCCGATACCGCAATCTGCATGCCCTGTCCACCAAGCACGTACGAAGGTCTTACAAGCACAGGATAACCAAGCTCATGTGCTGCATTCAGCGCCTCATCAACGGTGAATACTGTATGTCCCTTTGGTCTTGGAATAGCACACTTTTCAAGAATCTCGTCAAAGAGCTCCCTGTCCTCAGCCGCATCTACATCCTCGGCGCTTGTTCCAAGGATAGGAACGCCCATCTCCATAAGGCTCTTGGTAAGCTTGATTGCCGTCTGTCCACCGAACTGTACTACAGCTCCGTCCGGCTTCTCAAGCTCAACAATATTCTCAACATCCTCCGGTGTGAGCGGCTCAAAATAGAGCTTGTCCGCAATATCGAAATCGGTACTTACTGTCTCCGGATTGTTATTTACAATGATTGTCTCATAGCCTTCCTGCTTGAACGCCCATGTACTGTGAACTGAACAGTAGTCGAACTCGATACCTTGTCCGATTCTTATAGGACCGGAACCAAGCACAAGAACCTTCTTCTCAGGATGTGTCTTTATAACTTCGTTCTCACTCTTGAAGCATGAGTAATAGTAAGGTGTCGTAGCTTCAAACTCAGCCGCACAGGTATCAACCATCTTGAATGCCGCATGGATACCATATTCATTTCTTAGAGCCTTGATATCCTTGGTTGTCTTTCCTGTAAGTCTTGCAATCACATTGTCCGGGAACTCAATTCTCTTAGCCTCTAAAAGAAGCTCCTTGGTAAGAGGCTGTGTCTTAAGAGCGTTCTCCATCTCCACAAGAATAGCAATCTTATCTATAAACCACACATCAATCTTGGTGATGTCATGGATTATCTCGTAGGTAACGCCCCTTCTTATAGCCTCCGCAATGACGTAGATTCTTCTGTCATCTACTCTATTTAACATTTCGATAATCTCTTCGTCCGAATATCCGGAATAATCCTCGTTCATAAGGCAGTCCACATGCTGCTCAAGTGAACGGATAGCCTTCATGAGTGCACCCTCAAAGTTAGTGCAGATACTCATTACCTCACCGGTAGCCTTCATCTGTGTGGTGAGCTTTCTTGAGGCATGGATAAATTTATCAAAAGGAAGTCTCGGAATCTTAACTACACAGTAGTCAAGTGCAGGCTCAAAGCTTGCGTAAGTCTTTCCTGTAATTGCGTTCTTAATCTCATCAAGTGTATATCCAAGTGCAATCTTAGCCGCAACCTTCGCAATAGGATAACCTGTCGCCTTGGAAGCAAGTGCCGATGAACGGCTTACTCTTGGGTTAACCTCGATTACACAGTACTCAAAGCTTGTCGGATGAAGAGCGAACTGTACATTACAGCCACCTGTAATCTGAAGCTCATTGATGATGTTGAGCGCTGAAGAACGAAGCATCTGGTACTCTTTATCCGAAAGCGTCTGGCTAGGTGCAACAACGATACTGTCTCCTGTATGAACTCCGACAGGGTCTAAGTTCTCCATGTTACATACCGTAATGCAATTGCCGGCGCTGTCTCGCATAACCTCGTACTCGATTTCCTTCCAGCCTGCGATACATCTCTCAACAAGCACCTGACCAACTCTCGAAAGACGAAGTCCGTTGGAGAGAATCTCAACCAGCTCCTCCTCATTCTTAGCAATACCGCCGCCGCTGCCGCCAAGTGTGTAAGCAGGACGAAGAACAACCGGATATCCGATTTTATTGGTAAATTCAATACCATCCTCAACATTCTCAACAACAAGCGAAGGTGCACAAGGCTCGCCAATCTTCTCCATAGTTGTCTTGAACTCAAGTCTGTCCTCTGCCTTCTTGATTGTAAGCGCGGTTGTACCGATGAGCTTTACATTATGCTCCTCAAGGAAACCCGTCTCGGCAATCTCCATCGCAAGGTTAAGACCAGCCTGTCCTCCAAGTGTAGGAAGGATGCTGTCCGGCTTCTCCTTTATGATAATCTGTTCAAGAGACTTTATTGTGAGAGGCTCGATATACACCTCATCCGCAATATCCTTATCTGTCATAATAGTAGCAGGATTGGAGTTTACAAGTACTACCTCAATGCCCTCCTCCTTGAGAGAACGGCACGCCTGTGTTCCCGCATAGTCAAACTCAGCCGCCTGTCCGATTACAATAGGACCTGAACCGATAACCAATACTTTTTTAATATCCTTATTCTTAGGCATTATCTTGCACCTCCCATCATCTCTATAAATCTGTCAAAAAGAAATCCTGTGTCAAGAGGACCTGCGCATGCCTCCGGGTGGAACTGGACTGTATACACATTCTTCTTAATATATGAAAGCCCTTCGTTCGTTCCGTCATTTACATTGCAAAAGCTTGGAACCGCAAGCTCAGGTGAGATTGTCTTTTCATCCACAACATAGCCATGATTCTGGCTCGAAATGTAAACCTTCCCTGTCTTTAAATCCTTGACCGGATGGTTGGCACCTCTGTGTCCGTACTTCATCTTATGTGTATCTGCGCCTGTCGCAAGTGCCATGAGCTGATGTCCGAGACAGATTGCAAAAATAGGAACGCCGGACTCATAGAGCTTACGAACCTCGTCGATTATAGTTCCACAATCCTTAGGGTCTCCGGGACCATTAGAAAGCATAATTCCGTCCGGATTGTCCGCAAGAATCTCCTCTGCCGTAGTTCTCGCAGGATATACCGTAACCTTGCAGCCTCTCTTATTAAGGCTTCTCGCAATATTTCTCTTAGCGCCAAAATCCATAAGCGCTACCTTGTAGCCGTCACCGTCAAGGACATATTTCTCTGCGCAGGTAACCTTATCGACAACATTTCCCGTGCGGTACTCCTTAATTTTAGGAATAATCTCATCAAGATTATAATTTTTATTTGTGGTTATCATGCCGTTCATGGTACCCTTTTCACGGAGGATTTTAGTAAGAGCTCTGGTATCAATACCCGAAATACCAGGGATATCATTTTCTTCAAGGAAATTCTGGATGGTATCTTCACTTCTGAAATTACTAGGGATTCTCGATAACTCCCTGACAATAAAACCGTCCGGCCATGGTTTGCCAGACTCCATATCTGCTCGACATATTCCATAATTACCAATCAAAGGATATGTCATCACTACCGCCTGTCCGGCATAAGAAGGGTCTGTTAACACCTCTAAGTAACCGGTCATTGAGGTATTAAAAACTATCTCGCTGATGACTTCTCTCGTTGAACCGATACTGGTTCCTTCAAATACATTTCCGTCCTCAAGAATCAGAAAAGCTTTCATTATACCACCATTAATCCTTTCCATCTGTACTTTAAATCCGCTTTTTTATATGCAGATTTATTTGCATAAAAATTCAGTAATAATGTATATTCCATGTATGATATAAATAAAAATACATTATTTCCTAAATTTTCTCAAAAAAAAAGACAGCTATACGGAGGTCATACCCTCGTTGCCTCAGGTATCTCCTTGTGTCTTTTCCTCTAAGTTGACAAAAGTTTACCACAAAGTCATGCTCATTGCAAGTACAAATTTATTTTTCTTCGCCAGCTATAATCTCTTTTACATATTCCTCGTTCTTGTCGGTGAGCTTCGATATCTGTGCGGCTGTAAGACCGTTATTGTGCATATTTATAATAAGCTGTGCCTCACCTTTGGCAATGCCCTTTTCCATACCCTTTTCTTCGATTCCCTCACTCAGATTACACATGATATTCACATCCCTTCTAAACTTCTCCTCCACGTAAATATCATATTCATGTTCCATTATGCTCAGCTTCTCATCCGCCATTCTTACCGAATTACTAAAATCTGTGTACAAAACTGCCTCCTTTTTGTTAAGACATTCTATCATCACAAAAAGGTATCCCCAAGGTTCATATTATCATATATAAAACAATCCGTCAATAAAAATATCCCCTTACTCCCCCAATTAATTACCTTCATTCCGACTTTAAATCATCGTCGCAGCTCAACAATATACTCTGTTGTCCCCTCCTCAAATTCTCTGCGACCTGTCAAATGAAATCCATTCTTATTGTAAAACGAAATCGCCCTCGTATTTTTCTCCAGCGCCCACAGATTATTAGCTCCCAAATCTCCTACCGCATATTCTATCAGTTTATGCCCTATCCGCTGACCTTGAAAGCATGTGTCCACATACAATTTACAGATTTCCGTCCTATTTACCTGCATAAAAGCCTTTACAACTCCATCGTCATAGACATAAATATTTCCTAATATTTCCTCTTTTCCAAAATAATTATCTATCAGCGGAACCACCTGCATATCGCCAAAAGAATATCCCTCATCCTTGAATATGGGAAAATAATTAATTCTGTTGTTGAACACATAAATCTCGGCTATTCTTGATAAATCCTTTCTCCCTGCTTTTCTTATCACCATACTTCAAACCTCAATTTTTGTATCTAATCGCTCCTCGAACATTTCTCCGCGTCAATAGCAAGCACGAACATAAGTGCAATCAGCGCATCATTCTCATCCACCACATCAATCACGTACTGGTCTGTCCAATGCAGTATTTCTTTAGATATGGTAGCAACCGTGCATCCATCTGAACCGGTTATATTGTAATCCCACTCCAAAAAACTTCCATCTATATGCCAGCCATTGTACTCAATATCATACTGCGGCTTAAAAAATGAAAATTCTTTTTTTATACAACCCAAATATGTATCTCCAAAGTATATCTCAAACTTCGGAAGAAATGTCAATAGCCGTTCCTTAACCGTGCCAACCTCCTGCCCATACGAATCAAATATCTTCAGGCAGTGTCCCCATGACAACTGCCCCTTTACCACATACAATGTATTTCCTTGTTCATCGTAAATATCATAGCTGTCAAACCATGAAAACATTCGCTGTTTGAAGTACATTCTCATCTCGCTATCCCCCTTATGTGTTTATAATAAATTGCTACATTCAAATCTACTCTATTGCCAACACAGTATAAATCTCTCCATCTTCTTTCACTTCTTTATTGTAAACATGCCTGCCAACTATTTCCAGCAGATTCCCGATATCCTCAATATCACTGCCAGAAAATTCAAGCACACACATATTGCTGCTCCCGTCATTGATTTCCTCATAAAAATCCTCGACTGCCACACAATATTTGTCCAGAATATCTTCAAGCGGATA
>CAUCXT010000083.1 GCA_958446835.1 uncultured Eubacterium sp.
TAATTTATATGAGGACAGAGAGATAGTGTGTGTTGTGGACGGTAAGGTGTTAGACGAGATTGACAAGCTGATAAACATGGGAAAGCTGCAGCCGAACTTTACGCTGGAAAAATTGCAGTGCGAACTTGCGCCGGTTTTTATATGCTGCATAATAGAGGATGATAATGACCGCAAGGATGGCATAGAAAAATTAATCTGTGAAAATTTCAGGAGATATACGGATGAGTGTGTCACACATAGACAGGTGGATGATGATATCCATATGGTCAATAGAAATATAAGCAATCTTTGTGAAAATGTGGAAAAAGGCAATAGTAAAATTTTAGAGCATATAAAACTGAGTGACAAGACTTATATACGGGATATCTCATATATGAACAACCGTTATGACAGTAATGTGTATTGGTTCCTGATATATAATATTGAAGTATATTATGCTGATGGTGACCCTGACATGGAGGATGTAGGAAATATACTGAACAATTATGGGTTTGAAAATGTCTTTATGGAATCTGCCGAAGAAGGCACGGGAAGATATATGATAATCAACTTCGACGAGCCAAAACATCAGAGTGAACTTGAGCAGATACTTAAGGCTATGAATGATTACTTTATAAATAATAATTACGGCGTGTTGAGTATTACCACGAATGCCTGATTAAGTTCTATACTAAAGACCGGCAGTAAATAAATCTTATACAGGATCAAGCCCCATTTTGGTGGGTAATGTCTGCATGGACATTCCATTAAAATGGGGCTTTTTAGTTGAATGTTCCTGTGATTGGTGACTACTCTGTGAAGTTACCCGGAATATTATGTTGCTAAAGATGATACATTGTGATAGTATATTAAATATAGTGAACGATGGGCAGGAAGCGGATTGCGAATATCATTTACACATGATGTATGGAGGGCATGTGGCTATGGGATATAATACTATAAGTATAGGTAAACAGGATTTTGCGGATATAAGGGAGAATAAATATTTTTATATCGACAAGACAGGTCTGATAAAAGAGTGGTGGAGTTCAGGCGATGACGTTACACTTATAACCCGCCCGCGCCGTTTCGGAAAGACACTCAATATGAGTATGATCAACTGTTTCTTTTCAAATCAGTATGCCAATCGCGGTGATTTATTTGAAGGCTTGTCTGTGTGGGAGGATGAGAAGTACAGGCAGTTACAGGGGACGTATCCAGTGATATTTCTGAGCTTTGCGGATGTGAAGCAGAATGATTTACAGGGAGCATTGTGGAAAATTAAGAAGATAATATTTAACATCTATCAGCAGTATGCATGGCTTGGTTCTTGGGAAGGGCTTATGGCTGTGGAGCGTGAACAGTTTGCGGGAATAACACCTGATATGGAGGACACGGCTGCTCAGAGTGCAATTCAGGATTTGTGCGGTTATCTGAGCAGATATTATAAGAAAAAGGTGATTGTGATACTGGATGAATACGACACGCCCATGCAGGAAGCGTACATTCATGGCTACTGGGATAAGTTTACGGCATTTATGAGAAGTCTTTTCAATGCGACATTCAAGACGAACCCATACCTTGAGCGCGCCGTGATGACAGGCATAACAAGGGTTTCCAAGGAATCGATATTTTCGGACCTTAACAATCTTGCGGTTGTGACAACAACCTCCGACAGGTACAGCACAGCTTTCGGTTTTACGCAGGAGGAGGTCTTTAAGTCACTTGATGATATGGGACTTGGGGAGCGCAAGGACGATGTGAAAAGGTGGTATGACGGCTTTGTTTTTGGGGAACACAGGGACATATATAACCCATGGTCAATCACAAATTTTCTAAAAGAGAAGAAATTAAGACCGTACTGGGCTTCGACAAGCTCCAATGGTCTTGTGAGCCGGCTCATACAGACAGCGCCGCCGGATATCAAGCAGATGATGGAGGACCTGATAAGCGGCAGAGAGATAGTTGTGAACTTTGACGAGCAGATAGTGTTCAGCCAGTTGGGGAAAAATAAGAATGCTATATGGAGCCTTCTTATGGCAAGCGGCTACTTAAAGCCAGATAAGGTTGAGTACAAGGGTGAGCTGTTAGAACCGTGGTATCATCTGTCGATAACCAATCTTGAGACGGTGAGCATGTTCTCCAATATGTTCAAGGGGTGGTTTGACAGTGACAGCTCCAATTATGGCGAATTTGTGCAGGCGCTGCTTAAGGGCAGGCTGCGCGAAATGAATATATACATGAATGACGTTGCGTTGTCAACATTCAACTATTTTGATGTGGGGACACAGCCATCGGAGAGGTCATAGCCGGAGCGTTTCTTTCACGGCTTTGTGTTAGGGCTGCTGGTTGAACTGCGCGACATATATGAGATAAAATCCAACCGTGAGAGCGGATACGGAAGATATGATGTTATGCTTGTGCCGAAGAGTGATGACAGAAGATACAATGCGATTATAATGGAATTTAAAGTGTTTGATTCCTATGATGAAAGCACACTTGAGGACACGGCACAGTCCGCACTCAGGCAGATAGAGGAGAAGAACTATGACGCGGAGCTTATTGCAAGAGGCATAGAAAAGGAGAGAATACGGCACTACGGATTTGCATTTGAGGGGAAAAAGGTGCTGATAGCAGAATAAGTAAGATATCGGTAACGGCTTTACGCATGGCTATATAAGAAAGCATGCGTGAAGCCGTTTTTTTGCTGTCCGGGAATGGCGGGGGAATCAGGCGTAAAGCTGCAAGATTTTTCGGTAAAATAAAGTAAAAAAATATATTGACATTATAAAGAAGGTGTGTTAATATACCACTGTTGTGAAAATAAAGAAGAGTATCCGCTCTCACCTCAGCACATATATGTGACTCGGGTTAATATTCCAAGCTTTGACGGGCTGCTGATTGGTGTGCCCTTAAGCGTTGAGTATGCGGATGGTTTTCTATCTGCATTTTTTTTGCGAAAATATGATGGAGGTGCACTACAATTAGCGACTTAATGATTAACGAACAGATCAGAGACAGAGAAGTACGTCTGATTGGTGAAAATGGCGAACTTATTGGCATCATGTCTGCCAAGGAAGCATATAAGCTGGCTCAGGAGGCAGAGCTTGATCTTGTGAAGATAGCTCCTACAGCTAAGCCGCCGGTATGTAAGATTATCGATTACGGCAAGTACAAGTATGAGCTTGCAAGAAAAGAGAAGGAAGCCAAGAAGAAGCAGAAGGTTATCGAGATTAAGGAGGTTCGTTTATCTCCGAACATCGAGGACAATGACCTTAACACCAAGGTTAGTGCAGCCAAGAAGTTCTTAGAGAAGGGCAATAAGGTTAAGGTAACCTTAAGGTTCAGAGGTCGTGAGATGGCTCATATGGCGAGCAGCAAGCATATTCTTGATGACTTCGCTAAGATGCTTGAGGAAGTAGCAGTTGTTGAGAAACCCGCCAAGGTAGAAGGCAGAAGCATGACACTGGTTTTAGCACAGAAGCGCTAGAATACAATATTTAAGGAGGATTTACATCATGCCAAAAATAAAGACAAGTAGGGCAGCAGCAAAGCGTTTTAAGAAGACAGGTTCAGGACAGTTAAAGAGAATGAAGGCTTACAAGAGCCATATCCTTACTAAGAAGAGCACAAAGAGAAAGAGAAATCTCAGAAAGGCTACTTTAGTTGACCACACAAATCTTAAGGCAATGAAGAAGATTTTACCATACCTCTAAGATAGAGTCGAATCGGGTAGAATTTTATAAGATATGACGGTGCATTGCCGAATTATCGGTACGTGCTCAGAATAGAAATTTAGGAGGAATAATTCAAAATGGCAAGAATTAAAGGCGGATTAAACGCAAAGAAGAAGCACAATAGAGTATTAAAGTTAGCTAAGGGTTATAGAGGAGCAAGATCTAAGCAGTACAGAGTTGCTAAGCAGTCTGTTATGAGAGCTCTTACAACAGCTTACGCTGGAAGAAAGCAGAAGAAGAGACAGTTCAGACAGTTATGGATTGCCAGAATCAATGCTGCTGCAAGAATGAACGGACTTTCATACAGCAAGTTCATGTTCGGTCTTAAGAACGCAGGCGTTACAATGAACAGAAAGATGTTAGCTGAGTTAGCAGTTAACGATGCTGCTGCATTCACACAGTTAGCAGAGGTTGCTAAGGCTAACCTTAAGTAATTGTCCATAATTACATGATTTTTATAAGACAGTCTTGGAAACATATATGTTTCTGAGGCTGTTTTTGATATCTGCTGCAGGGCACAGACATAATATTGTAAATTTTGTAAAAAAAATAGTTACTATTCACAGCCAAATAAGTAAATAAAATATGCCACGGCTTCTTACCGTGGCATTTGCACTTTAATTAGGCGGAGCTTATGCTTCGCCTAATACTTCTTTTAAAGTAAATGGATTTCCATTGGCCAATCTAACAAGCGCTTCAAATGTATCTATTCCATTTCTGTAGCAGGTCTCAGTGTAGGTTCTGATGTCAGCAAAGAAGCCTGCTGTTTCAACAGATTGAAATTGACCAGATACTTTTAACTTAACTTTTTGACCTCTCAGGGAACGCTCAGCTAGATTGTTGGTAGGTGCGATAGAGAAATCTTTTGCCCATAAAAAGTGATTATCTTTATATTTGTCTATACGCGTGATAAGACTTTGTTCATTATTTTCATAGTAACGGCCTATCGATTCCTTATGTTCAGAATTGGCAAGCTCCAATAAAGCATCAATTGAATGGAGAAATCCATACAGTTCCTGACTGGTGAATCCTTCAGCACCAGCAACTCTAAAGTTTTCCGTCACACTTATCTGGGTTTGCCAGTTTGCCTTATAACGGTCTCTCTCATTCCGAAGTCGCTTATTCTCCCAGGTGAGCTTACTAATCTGTTTGAGATGGTCAGACATGATAGCACTTTCATAAGTGCCATTATCGTATTCTGCGATACGTTCTTTAAGTTTTTTATTTTCACGTTCTAGTGCGATACATTCTCTTCGGCGCTTTTCATAAGCTTCATCTCTGGTCATTATTATAATCCTTTACTTTTTGATTGTAACTTAGTGATCTTATCCTTTAAAACAGCATTTTCTTCAAGAAGCCTTAATACTTCAGCCTTAAGTTCCTTAACTGTACTTGGCATCTGATATTCGCCAGGTTCAGGAACATAATTAGGACTGCGTTTTTTTCCACGTCCATCAGTGGGAATAATGTCACCAGTTTCAGGGTCGAGCTTTCCAATAAGTGTACGCTTTGAGCGGACCTTTTTTGTCTCAGGATCTCGATAGGATTTGCTGTCGTAGACGTAAGTGATTCCGCTTCGTTTATCTAATTGTTTGATAATAGCCATAAAAACACCTCCTTATGTCGTTAGGTATAGTATAACACATAACGACTAAAAATACAAGAGGAAAATGCTAAAAAGTAGCGAAAAATCAAGGAAAAATGAGGATTTTTAAAGAGAAAAAAGTAGTGATGTGATGATAGAAAATTGAATTAAAGAAGGAAAAGTAAACGCTTGAAAGCCGCATAAACTGTGAATAGTAACAAAAAATACACATTTTATAAAATTTTCTCTTGCAAAATCAGGAAGATGGATGTATAATAGTTTTCAGTTAAGGGAACAGCTTAGCAGGTATTCCTCGATAGCTCAATGGTAGAGCACACGGCTGTTAACCGTGGGGTTGTAGGTTCGAGCCCTACTCGGGGAGCTCATTTTAGAGCAGGATATGTTATGTATCCTGCTTTTTTGAATTATATTATGTTTTAATAAGTTTATAGAGGTTTATATATTAACTTAGTTTAAATAAAAATTTTTGTTTCGGCATAATATGTTGTTAAATAGAAAGCCCGCCTTAACGGCGGGCTTTTTGATGTGTTTGCGCGCCATGGGCGCGCTCTAACGGGTGCAAGTCCCGAATACGCCCAG
>CAUCXT010000084.1 GCA_958446835.1 uncultured Eubacterium sp.
CATTGCAGTAAACAATGCAAATCATGGAAAAGAAATAAAAGCAGCCCTTCACCACGGCAAGCATGTTGTATGCGAAAAGCCGATTGCCTTGTCCTGTGAGGAAGCAAGGGAGCTGTTCGCCTTCGCAAAGCAGAAGCAGCTGTTTTTGATGGAAGCGCAGAAAAGTCTGTTTCTCCCCGTCACACAGGATATTCGTGATATCCTGCAGAGGCAGACACTGGGAAAGCTGCGACAGGTTGTGATGAGTGCAAGCTTTTCCAATCCGGCTGCCGCATGGATGCATGATGCGCTGCAGGGAGGCGTGGTATATGGCAGTGCCAGTTATACAATTGAATATCTGCACTATCTGCTGCAGCCCCATACGATTCATGCTTCTGCTATGGGAACACAGGAAGCGCAGGGAGCCATTGACAGGGTGAGCATGAATTTTCTGTTTGATGATGTTCTTGTCAACAGCAGAATTTCCATGAAGGAAGAGACTCCGCAGCAGGCTCTGTTTTATTTCGATAAGGGCGATATCCGCATTCCGAATTACTGGAAGGCACGGGAATACTTTATCATGCTGCATGGTGTCGAGCAAAGAAAAAAGCACCCTTGCGTTTATGAAATGAAATATGAAGCAGCGCATATTCATGCATGTCTGGAAAACGGCCTGCTGGAAAGTCCCATCATGGATGCAAAGCGTAGCACTGTCTGCTGTTTTCTTGTGGATGAAATCATGCGGCAGCTATCCAGCAAGGAAGCGCTGTACTGCATTGATGAGGAGGAAAGCTGTTATGATTTATAAGTTAACGCACCCGGAACGGGCAGGAGCTCTTTTTGCACAGGCGCAGGATACGATGATACTTTCCTGCCTGCAAAATGTTATGGGAGAGATATATGCAGATGATCCTGAAAATCCGAAATCCGCAATGGCGGTATTGGGGGTCTTCTGCTTTTTCGCAGGAGAGGTCAATGCTGAGCTGATTGCATATAAGCCGGACACATATACAATTCCCTTTATCCTTATGAGTGCAGACACCTCCTCTTTAAGAGCTGCCATTCAGGCGCAGTATGGGGAACGCGCAAAAAAGGTTACGCGATATGCCATAAAAAAGGAAGCAGGCATTTTTTCCGAGCAACGCCTTCAGCAAATCGTGGATACTCTTGGCGCAGAATATGAGCTGAACCTAATTGATGAGGCGATCTTTAACTGGTCACGCCGGCAGGACTGGTGCAGGGAATGGACTTCTTTGTATAAAGATTATGAGACATACCGCACAACAGGGCTCGGTGTTGTCGTTCTGAAGGATAAGCTTCCGGTTTCCGGTGCCTCCTCCTACAGCTCTTATCGTGGGGGAATTGAAATCCAGGTAGATACAAAAAAGGAATACAGAAGACAGGGGCTGGCAGAGGCAGCCTGCGCAAAGCTGATGCTGGAATGTCTGAAGCGCGGCTGGTATCCGAGCTGGGATGCCCACAATATGGCTTCTGTACATCTTGCGGAAAAGCTTGGCTATCATTTTGACAGGGAATACACCGTGTTTGAAATACACGGATATTAAAAAGGGGCTGTGACAGATAAGTCACAGCCCAGACATAAAAAATACACCCAATTCTATAGAGAAGAAGGTGTATTTTTTGGTATAATTTATGTATGACAAGTACTCAAATTAACCAAGGAAATTATACCGCATATCAACCATATATGCTACTAAATTTTGATTATTCTTTTCAAAATGATGTTCTTGATGATGATTTGAGCGTCACGATCTTGGAAGTCTTAGGGAGGATTAATCTAAATAAATTTATAGATTTCCATAATCTTGATTCTCGCTCTTATGACCCTGTCATGATGTTGACCATCATCCTCATGGCCTTTGCTGAAGACGGCTATGCTTCTTTACGAAAACTGGAAAAACTTTGTCGCTATGATATTCGTTACCGTAGTATCACGAACGGTTGTGTTCCAAGTTATAAGAGCTTTGAACGATTCATCAATCATACATTGAAAGAATCCATTCAAACGATTGCGAAAGAAATCTATCTGTATGTACAAGATGAAAAAGCATTGGAAGAACAGATTCTTTATATTGATGGTACAAAATTTGAGGCAAATGCCAATAAGATGACGTTCTGTTGGAAAGGTTGGAGTAAACGATACCTTCCCAGACACTGGCAGAAATGTATGGAACTGTTAAAACAAGTGAATCGATACTTTAAAAAACATGAAATCAATATCAATTATTCAATTTTGAAATATCCAAATATTGAGTATATGATCAAAATAGATGAAGCGCTTGAAAATTGGCTGAAGGAAAAAGAATATATCCGAAAAGGCAGAGGAAAACACGAAATCGCAAAATTGTGCGATGAATTGAAGAAAAGTGCAGTAAAGATGTGGGAGTATGCAATCCAGGAAGATATATTGGAAGACAGGAACAGTTTTTCCAAGACAGATCCAGATGCCACATTCATGCATATGAAATATGATTATTACAATCATACAAATGTATTCAAACCGGGATATAACGTACAAATAGGAGTAAATAATGGGTACATCGCCTATCAATATCTAAGTAGTGATCCAAATGATATAAAAACGTTACAACCATTTACAGAAGGATATAAAGAATTATATGGAAAATACCCTGATATAGAAGTAACGGATGCAGGATATGGGAGCTATGATAATTACTGTTACTGCAAAAGTAAAGGGATTAAAGGACTATTGAAATACAGTGGATATGAAAAGAAGAAAGAGAAAGTAAATGATAAGAATCGCTATCAACTGCGGCACATGGAACGACAAGAGGATGGTACTCCAGTATGTCCAGCCGGACATGTATTTGAGATAGAGCGAATAGGACTCAATATCAAAGGACAATATCCAAAAACGACGATGTATTACAGAAATAAAAACTGCGGTGAATGTCCACACAGGAGCAAATGCACGACATCAAAGAACGGAAGAAGTGCACGGATAGTCCCTGCCTTAGAAAAGATGCATAAAGAGATAGATGAATGTCTAAAGAGTGAAGAAGGAAAGAGATTGATGAGAAATCGTAGTGCACAGGCAGAGGGAGCGTTTGCGGACATCAAACAAGATTTTGAATATGTCCGCTTGCATCGACGAGGAGAAAGCGGAGTCAAGGTAGAACTAAGCTTAGTGTGTATTGGATATAACATAAGAAAGTACCATAATTATAAAATAAGGGATAAAAAAAGAGAAAAGCAGAGAAATGTAAGCAAACTGAATTAGTTTTCCACAATGGGATGGGGGATTTCTAACGAAAAAAGGGCCTAAAACCAGATTCACTCAAAAAGTTGTTTTCAGTGTACCCAAAATACAAAAATCATAATAAAAAAGGCTGTGATTTTCAGAGAAACACTAATTTCTCTTACTCGTCACAGCCCCTTTGTTTTTACATCCGATACACAGTTTCATGTTTGTTCCTGTATTTGATATTACCTATATTTAGTATTGTGAAATACCTTCCTTTTCGTTATAATTCCGCTCATAGAAGAAGTGGAGGGATGTCCTGAAAACCTTTATGCTACACCACCCTAATTGCATGGAATGCAATATGCATTCGTTTGACCCCAGAAAAAAGGCCATACGGACAGCCAGGTCAAATGCCGATTATTGTGAGTGTAAAGTCTTGTTGTTGGTTTAAAGCCAGTTTTATGAGTATCGATACTTGTAAGATCAATAAGAGTAGTAAAGGCAGATGTTTGTCGTATAGACTCAGGATATCCCTTATATTTTATTTTTATGAACATAGAATCATACAGCACAGCGGATATAACAGGATCAGTATGCACGTTTGCATATGCAGGTATTATACTCACTAAGAAAGTGAGGACATGATGAAAAAAACGATTATTTTTTGTATGGCAGCGGTACTGCTTTTCGGCTGCAGTGTGAAAACGGAGGAAAAGGAAAATTATAGTGATGAAATGAAGATTGCACATACAGTGGATCTCTCAGAAGATGACGGGGCAGACAGTGTGGAGCGTGAGGGTGATCAAAAGGAATCACCATATTTCAAGCATCCGGATTTCTATCATATGAAGTCTACCGATACGCTTACCTTGCTGCCGAAATTTAAAACGATGCAGCAGACGAGTGAATGGAGCTGCGGTGTGGATGCGGCACTCATGGTATTGCAGTATTACGGGAAGCTCGGTAAGCACAATGAGGAAACACTTGCGCAGCTTCGCACAAATAAACTGAAAAGTGAGGCTACCTCTTTACAATCCATGATACAGATTTTCGAAGGTGTTGGAGGGTTTCAGATTCATTCAACGTATGATTACAGGGAAAGCGATTACGATAAAATCAATCTGCGCATGATTCAGGATTTTTTAAAAAAAGGTATACCGGTTATGGTGGCATGGAATGACTGGGGAGGACACTGGCAGGTAATCATCGGATATGATACCATGGGGACGGAAACAACACAGGATGATGTTCTTATCGTGGCGGATTCCTATGATACAACAGACCATAATCAGGACGGCTATGGTATTTACCCTGCAGAACGTTTTTATTATAATTGGACGATGTATGATTTCTTTTCAAAGAATTACGGAATAGCGGAAAGAGATAAGCTGTTTATTGCTGTAGAGCCGAAAGCGTAAATGAAGGGAAGCTTTGTGCCTGGATGTGCGGAAGGACACTCGATATTTTAATGAAGGGGCTGCTGTCCTGCTTTAGGCATACTGCAGGTTGACGATTGTAACTGTTGATAGAGCAGAAGAAACAACACCATATCTGTTGCATGTATACAGTCAGATACATCACAGACAGGGAATATTCATAATATGGAAAGCAAGTTATGAATCGAGTATAAGCAAAAAAGACAGAATCATGAACCTGAGGAGGTTCTCAGGCTTGGATTCTGTCTTTTGTTATGAAATGGCAATCATCCTATGCAGATGCAGAGAATAGATGCAGGTCGTGATACTATGCTTTGGATATAAGATATGCATAGCCTTTTTATACATAGCAAGCTGTCCCTTATATCGTTGTATGAATTCCGCATCCTCTTTGAGAGAATCTGTCTTGAAATCAAGGATGATCATAAGGTCGTTTTGAATGCTGACAAAGTCCATATAGCCATGTAGAATTTGCGATCCGTCCTTAACCATAAACGGCATTTCATGATGGACATCCCCTCTGTATGCCGACAGATAATCCGGATCCTTTCCCAGCTGCAGCAATGTCTGAATATCCCATTCCTTCAGCTCCACCAGCTGCTGATTGGCGACTTGGAGAATAACATCACGACTCCATACCGGAGCCTGAAGTGCTTCTATCATTTTATGCATCATGGTTCCATAATCACTTCCCTGCATGTCATCGTCAAATGTAAACGCAGGCAGCTCCCTTGTCTCCTGTGCGGAAGCGGTTACCAGTTCAATGCTTTTGGATGGCTTTTCATATACCCGGAAAGGATGGTATACGCCCGCCTCTGCCTGCTGCACCTCACTGTGCCAGAGGCGGTGCACCTCCTTTACAGTAAAGAGTGGACTTGGGTTGCATAGAAACGTTTGTAGTATCCATGATGTATAGCCATTGCGGTTGTATACCTGTGACATGCTCAACGGATGCTTATAGGTATCAAGCTCAAGTATACAGTCAACGATATGCATCTGTGTCTGGGCACGGGTGGTTGCCACGTAGAGAATGCGCATCTCCTCCTCCAGCTCTTCCTTATCCTTTTTATGTTCCATGGCGATTCGCGGTATCGTTGTGCGGACATAGCGCTGCGGTAAGTCCATTGCCTTCATTGCCAGCCCGAGCTCGGAGTCACTGATACAGAAATCCTTAAATTCGATTGGTGTCTGCTTATCGGTAGACCATAGGAATACGACGGGGAACTGCAGACCCTTGGACTG
>CAUCXT010000085.1 GCA_958446835.1 uncultured Eubacterium sp.
ACCCACGTATCTAGCTTGGAAGGCTAGTGTTCTACCATTGAACTACACCCGCATACAGTCGGGGTGACAGGATTCGAACCTGCGACCTCCTGATCCCAAATCAGGCGCTCTAGCCAAGCTGAGCCACACCCCGGTGTACTTGTTATTTTGTTTTGCGTTATTTCCTTGACGCAAGAATGATTATATTATAACACCACCAAAAAGTCAACACCTTTTTTTAAATTTTTTTAATTTTTTTGAAAATCAAATAATTGCAACTATTTAAGCCCCATAAACAGGGGCTTTGCGGGCTATATGGTGTGTAGAGAACAGTACGCTTTTTTGCCATCTTCGGAGATTTCTATTGTTCCGTAGGTACATTTTCTTCCCTCCTGCCTTGGCAGGGAAATGCTTCCCGGATTAAATGCGCTGATTCCCCTCATATATGTAAGGTCGGGAATATGGCTGTGTCCATAGAGGGCAATATCAGCCCCGACGGACTCAGCCTTGTCTATAAGCCTTCCAAGTCCTGATTTGACCCCGTACGCGTGTCCATGGGTTACGAATATGCGGTGACCGCACACATCAACTACTTCCTCACCCTTTAGCGGACTGCACATATCACAATTTCCGCGCACCATCACAACCGGGCAATCTACGAATTCCTCAATATAATCTGCAAGATCACCCGAATCCCCACAGTGTATCAGCATGTCAATCGGCTTAATCTGTTCTAACAGTTTAAAAAGATTTGTGTTATAACCATGTGTATCACTCACAACAAGTATCTTCATAAATTTTCCACCTGCTCAATACTATTCTTAGGTAATTGCAATATCTCCTACAGCCACTCCTTAATATATTTCTTCATCTCAGCAAGCGCCTTGCCTCTGTGGCTCACCTTGTTCTTCTCATCAGCTGTAAGCTGCGCTGTGGTGCGCCCGAACTCAGGCACATACACAATAGGGTCATACCCGAAGCCGTTCTCTCCCATCGGCTCATGCGCTATAATGCCCTCAATCGTTCCCCTTGTAGTTCTGACAGTACCATCCGGAAAAACAGCCGCTATGGCGCACACAAAGCGCGCTGTGCGCTTGTCATCCTCCACACCGTCAAGTCTGTCTATTATGCTCTTATTCTTCACGCTGTAAGGTGTATCCTCACCCATATATCGCGCAGAATAAATTCCCGGCTCTTTGTTAAGGTAATCAACCTCAAGCCCGGAATCATCCGCCAACACTATATCACTGCTTAGTGCTGCCACTGCCCTTGCCTTTATTATTGCATTCTCCTCGAACGAATTTCCATCCTCCACGATGTCAAGACTGCAGCCTGCCTCCTTCATTGACAGAATCTCAACACCCAGATCCGCCATAATCATTCTGATTTCTTTCATTTTTCCTTCATTCGTGGTTGCAAATATTATTCTCATATTTTTCTCCTCTATCTTTTATTTGTAAACATCTTAAGACACACATTGCACTGCTTAGTCTCCTCAGTCCTTATCCAGATATCACCATGTGGGCTTATGTATCCCTCACCATCATCAATCACAACCGAAGCAGTTGCAGCATCGCCCCGATATTCTACGGCAACCGGACGCTTTGAGTTCGGTGTCTGAATATATACAACAATCGCATAGCGCCCGCCCTGCTCAAGTTTCACCTTCTCAGGTATTGTGACCGTATAATATCCAGCATTGCCAAACGTCCCCTTTGTCAGCAGCCTTCTTGTGCCGAACGAAGCCTCATCCTTGAAGTCCTCAACAATATATACTTCATAGGAGGAATCAGGCGCCACACTGTAAAATGCCACCGCCTCGAGGCTCTCATCATCATTGGCGGTATACACATTTGCAAAATAAGCATAATCCCTGTCATATCCAATCTGCCCTACCCAGCCGCACAAATCCGTCTGGTATATATTGTCATAATTGTCCGTGCCCTCTATTCCTGTATAGATGACATTGTGGACACCTATATTACTGTCATAATAGGAAACATAGAATACCCCCCTATCGCCGAACTCCTCTCCCCAGCTGTTAGCACATATAAATGCGCCATCACCCTCCGGTTCAAACGTAAAATTGGAGGCTGGATATGTATCATCCCATCCTATAATAACTATATCATGGTTAGGTTTTTCCGGTCCGATATAGCAGTAGGAATACTTATTTTCATCATAATATATAGAAGTGCTCCTGCTGTCGGGCATTTCCATATAGAGCGAACTCTGAACTCCTCCATATAAAAACACGGATTTTTTTATATTGTCATAGTTTTTGCTCTCAAGCACCTGTGCTTCCTGAAGGTGCACAACAGCCTCAAGTCCCTCCGGCGAATACCCATCACCGTATGGGTCATCCTCCTCAAGAACAGGTCCTGTCCATGACGCAAGGTACGCTATAGCCATTGTGTATTCCCCGCCATCGTTCTGTGTCATGCTGAAATTATTGTTGATGGACATGTGATCCTCAGAGAAATCTATATTGACCTCCGGCTTGAGGGTTGTCTCTAACGCCATAAGAGAGGCAAATGCCCAACAGGTTCCAAATGTGCTCTGGTTCTTTATCTCGGGCATTCTCCCCTCTGCACGGTAATCGTAGGTGTACGGAAATACCTTCTCATCCGGCTTCATATTGGCAAAAGCGACTGTATTGCTGTTAACGTCCCATGTATAGGCGTATGACAAGCCCTCCTCAATGACCTGCGAGGGCACATATATATGATTATTCTGGCATAGCACCTTGGTTGGCAGTTCCCTGCTCTGGTCATCGCACATCATTGTTTTCTGACCTGCCGACAATACTATCCTTGAATTGAACTTTTCAAGAATAAGGTGATTGGAACTATAAAAATTAGCAGCACATGAAAACCATTCCGACAAAACATCCGATGAGATGTACAGTTGTAAGTCATCATCAAAAAAAATCTGTTCCGCCGTTGCCGCTACAGATTTTCCGTCTATCTGCAGCTTTATCCCTCTGGAATTTATATTTCCTGCAATTATTCCGCTCCATCTGCTATCCCTTGTAATTCCCGAAGCTCCCTGCTTTACTGCCTGCGGATTATAGTCATCCATGAAAACCCATATACTGCAGGCTATAACCACAAGCATCACAGATAAATACCATCTTACTGATTTTCTCAATTTTTCTCCTGCTTTCCCTGTCTAGGCGGCTTAGGCCCTAAAAACTGATAATAATATGTCTTAAGCATACCATTGTATATTTTTCTGTTGGCATCAGCCTTGCGTCCAAAATAGCGCTCAGCCTCTGTATATGAGGTAATCATAAATGCCGACCATGAATCAAGCGCCGCAAACTGTCTTCCGAATTCACTATAGATAGCCGGAAGCGTCTCCTTATCCTCAAGTCTCTCCCCATAAGGCGGATTGGTTATGATAAATCCATATTTTTTCGGATGGCTGAGTTCCTTAACCGGTCTCTCCTGAAAATGTATAAGCCCCGACACGCCAGCGTTCTCCGCATTGCGCCTTGCCGTCTTTAAGACCTCCTTATCAATATCATACCCCTGAATATCTGTCTCTATGGATGTATCGACCAGATCATTTGCCTCATCTATACAATCATACCACATTGAACGTCCGATTATATTATCCCATTTCTCCCCGGTAAAGCTTCTGTTCATTCCCGGAGCTATGTTTGCCGCCATCATTGCAGCTTCTATCGGGATAGTTCCGCTTCCGCAGAAAGGATCGACAAGAATCCTGTCCTTTCTCCAAGGTGACAGCATTATAAGTGCAGCCGCCAGAGTCTCCGAAATAGGCGCTTTTCCGGCTACCGGTCTGTAGCCTCTCTTATGAAGTGAATCTCCTGAGCTGTCTATGCATACAGTTACCTCATCCTTATAGTTAAAAATCCTTATAGGATACTCACTTCCCGATTCCTCAAACCAATTCACCTTGTAATAAGTCTTGAGCCTCTCAACCATCGCCTTCTTGACAATCGACTGTATATCCGATGAACTGAAAAGCTTACTGTTGACCGTAGTAGCCTTCGTTACCCAGAACTTACCGTCCTTAGGAATCCACTGCTCCCACTCTATAGCCTTAATTCCTTCAAAAAGCTCATCAAATGTGTATGCCTTAAATCTACCTGCACATATCATTACGCGCTCTGCCGTTCTAAGAAAAACATTGGCTCTGCAAAGTGCTTCCGCATCGCCGAGAAATGTGATTCGTCCATCCTCAACACGCTCAATATCATACCCTAAATCAATAATTTCTCTCTTTAATACCGCCTCAAGTCCAAAATGACAAGGCACAACAATAGGAAAATTCTTCATTCATATCTCCAATTCTATAATATTTATATAATGATTGTAGCCCTTGATACCCCCCTTGTCAAACTGAATTACTGGTTGATTCTCACTACCACATTTCGACATTTTTTTTAAAAACCTCTTGCAATTTAGAATATCCTAATGTATAATATTCCATGTAAGGTACGTAAGTATCTTATGTATAACCCCTTATTAATTATTTATACTCCCCTCATCGAAAAAGAAGTGGCTCCCCCACTTCTTTTTCACTTTCTATAGACATTTATCACTTATCTCATCTACATTATTTATTACGTCACAATATTTATCCACACAGAACTTTTTTACATACAACACATATCTCGCTATTTCGCTTATTTATCCACTACAGCAGTATCATTATATATCATCTATTCACAACTGCACTTAATTTCCAGTCAGGTTTGTAGATTATAATATCCGCCAAATATATCTTCACTTTATGCGGACGCTCACACCGAAATTATCAATAATGCAAAAAAGACAACCCCAAAAGGATTGTCTTAAGATGTGCGTGACAGGATTCGAACCCACGACCTACTGGTCCGTAGCCAGTCGCTCTATCCAGCTGAGCTACACGCACACATGCATATTAAATTGAATAACCAATGATTATTCTCTTCATCAGCAACATTGATATTATATATCACTACTCTTACAATGTCAATAGTTTTTTTCTTTTATTTTATTTTATTTTTTCTTATCCAAACTTGTAATCCCTCAATTTCTAACACAGTATTTACCATTAAAAACGACTTATATTACTCGAATAAATGTTTAAAAAAATTAAAAAAATACGGCAATAGATTCGCAAGAACGATAAACAATGCAATCCACTTGGCAAGTGTTACATTGGATTTTCTCTTTTCCCGCTGCACAGAATCTTCCTTCACGTAAACACGCACGTCCCGCTTTTTGTTAAGCTCCTCAGCATAGAGTGAGCTGCCATCCATCCCGGCAGTCGATACCTTCGCATGACTTGTCGTATTGTCATACTTTTCATGGTACTGCTCATGGACAGCCTGCTCTGAATGGGCATTTTTGTCATCATCATACATCTGATGATAACGCTCATGTTCATCAACCCCCAAGTGCAGCTTATTAAATGCTCCACATTTTGGACATATTCCATAATATTTATCATTATCGAATTTCTTGTGACAGCTTATACATGTGACCTTCATATATCCTCCATTCATTGAAACAGGCTTACTCACCCATTCACAGATTATACTTAATACCTTTGTTCCTTTTACCAAGATTATTTTTATGTTATGTGTGCTTTATGCAATGCTCATGTCTTATTGCATATCTTCCTGTCTAAAAACAACCCTGCCATCTATTATCGTATATTTAAGAACGCTGTCCGATTTCATTATATTACCATCACTTATAGCAAAATCTGCATCCTTGCCTACCTCTATACTTCCTACACGCTTCTCTATCATAAGGTGCTTCGCAGGATTGATTGTTATTGCCTTTAACGCGTCAAACTCATCCATCCCGGACTTAACTGCCAGTCCGGCACAAAGAGCCAGATACTGCTGTGGTATAACAGGCGCATCTGTAATGATC
>CAUCXT010000086.1 GCA_958446835.1 uncultured Eubacterium sp.
CTCAGCGGCATATTTTGATATTGTGGTTTTATGCGAGAACAGGTTTGGATATCTTGAGAGCTGGACAACCAAGGACAACAATCCGATATATATATCCGAATCGACAGTAAACATAGATAAAAAAGCTAAGGGTATATGGATAATTCCGAAGGAAAATAATACCCCTCAATATGACAATGACGTTGAACTTTTAAATGTAGCAGTGAAAAATACCGCTGTATTTAATCACTTCAGATTTATTTTCGTTTTTCTGCTTGTGTTATGCGTGGGCTTAATATTGGTATTAAGAAATATTATTTCAGCACATTTAGAGTACGGATTCCTTATAGTAGGGTTGTGTGCCGGATTTATTTTCTGTCTGGCAATGCCATTGTCGCGTGTTGGATGGGATGAGGAGACACATCTTAGAAGTGTGTACTGGTTGGATATAACAGGAAGCTATGAATATAATTGTTTCCTGCATAATTATATTGACGGAGGAGCGGAGAATCTTCCGTTTGAGTACAGCACATCTTATGAGGAATACCTGCATGTATTTGAGAGAGTTAATGAGCTGTCGACACCGAGTGAGGCTGATCCTGCAACATCACATCACTGGGGAACAAGCGGTTTTGCAACATTCTCATATTTCTTTATGGCGATAACATGCAATATATGTAAGCTGGCAGGACTTCCATTTGCATACACATATATTCTGCTCAGAATGACTAATATGCTGATGTATGTGATAGTGGTATTCTTCGCAGTGCGAAAGCTCCCGAAGGGAAAGCTGATTATGAGTGCAATTGCACTTATGCCTACGCCTATGTATCTTGCCTGCACTATATCCTATGATACAGTTGTGACAGGATTCCTGTTTTTGGGAATGGCATACCTTTTCTATCTCATGTTTACGGATAAAAAGGTTACATGGTGGGAATATCTTGTGTTTATAGGCGGCATGGCGTATGGTTCATCCAGAAAATCCATCTATATACCGCTCATACTGCTTGGAGTATTTCTTCCTCACCGCATTTTTAAGGATAAAAAGCAGGAGAGGATAATGAAGGCCGGTGTGATTGTCATTCTGCTCTTAATATTAAGTACATTCGTACTGCCGGCGATTATAAGTCCGTCCACGGAGGGGGACTTAAGAGGCGGGACAACAAGCCATGCGGGACAGTTAAGTTCCGTATTCTCCAATCCTTTTGGATATGCGGCGCTGCTGCTGTCTACAATGTGGCAGCATTTGTGGGATTTCGGAATCGGCACGCCAACGCTTGATTTCATGGCGTACCTTGGTGCCGGAAGCCTTACCTATGTGATAGTGATATACCTTGTAGCTATAACGATTACATCGGAAAACACGGTCTATGTACAGAATGGTAAAAATAAATGGGTTGCCGAAAATATGCCTGTATGGCTGAAAGCATTGATATATTTCCTTGTGTTCGGAGTCATGTGTCTTATATGGACTTCAATGTATATAAGCTATACGGAGGTTGGAAAGACAGCTATGGCGGGAGTGCAGGGAAGATATTATATCCCTTTACTATTTCCGGTTCTGTTCACACTTAGCTTTAATAAAGTCAATACCAACTGGAATAAAGTGCGCTATAATGTTGTTTGCCTGTTAATTTCAACATTCATTATCTTTTATAGTATCTGGGAGATACTTATAAGACAGTGCAGTCTTTAGAAAAGCAGGGAATAATCAAAAATTCAGTTTCTGATATGTAGATTTTATTTATTATAAAAGAATTATTTTAAGGAGATATACTATGAAGAAAATAATAATCACCGGATGTAACGGACAGCTTGGAAGAGCTATGAATAAGGTATTAGCCGGAAATAGTGAGTATGAGCTTATAAATACGGATGTTGCCGAGCTTGATATAACCAATATTGACGCAGTGCTTGCTTTCGTGGAGAAGGTTCAGCCTTACGCGATAGTGAACTGTGCGGCATACACAGCGGTTGATGCGTGTGAGGTTAACAGGGAACTTGCTTATAAGATTAATGCTATTGGTCCGAGAAACCTTGCCATTGCCGCAGAAAAATATAACGCTAAGCTTATCCATGTGTCTACAGACTATGTTTTTGCCGGAGATGGCACTGTTCCGTATACAGAGTTTGATGCGGTTGGACCTAAGAGCATGTATGGTTTTACCAAGCTTGCAGGTGAGAATTTTGTAAAGGATTTTTCAAAGCATTACTTTATTGTCAGAACAGCATGGCTATATGGTGACGGAAAGAATTTCTTAAAGACAATGTTAAGACTTTCAGAGACACATGATGAGATAACGGTTGTCGATGACCAGATTGGTTCACCTACAAGTGCGATGGAGCTTGCAAGAGCGATAAGCTGGCTTATACCTACAGAAAATTATGGGGTTTACCATGGAACGTGTGAGAATTACTGCTCATGGGCTGATTTCACAGAAGCAATATTCAAAAAGACAGGTAAAACCACGAAGGTTATACATGTAAGCACGGCACAGTATCAGGCAGCACATCCGGAGTCTGCCGACAGACCGGCGTATTCTGTTCTTGACAACTATATGTTCCGTCTTGTGGGAGGATATACATTTGCAGACTGGGAGAGCGCACTTGATGAGTACCTCAAGGAAAATGGGCTTGCACAGAATATAATCAAATGAAACTAACAGGTTGAATTATGTAATGAGTTATGGTAACATACAATGGTTTGAATGCAGGCAGGATATTGCGAATGTTCGCGTTTTTAGAAATTGACCTGTTTTATGAGACATAATTGCAGCATATATGTGCGCAGGCACGAATTATTTTATGAGTTGGAAGGAGATTATGTTAAAATGAGAACTTATTTAGTAACAGGAGGAGCCGGATTTATCGGTTCGAACTACATACACTACATGTTTAAGAAGTACGGCGACACTATCCGCATTATCAATGTGGATGTGCTCACATACGCAGGAAACCTTGAGAACCTCAAGGATATTGCAGACAAGCCTAACTATACATTTGTAAAGGCTGATATCTGCGACAAGGAGGCAATCGAGAAGATTTTTGCCGAGAACGATATCGACAGAGTTGTACATTTCGCAGCAGAGAGCCATGTTGACAGAAGTATCAAGAACCCTGAGGTCTTTGTAAAGACTAACGTGCTTGGAACAGCGGTTATGTTAAATGCCGCAAAGAAGGCGTGGGAGCTTCCGGACGGTTCATACAAGGAGGGCAAGAAGTTCCTCCACGTATCCACAGATGAGGTATACGGCTCACTTCCTGATGATGACACAGCATTCTTCTATGAGACAACACCTATCGACCCTCACAGCCCATATTCGGCGAGCAAGGCTTCATCGGACATGCTTGTGAAGGCATATATTGACACATACCATTTCCCTGCAAATATTACCAACTGCAGCAACAACTATGGTCCGTACCAGTTCCCTGAGAAGCTTATTCCGCTCATCATCAACAATGCACTTTCAGGAAAGAAGCTTCCTGTGTACGGCGATGGCAAGAACGTGAGAGACTGGCTCTACGTTGAGGACCATGCAAAGGCTATCGACATGGTTCAGGAGCAGGGTGTGCTTGGCGAGCGCTACAATATCGGCGGACATAATGAGAAGCAGAATATTGAGATTATAAAGATAATTCTTGAGACACTCAACGAGATGCTTCCTGATTCAGACCCTAGAAAGGCTCACATCAATGAGGAGCTTATAACTTATGTTGCAGACCGCAAGGGACATGACAGACGTTATGCCATTGCACCGGACAAGATTAAGGCTGCTGTAGGCTGGGTTCCGGATACAATGTTCAAGGACGGAATCAAGCTCACAATCAAGTGGTATTTCGAGCATGAGGACTGGATGAAAAACGTGACAAGCGGTGATTACCAGAAGTACTACGCTGAGATGTACAAGTAAATAGTATAACGCATATCAGGTGATATGCAGTCAGTTCAGATATATAGATTACAATAAATGGATGTTATGTGATGAATTTATTGTATTGATTGGGTGACTGCGTATCATCCTGTTATTGATGTTTATATCTTCTAGAGAAAGGATTATCAATATGAAGGGAATCATACTTGCCGGAGGCTCCGGCACAAGACTTTACCCACTTACAAAGGCTATCTCCAAGCAGATTATGCCTGTATATGACAAGCCTATGATATATTATCCGCTGTCGACACTTATGCTTGCAGGCATAAGGGAGGTGCTTATCATATCGACACCGAGGGATTTACCTGTATTTAAGGAGCTTCTTGGTGATGGAAGCCAGCTTGGAATGACATTTGAGTACGCCGTTCAGGAGAGCCCGAGAGGTCTTGCCGACGCATTCATCATCGGTGAGAAGTTCATCGGGAATGACAGGGTGGCACTTGTCCTTGGAGACAATATTTTCTACGGACAGAGCTTCTCAAAGGTGCTTGAAAGAGCTGCGGCGCGCGAGAGCGGAGCGACCATATTCGGTTACTATGTGAGAGACCCTAGAGAGTACGGTGTTGTTGAATTTGACGAGAACGGAAAGGCACTCTCAATAGAGGAGAAGCCTGAGAATCCGAAGTCCAACTATGCTGTTCCGGGACTTTACTTCTATGACAATGATGTTGTTGAGATTGCCAAGAACGTAAAGCCATCCGCCAGAGGAGAGATAGAGATTACAAGTATCAACAATGAGTATTTAAACCGTGGAACCCTTCAGGTAGAGACACTTGGAAGAGGATTTGCATGGCTTGATACCGGCAATCATGATGCACTCCTTGATGCAGCGGATTTCGTAGCAGCGTTCCAGAAGAGACAGGGACTCTATATTTCCTGTATAGAGGAGATTGCCTACAAGAGAGGCTTCATAGACAGAGAGCAGCTTGTGGCACTGGCGCAGCCGCTTCTTAAGACAGCCTATGGAAAGTATCTTATTGAGATTGCGAACGGATTATAGGAGGAATTTTATAATGGGACAGATTACAGTAAGCAAGTGTTACACTGAGGACGGAGTTGAGATAGAGGGACTCAAGGTTATCGAGCCTAAGGTGTTCGGTGATGCGAGAGGATATTTCTACGAAGTCTATAATTATAATGATTATGCGGCAGCGGGAATAGATATGCAGTTCGTCCAGGACAACCAGTCCGGCTCTAAGAAAGGCGTTATAAGAGGACTTCATTTCCAGAAGCAGTTCCCGCAGGATAAGCTTGTGAGAGCTTCAAAGGGAACGGTTTTTGATGTGGCTGTAGATTTAAGAGAGGGTTCTAAGACCTTCGGCAAGTGGTATGGCGTTGAACTCTCAGATGAGAACAAGAAGCAGTTCTTCATTCCTAAGAACTTTGCACATGGCTTCGTTGTGCTCTCAGATACGGCAGAGTTCGCATACAAGTGTACGGATTTCTATCACCCGAATGACGAGGGCGGTATTATATGGAATGACCCACAGGTAGGAGTTAAGTGGCCTATACCTGAGGGAATGGAGCTCATATTCTCCGATAAGGATACCAAGTGGGGAACACTTGCGGAGTATGTAGAGGCAAGAAAAAACTGATGTGATAGGGGAAGGATTCGCAATGCACAATTCAATCAGAGCCAATTTTAATAAATTTAAGCCGCTGTTATTCGAGCTTATCTCCCGTGATATAAAAAATAAATACCGTCGTTCTGTGTTAGGTGTGCTTTGGAC
>CAUCXT010000087.1 GCA_958446835.1 uncultured Eubacterium sp.
TTTGAAGGAGTATATCGTAGAAAAATCAGCACATCAACAGAGCGTATTACTGAAATTTTCACTTTCCCCACATAGACAAAAATTCATTTGTTTATTTCCTTATCATACACCTTTTTCGAGTATATAACTGCTACAACCGTTGCCAATAATAAATAAATCAACATAAAGATTGTGCCAGTCATTCCACTTGTATATACAGTTGTAACTATAGTCAATAATCCGGTGACAATAATGCATATTGCACCAAAGCGATTACTCTTTCTCCACGTATTGTCATTATGCATACTCCAAGCTGTTCGTAGTCCCACTACCGCATTTCGTTTTGCTTTTGTCATAAAATTTCCTAATACAATAAACATAATACCACATAAAATGCAAGAAACTTTTGCAATATCAATAGTAGCTTGCAAGCTACCCGTATTTGCTTGTATCCATGAAGAGTAAAGAATAAAATAATGCATAATACCAAACATGATAGCCTGCGAAAGCCCTACAACACACAATACTTTAGCAGAAGATTTTGCTTCCATTTGTTCCTTTTCAGTTTTTGCTGTTATTGATTTTTTTTCAAATACATTGATTAGCAAATGCCAAAATAGTGTAATAAACAAAATAATTACCGGGAAAATAAGACTTTCTGTTTTGCTTCCCCATCGGTCAGTATTTCCTTCCAAATCATGATGCATTGGTATAACATCCGGCATAAACTGCAGTACCACACTTGTGACTACAACTGGAATCATTGCTACTATCCACATTATTTTTTTCATCTTTTTTTTCCTCCAAACTGATTAACCCATATAATTAATTCATCAAAAACTGTGGTATTGATTTCATAATAAACAAAGTTTTTTTCTTTATATTCAGATACCAAATCAGCACTCTTTAATAGTCTCAAATGATAAGAAAGTGCTGCTGGTGTAATCTGCAATTCTTCCGCAATCTCTCCGGCATTTAATCGACCATTCTTTAGCATCGTAAGAATATCTCTTCTTTGACTGTCTGCTAACACTTTAAAAATATTTGTTTCTCCCATATCTCTTGCCTATTTAAAATTTTCTTTAAATAGATATTAACACACCTTTCTTTAATTTACAAGTGGTGTTTAAAAAATTTTTTAAATAGAAAAACACGCTGAAATATCAACGTGTCCATTTTGTCAATATAAAAAAACAACTAATTAACCAGCTGGAAACTTCAAGTTTTCCTTTCCTTAATGATTACTAATATTCCTTAGAAATTGCTGCCACATCATACATTTCCATAAATGCATCCAAGTCCGCTGCATCCCGAATCAACATAATCTCGTCAAAGTGTCCGGTATGAATATCTTTAAATCCAGCCACCTGTTCTCCGGTACAAATGCTACATTTAAGAACTGCTTTCTTATTTGTTTTATCATATCGCGTCTTGTGTGGTTTCTTCTTAAACATAAGGAATACCTCATTTATAATCATCAAGGCCGGACATTCATCCGACCCCTTGATTATACTACAGATTTTATAAAATTTCATCTGTTATCCCTGCAACATTGCTTCTTTTTTCTTCTGTTCCGCAATCTTTTCGTGAATATTGGTGTTATACAGCTTATAAAGGTCTGTATCCTTACTGATCTGGTTATCAAACGGAATTACCACTGAACCACACTTAATCAGTCCCATACCGGATGCAGTATTGGTTACGAAACGAAGCTGTGCCTCCGATACACCGATAACCTCTGCCATCTTGGAGCTGTCCGTATTTGCCTGCTTAAGGAGTGCCACGAACTCAGAGTTTGCAAGCATAGTTGTTGCAGTGTAGTTCTGTAACAGATCGACAACGTTCTGGGTAATACCCGTACATAAGCCACCCTGCTTACGCACCTTTTTCCAAAGCTGCTGCAAATACTTCGCTGAATACTCGGAATTTAGAAGCACATGGAACTCGTCAATATAGAGCCATGTTGCCTTGCCACGCTTTCCATTCTCCACAATCCTCTGCTGGATAGACTCCATCATTACAAGCATGGTAATCGGACTAAGCTCTGCACCAAGGTCTCTGATACCATACACAGTAAATCTGTTATCTACATCCACGTTTGTCTGGTGATTGAAAATATTCAATGAACCGCTTACGAAAAGCTCAAGAGACAATGCAATATCCTTTGCTTCCTCTTCCGGCTGCTCTAAAAGCAAGTCATAAAAATCGCTCATAATCGGAATATACTTCTCCCTGCTTCTGGCAATGTCGATATAGAGCTTTCTCACACATCGGTCAATAATGGACTTCTGACGGGAGTTTAAGCTGTCACCGATACACTGTTCACAAAGACCAAGCATGAACTCACCCTTTTCTCTTACCCAGCCCTTTGTATCGTTCTGGTCAAGATTCCATACATCCATGGCAAGGGGGTTCACATAGTTATCCGTATAAGTAGACATATTAACAACGGTTCCCCCATAAGTCTCGGCAATGTCAAAATACTCATTCATCGGGTCAATGACGATAATTTCATCATCCCCGGATAAGAATACACTTCCCATTTCCATCTTACAGAAGAAGGATTTACCGGAACCGGGAACACCAAATACAAATCCGTTACCATTAATCAGTTTCTTACGGTTTCCCACATTGATGTTCTTACTTATCTGGTTGATACCATAGTAATTGCCACCACTGTCGTTAAGCTCCTGCACGTTAAAAGGCATCAAAACTGCAAGGGACTGTGTAAGCATGGTTCTCATTGTTTCCACCTGTCTTACTCCAATCGGCAATGCGGTATTTAATGCCTCTCTCTGTTTCAGGAAATGCGTATCAATAGTACAGCTGTTACGCTTTCCAATGGTTTCGATTGTCTCACAGATACTGTCAAGCTCCTTCTTACTCTCAGCCATAACAATAATTGTCACGCCCACATAGAACAGGCACTGGTCGTTCTCCCTGACATCATCCATAATTGCCTCAATCTCCCTTTTCTCGGTTCTCTTTGCATAAGAGATTTCCGTGGAAAAGTCGTTGTTCTTATTACGGACTCTCTGCTGCTTGATGATATCCGATTCAATACCAAGATACTTTTTCTGTAGGGTCTTTGTTGTCAGATCCTTCGGTACGGGAACCACATCAATGCTTGTAATGGAGTGAACCGGCAGCGAAGTAATTTCATTGATGAAGCGGTCTGACAGGCTGCTCGGATACTTCTTGATAAACAGTGCCTTACAGAACTTGCTCTCATCCTCAAAGTGATCCGGGAAGAACTTAATCATTCCGTTGCACAAATCATTCTTGAAATCTGCTCCAACCTTCTTTGCTTCCTTCAGACTAAAGTTGAAACTGTTTTCATCTCCAAGATGGTAATAGTCATAAAGTACCTTGATTCTTTCATCCCCCGAAAGCGGTACAATCTCTGCACCAAGCTCAATAAATGCCTTATGAATGGTCGCCTCCAAAGTGGCAAACTGTGCCTTTGCCTCTTCAAAGTTCTTTCTCTCAATCGTGATGGTTAAGTATCTCTCCTGTTCAATACCCTGTCTGCCCCCACGAATCTTTTCCTCGATAATATCATTATAAATCTTACGGAAATGGTCATATCCGTCATCACAATAAGCAAGCAGTACCTTCTCTCTGAGGTCAATCATGTTCTTATTCTTGTTATTCACGGTAATCTTAAAATTACAGTCAAGAGAATTTAAGAACTTGCAGTATCTCTCAAAAATACCAATCTGCTCATCTTCGGTTGCAGTTGTGTAATTGATGTCCTGAAAACGGTAACACTTGCTGTATCTGTTTCTTGCGACCTCAAAAATACCATTTTCTGCAACTGCCATTATCTCAATGGTTTCCTGTATGGATTTTGGAGTTTTATACAAAGGCTCGCTGGCTTTCTTAAGCTCCTTAAATCCGTCTGCAAATAAACCCATATCTTTTCTACCTTCCTTTCTGCTTTACGCTTTCCTAATGGATTCACGCACCACACCGGGAACAACCCCGGCTGGTGCCCGGATTGCTCCCCAAAGGAAGTCAATCAAATCTGGTTACTTATCTTGTTGCCTTGTAAATAACAAGTCCTGCCACAGCTGCAACCACAGCCACAATCATTCCAATCAGAATACCTTTTGTTTTTCTCTTCATAGCCTCAAAATCCTCCTTATTCCTGGTATTGTCGGTTACTTCCGGTTTTGCTCCCTTCCCGGCTTTTTTCTTCTTACCAGTGTTACTTTGTTCTGCCTCGTAAGCTTTAATTGTCTGCTCACTCTCCGTTGACACATAAGTCAAAGCCTTATTATGGAACATAAACTGAAGCTTTTTCCCCATATACTCGTAAAAGTTCATCCCGTTATAGGAATAGAACCCGCCAAGGGCAATCGGTGCCACACATGGAATTGCAACATAGGCTGCCCCCGTAAGACCGATATATTTATAAAGCAGAAGAACCAGTCCTCCGCCTACTACCACACTTGCCACAGAAAACAGCAGCTGTCTGGCAGTAAGTCCAAGAGCCACGGTTTCCTGATAGCGGTCAATATCCTTATTGATTTCAATTACCAATGTTCTCACCTCGCTCTCTCTGTCACTTTGGTATCCCTGTCTTTTCCAATACCCGCTTCATACACCTGCATCCCATCCGGGCACAGTTCCCTTAGTCTGTCCACATTGAACAGATAAAGAGGATATTCACAAAATCCGCTTCGTTTCATAAGTCCCGTAAATTCACCCAGCTCATTGTCAGCGATAAACTTCTCAAGCTCCGGCATATTGTTAAGGTCCACATATCCGCAGTAATCAGGGACTTTACCCATGAGATTTACAGTCAAATCCCCGTAAGGCTCCGGGTACTCCCCCTGCTCAACAAGACCAATATACATACACCCATTATTCAGATAAGTATTGATTTCCAGAGATACCTTAATCTCTCCTCCGTACTGGCTCTGTAAGTTTAATGTCTTTTCCATCTAGCACCCTCCTTATAATCCTAATGCTTTGCTTGTCAGTGACTGTGCACCCTTGACACTTCCCACAGTCATGGCAATCGTAAATGTCATTTCACACAGGTAAATAAGGGTCTTTGCCCAGTCCGCATAGCTGCCTGTAAAGGATGGAAGCCCTGCACTGATAAAGGCATTGCACACGATAATCGCAAGTGCCATGGTGACTGCTTCCATTACAACGGATAAAAAGTATTTACAGTAAGTGACTGCTGTATGACTTACCGTTCTGTTTCCGCCCATTGTTGAGAACGCAATCGCACCAAGAGGCACAATGATCAGAATCTTTAGGAACCTGAAATATACCGTGTAGATAACGAAAAAGCCACAGATAATGACAATGATGGACAATAATGCTGCCAGAATGAGCATTACCAGACTTTCTCCAAATCCCAGATTCTTAATGACATCTGCCTGTGTGCTGTCGATGCTCAGTGTGACTGTTGTTCCGGCAGTCATCAGATTCACCAGATTTCCTATGGATGTGAAGAATGCCTTCATAATCGTGACATTATTTGCCACAAACCATTCCGCCAGTCCTAACCGGATAAGCATACGAAGAATTGCTTCAAATCGCATTTCCTCTTTCACATCCACACTCTCCG
>CAUCXT010000088.1 GCA_958446835.1 uncultured Eubacterium sp.
ATCGAATGACACATCTTGAGATACCCAACAATATCTTTAACTAAGGGAAACGGGTGACAGCTTTCCGGATATTGGCGTGCTGGAAAGTCTGTCCGGGATTCTGGGTGTGAAAATTCAGGATATTGTTGTGGGTGAGATAAGCGCAGATGACACAGGACGCGGCAAGGAAAATATCGTAACTGAGGTCATCAGGATGGCGAGGCTTCAGGAAAAGTCAAAGAGGGAAAGGATCATATACTGCCTTGGAGGAATAGTTATACTGCTGTACAGCCTGTTTCTGACGCTTACAGGCATGAATGGAAGATTTGTGCTTGAAAGCCATGTGACAGAGGGAGGAATCTATATTGCTTCGCTGGCAGTAATACTTGGGGCGATATTGTGGCAGGCATGCCGGGGAATGAACCGTAAACAGTATATTGCTCCGGGCAGGAGCCGAAAAAACAGATGGATGTTTGGGATTGCCGTGGCAACATATCTGTATGCTGTTTTTGTGACAGACATTATTATAGCGATGGCTGCGAACGGAAAATTGTCACTGGATAAAAACAAGCTTCTTTCCGGACAGTCGGTTGGTGCATTTTTGAATCTCCAGTTGGTTGTGGTGTCCGCTGTGAATTTTGTTCTGGTGATAATGGAATTTGTGCGGACGATTAGAGAGAGCACAGGTGTGAATTATGGGATTTTTGTGTCGGTGTCCGCAATGTATATGGCAATGCTGTACGGCGATATGCTGCATCGGATGTCCACGGCACATGAGATGTTGCTCATGTACTGTATGAGGACGGCGGCGGTGGTGATTCTGCCGCTTATATGTATCCTCATCTATGGCAGAGTACGCCGAAAGAGCCTGTAGACAAGTCCGAAAATCGAAAAGTCAATACTGTACAGAAGTAATTACGAATTATGCGATATAGACGAACGCAAAGCACTGTAAATCCAGAACACCACATTAGCCTCAGCGTCGATGATGGGGATGTTGACCCTTCCGGGATACATGCTGCCAAGATTTGCAAAATAGTCGGTTGTAAAGCATGGCAGGGAGGAGGCATTGACAATCTCATTAAATATGGATTCATCCGTCTGGACGAGGAATTTGGAGGCCGGCATCTTTTCGCGGCACAGCGAATCCCAGAAGCCTAATTCCGATTTTAACAGGAAATTGAAGCCGTTAAGGTCGCAAAAATGAAGCTCTTTATATTTCGCAAGCTCATGTCCGGATGGAACACATACGAACAAATGCTCCCTCATAAACTCTTTTGCGCTCCATTCAGGGAGGGATAATTGATACGGAAGTATCGCATAATCGCAGGCATTTTTTTCCATAAACTGTACAACTTCATTGTTCTGGCATATCCCGGGTGAGATTGTGAATCCGGGATATTTTTTTTCGATTTTCTTTAAAAGCTCCCACAGAGGTGCCGGAGCGCAGGATTTCACGGTGATGGTATGCTGTCTTTCGTCAAAATCCTGTACGGCAGTCAACATCTGTTCTGTCTCCTGCAAGAGCTTTCTGGCATAGGTGACGGCAACGCGCCCGGTTTCGTTTAAGGCGATTTTGTTCTTGCTTCTTACAAAAAGTGAAACGCCGAACGATTCTTCAAGGTTCTTCATGGATCTTGTGACGGATGGCGTCGATATGTGAAAATCCTCCGCTACCTTGGCGAGGGTTCCGCTGTCCGCAAATGAAACAAGCTGTTTTAGTTCCTCTAAATTAAGCATATTAACCTCATTTCTAAGCAAATATAAAATATATTTCACATTTCATATAATGAAATGTGAATTTCGATATTGATAGTGTACTTCCAAAGAAAACAGATGTAAAGTAATAAATGTAAAAAAGATTCATTTTGCAATTATCTATTTCATTTTGTTGAAGGAGGCAATTGATATGGAGTATGTAACCTTAAATAACAATGTTAAAATGCCTATCTTAGGCTATGGTGTGTACCAGACAGCGCCGGCCGAGACGGAGCGCTGTGTGCTGGAGGCTATTGAGACAGGCTACAGGAGCATTGACACGGCACAGGCTTACGGAAATGAGGAGGGTGTCGGAAACGCGATTGTGAAGTGCGGACTTCCGAGGGAGGAGCTGTTCATCACAACAAAGATATGGATAACCAATGCCGGATATGAAAAGGCAAAGGCTTCAATCGAGGAATCACTTAGGAAGCTAAAGACAGATTACATTGATTTACTGCTCATCCACCAGCCGTTTGGCGATTACTATGGCTCATACCGCGCTATGGAGGAGGCATACAAGGAGGGAAAGGTGCGCGCAATCGGAGTGTCCAACTTCTATCCGGACAGATACCTTGACATTTTCCATTTTTCTGAGATAAAGCCGGCTGTAAATCAGGTGGAGACGCATGTGTTCCAGCAGCAGAAGCTTGCGAAGGAGTATATGGCGAAGAACGGAACCCAGATTATGTCATGGGGACCTTTCGCAGAGGGAAAAAATAATTATTTTACCAATCCAGTATTAAAGGAAATCGGTGAAAAATATAACAAGTCCGTTGCACAGGTTGCTCTGCGCTTCCTTATCCAGAGCAATGTTGTTGTGATTCCAAAGTCCACTCACAAGGAGAGAATGGAGGAGAACTTCAATGTTTTCGATTTCTCACTTACCGATGATGACATGAAGAAAATCGAGGCATTGGACGGCGGTGAGAGCTTGTTCTTTTCACATTATGACCCTAAGACTGTTGAGTGGTTTATGAGTATTCTCTAATTTTATATACCATTGAGCTGGTGCGTTGTTGTGTAATTTTGATAAAAGAAGAAAACAATTCATCAACGCAGATACATAGATATATTATATAGTAAATATTAGACACAGCAGGGTGGAAGTCTGCTGTGTCTTTTTTTATTTACAGAAATTTTGTTAGCATATTGATTATTACATATTTTAAATTTCTTTGAGAATAATAAGCAATAATGTCCGGATTGTATATATTTTTTGTATATATTGATTTTAAAGACATCAGACTTTGATATTGTGAGTGTGAATGATTATGATTGAGTTGGATACAATACATGAATGAAATTGACAAAAAAGATAAGTTATACATGTCAAAGCAAGCATAAAACGTCAAAATGCACAAAAAATAATTGCATTTTTGTGAATTAGTACGATTGAATTTGACCGAATGTGATTGTAAAATAAAGTCATCAAAAACAGAGAGAGGAGGATGACAGATGATATACACTGTGACCTTCAATCCTTCACTTGACTATATAGTGGGGGTGGACAATTTTAAGCTTGGTGCGACGAACCGCACCTCATACGAGCAGATGCTTGCGGGCGGCAAGGGAATCAATGTATCGTATGTACTCAAGAATCTTGGCTTTGAGAGCACGGCGCTTGGATTTCTGGCAGGCTTTGTCGGAGAAGAATTGAGAAAGAGACTTACAGAGGACGGAATCAGGACAGATTTTCTTGAACTTGAGGATGGGATATCGCGAATCAATGTCAAGCTAAAGAGCATTGACGGCACTGAGATTAACGGCATGGGACCGGATATAGCACCGGACAAGGTCAAGGCACTCAGGGACAAGATTAATGAACTGAAGGCAGGGGACATTCTTATACTTGCCGGAAGTATTCCGCAGACGATGCCTGATACCATCTACATGGATATCATGGCAGATTTACAGGGTAAGGGCGTTGATATAGTGGTCGATGCGACCAGGGATCTGCTCATGAACGTTCTTTCATATAAGCCGTTCCTTATCAAGCCGAACAATCACGAGCTGGGCGAGATATTCGGAGTGGAGCTTAAAGAGAGAGAAGATGTGGTTCCTTACGCAATGAAGCTTCAGGAGAAGGGAGCACGCAATGTCCTTGTATCAATGGCAGGTGAGGGAGCTGTGCTTATCGACGAGAACGGCGAGGAATACATGAGCGAGGCTCCGAAGGGCATGGTTGTAAATGCCGTGGGCGCCGGAGATTCTATGGTTGCAGGCTTCGTTGCAGGCTATCTTGAAAAGAAAAATTATGAGTATGCATTCCACAAGGGGCTTGCCTGCGGAAGTGCAAGCGCATTTTCAGAGCAGCTTGCGACCAAGGAAGAGGTGGAGGCACTTCTTAGGAAGATAGAAGGCAGATAGGCTGACTGATTACAGGTGTCAGGAATAAAAGCATTTGACGGTTAAGCTGCTGAAGCAGTGAAGGTTATATAAAGGTATTAAAAGGTGAATGAAACAATAAGGCTATAACTATACATCATGCAGCGAAGGCATGGTGGGAAACGGAGGAGTTATGAGGATTACGGATTTACTTGATGCGCGAAGCGTGATGCTTGGGGCAGCACCCTCGGACAAGAAACAGACACTTGAGCAGGCGGTCGCACTCATGGTTAAGAGTGGAAAGATTGCCGACGAGGAAGCCTACAAGAAGCAGGTTTTTGCGAGGGAAGAGGAGTCTACAACAGGAATCGGCGAAGGAATAGCAATTCCTCACGGAAAATGCGATGCGGTGATCAAGCCGGGACTTGCGGCGATGGTCATTCCGGGAGGAGTTGATTTTGAATCGCTTGATGATGAGCCGGTCACACTTCTTTTTCTTATAGCAGCGCCGAACACCAAGGACAATGTACATCTTGATGTGCTCAGCAAGCTGTCGGTCATGCTTATGGATGAGGATTTCACAGCGAAGCTCCGCGCGGCTAAGAGTGTTGATGAGTTTATGCAGATAATCGACGATGCGGATTCAGAGAAGGCGAGCATTGACGAGAGACTTAAGACGGAGAAAGGAAAGGTAAGCAGAATCCTTGCCGTAACCTCATGCCCGACAGGTATCGCACATACCTACATGGCGGCGGAGGGACTTGAGAAGGCAGCGGCTAAGGCCGGCTGCACAATCAAGATTGAGACAAGAGGCTCAGGCGGTGCGAAGAATGTTCTCACGGAGCAGGAGATAGCGGACGCGGATTGTATTATCGTGGCGGCGGATGCGAAGGTTCCGATGGAGAGATTTGACGGAAAGCATGTTATACAGTGTCAGGTTTCGGACGGTATCAGCAAGGCTGATGAGCTCATTGAGAGGGCGCTTAAGCAGGATGCACCGGTATTCAAGGCGGGAACCCATTCGGAGGAGACAGTGCAGAGTAAGGGAAAGAAGGACAGCTTCGCCCACAGAATATATATGCAGCTTATGAACGGCGTGTCACATATGCTTCCGTTCGTTGTCGGCGGCGGTATCCTTATAGCAATAGCTTTTCTGATAGATGGACAGTGTGTTGACATCAATCTTTTGTCAGCGGCAGAGCGACAGAACTTCGGTACGATTACACCGGCAGCGGCATTTTTTAAGGGAATAGGCGGCGTGGCCTTCGGACTTATGCTTCCGGTCCTGGCGGGCTTCATAGCGGAGGCGATAGCGGACAGACCGGGACTTGCGCTGGGCTTCGTTGGCGGTATGATTGCAGCAGGCGGAAAATCGGGATTTCTTGGAG
>CAUCXT010000089.1 GCA_958446835.1 uncultured Eubacterium sp.
TACTTGCGTTCACACATGACACTGTCAAGGATAAGGTGGAAAGCCCATGTATAAGATGCGGAAGGTGCGGCGAGGTATGCCCTGAGAATCTTCTGCCTGCCAAGCTTTCGACACTTGCAAGGCGTGGCGCGATGGATGCGTTTGTTGAGAGCTTCGGTATGGAGTGTGTTGAGTGCGGCTGCTGTTCATACATCTGCCCGGCAAAAAGACAGCTCACACAGTCAATCAAGGCCATGAGAAAAATGGTAATGGCTGAGAGAAGAAAGAAGAAATAGGAGGAAGAATCGGTATGGCTTATGTATCATCATCACCACATGTGAGTGATAAGACGACAACCCGGACGATAATGCTTGACGTGATTATAGCACTTCTTCCGGCGACGATATTCGGAATTTATAATTTTGGCTGGAGGGCGGCACTCATAGTTGCTGTGTCCGTGCTCTCCTGCGTGGGAGCTGAGGCTGCCTACGAATTTTTGATGAAAAAGCCCATCACAATAGCTGATCTGAGTGCGGTTGTCACGGGACTTCTCATTGCACTTAACATGCCGTCGACGATGCCTGTAGGACTTGTCATTCTCGGCTGTCTTTTTGGTATCATTGTTGTAAAGCAGCTCTTTGGCGGGCTTGGACAGAACTTTATGAACCCTGCGCTTGCGGCGAGATGCTTCCTGCTCATCTCATTTGCGGGACATATGACTAACTTTATATACGACGGAGTTTCATCGGCAACACCTCTTGCGGTTTTGAAGGCTGGCGGTGAGGTCGATGTTCTCTCAATGTTCATCGGAACCATAGGCGGAACAATCGGTGAGACCTCGGTTATAGCAATCTTAATCGGAGCGGCTTATCTTCTTATAAGAAAGGTAATTTCCATAAGAATACCTCTTGCCTATATCGCGACATTTGCGGTATATACACTTCTGTTTGGTGGGAGAGGCTTCGACCTTACATATCTTGCGGCGGAGCTTTGCGGCGGCGGACTTATGCTTGGAGCGTTCTTTATGGCTACCGATTATGTCACAAGCCCTATAACAAAGAATGGCAAGATAGTGTTCGGTATTATTCTTGGTATCCTCACCGGAATATTCCGTTTTCAGGGAAATTCGGCGGAGGGTGTTTCCTATGCAATCATTTTCTCCAATCTTTTAGTGCCGATTATAGAGAAGCTTACCGCTCCTACAGCATTCGGCATAGTGAAGAAGAGCAGAAAAGCCGGGAAGGAGGATAAGTAGATGAAAAGAATTATCAGAGATACGCTTGTCCTCTTTGCGATAACACTTATTGCCGGATTACTTCTTGGAGGGGTCTATAAGATTACAAAGTCTCCTATTGAAGCACAGGCGAAGGCTAAGACGGAGAAAGCATATAAGGCTGTTTTTTACAAATATTATGAGCAGGTTACGGATGCGGAAGGTGCTGCAGACAGTATCGTCTCAGAGATGAGCTTTGATGAGTGGAGTGCTGATGAGCTGACGGCACTTTCGCAGGGGTTTGCGGCAGAACTCGGAGACAATACAGCCAACACGCTTGACGGACTTGTGACAGCCTATGATTCGGAAGGAAAAGTTACAGGTTTTGTCATGACCATCACCAACTCTGAGGCTTACGGCGGAAGCATACAGATGTCTGTCGGCATACTTGTTGATGGAACGGTTGCGGGAGTTGAGATTCTCTCAATCAGCGAGACACCGGGACTGGGAATGAACGCACAGAGCGACAGCTTCCTCGGACAGTTCACAGGTGTCGCAACGGATGAATTTGCCTACACTAAGACAGGTAAGCAGGCAGACAATGAGATTGATGCGATTTCATCAGCAACATATACAACCAGATCAATGACTCATGGCGTAAATGCTGCACTTGCCGCATACAGGGCAATGCAGAAAAGCTCCATTTTAATGGGCGCTATGGAAGGAGGTGCCGTAAATGAATAAGTGTGTTGAACGTCTTTATAACGGCATTGTGAAGGAGAATCCTACATTCGTGCTTATGCTTGGTATGTGTCCTACGCTTGCGGTCACAACAGCAGCTATAAACGGTGTTGGAATGGGGCTTGCCTCAACGGCAGTGCTCACATTGTCGAATATTATGATTTCCATGCTCAGAAAGGTTATTCCGGGGAGAGTCAGAATGCCGGCTTTCATTGTAATTGTAGCCACATTCGTTACGGTGGTGGATTTCCTCATGCAGGCATACTGTCCACCGTCACTTTACGATGCACTTGGAATATACATCCCGCTTATCGTGGTTAACTGTATTATCTTAGGACGTGCCGAGGCTTACGCTTCCAAGAATCCGGTTCTTCCGAGCATGTTCGACGGACTTGGAATGGGACTTGGTTTTACGGTCGGACTTACGGTTCTTGGCGCATTCAGAGAGTTAATCGGTGCGGGTACTGTATTCGGGCTTCATATCATGCCGGCTTCATACGAGCCTATGATTATATTCATTCTTCCTCCGGGAGCTTTCTTCGTTCTTGCTGCGCTTGTTGCCATTCAGAACAAGTTCAAGAATAAGAAGAAAAAAGAGTATTCGGATATTCAGATATGCAAGGATGGCGGCTGTGCTTCCTGTACCAACATGATGTGCGGCGGAAGAATCTTTGCGGAGAGCCAGAATGAAGGTGCTTCTAAGACTGAAAGCACTGTTAAGAAGGAGGAAGGCTGATGAAGGAGTTAATTCTTATTGCGATAGGCTCTGCACTTGTAAATAATGTTGTGCTCAGCCAGTTTCTTGGTATCTGTCCTTTCCTTGGAGTTTCCAAAAGAACAGATACGGCAGCAGGCATGGGAGGGGCGGTAATCTTCGTTATCACGATATCCTCGCTTCTTACAAGCATAATATATAATTACCTGCTTGTGGGATTACATATTGAATATCTGAAGACCATCGTTTTCATTCTTGTGATTGCGGCACTTGTACAGTTCGTCGAGATGTTTCTCAAAAAGAGCAGCCCGTCACTGTATAAGTCTCTCGGAGTATATCTCCCGCTCATCACAACCAACTGTGCGGTGCTCGGTGTTGCACTTACAAATGTACAGAAGGATTACGGTATTCTTCCGTCAGTTGTGAACGGCTTTGCAACCGCTGTAGGTTTTACAATCTCAATCGTTATTCTCGCCGGTGTGAGGGAGCGCATTGAGTACAACGACATTCCGGAGAGCTTCAAGGGTACACCTATAGTCCTCGTGACAGCAGGACTTATGGCTATCGCCTTCATGGGCTTTTCCGGAATTATCTAGGGAGGTGCGGCAATGAACGGAGTATTGATTGCGGCGGCTGTCGTAGGTATATTGGGAATCATTATCGGAATCTTCCTCGGCGTATCGGGTGCGAAGTTCGAGGTCAAGGTTGACGAGAGGGAGACTCTTGTCCGTGAACAGCTTCCGGGAAATAACTGCGGCGGCTGCGGCTATGCAGGCTGTGATGCCTGCGCCAAGGCGATTGTTGAGGGCAAGGCGCCTGTCAATGCATGTGCCGGATGCAGCGAGGAGAACTTAGCTGTCATCTCATCTGTTATGGGTGTTGAGGCTGAGGCTTCTGAGAAGAAGGTTGCCTATGTGAAGTGCTCAGGTGACTGCGACAAGGCTAAGTCGAACTACACCTATACAGGAATTGAGGACTGTAAGATTGCGGCACAGATGCAGGGCGGAGGAGCGAAGGCATGCTCCTATGGTTGTCTTGGCTATGGAAGCTGTAAAAAGGCATGTCCGTATAACGCTATAACAATAGTGAACGGACTTCCTGTTGTGGATGAAGAAAAATGTGTCGGCTGCGGAAGCTGTGTCGTCACCTGCCCTAAGCAGCTCATGGCACTACGCCCGGTGAGAAAGAGAACTGTGACTGTCGCATGTAATTCACCTGAAAAGGGCAAGCCGGTAATGGATGCCTGCCAGGCAGGCTGCATCGGCTGTACCCTCTGCACGAAGGAATGTCCTTTCGGTGCAATTACCATGAACGGAAATATCCCTGTGATTGACTATGAGAAATGTAAGGGCTGCGGCAAGTGTGCGATGAAGTGTCCTAAGAAGGTAATTAAGCTTATTCAGAATTGATTTAACATTGGATAAAATTATAAGCATACAAGTATAAGTGTATAATGTTGCGTGGTATCGGAGCTGTGATATGTGTAATGACATATTGTGGCTCTGATATTTTTATTTCGGTAATTATCCATGTATTGCAAAAAAATGACCACCCATGTCAAAACGGTGGATTATAATTTAGATACAGTTATACTACAAGACAAGAAAGGAGGCAGGATATGAAGCTTAATATCAAGATTGATACGAATGTGTCGGAGCCGGAGGCACTTATTGTCACACCGAAAATGAATGAGGAAGTGAGCAAAATTGTCGATTTCATAGAGAAGCTGAATGGTATGACAACAGTGATTTCGGGCACAAAGGATGACAAGGTTGAGATATTGGAGCAGGACTCCCTCATACGGCTGTATGCGGAGGGCGGAAAGATATTCGCCGTGACGGAAAACGGGCTGTACCAGTTAAGACTGCGGCTATATGAGCTGGAGGAGCGGTTGGATGCGGGAAGGTTTGTCAGAATATCCAATTCGGAGATTGTGAACCTGAAAAAAGTGAGAAGCATTGACCTTAGTTTTGCTGGAACTATCTGCATGGAAATGTCGAACAGGCAGGTGAGCTACGTTTCCAGAAGGTATGTTTCAAAAATTAAGAAGATATTGGGACTGTGAGGTGGCTATAATGAAAAAAGGAATATTGGTAAGAATTTTTGTGGGATTGACTGTCGGAATAGCGATAAGCTATCTTATAACAATAATCATATCTGCGGCAATAGGCGATGGCGTGTATTATCCGTGTGTGCCAAGTCTTGTGGAGCGTTATCAGAATGAACTAGTGGCAGTGATTGTCCAGACGATACTAAGTGCTGTTCTTGGAGCCGGCTTTTCCGCTGCGTCATTGATATGGGAGAAGGATGAGTGGAGCCTTTTAAAGCAGACGGGTATATATTTCGTGATAATTACAGCTATAATGATGACGGTAGCCTATATATGTGAGTGGATGGAGCACTCTGTGAGAGGCGTGCTGAGCTATTTTGGAATTTTCTTCCTGATTTTTGTTGTCATCTGGGTGGCGCGGTATGTGTCGTGGAAGATAAGAATTTCTAAGATAAAGGAGAAGCTTGGGAAGGACGCATGAATTTAGTGAATGCATTTTATAATTTGAGCCATTGAGTAAAATATAATGGCAAGTTTTTGGGAGGTGTGGTAAAATAATATAAAAGATAAATGTAGTGCATTGCGCTATGGTGATACTTATTATCGTTGGAATGGGGAAAAGTTATGTCATACGCATTGAAAA
>CAUCXT010000090.1 GCA_958446835.1 uncultured Eubacterium sp.
GGGATAACGAAGACTATGGGGCACTTTTCCTTCCGGAAAACATAGCGTACACGGCAAAAAAGGATTCGCCCGCTACTTCAAGGCAGATTAGTTTTTTAAAAAGCCTTATAAGACAGCATGGAGTGGTGCTCGATAAAGAGCTTGAAAGCCTGACAAAGAGTCAGGCTTCAAGAGAAATTGATAAGATACTTTCAACCTATGGAAGAGACTTCTGATATTTATCCTGCAGATTATTCAGGATGGAAGCTTTCATAGGGGATGTGAGCGTCCGAGCATGTTCTATAAGTCCTGCAATATCATCATATCTTCCGGCATTGGCATATTCGTCGGCAAGAATATAAAAATTGCGGCTTATATCGGAGCCGGCTTCCAAGCCGAATTCCAAAAAAGCGATGGCTTCACTGTGGTAGCCCTCCTTGGCAAGGTTAGAGCCAAGATTGGCGATCGTGCGGTACATAGCGGTACATGCCTCATCGTATTGTGAAAGCTCAGGAAGGTTGGCTATGCCATACATAAGCTTAAGATCCGTGTTTGACAGGCCGGATAGATTAAGAAGCTTGGAATCCTTGAAGGATAAGAGCTCTTTCTGGTATTCGGCGATTTCACCATGCGCATTCTGGATAAATGGCAGGGAGTCATAAGGAATCTTTATATACGGCAGCTGGGAAATATCTTTGCGGCGGGTAAAGTTAGCTTCATTTTCGCGCTGCCAGAAATTATTTTCACGCCGTTTGGCTTCGCGCGCATGTTTTTTGCGTTCGTACATAAGTAAAAAGCCCATAACAATGGTGCAGAATATCAGCGAAACCGGCAGTGTATGTAAAAGGTTGTGTATCATGAGTATATGCCTCCGGTGATTATATTTTAGAGAGGTAAAAAAATGTTTAATTTTTACAGCAAAAAAAATAGAAGAATTATAACAATTGTTATAGTGGTTATATTGGTTCTTGCCATGCTGCTTCCGATGATAGCGGCATATCTGTAACAGTTATCCGCTTCTTGCGGGAAGTAGTATTCTTAGAGTAGAATACCAGTATTTACGTTGTATGTAAAGGTCAAAGTATGAAGAATAAAAAAATATCGGAGTCGGTACTTAACCGCTCTGTGTTTAAGCTGATAACCCAGAAAAACAGACAGGTTGTCATCGGTGGTGCGGTTGGACATGACTGCAGCGTTATAGATGTGGGTGATAAATATATACTTACGTCAACAGAGTGTGCACTCACAGGAGAACGGCTTGCACCATATTTTGCAGTGATACGGGCTGTTAACAATATTGCAGCGTGTGGCGGAACACCGGTAGCAGCTTCGGCGGCCTTCATTTTGCCGGAGGAGTATGATGAAAAGGCACTTAAGGAGCTTACACGCATGGTAGACAAGGCCTGTGGTGAATGCGGCATACAGTTAGCGGGTGGACATACGGAGGTTAGTGGGAATGCTTCATCGGATATGGTGACAATCACGGTGACGGGTATGTGTATGAAAAATGAGCTTATGAGCCTTAGAAATGCATCATCAGGAATGGCTGTCATAGCTGCCGGCTGGATAGCCATAGAGGAGAGCGCATATCTTGTCGATGAACATAGGGATGAGCTGTTAAAAAGGCTTCCGCTGCCGTATGTATCTAAGATGGATAATATTGCCGGACATGCATGCACCATACCGGCTTCAAGAATTGCGATAGAGAATGGAGCAGCAGCAATGCATGATGTGGCACAGAAGGGCATATTTGCGGCACTGTGGGAGCTTTCTGTGGGAAGCAGGTGCGGGCTTAATATTGACCTTAGAGCGATACCTGTGAGGCAGGAGACTATTGAATTCTGTGAGATAATGGGAATCAATCCTTACGAGGCAGCGTCGGCAGGATGTATGCTTGTGATTACACCACAATCTGAAAAAATACTTGAGGCATTCAGTGCGGCAGATATTCCTGCAGCTGTAATAGGCTGTCTTACAGCGGATAATGATAAGAAAATCATAAACGGGGATGAAGTACGTTATCTGGATAAACCTTAAAGGAGGATGGATATGGCAGATATAAATGTTGAATATATAAATGTATTCCTTAAGGCGGCAGCTCAGGTCATGAAGGATGTGTGCCAGATGAATCTGAGCATAGGACGACCTTATGTAAAACAGACAGAGTTTGAAAATGAGACGGTAGTGGTTAATATAGGAATAACAGGTCAGCTGCGTGGACTTGTACTGCTTGCAATGCCTAAGGAGGTTGCATGTGATATTGCCTCCAGAATGTGTTTTATGACGATAGAAAAGCTTGATGAAATATCACTCAGTGCCTTAAGCGAGCTGGGAAATATGATATTCGGAAATGCGGCAACCGTTTTGTCGACCAAGGGCATTATCGTCGATATAACACCGCCAAGCATCATACAGGGAAGCTTCAAGCTCTCAAGCGCCCATGCCAAAAATATATGCGTTCCGTTGAGCTATGACTCTGACAGGACGATAGAGCTTGATATTTCAATTAAGAAAGAGGATTAGTTATATGATGAATATTGTTCTTCATGAGCCGGAAATGCCTGCGAATACAGGAAATATCGGAAGAACCTGTGTAGCCACGGGTAGCAGGCTGCACCTTATCGGACCATTGGGATTTCAGATAAATGATAAAATGTTAAAGAGGGCAGGGCTTGATTATTGGCCTGACCTTGATGTGACAGTGTATGATGATTTCGATGATTTTATGGAGAAGAATCCCGGTGCGAGACTGTACATGGCGACAACCAAGGCGAAGAATGTATATACGCATGTGCATTATGATGAGAATGCATATATTATGTTCGGAAAAGAGAGTGCCGGAATTCCGGAGTCAATTCTTCAGAAGTATCCTGAGACTTCAATCAGAATTCCTATGATAGGGGATACACGTTCACTCAATCTGTCTAATTCTGTTGCAATTGTTCTTTATGAGGCGTTGAGACAGAACAATTTTGAGGGGATGAGACTTGAGGGAAAGCCGAGAACGTTCGACTGGAATTAGCTGCATGCAGATGGAAGCTATGATTTTCAGAACGGAATAAGATGCTAAAAAGCCGGAGATTGATGGATGTATGCCACCTTCCTGCATGACAGGTGGCATAACATATCAATCCTCGACTTTTGTTTTTGGAAGTGAAAAAATGAATTCTGTTCCGGTTCCTTCCGTGCTTATCACGTCTATTGTTGTTTTATGAGCATTAATTATCTCTTTAACTATAGATAAACCAAGACCGGTTCCTTTCTTATCCTTACCTCTGGATAAATCTGATTTGTAGAAGCGGTCCCAGATTTTTTCTATATTATCCTTCGGGATACCTATGCCGAAATCCTTCACAGATATAAAAATCTTCCCGCCTTTTTCGTAGGTTGAAATATTGATAAAAGAATTATTGTTGCTGAATTTAATGGCATTGTCGATAAGGTTATATATTACCTGTTGTATTCTGCCGTAGTCGGCATCCACATAGGTGTTCTTGTCGGAGAAGGTGAGGTTAAACTTTATCTTTTTCTGTGCACATACACCTTCAAATGTGAGAATAGTTTTGCGGATTATCTCGTTTATGTCAAAACTGCTTATATCAAGCATCATTCCCTGACTCATATTGTTCAGCGTAAGAAGGCTTACGGTAAGCTTATTAAGACGTTCTGTTTCAAAAAGCACAATGTTGAGATATTTTTCATACATCTCCGGCGAAATGGTTCCGTCCAGCATCGCCTCAAGATAGCCCTTTATCGAGGTGAGAGGGGAGCGGAAGTCATGGGAGACGTTAGCTATGAACTTGTTCTGGTAGTCATTAAGCTTTTCAATTTCACCTGCCATGAAGTCAAGTGAGTTGGCAAGCTGTCCAAGTTCATCCACGCGGTTAAATTTAGCGCGCGCCGACATATCGCCCTCGGCGTAGCCGTGAGTAAGTTTTGTGAGTTTCTTAATCGGAAGATATATCCTGAACAGGTACAGCAGTATAAAGACGGCTGAGTATGCCAGAACTATAATCATAGTAATATAATTATAGTTGAATATAGTGTTGCCATCGGAAGCTATCTGTTCAATATCCTTGTGGATAAGCACATATCCACGGAGTGTGTACTGTGAATTGATTGGAGCGATGACCGTGAGCATGTCATGGTCGAAGGTTCCGAAGAAATCACCTATGAAATAATATTTGTTTCCGCTTATGGAAGGGTCGAAGCTGTCTACTGTTCCTGCTCTGCCGTAGGTGTCCGCAACGATATCGCCATTCTTTTCGACAATCATTATCTCACATTGCAGATAGCGGTCAATACCGGCAAGCTGTGTGGTGGCAGACTGCACGGCAGAGTCATTGCCATTGATGACGTTGCTGCCGTATGAGGAGGCGATGTAGGTCGCCTGACGGTACATGGCTGCTGACTCACTTTTTACAGTGTGGTTATATACCATTTGCGGAATACATATTGATATGGTAAGAAAGCTTACCACAGCAAAAATGAGATATTCGATTAGTAGCCTTACAAACATTTTTCTTCTCATGCTCTTTTGACCCCGAACTTGTAGCCTATGCTCCAGACTGTGCTGATACTCCAGTATTCGTTATCGTGTATTTTTTCTCGTATGCGCTTTATGTGTACGTCGACGGTACGCGTATCGCCGACATACTCATAGCCCCATATATTGTCTAAGAGCTGTTCTCTTGTGAACACCTGATTAGGCGATGAGGCGAGAAAGTATAGAAGCTCAAGCTCTTTAGGCGGCATATCCACGTTCTGTCCCTTGTATATTACGGAATAGTTGGTGAGGTTGATGAGCAAGTCAGGGTATTCGACATACTCACCAAGATTTTCGGATGGCAGCGCAGCCGCAAGTGATGCCGCCTGAGTCTGTGTACGTCTTAGCACCGCCTTAACTCTTGCGACAAGCTCCTTTGAGTCAAACGGTTTTATAATATAATCGTCGGCACCAAGTTCGAGTCCGAGCACTTTATCAAAAACTTCACCTTTAGCAGAAAGCATGATTATAGGCACATTGGAGGTACGTCTTATCTCACGGCATACCTGATAGCCGTCTATGCCCGGAAGCATAAGGTCAAGAAGAATAAGGTTGGGCTGGAATTGTCCGAACTGTTCAAGAGCCTTCTCACCGTCCTCAACTATCATGGTGTCGAAGCATTCCTTCATAAGGTACAGTGATATGAGCTCTGCTATATTGTTATCATCGTCAACGATAAGTATTTTTTGTTTTGCCATGGAGGCACCTCCTGTTATGAGCTGAAGAACACCTATTTGAACTCTGCTATGGTTACACCGGCATCACCCTCGCCGAAGGTTCCA
>CAUCXT010000091.1 GCA_958446835.1 uncultured Eubacterium sp.
CTCAAGCTCTTTAATCTTCTCACGGTCTGCAAGTCTTGACGTTCCAGCCACCCTGATATATGTCCCTGCTTCCTTGCCCTTTGATTTTAAGTAATATGGGCGATTCTTCCCAGCCTCCACCGTCACCGCGATGATATTTTTTCCATCCACCGTCTGCGGTTCAATATCCGGAATAATCTGTGGCTCACAGGAATCCGAAACAGCGTTCGCAATACTGTCCATAATCTGAAAAAGATTTACACTATCCACACCAACAATCTCGTGCGTCTTGTCATCAATCCCTATAAACAGCCTGCCTCCCTGCGTGTTGGCAAAAGCCACTATCGTCTTCATATATTTTTCGCTTTTGTCCGGTACTGATACCTTATGTTCGATATTCTTTGATTCGCCGGAAAATATTGTTCCTTCTGCCACTTCAAGACCTCCCACTCATTTCGTTCCATCGCTAAAATAACGCAGCAAACTATCCGCATACAAAATATTATACCATCCATTCGTCAAAAAATCCATGACAACTAATACCTTTAGCTGTAAGACTTTTAAAGACAAAAGGCGGTTCATGCTCTTCGTAAAACACAACCGCCTACCTCATACACATACCTATGAAAACTGTACAAAATTCCGTACTTTTATGTTCCCTGCATAACTTATTATCTATTCCTTTTCCGGTTGACAAGCCATACTACCCAGTCTCCCAACAGCAAAGCCGCAAACACTGGCATACCCATAAACATTATAAGTGCACCAAAAAGCCCGGCAAACCATCCTGTGTCCGTCCTTATATCGTACACCGCATATCCTACAGCCAGCACAGCCAACACTATATCTGCGATGGCAAACACCTTATACAGTGATAACTGTGAATTTATTTTCCGCGCGATACAGCATACCACAAGGCATATTGATATAATAGAAAATATAATGGCTGCAATCGCAAGCACCATCTCAAGCCCCGGTGGATTAAATACCAGTCCGACGAACCACACTATCGCCGCCAGCACAACGGACAAAGCAGTTGCCTTTAAAAGTCCGGATATTTTGCTCTCTTTTGCCATATCATCCTCCTTGAGTTTAAAATTATATCGTCATTGGACAGCGTTGCATTATTCCACCTGTATTATAACTGAAAGATAGTCTTAAATCTATTATTTTTCAAAATTTTTCAGGTGCCATTTCATATTTGCACAATCACAGCCAGACTTATATATAATGTATGCCGCACAGCGCGCAAACGCAAAAATGGGTACCCGGAATTCATTCCGGATACCCACTGTCTTACTTAGCAGCTTCTTTAAGTGTAGCTTTAAAGAAAGCACAAGCTTTTAGTCCTCAATAGCTATATATTTGTTGCCCTCAACCTTCTTGTTTTCCTTCTTAGGAATGTCAAGTCTTAAAATACCATGTCTGAAGCTTGCCTTAATATCGTCCTGAGTTACCGCCTCTCCAACATAGAAGCTTCTCTCACACGAACCGGCGTAGCGCTCCTTTCTTATATATCTGCCCTCCTTGGTCTTTTCATCCTTATCAAGCCCCTTTGCGGCTCTGATTGTGATATAACCATTGTCAAGCTCTACTGTAACTTCATCCTTCTTGAAGCCCGGAAGATCCATTTCAAGCTCATAGCTGTCTTCCGTTTCCTTGATATCAGTATTCATCACATTCTTTGCTCTGTGACCGTACAGCTTCTTTTCTGCCTTATTAAGTTCTCTTCCTCCGAAGAAATCATCATCAAATAAATCATCAAACATATTGTTAGCTCCAAAAATACTAGGCATCAACATAAGTCATCATCCTTTCTACTATTAAAGCTCTGATGTCATTTAAGTTTCATTAATTCAACAGGTGGAAGATTTTCTTATTTCTTTATCTCTTCCCTTGTTCTGAACACGTTATACATCTTTTGTTAGCACTTGTCAATAGGGAGTGCTAATGTTTAATAAATTATTTATCAGGATAATTTTTTGTTAATATTTTTAATATTTCCATAACAATATATATGTCCGGAGAAGATTATATTCAGTAAATCCCAACAAAATCGCCTAATACCTCATCGCCCCGCAATACAACCACTGCTCCACGCCCACTGTAAATTATATCCTCCACAGCATCCGTCCACATCAAGCACCTCACCGCAAAAATACAAGCCATGACACAGCTTGGACTCCATAGTTGCAGTATCTACCTCATCAAGCCTCACGCCGCCACGGCATACCTGTGCTGATGTGATTCCTTTTGAATTGATAACATTCACCTTAAAGTGCTTGATAATCTTTACAAGCAATTCCGTCTGACCACCCGACAGCTTTACAAACAGATTCATAAGCTTCTTGTTTACAAGACCCGTGAGTATATCGGCAAGGCTTGGCGTATTGCCTTTCTTTATCATTTCATGGTTTTTTCCTGCATTACCCATATCAGCTTTAATTCTATCTATGTATGCAATAAGCTCCTTTTCGCCATATTCCGGCATGAAATCAAGCTCCGCCTGAACACTGCTCTTTCCGGCATCAAGTGCCGCCACAGCATAACGGCTCACCTGAAATACCGGTATTCCGGATATGCCGTTGTCGGTGAGCTGAAGCTCTCCGATATCGGAAGCCACACATCTGTCATCTATCAGAAGACGTATGCTTCCCTTGGCGCGCACACCTGAGATTTCCTTAAAAAAGCTCTCTTCACAACCTAACGCCACAAGTGCCGGCAGAGGCTTAATGATGTGGTGTCCGAAGCTGCGTGCTATATCGTATCCAAGCACCGAGTTGGATTTATCGGCGCCACGCGTGTTGCCTGCCGTGCCGGTGCCCTGGTCACACACGCCCCCGGCAGCAGAGCCCGTCGCCACGATAAGCTTTCCAGCAGTACAGGATAATCTGTCGGTCATCGCCACATCGCGCTCCGTGGCACAGGCAGCATTCTTCGCCTTATCATTCCTGTCACTTCCGGCTTTTTTGCCGTCCTTTTTACCGCCGTTCCTTTTCGCCTCAGCCCTGCGGTTCTCCGCCTCAATGTCCCTTATATTTCCCGAAATGACGAACTCCTCGCCATTCTTTTTGACGGAAGCTATCTCACAGCCGCATATAAGCTCGACACCATACTTTACAAGGCACTGCCTTAGGCAGTCAAGCACTGAGGCAGCCTGCTCACTGTATGGGTACACATATCCATCCCTGTCGCGCACAAGCATGCCCTCATCGCGGAAAAAATCAGTAACAGCCCTAGAATCAAAGTGATTTATCACGTCCATAATATCCTTAGCGCTGCCACTGTCTGTGTGATAACAGTTTTCATCAAGCTTATAATTGGTAAGGTTGCACTTGCCATTTCCGGTTGCAAGAATCTTCTTTCCGGGTCTTGCCAAAACCTCAAGAAGTGCAACCCTTATACGTCCGCATTTTCCTTCGCCACTGCTTTTTTTTGCCGCCTGTATTGCCGCCATCATGCCGGAAGCTCCGGCTCCAATCACAACAACATCATATTTCATGAAGTGTGGTCCTCCAAAAATTCGTATAATTCTTCCAAATCCTTGACCTGCATCCCGACATATATCTCGCGCTGCAGCTTAATAGGTAAATCCGTTACCTTTATATCCGTGTAATCATATATCGTGACAAAATCCTCATAGTACACCACAACCCGTCCATCAAGCGCATATAGGATAAAATTCTGCGTTGCACTGTAGGTAGGCGCATCATAGCTCTTCCTTACCACAATTCTGCCTGTTGAGAACTCGACAAGATTTATCGAACACAGCCCCCTGTCCACATCGTCCTTATCCGGTTTTTCCATGTACCTTCTTAAGTAATCGGTATATGCCTCCCTGTCAAGTCCAAGAATGTCTATCGAAGGAATAACTGTTGTCTGTGTCGATATATGATTATTTATATTGTACTCCTCTATTATCAGTTCGGTATCGCGTTTGATGACGCTCTCATCCCTCGCAGCCGCAGCGCGCATCTCATAATAATCGTTTGCCGGCTGTTCCACCCTGTTTTTCTTTGTCACCGCATAATAACCGATGCAATAACAGGTCACAAATAATGTTGTAAGAGTAACAAAGCAGATAATATACAATTTCCGCATTCTGCACATCCTTTCTGCAAATTGCATTTATTGAATATTGTCTGCTTTTTTTAATTATTTTATTCTGTCACCTGTGAAAAAATATGGTATCGAGTCAAAGAATGGTATTGAAAGCTCGCCTTCATTCTTATCCTCCAAGTAAAGCATTCCATCCCTATCCATAAACTCACCGACGAACTGGCGGCATATTCCGCAAGGGTACGCATACTCTCCTGTAGAGCACACAACCGCTATCGCCTTGAAATGCTTAGCTCCCTCGGAGACTGCCTTGACTGCAGCCGTTCTCTCCGCACATATTGCAGCTCCATAAGATGAATTTTCTATATTACAGCCACCAAAAATTCTTCCGTCATCTGTCAGAATAGCCGCTCCCACATTAAACTTCGAATACGGAGTGTACGCATTATTCATGTATTCTTTAGCCTTATTTATAAGTAATTCTCTTTCAGTCATCTAAAAATCCTCCAAAAATATTTTCTAGTCTCGCGTAATTCCTATAGCCGCAAGGATGTCCTCCTGTCCCTTCTCCATCACGGCAGCCTCCTCAGGTGTCATGTGGTCATAGCCAAACAGATGAAGCATGCTGTGTGCAGTGAGGAAAGCAAGCTCACGCTTAGGCGAATGTCCATACTTATCCGCCTGCTCATAGACCTTTTCAACCGAAATAACAATATCTCCCAGCATAAGCTCTCCGCTCTCCGGGTTGAAGCAGTCATCTCTATCCTCTAAGAAATCAAACTGCCCTGCCTCCTCATAGTCAACAAGAGGGAATGAGAGCACATCCGTAGGGTTATCAATATTTCTGAATTCCTTATTGATGGCATGGATTGATTCATTATCCGTTAAAGTAACACTAACTTCAGCCTCATAAGGACAATTTTTATAATCCATAGCTTGATTTATTACATCTTCAATAACCTTCTTATAATCGAAATCAAAATCAACCTTTGTTTCCTCTTCTATGGCAATTGTCATACTTAAAACCTCTTTTCCTATATCGTTATTGTATTATTCGTCAGCGTTCATACATCTATTTTTTCTGCTTGTCCGCCTTTGTCCGTTTTATTTTCGCCGAACCTCCGGCTTTATCAGCACTCACAGTCTTATTCCCGCCGTCTGTGAACTTTCGATTCTCATATTCATCATAGGCCTTCACAATCTTCTGAACAAGAGGATGACGCACAACATCAGAACTTGTCAATCGGCATATTCCAATCT
>CAUCXT010000092.1 GCA_958446835.1 uncultured Eubacterium sp.
TTCAGCCATATACCATGGTTAAGGATAACAGAACAGGTGAGGAATCGGGTAATGCTCAGGCAGTGCTCGATGGAGATTTGGACCGCTTCATGGGAGCTTATCTTAAGTGGCTGAGTCTTGGAAAAAAAGGGACAACAGAGGAATAAAGGAGGATTATCATGGCAGAAGCTTTAAAACCGATTGTGTTCAGAGTTGGAAATGAGTTATATGGCATAGATATTCAGTATGTCAATGCTATTGAAAAGGATCAGGATATTGTTCGTGTTCCGAATGCTTCAAGCAGCATAAAGGGCATTATCAACTTAAGAGGTGATATAATTCCTGTATACAGCTTAAGGGACAAGTTCAAGCTTCCTCAGGCCCCGGGAGATACCAAGCTTATAATTGCAAACCTTCCGGATATGAAGTTAGCTATAGAGGTTGATGAGGTCGAGGAGATTGATGACCTTCAGGAAGATGAGATAAGGGATTTTCCAAGCATAGCAACCAATCATGACACAGCATATTTTGTGAAGGTTGCCAATAAGGCAGGCAAGCTTATACTTATAATTGATATTCATAATTTACTCACCGCGGATGAGGCGGAAGACGCAAAGCAGCTGATGGAGGAAAAGTAGGATGGTAAATGTAGCAGTTCTAGGTTATGGTACGGTAGGCTCAGGAGTTGTTGAAGTATTGAGCAGAAATGCAGATGTACTTAAAAAAAGTGCAGGACAGGAAATTAATCTCAAATACGTTCTTGATCTTAAAGAATTTCCGGGAACACCGATTGAAAACAAGGTTGTTCATGACTTCAATATTATTCTCAATGACAATGATGTTTCAGTTATTGTCGAGGTGATGGGAGGGGTTAATCCGGCATACTCCTTTGTAAAGTCCGCTCTTTTAAAGGGAAAGAGTGTATGTACCTCCAATAAGGAGCTGGTTGCAAAACACGGCGCAGAACTGCTTGGAATTGCCAGGGAGAAGGGAGTTAATTTCTTCTTTGAGGCAAGTGTTGCAGGAGGAATACCTATTATCAGACCTCTTGAACAGTGTATTACCGCAGATGAAATACTTGAGGTTTCGGGTATCCTCAACGGAACCACCAACTTTATCCTTACAAAGATGGAAAAAGAAGGTGCCTCATACGATGAGGTGCTTGCACAGGCGCAGAAGCTAGGCTACGCTGAGAGGAATCCGGAGGCGGATGTAGAAGGTTTCGATGCTGGGCGCAAGATTGCCATTTTAAGCTCCATTGTAAGCAGAAAACAGGTTGATTTTGAGAACGTATATACAGAAGGCATTACTAAGGTAAGCGCGGATGATTTTGCCTATGCGGCAAAGCTTGGGGTTACAATCAAGCTTGTAGCCAAGAGCTGTGTCACACCTGAGGGAATGTATGTCATGGTGACACCGAGAATGCTCAGATATGGCAAGCCGCTTGCTTCTGTACACGATGTTGTAAACGCAGTGTGCGTGAAGGGAAATATGCTTGGCGATGTAATGTTCTACGGAGCAGGAGCAGGTAAGCTTCCTACAGCGAGCGCTGTTGTATCGGATATTGTAGATGCTGTGCGTCATGCAGACGGTCATGTCAATAATGGCTGGTCACAGGAAAAGAAAGAACTCATATCAATAGATGAGGTCGAGAACTGCTTCTATGTGCGCATTGAGGGCAATGCGGCTGAAAGAGAAGAAGAACTTGAGAAGCTTTTTGGCGGAGTTACGATATGCGACAATGTGATTGACGGGGAATTTGCATTTGTCACAGGTTCTATCAAGGAAGCAGAGTTTGCTAAGGCAGCCTGCAGCGTCAAAGGTATAAAGAATACTATCAGAATAGAATTATAATATTTATAGAAGCCAAAACTACACGGAGGATATGAAAATGTTAAAGGTTGTTAAGTTCGGTGGAAGTTCACTTGCAAGTGCGGAACAGTTTAAGAAGGTTGCAGACATCATCCATGCGGATGAGTCGAGAAGATATGTTGTACCTTCTGCACCGGGAAAGCGTTTTAAGGAGGATGTCAAGGTTACGGACATGCTCTATGACTGCTATGGTGTTGCCTCAAAGGGCTATGATTTCTCGGATATTTTTGATGATATTAAGGCGAGGTATCAGGAGATTATAGATGATCTTGGGCTTGATTTATCTCTTGAGAAGGAGTTTTCCAACATTGAGGCTGCTTTCAGAGCCAGAGCGGGACGCGATTACGCCGCTTCTAGAGGTGAGTACCTGAACGGTATCATCCTTGCTAACTATCTTGGATATGAATTTGTTGATGCGGAGGATGTTATATTCTTCGATACCAACGGAAACCTTGACGCCAAGAAGACCAATCAGGTGCTGTCAGAGAGACTTTTGACAGTTGACAGAGCGGTTGTTCCGGGCTTCTACGGAATCAGACCTAATGATACAATAAAGACATTTTCACGCGGTGGTTCGGACATCACAGGAGCTATCGTTGCAAGAGCGGTGAAGGCAGACTTATATGAGAACTGGACAGATGTATCAGGCTTCCTTGTTGCGGACCCTAGAATTATCGACAATCCTAAGCCGATTGTCACAATAACCTACAAGGAGCTCAGGGAGCTTTCGTACATGGGTGCCACAGTACTCCATGATGAATCCATCTTCCCTGTGCGCAAGGAGGGTATTCCGATCAATATCCGCAACACCAACAAGCCGGAAGATCCGGGAACAATGATTGTTGAGAGCACTTCGCGTAAGCCTGAGTATGTCATAACAGGTATTGCCGGCAAGAAGGGCTTCACTGTTGTGAGCATAGAGAAGGACATGATGAATTCAGAGATTGGATTTGGACGCAAGGTTCTTGAAGTGTTTGAGAAGCAGGGACTTTCCTTCGAGCATACTCCATCGGGAATCGATACCATGTCAATTGTAATTCATCAGGATGAGTTCGTGGAGAAGGAGCAGGAGGTTCTTGCCGGACTTCACAGAAATGTGCACCCTGATGCCATCGAGATTGAGTCGGGTCTTGCACTTATCGCGGTTGTGGGACGTGGAATGAAGTCGAGCCATGGTACAGCCGGCAAGCTCTTCACAGCACTTGCCGATGCCAATGTCAATGTCAAGATGATCGATCAGGGTTCTTCTGAGCTCAATATCATCGTAGGCGTGAAGGAAGAGGACTTCGAGAGAGCCTTCAAGGCTATCTACAAGGCATTTTATGAGTCATAAATAAGATAATTAATGTCGTATGAGTATTATACAGACGACAAGCTGCCCTTGCACAGTACGGTGTACAGGGCGGCTTTTTATTTTTATAAGAATATCTCATAAGTTTGTTTTCAAGTGTAATGGACATAGAAAAAGAAATGCTATATAATGTATGAAAGACTTTAAAGGAAAATATTTAAAGAAAAGAAATGATGGAAGGAATTATTTGACATGGATATTATAAAGGCGATAGCCTCCGAACTTAATGTGAGAAATAATCAGGTCGAGGCGGCTGTGAAGCTTATTGACGAGGGCTGTACGATTCCGTTTATATCACGATACAGGAAAGAGGCAACCGGTGCACTTAACGATGAACAGCTCCGTAACCTTGATGAGAGGCTTAAGTATCTGAGAAATCTCGAGGACAAGAAGGCTCAGGTAATAGCAAGTATTGAGGAACAGGGCTTGTTGACCGAAGAGCTTAGAAGCAGGATTGAGCAGGCTGATACTATGGTGGCTGTGGAGGATTTATACCGACCATACCGCCCGAAGAGAAGAACAAGAGCAACCATCGCGAAGGAGAAGGGTTTAGAGCCGCTTGCCAATATCATCATGCTCCAGATGACGGGAGAGCCTGTCATTAAGACGGCGGTAGAGTATGTGTCTGAGGAGAAGGATGTAAAGACGCCTGAGGAGGCTGTAGCCGGGGCGAAGGATATTATAGCCGAGTCCATATCGGATAATGCAGACTATAGAACAAGGATTAGAGAGATTACGTTTAAGGAGGGCATATTGTCCTCTACCGCCAAGGACGCTGAGGCTAAGACGGTTTATGAGATGTATTACAATTTCAGTGAGCCGGTAGCAAAGATGGCAGGGCACAGGATACTTGCGGTCAACCGCGGTGAGAATGAGAAGATTCTGACAGTTAAGATAGAAGCACCTGTTGATAAGATTCTATCATACCTTGAAAAGCAGATTATAGTGAGGGACAACCGGTATACCACAGGAATTATCAAGGAAACCATCGAGGACAGCTATGAGAGGCTTATCGCACCGTCGATAGAGAGGGAGATAAGAAACCAGCTCACTGAGACGGCGGAGGACGGAGCTATAAATGTGTTTGGCAAGAACCTTGAACAGCTTCTTTTGCAGCCGCCGATTACAGGACATGTTGTGCTTGGCTGGGATCCGGCATTTAGGACAGGCTGTAAGCTGGCTGTTGTGGATGCCACAGGAAAGGTTCTTGACACGACAGTCATATATCCTACTGCACCACAGAACAAGGTAACAGAGGCGAAGGCTGTACTCAAGAAGCTCATCAAGAAATATAATGTTACACTCATTTCGGTTGGAAACGGAACAGCTTCAAGAGAGTCTGAACAGGTCATTGTGGAACTTTTGAAGGAGCTTGATACACCGGTTCAGTATATAATCGTCAACGAGGCGGGAGCGTCGGTATATTCCGCGAGCAAGCTTGCGACAGAGGAATTTCCTAATTTTGATGTAGGGCAGAGAAGTGCCGCTTCAATTGCCAGAAGACTTCAGGATCCGCTTGCAGAGCTTGTAAAGATTGACCCGAAGTCGATTGGAGTAGGACAGTACCAGCATGATATGAACCAGAAGAAGCTTGGCGAGGCACTTGAAGGAGTTGTGGAAGACAGTGTCAACAAGGTTGGAGTTGATTTGAATACTGCCTCTGCCTCACTTCTCGAGTATATTTCAGGAATATCTAAGGCTATAGCAAAAAATATTGTGACATACAGGGAGGAGAACGGCAGATTTGACAACAGAAAGCAGCTTTTAAAGGTGGCGAAGTTAGGACCTAAGGCGTTTGAGCAATGTGCCGGATTCATGAAAATTACAGGAGGAAGCAATCCTCTTGATTCTACCAGTGTCCATCCTGAGAGCTATGATGCTGCAGCACAGTTATTGAAAAAGCTTGGTTATAGTATGGAAGATATAACATCGGGCGGACTTAAAGGTCTGTCCGGCAAGGTGGGTAGTGTCAGTGCAATGGCAAAGGAACTGGAAATCGGAGAGCTTACCCTTAAGGACATCATAAAGGAACTTGAAAAGCCGGGACGTGACCCTA
>CAUCXT010000093.1 GCA_958446835.1 uncultured Eubacterium sp.
GATGCATATAAGGGCGGTTTATTTGCAGATTCCGAAGATAAGGAATTTGTTTATAAAGAAGGTTCCCTTGCCAGTGCCAAGTTTGAAATCTATGCAGCTGAGGACATTTACACAGCAGACATGCAGACAGATGAGAACGGAAACAGAAACAAGTATTATGCAGAAGGTGATCTGGTTGCAACTGTTGTAACCGGAGAGGACGGAAAAGCAAAAGTTTCAGACCTTCCTCTTGGAAAGTACAGAGTGGTAGAAGTGGAAGCTCCTTACGGGTATGTACTGAACAAAGAAGAGCAGTATGTAACTTTCGTATATGTGGATGATAAGACTCCTGTTATCAGGGAAAGTCTGACATTCGCAAATGACAGACAGAAGGTTGATTTATCCGTGGCAAAACTGGATGGAGAGACCGGGTTGCCGGTTTCCGGTGCTGAGTTTGGCTTATATGCAGCGGAGGATATTGTAAATGTGGATGGTAAGGTAATCGTAGAGAAAGATACTTTACTTGAGGTAGCAGTGTCTGATGCAAACGGTGATATCCAGTTCGTAAAGGATTATCCTCTGGGTCATTACTATGCGAAGGAAATCAAGGCACCTGCCGGATATGTATCATGCGATGATGTGATCGAATTTGATGCAGAATATCAGGGACAGGAAGTGAAGTATTCAACAATTATAGCAACCTTCCATAATATGCCTACAACTTTTGAGTTTACAAAGGAAGATATTACAAGTGGTGCAGAGCTTTCCGGTGCAACACTGACTGTTCTTGATAAGGACGGAAATGTGGTTGATACCTGGACATCCAAGGCAGGGGAAGCACATGTGATTAAGAAGCTTGTAGTAGGTGAAACTTATGTGCTTCGTGAGGAATTTGCTCCTTACGGATATCTTAAGGCATCGGATGTAACCTTCACTGTAGAGGATACGGAGGAAATCCAGAGCGTTGTTATGAAGGATGAGGTTCCTACAGGGGCAATCATCATCAACAAGGATGGAGAGTTCCTGACAGACATTAACCTTGTAAAAGGTAAGTGGTATGACTTTGTATTCGATTACTTCAAGAAATCTCTTGCAGGCGTTACCTTTGAGGTTTATGCAAGAGAGGACATTGTAAGTCCGGATGGTCTTGACACTGTATATTATGAGGCTGATGAGCTTGTGGCAACCATTGTTACAAATGACAAAGGAATTGCCATGATTAGTGATTTACCGCTTGGCAAGTACTACCTTGTTGAGACTGTAACTATCGAGGGATTTGTGCTTGACAGTACACCAATCGAAGCAGATCTTTCCTATATCGACCAGAATACCAAAGTGGTATATGCAGGTATGGATGTAACCAATGAGAGACAGAAGGTACAGATTACTGTTATCAAGAAGGATGCTGAGACGAAGAAGGCTCTTGAGGGAGCAGTATTCGGCTTATATGCAAAGGAAGATATTTTCGATGCTGATGGCAGACTGATTGTAGCAGCTGATACTTTCATTGAGAAAGCAGTAACAGGAGCTGACGGAACAGTAACCTTTATTTCAGACCTTCCTCTTGGACAGTACTATGTGAAGGAAATGGAAGCTCCTGCAGGATATGTGAAGTCAGATAAATGCTTTGATGTAGATGCTTCTTATCAGGGTGATGATGTGGAAGTGATTGAATTTGAGGCAGAATTTGAAAACTATCCTACCAAGCTTGAAATTTCCAAGACTGATATTACCGGAGAGCATGAGCTTAAGGGTGCAAAGCTTTCCATTATTGATGCTAATGGAAATGTGGTTTATAGCTGGAAGTCTGATGGAACAGTTCATGTCATCGACAGAATTCCTGTTGGCAAGTATATCTTAAGGGAAGAGATTGCCCCTTATGGATACAGAATTGCAAATGATGTGGAGTTTGAGGTGACTGAGACAAAGGAAATTCAGAAGGTATCCATGAAGGATGAACTTGTGAACGGAAAGATTATCATTGATAAGACTGACGAATATACCAAGAAGGGTATTGCCGGAGTAGAGTTTGAAATCCGTGACAAAGATGGCAATGTGATTGAAAAACTTGTGACTGACAAGAATGGTCATGCGGAATCCGGAGAACTTCCGATTGGTGTATTCAAGGATGGCGAGTTCGTGGAGGATATCAAGTATTATGTAGTCGAGACCAAGGCTGCAGAAGGGTATATCCTTGATGAGACCGTGCACGAGGTGGTATTACAGTATGACGATGCAGCCCCTGAGGTTGTGACTTATACACTGAATATTACTAACAAGCCTACAGAGCCGAAGCTCCCACAGACCGGGGATAACTTCAATCCTTGGCTTTTTGCCGGACTTGGTCTGGCTGCAATGTTAGCAGGAGCAGGTGCTTTCTTCTGGAAAAAGAAGGAAGAGGATGAAGTAACTGAATAAGTATCATCTATATGAGGTGTAGGCCGTAATAGCTTACACCTCTAATTTTTTTGGAGGGATAGCTTTGGTTGGAGAAAAGATAAAGGAATATCGGGAAAGGCGAGGCTTCAGCAGAGAAGAACTGGGGAGAAGATGCGGTTTTGGATGTGATGGAGAACGAGTTATCTCAGAATTTGAACAGGATAAAGGTTTCCCGGATCTTGATAAGCTGAAGAGAATTGCAGAGGAATTATGGGTTCCGCTGGAAGTTTTATGCCCGGTGCCTTGTCGGGAGTGTCCATACAGAAAGAAGGTGCGTCAATGACAATCGGGCAAAAGATTAGAATGTTGCGAAAGGAAAGACATTTAACTTTGAGAGAACTGGGGGAGCTTGCAGGTTTTCCAAACAGGGGAGATGTGAGAATTGCTCAGTATGAAAACGGGAGCAGGATTCCTAAGAATGAGATTTTGAATAGGATTGCGAGTGCACTCGGTGTGACTGTAGAGGAGCTTGCCGGTGTTGAGTGCAGAGGTTGTCCATATAGAAAACGCAAACAGCCAAAAGAAGCAATTATCCATTTGGAAGATGATCCCGGTTATGAAACAGATATCAAAGAGTATGGAGACCCGGACGAGGAAGGGATTCTATATGACAATTTAGATTAAGGAGGACATTTTATATGATGAATTACGAGATTTTTAAGGAAGTCGTGGCTGAGAAGTTTATGGATTATATGCCGGAGCAGTATCAGGGAATGAGACTTCGTGTTGAGCCTGTCAATAAGGTAAACAAGGTTCTGGATGGTATCACATTAGTGGGAAGCGGAGCAGGAAGAAGCGTATCTCCCACACTGTATATCAATCACATGTATGAACACTATCTTGAGACAGAGAATCTTCAGGAGGTGTTACAGAGTGCTGCCAGAAGAATGGATATGGCATTCAAGGAAATGCCCGAGGTAGGGGATGTGAATCTTGAAGGTGCAAAGGATAACATTGTCTTTCAGGTTATTAACACACTGCAGAATGAAGATATGCTTAGGGATATGCCACACAGAGAGTTTCAGGATTTGTCCATTATTTACCGCTGGGTGGTAAAGGTGGATGAGAATGGAATCCAGAGTTCGGCGATTCGTAATAATCTTGCGGAACAGCTTGGCATGAATGAAGAGCAGTTGTTTAAGTGTGCTGTGGAAAACACAAGGCGTATTTTCCCACCGACCGTCAAATCCATGAACGATGTCATTCGTGAAATGTTTATCAGTGACGGTATGCCTGCTGAGGTTGCAGACATGATGATCGGTGAGATGCCGGAAGATAAGATGATGTGGGTAATCAGTAATGACAGGGGCATTAATGGTGCAGGCTCCATGCTTTATGAAGATAATCTCCATAAGCTGGCTATGAAGCTTGAAACAGACCTCTATATTCTGCCTTCATCCGTGCATGAGTGTATCGCAGTATCTACAAATGTTGGAGACCCTTATGAGCTTGCGGAAATGGTAAGCGAAATCAACATGGGACAGGTTGCCTTGGAAGACAGATTATCCAATCAGGTATATCACTATGATAAGGATGCAAGAAGACTTACCCTTGCAACGGATACTCCGAATAAGAGACTGGATGGCATGGTTGCAGAGGCACAGCTTATTTATGACAACGGAAAGTCCAGATAGGAGGCAGACTATGGAGCAGGAGATGACCGTGCAGGAACTGATTGCTCTTATGAATGCCTGGGAAGGGGACTTTATTTTACAGATTGAGCTAAAGGAGGATGATGCGAATGGGAATCGAAAAGAAATCTCAGATGGAAGCAGAAGAAGCCTTTAAGCTCGATGTGGTTAGAGTAAAGCTTGTGAAGGAGACTCCGTTATATTCGGAGCTTCCTTTACAGAATCCCTACGAAGCAGCAGCCACTATCGGAGAGCTTCTCTGTGAAATGGACAGGGAGGTTGTCTGTGTCGTCAATCTGCAATCAGACCTGAAACCGATTAATGTTACCTTCGCAAGTATTGGTGCACTAAATGAAGCATTGGTGCATCCGAGGGAAATACTCAAGGCAAGCATTTTATCAAATGCAGCGAGTATTATGCTCATTCATTCGCATCCAAGCGGAAATCTGTTTCCGAGTAAAGAAGATACGATGATAACCGACCGTATGAATTCCGTTTGTGAGATGGTGGGTATCCGGCTGGTGGATCATCTGATAGTAGGAGGCGATAATAAGGAATTTTTCAGCTTTAAGGAAAAAGGACTTATGGATAATCCAAAGATTTCCTATACAAGTGACTACAGGAATTTCAGTTTTACCAACAGTCTTGTGGCAGAACGGGAGAAAGGAAGGTAGCGATGGAGGATAGATTTACGGAAGCAGAATTAGCCATTGCAAAAAGCGTGGATTTGACCGCTGTTGCCTCTTATCTTGGTTATACAGTAAAGAAAGTGGGGCATTATCATACACTCAAGGAAATGGACTCTATCCGGATTTATGATAAGAGCCACTGGTTTCGGTGGTCAAGGCAGTACGATAAGGGTGAGAATGGCGGGTCCCAGATAGATTTTCTAAGGGTGTTTTGCGGAATGGAAGTAAAAGAGGCTGTATGGTGGCTTCTGGATTTTGCGGGATACCGGAGAATTGAAGAGAAGGATAGAAAACCTCC
>CAUCXT010000094.1 GCA_958446835.1 uncultured Eubacterium sp.
TACCCCTGTTCCTTAAGTCTGGTAAGCATATCAACAATTCCCGGATATGGTCTTGTGTGATCAAGGTTATGGACTGCATAATGCTTTTTAAACTCCGCAAATACCTTGTCGAAAAGCTCCTTATCCGTTCCCGGCACAACCGCGCGCTCTATGAGCTTAGCGACACCGTTTCCCACGAATGCCGTTACCTCCTCAATAGTTCTTTCCGGCATTCCGTACTGTTGTAAAGCGTGGTTGGTGCTTGCCGCAAGATCCTCTATGGTGTAGAGCAGTGTTCCGTCAAGGTCGAAGATTACGGTATCGATTTTCCCGGCAGCAATATTTTTCTCTGATATGTCATCAGCCTTTAATGTAGCGTTATTCGACACATCTGCATGCTTGAAGCCTTCACTGTCACTGTTTTCAAGAAAAATATCCTCAAGCTCACTAAACTTGTCAATGCTCCTCCAAGGCTTCTCAACCTTTCCAAGTCCATAGGCTGCATACACGATTGGTATTCCCGCCTTCTCACACGAATCTGCATCGCCCTGCGTGTCCCCCACATAGACGGCACTCTTAAGATTATTTCTCTCAATAATTTTTCTTATTGTCACATCCTTCGACGCATTCGTATCGCCAAAGCACATCCAGTCAGTAAAATATTTCCGGACATCATGCACTGCAAAAACAGTATCTATATAACCTCTCTGCGCGTTGGTCACTATAAACAGCTTATATCTATGTGACAGCCTTTCAAGAGTCTTGGCAACACCCTCATACAGCTCCGGTGCGTATTTTATAAGATATTCCTTCTGTCTCTTGTAGATTACCCCTGTTATCTTCTCGTATTCTTCTTTCGTGCTGTTCGGATAAAAATGAAAAAATATCGTATCCATCGTCTTTCCGAACATAGCTCCAAGGCTCTTACCGTCAAAATTAATCTCCCAGTCCGTGAGCTCCGAAATAACATCACTCCACGCGTGTGCCACTGCCTCCCTCACATCCCACAAGGTTCCATCGACATCGAATATTATACTATCAAACTTATTATAATCACCCATTATTTTCACCTTTTTCTTTTCAATTTTTCACTTGCGCTTATTATACCACATGGAAATTGGTATTACCATTGCAGAAATGTTATTTTGAATTTTCCTGATAAACGTATGTCGCTCTAAACTAACTTTATTGTTCTTGGCGGTTCTGCCCATAGCATCGTATTTGACATGCTTTGGGCAGACTTTTCGGTATGTTCAGTTGCTTTTCCTGCGGTTTTCTCTGCCCATGGCATTATATTTGACATGCTTTGGGCAGACTTTTCTGCTCTCTCAGTCGTTTCTCCTGTGATTTTCTCTGCCCACCGCATTATATATAACATGCTTTAGGCAGACATTTTAACATCCCCTGCTTTTACCATGCCATATTAAAACTATTTTTTCCTATATTTAAAAAATTAAGCTTTATTACTTTGCCGCTTTAGCTTATAATGTAATTACTAAATTTAGGGAGGAAATATCATGCCAAAGCTTAAGGATATTGATAAGGTACTTATTATTGGTTCAGGACCTATTGTAATAGGTCAGGCCTGTGAGTTCGATTACTCAGGAACGCAGGCTTGTAAGGCACTCAGAAAATTAGGTTATAAGATTATTCTTGTAAACTCTAACCCTGCAACAATTATGACCGACCCTGAGACTGCCGATGTCACCTACATTGAACCGCTTAATGTTGAACGTCTTGAACAGATTATTGCCAAGGAGCGTCCGGACGCACTGCTTCCGAACCTCGGCGGCCAGTCCGGTCTTAATCTCTGCTCCGAACTCTACAAGGCAGGCGTGCTTGACAAATATAATGTCAAGGTTATCGGAGTTCAGGTTGATGCCATTGAACGTGGCGAGGACCGTATTGAGTTCAAAAAGACAATGAATTCCCTCGGCATTGAGATGGCAAGAAGTGAGGTTGCCTACTCGGTAGATGAAGCCCTCGCCATAGCGGACAAGCTTGGTTACCCGGTTGTTCTGCGCCCGGCGTATACGATGGGCGGCGCCGGCGGTGGACTTGTATACAATAAGGAAGAGCTTCAGACTGTATGTGCAAGAGGACTTCAGGCAAGCATTGTCGGACAGGTTCTCGTTGAAGAGTCCATTCTTGGCTGGGAAGAGCTTGAGCTTGAGGTTGTCCGCGACAGCGAAGGCAACATGATCACAGTATGCTTTATTGAAAATATTGACCCTCTCGGTGTACATACCGGTGACTCCTTCTGCTGTGCTCCTATGCTCACAATATCCGAAGACTGCCAGAAGAGATTGCAGGAACAGGCCTATAAGATTGTGGACAAGGTTCAGGTTATCGGCGGAACCAATGTACAGTTCGCCCATGACCCTGTAACAGACAGAATAGTAGTCATCGAAATCAACCCGCGTACGTCGCGTTCTTCGGCACTTGCCTCCAAGGCAACCGGCTTCCCTATCGCGCTTGTCTCTGCCATGTTAGCTGCCGGTCTTACCCTGCGTGATATTCCTTGCGGAAAGTACGGAACTCTTGATAAGTATGTACCGGACGGCGATTATGTAGTTATCAAGTTCGCGCGCTGGGCTTTTGAGAAATTCAAGGGTGTTGAAGATAAGCTTGGAACACAGATGAGAGCTGTCGGAGAAGTAATGAGTATCGGTAAGAACTATAAGGAAGCCTTCCAGAAGGCAATCCGCAGCCTTGAAAACGGAAGATACGGTCTTGGACATGCGAAGAACTTTGACACACTTTCCAAAGAAGAATTACTGAAAAAATTAGTTACACCTTCCAGCGAACGCCATTTTATCATGTATGAGGCTCTCAGAAAAGGAGCAACTGTGGATGAGATTTTTGAGCTTACCAAAGTTAAGCGCTACTTCATATCCCAGATGAAGGAATTAGTTGATGAGGAGGAAAAGCTTCTTACATTCAAGGGCTCACTTCCATCGGATGAACTTCTCACCAAGGCAAAGAAGGATGGCTTCTCGGACAAATATCTCAGCCAGCTTCTCAATGTATCAGAGGATGATGTACGCAATAGACGTATAAGCCTCGGTGTCAACGAAACATGGGAAGGCGTACATGTATCCGGAACCGAAAACAGCGCCTACTATTACTCAACCTACAACGGCACAGATAAGAACCCTGTTTCGAATAACAGAAAAATAATGATTCTCGGCGGCGGTCCTAACAGAATAGGTCAAGGTATCGAATTTGATTATTGCTGTGTCCATGCCTCCCTCGCACTCAAAAAGCTTGGATTTGAGACAATCATTGTAAACTGTAATCCTGAGACAGTATCAACAGACTATGACACTTCCGACAAGCTTTACTTTGAACCGCTTACCCTTGAGGATGTATTGAGCATATATAACAAGGAAAAACCTCTCGGTGTTATTGCCCAGTTCGGCGGACAGACTCCTCTCAATTTAGCTGCCTCTCTTGAGAAAAACGGTGTGAAGATTCTCGGAACCTCACCTGCTGTAATCGACCTTGCCGAGGACAGAGACCAGTTCCGTGCCATGATGGATAAGCTCGGTATTCCTATGCCTGAATCGGGTATGGCAACAACCGTGGACGAAGCCATCAGCATTGCCAACGGAATCGGATACCCTGTAATGGTCCGTCCTTCATACGTTCTCGGCGGACGTGGCATGGAGGTAGTATATGACGATGAGAGCATGAGCGATTACATGAAGGCTGCTGTCGGTGTGACACCAGACCGCCCTATCCTCATTGACCGTTTCCTCAACAACGCTCTTGAGTGTGAGTCCGATGCTATAAGTGACGGAACACACGCGTTCGTCCCTGCCGTAATGGAACACATTGAGCTTGCCGGTGTACATTCCGGAGATTCAGCCTGCATTATTCCATCTGTACACATTTCAGAGGAAAATGTACGTCTCATAAAGGAATATACCCGCAAAATTGCCGAGGAAATGCACGTAAAGGGTCTTATGAATATGCAGTATGCCATTGAAAAAGGCAAGGTATATGTGCTTGAGGCAAATCCAAGAGCTTCCCGTACCGTGCCTCTCGTTTCAAAGGTCTGCGATATAAGAATGGTTCCTATTGCAACGGATATCATCACAAGTGAGCTTACAGGAAGACCATCGCCAATCCCTGCAATGAAGGAAAGAAATATTCCATACTATGGCGTGAAGGAAGCCGCTTTCCCATTCAACATGTTCCCGGAAGTTGACCCTATACTCGGACCTGAGATGCGCTCCACAGGTGAGGTTCTCGGACTTTCATCTCACTATGGTGAAGCCTTCTACAAGGCAGAGGAAGGCGTATCCTCCAAGCTTCCGCTTGAGGGAACAGTCCTCATATCCGTAAACCGCAAGGACAAGGAGGAGGTTGTCGAAGTAGCTCGAAGCTTCGTAAACGATGGCTTCAAGGTTCTCGCGACAGGCGGAACTTACGACCTCATAGCCGGAGCAGGTCTACCTGTGACAAAGATTAAAAAGCTCTATGAAGGCCGTCCTAACATACTTGATGCCATAACCAATGGGGAAATCAATTTAATAATCAACTCCCCTGTCGGCAAGGAGAGCGTTCACGATGACAGCTATCTAAGAAAGGCTGCCATCAAGGCAAGAATACCTTACATGACAACCATGGCTGCGGCAAAGGCAACCGCTGAGGGTATAGCCTACGTCAAGAAAAACGGTTCCTCTGAGGTAAGGTCACTTCAAGAACTCCACAGCCTTATTTCAGACAAATAAAGCATATTTATAGCGGCTGCTTAATGTGCACATAGACAAACAGACAATCAAAAAGGACAATATCATTCAAAAAGAAGTAATTTATTCTGAATGATATTGTCCTTTTATTTTTTTATACTCTGTAATAAGAATCCAAAAATTATATTTTCAAACTATTGGTTCTCAATTATTGCTTATCTGTTTCCGATAGTCGCAATATCTATAGGAGTCATGTGCTGCTTATCCTGAACTTCAAGGCTTGTGATAAGCGCATGCGCTGTATCAAGGGATGTGAGGAC
>CAUCXT010000095.1 GCA_958446835.1 uncultured Eubacterium sp.
TAAGAACCCGTTAGAATTTTCAGGGTTGTTTTACTGTTCAGTTATCAAAGAACTTATTCGCCGCTGTGTTAGCGACTTAATTAGTATATCATGTTTGTTACGCTGTGTCAAGAACTTTTTTAAAAAACTTTTGAAGTTTTTCTTCATCAACATTTGAACACAACCTTCCGGGTTTCAAGCTGTTGGTTTAAAGTTTTTATTTTCTTTTTCAGCATATCCTCTCGCAAGGACGAGTTATATACTAACATATTCGCAAGGCTTTGTCAACAACTTTTTAAGAATTTTTTCTTTTTTCTAAAAACTGTTTACAATTAACCTTGAGCTTTTCAAGAGCTTGTTTACGGCTCATTTGGAAAGCTTGTTTATACTAACATAACATATATGTTTTGTAAAGCCCTAAATTATAAATAGTTTTTTGATTAAAATTGTGTTAATTGTCTGAATATTTATTCAGGCTTATTGAAGAGCATTTTTAGTATTACACGTTTTCCATTTTATAACCATTAAATACTATATTTTTTAATAGACCTCACAGCCGGAGGGTATATTCACTCCAACTGTGAGGTCTATGGCTGTCTGTAATATAACGCAATACATTACATATAAACTAAGTTATTGTTTCTTTCTCCTGCCAATGCATACACCTGCTGCCGAACATAGCATAATAATTACACATACAAGTGCTGCAGCATATAATGCAGATGATATATTTACACCTGTTGATGGTGCTATATACTGCTCCTCCGGCTTATCAGTCTCAGGCTGCGCCGGCTGTGTTTCTGTTTCTCCCGGTGTGATGTCATTTCTTATATCTGCAGCTTTGACAAGGATATATGATGAGAAATGTGTTACTCTGAATGTAACAGAGCCGTCCTGTGCTGCCTTAACTGTCTGTCCCATATCCTCTGAACTGCCGGTATTATCATTATAATAGAACAGTCTAAGCTCTGTTCCTTCTTCGTATTGAGTATATACTGTGACATAAAGTTCTCCATTCAGTTCTCCTGAATGTGCAAAGCTGCATAGATAAAGTGATGTCTCCGGTACATTCAATTGTTCCTTAACTTTATTGATAATATTACTCTTATCATTACACCTCACATCCAGCTTCAAGTCTGTATCCGGTGCCTTATTAAATTTTGTGCCATCAAGCGTATATTTTGCAAGAGTTTTTCCATCTGTTCCGGTAAGCTCAAGTATAAGCTGTGACCCCTTACTTATTAAGGCTGTGACAAAATCATTTGGCAGATAGCTTCCCTTTCCTGCCTCAACCTTCTCTATTATAATCTTGTCTCCATTATTGATTCTGTCAAGAACACTGCTGCTGACAGCCTTATCATCCTGCGTAGGCGCTTCTGTTTCAGATTCGCTTGGGTTGTGTGTCGGTGCCTCTGTCTCCGGCTCGCTTGGCTTCTCTGTCGGTGCCTCTGTCTCCGGTTCGCTTGGCTCCTCTGTCGGTACCTCTGTCTCCGGCTCACTTGGCTTCTCCGTAGGCTCCTCTGTCGGCGTTTCAGTCGGCTTCTCTTCCGGCGCTTCTACTTTTTCACCGGATAATACTGCTGTTCCGAATACTTCCGGGGATGACCAGCCCATTCCGGTAGTATCAGACCAGCTCACTGTGCCTATTCTCTTTCCGCCCTCGGCGTCATTTACCTGAAGCTCAAGGCCGATCTTCTTTCCTGCCTCGACCTTCTCATGTGTCCACTTTATCGCTGCCTCCATCACATAGCCGTCATCCGTCAGGGTTATGTCACTTACAATGTTCTCCTCGACACAGTTGGTTCCGTTAAAGGTGTGCTCATTGAGATAGTTGATTCTGTACTGCTTATCATCCTCCTGATATGACTTGGACTTCTGGTTATTCTCATCGATAAATACCTCTACAGAATCCTTTTCATGTGCTGCTTCTGCGCTCGCATCAAGTGTGGCATCCTTGACTGTCATCTGTACATAGAGGTAATCGTTGTCCCATAACAGCTTGGCGTTTCCCTCAGCCTTAGCGTCCAACACAATGCTTAGAGGAATGCTATCCACCTGAGACCAGATTTTGCTGTTATCTTCGCCAACTTTGATAGTTCCGTTTGCAATTTTTACAAAAGGCTTTAGCTGTGCCTTTGCATAATAATCACTCTTCTCGTTCTGGCTTAAGGTGTAATCATTAAATGCAGTCTTTATCTCACCGTCTGTGACAACCACATCAAAGGTGATATCGTCAAATGTCTTAAGCTCAAGTCCATCGATTACCACCTTGGCAGTATATCCGTTCTCTGTTGCGGTAGAATCGGCGCGCTTTACAACCGCCTTCTTCACCTCTTTGCCAACCTTGACGTATGCCGAAACAGAATCTGTGTCATCAACTGTGCTGTCCTTCACATCCGCTAAAAATGTTATTGAAGTGTCATTCCATGCCGGTGATATTATTGCTGTCAAATCACCCTTGTTAACTGTAAGCTCCGTGCCTGCTGTGAAATCATCATCAATTTGTTTTGTAAATGATACCTCCTTGATTGTCGGTGCCAGCTTGGTGGAATCCACAAATGCCCAGTATGCACCCTTCACCTTATAGTTGTCATCGAACAACAGCGGAACCTGCTTTTTACTTCCATCTGCACCGCCGCCTACACTGCTCGATGTCTGTAGCCATGAATTCTTGTCTATCACTCCCCATACAGTGATACCAGCCATAGGAACACCTTCAGAATTAAGCTGTTTTACAGCGTCATAGATTTCCTTATAGCGGTATGCCAGTCTTGTGTACTCCTCCTGCAATGTCACATCTGTTCCATCGAACGCATCGCTCGCCTTGAAATCAAGCTCAGTTATCTGGATTTTTACCCCACATTCAGCGTACTTTTTTGCCGCCGTGATAAATTCCTCCGCCGAAGGTGAGCCCGATGTCTGATAATGCGCCTGCATTCCCACAGCGTCAAGTCTTGTTCCTTCTGCTGCCTTTACATCCTTAAGAAGCTGTGCAATGCCCTCACTCTTTAATGCGGAACAATCACCATAATCATTATAATAGAGCTCCACATTAGCAGGAACATACTTGTTGGCAAATCTGAAAGCGTTGATTATGTACTCGTTGCTCTTGTATACCTTCCACCATGTAGAATTTTCATTTCCGTTTCTATAGGTTCCCCTGCTGTCACTTACAGCCTCATTCACCACATCCCAGCCGTAGAACATATCCTTGTACTTGCTGTCCGCTCCCATGTAGTGCTCAGCCATCGTCTTTATATACCATTCATGGCGCAAAGTCATCTCATCCGCAGAGCACAGAGCCGCATCTGCGTCATAGTTCTCATGGAAGAACCACTCTGGTGTCTGTGAATGCCATGTAAACACATGTCCTCTTATCTTTATCTGCGCCTCCGGGTGCTCCTCGTTGTAGGCATATACATACTCAAGCATCTTGTCCGCTCTGCTGAAATCAAGCTTAGGAACAGTTATCTCAACACCGTTTATCTGGGCTGTCTCCGTATCCGGACACTTGCTAGCGTAGCCGAACGCGGCATCGGGCTTCAGCTCGTTGCCAAGTGTTATGGCATTGAAATGCTTTTTGACAAGAGCCATCTCATTCTCGTCCTTGAGGTCATTAAGGCATATAGCTGTACCTACTATGAAGTTCTCATCCTCCATGTCCGCGGTGACAACGTCCTTGAGATTAGGTACATCCTGCTCGATAAGCAGATTCTCACTGCCGCTGCCTGTATTTTTAAGCTTAAAGGTAACGCTCTTTACATTCTTTACAAGCTCTCCGTCCGAAAGGCTCATAAGTACCAGAATCTTAAGCTCCGGCTTTGCAACATTTCCATTGAGGTCGTCATCTGTTATCATGGTGCTGCCATATACTGCACCACCCTCCGTAAAGCTGTCATCGTTGGCAGACAGCTTTACGGAAAACTGTTCTGCCGTGGTGTCGACAGACACGTAGTCTATCATTTCCATATTAACTTCATCCGGAATCACATAGAATATCTGGCTGTACTTACTCCGGAATGTCAGCTGGCAGGCTCCTTCATCTGCTGCCGCTGTCTCCACATCCCACGCCGTCTTTAACTCAAGCTCCGATAAATTATACTTAAACTCCGTCTTTTCTGCGTCCTGTGATTTAGGCGAAAGCTTAATTGTTATATTCCCGACTTCCTTTACAAGCTCGTCCGCGCTGAGGCTCATAAGGCACAGTACTCTCAGCCTGCTATTCTCAACATCGCCGCTCAGGTCATTCGCAGTTATAACATTGTTCTCATATACCACTCCTCCGCTGGTATTGTAGTCGCTCTCAACACACAGCTTGACGGAAAGCTTTCCTTTATCTGTATCAACTGTTGCGGACAGGAACCTGCTCATGTCCACCTCATCAGGTATCTTAAAAAAAATCTGGTTATACTGCTCCGGAAATGTCACCTGTAGCTTTCCATTCTCAAGAACCTCTGTACTTGCTCCCCACTTAGCCAGTGCGGTAAGCTCTGCGATCTGATAGGCGAACTCCGTCTTATCTGCCTCGTCATCACCTGTGTTATCATTTCCATCTTCATTTCCGCTGTCCGCGCTCTCGACAACGAATTTTACCTTGCCGACAGTCTTTGTAAGCTGTCCCTCATCGTCCTTTAACAGGCTCATAAATCCAAGAATACTCACCTCTGAAAGCTTAGCATTTGCGCTCTCCTTTATATCCGCTGTATTAATCTGCGTTGTGTGGTACACGTCTATGGCGCTGGCATAATTGTCTCGGTCCGCACACAGCTTCATTGAAAAGCTTGAAGCCTCTGTCTCCACGTTGACACTTATAAGCTTCGTGACATCAATCTCCGCAGGTATCCTGTAATATATCTGCGCGT
>CAUCXT010000096.1 GCA_958446835.1 uncultured Eubacterium sp.
GATAAAGGTTGGACCTGAACTTCTGGGCAAATCACTTGATGGCCTTGGAAATCCGTCCGATGGCAGCACAATTCATTATGAAGCTGAATATCCATGTGAGGCGGCTCCACCTGATCCGATGGAGAGGGAAATTATTTCTGAGGTTCTTCCACTCGGTGTTAAGGCGGTGGATGGACTCATTACTGTCGGAAAGGGACAGCGTATCGGAATATTCGCGGGAAGCGGTGTCGGAAAGAGTACACTTCTAGGTATGTTTGCAAGAAATACCAAGGCTGATATAAATGTAATCGCTCTGATAGGAGAGCGAGGCAGAGAGGTGCGTGAGTTCATCGAGAGGGATCTCGGTGAGGAAGGCATGAAGAGAAGCGTGCTTATAGTGGCAACCTCCGATAAGCCGGCACTTATAAGAAATAAGGCAGCCAAGACTGCTACAGCCATAGCGGAGTATTTCAGGGATCAGGGGAAGGATGTCCTTTTGATGATGGATTCTCTTACACGTTTCTCCATGGCACAGAGAGAAATCGGACTTGCATCGGGTGAACCTCCTGTAACGAGAGGGTATCCACCGAGTGTGTATAGTGAACTTCCTAAGCTTCTTGAGAGAGCAGGAATGAGTAAAAAAGGTTCAATTACCGGATTATATACCGTTCTTGTCGATGGAGACGATTTTAATGAGCCAATCACGGATACAGCAAGAAGTATCCTTGATGGACATATAATGCTTAACAGAAAGCTGGCCAATAAGAACCATTATCCGGCTATAGATGTTCTTATGAGTATATCCCGAGTAATGAGCCAGATTGTTGATAAAGAACATAAGGCAGTCGCCGGAAAGCTTAAGAATGTGCTTGCGACATACAATGAGGCGGAGGACCTCATCAACATCGGAGCGTACAAGAGCGGCTCGAATAAGGAGATCGATTATGCTATAGAAAAGCATGAGGCTGTTAATAATTTCCTTTTGCAGGGTGTTGATGACAGATATGAATTTTCCGAGGAAATCCGGTTGTTGAATGATATATTCAAATAATAATATATTCGGAGGCAGCTTATGGCAAAGTTCGTATACAGAATGCAGAACATTCTGGATATTAAGAATAAGCTTGAAGTTCAGGCGAGAAATTCGTATGCTGCGGCGAGAATGAAGCTCAGTCAGGAAGAAGAAAAACTTGACAGAATGTTTGAACAGAAAAAAGCTTACGAAGAAAATTATAGACAACAGTTATCCGGAAATATCAATATACTACAGATTAATATATGTAAGAATGCCATTGAGCTGTGCAAGAATCAGATAAAAAAGCAGCTTGTGGAGGTGAAAGTGGCTTCCCTCAATTTAGAGGCCGCACAGAAGCGTTTGGGTGAAGTTATGAAAGAACGCAAGATTCAGGAAAAACTCAGAGAGAAAGCTTATGAAGAATTTCTTCAGGAACTTAATGATCAGGAGAAAAAAGAGATAGATGAACTTGTAAGCTTCCGCTTTGAACAGGAGGAATAGTATGGCAGACGAACTTGATGACTTATTAGATGGACAGGAGGAAGAAAAAAAATCCAATAAGCTGGTTATAATCCTTGTTACGATATTGATTGTTTTGATTTGGCTGGCTATATTTGTCCTGCTTGTCAAGCTGGATGTGGGTGGATTTGGAAGCAAGGTACTATATCCTGTTTTAAAGGATGTACCGGTTATCAATAAGATACTTCCTAATGCATCGGACGAGCAGATTGGAATTGACAGTAAGTATCCTTATACAACGCTTTCTGAGGCTATAGCACGTATCGAAGAGCTCGAAAATGAGAATCTCAGACTCAATGAGGCAACAGCGGTAAATGCGCAGACAATTGCTGATTTAACCTCGGAGGTTGCCAGATTGTCACCGTTTGAAGCTTACCAGAAAAACTATGAAGAGCTGAAAAGACAGTTCGACGAGCAGATTGTATTTGGAAATGAATATACAGGTAATTATGCGGCAGACCCTGATACATACATTGAATGGTACGAGAAAATGGATCCTGAGAACGCCGCCGCAATATATCAGATGGCTATAGAAAAGAGAGCAAGCAGTCAGGTTATTATCGACCTTGCAAAAACATATTCAAAGATGAAGGCAGCTCAGGCAGCTTCTATTCTTGAAGAGATGACGGGAGATGAGGAGAAGGTTGCTTCTATTCTTGCAAACATGTCACAGGCAAATGCGGCAGCGATTCTTCAGAATATGGATTCTACCTATGCTGCTAAGATTACTCTTCTTATGTATCCTTCTCCATATACGGTTGAAGAGTATCGCGAGAACAGAAGACAGGAGCAGATGGGAATAAATCCGGTCGGAAACCCGGACGGAACGCATGGAGGAAGCAGCTCGAGCACTAATTCAGGAAACAGTGGCAGCAACCTTACAAGAAATCCTGATGCTATGCCGGGAAATAATACCAACAGCGCAACCGAGACTTCGACCGAGGAAAGTACCAGCGCAAGCGCTAATACTAGCGCAGGCACTAATACCGGCGCAAACACTAATACTAACGCAAACACTAATACCGGTGCCGGAAGTACTACTATAGGCAGGTAGTTATCCATATTTTATATGGTTGACTATAAATTTATAAAAATATGGAAGAAAGGAGGAAATGACAATGGCTAATCAAAATGTAAAGAATGTTGCAGCTGCTCAGGTCAATAAGAGCCTTGCAGGTAATTACAGCTATATCAAGAAAAGTTCTGAAAAAACCATTAATAATTCATTTGGTAATCTTATGCAGAATTCATTGAATAAGATGGCTGATTCATCTAACAAGCAGAACACACCTGAAAAGGTTACTGTAAGACGTTCGCAGGTTGAATATATTGTTCGAGGTGCGAAACACACCGGAGATGGAAAAGCTGTGGATGAGAGCGTTATGACAGGAAGTCTTAAGGCACTTACGGGTGAAGTGAAGGCGGTTGTGTGTGCAATACTTGACATGACGGATGAGGAGCTTGAAAAGTATCTTGCTGAGAATGGTATGTGTGTAACGGACTTACTTGTTCAGAATAATCTGGCGGATTTCGTTGCGGATGTTGTTGCGGATGGAGACAGTCTTAAGCTTCTTACAGATAGCAATCTTTCCGAAACATTTTCTGAACTTAGCGATGAACTTAAGAACCTTGTCGCAACAGTTGCACAGGATACAGGCATTTCTGTTGAGGAGCTTAATAAGTATATTCAGTCAACAGATTTTACAGATATGTCTAAGGCGGAATTTGCTGATGAAGTGGTTGGAACAACTGATAAGGCGGTTGATACGGACGAGTTTTTACGTAACCGGCAGAACAATCTTGAGTTAGAAAACAATGGAAGTGCTGCAGAAGAACCTGATCTTAAGCTTGAGGATAAGATTACCGTAGCTTCAAGTGAGGATGACGAGTCACAGTCCGGAACATTTCAGAAGAGTGATGAAAGCCTTTCAGGACAATTCCTTAATACTTTGATTGAGAATGTTGATAATGCAGTACAGGCAAAGGAAGACTTTAAGGGATACTCAGTGAACGCTGAGAATATCGTAAGACAGCTTGTGGATGCTATCAAGGTTAATGTTAACAGTTCATTTTCTGAGATGGAGCTTCAGCTTCAGCCTGAGAATCTTGGTAAGCTTAATCTGGTTATATCTTCAAGAGACGGTATAATAACGGCACAGTTTATGGCTGAGAATGATGTTGTTAAGAATGCAATAGAGAACCAGATTGTCATGCTTAAGGATAACTTCGAACAGCAGGGACTCAAGGTCGATGCGGTTGAGGTTACAGTTCAGACACATGGCTTCGAGATGGGAAAGAATCTTGAGGGAAGAGAAGACAACCCGCAGGATGATGATGACAGACGCAGAACTTCAAGAATGCTTACACTTGAAGAAATTAATGCAATCATAGGTGATGACGAAGCTGCCGATGAAGACGTTCTTGCGGCGGAAATGCTGAGAGCATCAGGAGGTAATGTTGATTATCTGATTTAAGTTTGAAAGGAGATGAGAAAATGGCGATAAGTGCTGCAATTGTGGATGGAAAGATATATGCAAAAAGCACACCTGATAATCTGTCAGAGGATACCAAGGGAACATCAACAATGGGTAAGGATCAGTTCTTAAAGATACTTGTTGCGGAGATGCAGTATCAGGATCCTCTTGAGCCTACTACAAATACCGAATGGGTATCACAGATGGCTACGTTCTCACAGATAGAGGAATTACAGAACATGTCCGATTCAATGACGAAAGGACAGGCTCAGAACCTTGTCGGAAAATACGTTATTATGGCTACTACCGACAGTAAGGGCGAGACACAGTATATCAACGGAAAGGTTCAGACTGTTGAGATTCGTGAGGATGGTACATATCTTTCAATTAATGGATATCTGTACAATATTGATGATTTGTATTCGGTTATCGATGAGGATTATTATAAGCAGATAACAGATGAAATCAATAAGGGTAACTCGGACAGCGATTCATAAAAGCTACATTTATTCAGATGGCTGGCTTATGTATATTCTGAAAGAGAGGATAATTTATGGAAATAAAAAATAATATATATTCCTCCATTGAACAGATTACAGGACAATATCTGAATCAAAAGACAAAGGAAAGCACGGATGCGGCCGCTATGCAGGGCATATCCTTTGAGGATGTGTTAAGACAGCAGTGGCAGAAAAATGAAAATTCAGTCACGGATGGCAGTTTAAAATTTTCAAAACATGCAGGCGAGCGCTTGAGGCAGAGAAA
>CAUCXT010000097.1 GCA_958446835.1 uncultured Eubacterium sp.
CCGTCTCACAGGCAGAGGAATCCCTGTATCATGTGAGGTTGATATCTACGGAGCACTCAGCGAGTTCATCGGAACAGTTGTATCCGAGGATGCTACAACTCTTCTTGATATCAATAACACTGTACCTGCAGAGCTTTACAACAAGGAGATTAAGGATAAGTTCAACTATACATTGAACGATACATTTATGGGCTTCCATTGCGGAAATACATCATCTAAGAAGCTTTCCTTCTGCGAGATGAAGTATCAGCTCATCATGGCGCGTTCTCTTCCTATCGAGGTTACTAACGGAACACTTGAGGGAGATATCGTTCCTGGCGACATCACATTCTACCGTTTACAGAGCACGGCAGACACTAAGCTTCGTGCATACATAGCACAGGGTGAGGTTCTCCCTGTACCTACACATTCATTCGGTTCAATCGGTGTGTTCGCTATTCCTGAGATGGGACGTTTCTACCGCCATGTACTCATTGAGAAGAACTTCCCACATCACGGTGCAGTTGCATTCGGTCATTACGGAAAGGCTCTCTATGAGGTATTTAAGTACCTTGGCGTTCCTGTTGAGGATATCAACTTCAACCAGCCAAAGGGTATGTTATATCCTACAGAGAATCCATTCTGCTAATAAGCAGTATGTGTTTTATCACTAATAGGTGATTATTCATCCCCCATAAATGTTGAGCTTTCAATATTTGTGGGGGAATTTTAAAATGATTTATGGGGGACAAAGAAAATGTTTTATATCGGTGTAGATTTAGGCACATCCGCTGTCAAGCTTCTTCTCATGGATGAGAAGGGAACGATTATCAATGTAGTATCAAAGGAGTATCCTTTATATTTTCCTAATCCGGGCTGGTCTGAGCAGCCGCCTGAGGCATGGTACGAGAAGTCCATGGAGGGTATCAAGGAGCTCATCGCCGGTGTTGACGCTTCTAAGGTTGCAGGTATCAGCTTCGGCGGACAGATGCACGGCCTTGTAATTCTTGATGAGAATGACGAGGTGATAAGACCTGCTATTCTCTGGAATGACGGAAGAACTATCGAGGAAAATGATTACCTTAACAATGTGATTGGCAAGGATAAGCTCTCCTCATACACGGCAAATATTTCATTCACAGGCTTTACAGCCGCTAAGATTCTCTGGGTAAAGAACAAGGAGCCTGAGAACTTTGCGCGTATTAAGAAGATTATGCTTCCTAAGGATTATCTTGCATACAAGCTCACAGGAGTTAACTGCACAGATTATTCGGATGCCTCAGGAATGCTGCTTCTTGATGTAAAGAACAAGTGCTGGTCAAAGGAAATGATAGAGATTTGCGGAATCAAGGAGGAGATGCTTCCTAAGCTCTATGAGAGCTATGAGAAGGTTGGAACATTAAAGCCTGAGGTTGCAAGTGCGCTTGGACTTTCCGATAATGTCATTGTTGCGGCAGGCGCCGGTGACAATGCTGCTGCGGCAGTCGGAACAGGCACAGTAGGTGACGGAAGCTGCAATATCTCTCTTGGTACATCCGGCACTATATTTATTTCAAGTGATAAGTTCGGAGTTGATGAGCACAATGCGCTTCACTCATTCGACCATGCGGATGGACATTATCATCTTATGGGCTGTATGCTGAGTGCCGCTTCCTGCAATAAGTGGTGGATGGATGAGATAATCGGAACCAAGGACTATGCTGCGGAGCAGAAGAACATTGACAAGCTTGGAGAGAACAGTGTATACTTCCTTCCATACCTTATGGGAGAGCGTTCACCTCACAATGATTCTCTTGTAAGAGGAGGCTTCTTCGGACTGTCCCTTGACACAACGAGAGCTGACATGACACTTGCAGTGTTAGAGGGCGTTGCATTTGCAATCAGGGATTCCTTCGAGGTTGCCAAGAGCCTTGGAATTAAGATTGAGAGAACGAAGATTTGCGGTGGTGGAGCTAAGAGTCCACTCTGGAAGAAGATTATCGCAAATGTTCTGAATATTAAGGTTGATGTCATTGCCGCAGAGGAAGGTCCGGCACTTGGTGGTGCCATGCTTGCCGCTGTAGCCAATGGCGAGTACGCTTCCGTAAAGGATGCCGCTGACGCGATCGTTAAGGTTGTCGATACGGTGGAGCCTGATGAGGAGCTTGTAAAGAAATATGATGAGAGATATGCTCATTTTGTGAAGCTTTATCCTGCTGTAAAGGGGCTTTACAGATAAGCTGCTCTCACATTGGATGGGAGGAGCCATGAGGATAAGAATAAGTCACGCCAATGTACAGTTCGGCGGTGACGTTATTTTACAGGATATCAATTTCGAAGTGCGGGACAATGAAAAGATTGCCATAGTCGGAAGAAACGGCTGTGGCAAGACCACACTTTTGAAGCTTATCGCGCACGATATCAGCATGAGCAATATAGACAGCGATGAAGAGTGCGGGTATGAGACAGCGGGTAAGCAGGAGATCGGATTTTTAAGACAGATTAATTTTACAGATACCGAGATTACGGTTGAAGATGAGATTAAGAAGGTATTTGAACCTATATTTGAATGTGAGAGACGCATGCGTGAGCTTGAGGAAAATATGAAAAGCTCAGACGATGCGTCTATTCTGCGTGAGTATGCAGCTATCCAGGCTAAGATGGAGGCACTCCACGGATATACGTGGAAGCAGGATATGGAGACGATTTTCCAGCGTTTTGGATTCGAGCTTTCCGATTTGAAAAGAACGATAGGAAGCTTTTCGGGAGGACAGCAGACGAAGGTGGCTTTTATAAAGCTTCTTCTCACAAGACCGGATATCATGCTTCTTGACGAGCCGACGAACCATCTTGATATGCCGACAATCGAATGGCTGGAGGGATACCTTAAGACGTATGACAGGGCGGTTGTGATTGTATCACATGACCGAATGTTCCTCGATAAGGTTGCAGATGTAACCTATGAGATTGAATACCATCATATCAAGCGCTATGCCGGAAACTACACTGCATTTATGAAGCGCAAGGAGGAAGACCTCATAAAGCAGGAGAAGGACTATGAGGAGCAGCAGAAGGAGATTAAGCGTCTCACCGAATGGATTGAGAAGTGGAAGAATACTCCGACGAAGGTGGCTGCGACACATTCTAAACGCATGGCGATAGAGCACATGGTCAAGATTGAGAAGCCGCGCCGCTTCGATACCAAGGCATTCCACGCGAGATATATTCCGCGTATCGAGAGCTATACCAATGTTATAAACGCAAAGAACCTTGAGATAGGCTATGACAAGGTGTTGAGCACGGTCACATTTCTTTTGCAGAAGAAGGAGCGCCTTGCGATAATCGGCGAGAACGGAAAGGGAAAATCAACGCTGTTAAAGACGCTGGTCGGAGAGATTCCGGCACTTGGCGGTGAATTTAAGTTTGGACAGAATGTAGAGTGGGGATATTTTGACCAGCACAAGGCTGTCATGGAAAAGTTCGACCCTGAACAGACTGTGCTTGACAATTTCTGGGAGGCATATCCTGATTATCTGCGCGAGGAGGTAAGAAGCGCACTTGGAGGCTTCCTATTTTCCGGCGAGGAGGTTGAGAAGAAGATGGGGCAGCTATCCGGCGGTGAGAAGGTGCGCCTTGCACTGTGTAAGATGCTACAGACAAGACCTAATCTTCTGATACTGGATGAGCCGACCAACCACATGGACATTGTCGGCAAGGACGCATTGGAAAAAATGCTTAATGAGTATGAGGGCACGGTGCTTTTCGTATCGCATGACAGATATTTTATAAGCAGGGTTGCGACAGGAATACTTGAATTTTCCGGTGAAGAATCGGCACATGGAAATGTGAAGCAGTACAAGATGAGCTATGAGCTGTATCTTGAGGAAAAGGAAAGGGAGAGAACCGGACTTGTCGGAAATATGGGTGCCACAGGTGGCACCGGAGGTGGTAAAAATGCAGCAAACAGCGCGGCTAAGCCTACAACGGCAGGTGCTATGGCAGGCACTACGGCAGGCACTACATCAGGTGCTGCGGCGGGAGCCGGTGCCGGCGCGAATACCTCAGCGCCTACGCTTGAAGATGTGTTCGACAAGAAGACCTACTACAATCCGGGGAAGGTTCTTTCGCGGCTGAAAAAACAGCTTGAAAAGTATGAGAAGATGTTAGCACAGAGCGAAGAAAAGGCGTCTGAATATAAGCTGCAGCTTATGAACCCGGAGCTTGCAACGGACTATCCTAAGCTTATGGAAATCCAGAACAAGCTTGACGAGGAGGAAAAGAATCAGGAGAGCATATTAGAGCGCATGCTTGAGACCGAGCTTGAACTTGAAGAAATGCAGGAGAATAATCAGGACGGTAGATAAAGCGTGAGGCAGGGGTAAGGCGGAAGTTAGTGATAAATAGGAAGATTAAACAGAAAGACAATGGCTGATGGTTGATACAAAGAAAATATATATGGCGCCCATGGAGGGCGTGACAGGTTTTATTTACAGGAATACATTTGCACGCTTTTTCGGAGGAGTGGATAAATATTATACACCGTTTATTTCGCCGGGTGAGCACAGGAACTTTAAGTCGCGGGAGTTAAAGGACGTACTGCCTGAGAATAATGCAGGACTCAACGTGGCGGTTCAGATGCTCACCAACAATGCGGAGCATTTTATTTTGACGGCGCGCAAGATGATGGAATTCGGATATAGA
>CAUCXT010000098.1 GCA_958446835.1 uncultured Eubacterium sp.
TTGGTATCAGCAATACCTTCTTTGACCTTGTTTCGGATACCTACAAGTTTATCTTTCAGACCGATAAACTCAGATACCCGGTTAAGTGCTGCCTTTCCACGCATTTTGAAATCTGCCATGATTTCCCCTGCTTTACTCTTAATGCTCTCCTTTACCTCGAAGATCTGCTGTTTTATCTCATCACAACGCTTTTCAAGACGGTCAGCAGCTTCCGATAACGACTTCTTAAGTCTGTTTGTAAAGGTATCCTCCTGCATCCTCTGGATATCTTCACGCAGTCTTGCAATCTCCTCTGTCATGTCTTCCACCTTATGGGTCATACTGTCCACATAAGCACAAAGCTCATAAACTCCGTTTGCCGCCTGCTGCATTCCGTTTCCGTTCAGCGCTCCTAAGATTTGCTGTAATACCTCTTCTCCGGTCATTGGTTTATCTTCCATCATCGTTTCCTCCATTTCCGGCAGAGCAGCATCCGGCCGCCCTGCCTTATTATTAATTGTCATTAGCGAAAGGGCAATTCCTTCCCATCCGCCTTCATATACTGGTCTTTCGACTGCTGTGCCTGTGACTGTGCGGCTTCCTTTGCCTTATTTTCGCTCTGCTCCTTTGCTTTCTCATACTGGCTTACAATCTCGGAATAAAGCCTCTCACGAAATTCCTTCGTTACCGGATAACACACATCCTGATATACAGCTTTTCCATGCTCGTCCGTCTGCTTTGTCTTGTAGGAAGGCATTGCCACAAACACCTTATCCTTGCCCTGAAGGATGCTCACATTATTCACGATGAAACTGTCATCAAAATAGATGCGGGCAAGACCACGGATATTACTGCCCTCTCTCTCATACGGTGTTACCGTCACGGAAAACTGCGGCATCTCTGCCTCACCTCTTGCATTGCCTGACTGCGACTTGTCAGCAGATTTCTCCTGTTCAAATGCTTCAAGGATATTTCCATAAAGCTCCTCTCGAAACTCTGCGGTAATCGGATTGCACACATCCTTATAGACTACACCGCCATTCTCGTCACGCTCACTTGACTTGTATCTCGGCATGGATACAAAAAGAGTTCCCTTCTCCTTATTCTCCAGAATGGCAATGTTGGTGATCTTGAAGGAGTCTCCAAACACCAGATTGGCAAATCCCCTTACGTTTCCTTCCTGATTCTTAGCTTCTGTTACATGAATTGAATACTTCATAAATTCCTCACTTTCTGTCGGGAACCGCCCGACCCGGTTCATTCTCATCCGGTATTACCAGATGACACTCTAAGGTTTCTATATTATTGATAGGCAGACGACCATTCAGCCAGTTGCCTAAAGTAACCACAAATCCGTCCTGCTCATAGTAAATCCACTGCTCTATGCCAAGCTCTTCTTCATACAGGACAGTCACATCAAAGTCAGGCATATACATACCTGCTTCTTCATCAAATACACAGGCAACACCTGCCCGAAGATACAGCGACAGACTGGGTATAAAGACATACCAACCGCTTACGACAAGCTGCATGTCATCATCTATTTCCACAATCTCATCGCATCTGTCTTCAAATTCCATCTCAGAAACAACCTCTTCCACCTCTCCGAGACGGTATTTTGTCTTATTCTTCATAAGCAACCTCCTCACTGGCAGGAACACACTTTACCACAAACCGCTTGGTTCCTTTCTCCGCACAGGTAAAAAGGGTTAATTCTTCCCTTTCTCCCTGTGTACGAATCGAATTATCGAAAGGACCCACCACAAAGGTTTCCGTAACCTCATAAGAATGGAGCACCCCATCTGTATCAAGAAGGGTTACGATATCCCCAATGGAAACCTTGTTAAGATTGGTAAAAAACTCTCCGTATCTGCTGCCATTATGACCGCATAACACACAGTTTCCCTTCTCTCCGATTCGTCCGGTCTCACTCATGTGCCCGATTGCCTTATTTAGGTTTGAGGAGGAACACCCCTCCACCACCGGATAGCGTATGTCTAATGCCTCAATTTCCAGAATGGCAATAACATCCCCTTCTGCAAATATGGATGCATCTTCTTCACTAATGGAGGCTTCGGTTTCCTCCTCCCCGGTTTCTTCCATCTCTGTCTCATCTTCCTGCGCTTCCTCCAAATTCTGTTCAAATTCCTGTGTAAGCTTCTCTGTCTCCCTCATCCCGGTGTAGTGATATACAATCGGAATGGCAAAGAACAAAATACCTACCACAATCAGTAGTGCTGCAAACACTTTTCTCCTGCTCATAAAAATTCCTCCCATTAGAAATGCCCCGCCATTGGCAGGGCACATCTTTTATCTTGGTTTGTCTTGCCTTGTCTGATAAGGCAACTGGTTTTCTGCTACATTCATGCTCTTTTCTTCCTCAATCCCTCCAAGGTCTGCATCCGCAACCTTTTCGTTCTCAAGGTCGAGCTGGGCATTTAGTTCAAACTGCCTTGAAAGCTTCTGCTGAAGTTCCTCTTCGTGCATGAATGGTTTCTCATACTCTTCCTTGGATGCAGCCAGATCGTTTTCGTATTGCTCTATCTTTTTTAACAGATATTCCTCATTCTCGTGAATACCGTTAAAACAGTTCTCAAGCTTTACCATATTGCCCACCGGACTGGTGGAAAGCTCTACCTTATACTCTGTCTTTCCCCGAAGGATTAAATAATTCACTCCCATGAAATTCTTCTCCACAAGAAGCTCAAACCCATGGAAGCTTCCAAGTGCAGTCGTATCTCCGGTCTTACATTTACTTACCGCTTCCAGCATAACAGCCCCGCCATCTGCCCTTTCCGTATAAGTAAACTTACCCACTGTGATTGCAAAGTCCGGATGCTCCAATAACTCTTTATCCCGAAGCTTGATGTCTTCCCTGACACAGGCAAGCTTCTCATTTGCAGCCTTAATCAGCTTCGGATATCGAATCATGAAATTATCCTGCAATGCATACCGCTGGTTATCATAGGATGCTTTTAGCAGTTTCAGTCTCTGTACATCGTTGTCAATCTCCATCTTCTCCTTAATCAGCGGATTACCGGTAGCAACTGCCTTAATCTCCGCATAGGAAAGAGTTGCCTCGTCAATATCCTCACAGGTTCGGCTTACCGCCTTGCTAGTGGTTACCTGACTGATGAAACGCTGTTTATTCTCAACCAGACTCCAGTTATAGGCATCAAAGGTTGATTTCGTTACATAACGGTAAACTGCTATCTCATCGTTCTCATTCCCCTGTCTGATACCACGACCTTCTCTCTGTTCAATGGATGAAGGCTTCCAAGGACAGTCCACATGGTGTAATGCCACAAGATGTGTCTGCACATTTACACCTGTACCGCACTTATCCGTAGAACCAATTAAGACTTTCTTCTTTCCGGTTCTCATTTCCTTGAAAAGCACATCCCTCTGGGCATCGGTCTTGGCATCATGGATAAAAGCTATCTCCTCCTCCGGAATCCCGTACTGTATCAGTGCTTCCTTCAGATACTGATATACCGTAAAGTCCTTATCTGCTCCCGGCGTACCAATGTCGGAGAAGATCAGCTGACAGCCTATCTTTCCATCCTTATTGCTTGCCTGATACTCATTCCATACGTTTTCTGCCACCTTATTAAGCTTTCCGTCCGGATTATTCGGTGCATCCTTATCAATCAGTCTTGCATCCGTTCCAAGCAGTCTCGCCTCATGGGTAATCTTAAGGAAATTATCAACGGAAGGGTCCACACCGCCATTCCGGATTCGCTCCGCTCTTACCACGAAGTCTTCCATGACCTGTTTTACATACCAGTCAGGCTCCGACTCCACAATAATCGCCTTACCTCCACGAAGGGCAGGCACATCCAAATCAAGCATATCCGCTGTCTGGACATCCGCCACCTCACGATAGATATTCATAAGCTCCGGCAGATTGGTAAACTTATTGAACCTGCTCTTAAAACGGAATCCGCTGCCTTCCACCGTAAGCTCCAGTGCAGTTGTCACTTCACCGAAGTTTGCCGCCCAGGCATCAAAATGGTATATCCCCATCTGCTCCAGTGCCGGTTTCTGCAGATACAGCTGCATGACATACATCTCGCACATCGTGTTGGAAATCGGTGTTCCCGTTGCAAACACAATACCCCTGTTCCCGTTTATTTCACTGATATACTGACACTTAAGCTGCATATCCGTAGCCTTCTTTGCTCCCGATGAACTGATACCCGATACATTATTCATCTTGGAGAAAATCGCAAGGTTCTTAAACGCATGTGCCTCGTCTACCATGATGGAATCAATCCCCAGCTCCTCAAAAGTAATCAGGTCATCCTTTCTGCTCTCATCCGAAAGTGCCTCCATCTGTTCCTGCAGCTTCTTTCTCTGGCTCTCCATCTGCTTAATCGTCCACTGCTCCCCGTTCTGGCTCTTCATGTCATCAATCGCATAGGCAATCTCATCAATCTGTGCCTGAAGCATACGCTCTTTTCGTTCCGCAGAAATCGGTATCTTCTCAAACTGCGAATGGCTCATAATGATACAGTCATAATC
>CAUCXT010000099.1 GCA_958446835.1 uncultured Eubacterium sp.
TGAAATGCTGCCTATAGCTTTATTTACGGTAAGCGTGATTACCGATGTATCCGGTGCGTCACCCCTGCTGTCTGCTGTGTAAGCCTCTCCATAAGGATTGTAGCTTACTCTAAATGTGTAGCTTCCGGCTGCAAGAGTATGTAAATAGGAAGCCTTTAATACAAGCTTATCTTCCTTAACCTCATAGTTAGATACATCCACCTGCGTTGCAGCTGCACTCTCATTATCTACATTTTTAATCGTAACAGAAGCTATTGTATTTCCGTTTACTGTAATTCCTGTTGTGATGTCTTTATCGGATGTCCTTGTAAATATCTCCTCCGCCGTCGCTGTTGCATCGGTATATACAACGATTCCATCCGAATTGATAATTACACAATGACCTGCATTATCTGTGATTCTTGCATAAACAGCACTCATGTCATTGGCTGTCATAGAGAATGACCTGCCCTCTGTCCAAGTACCATCTTTGTCAAAGGAAGCTCCCTTTGCTACCTTCTGGTACTCAATCTTTGCAATACCACTTGTTGTATCTGCTCCTGTAATCTTAACATCTACTGTCTTTTTGAAGAAATGATTAAATGTAATGGTATTCAAAATTCTGTAAAACCATTATCCTTAATCTTGATTTCTCCTGTTGGAAGTTCTGTATCAATCTTAAACTCTGCTGTTTTCTTATCTGAAACAAAGCCTGTGGCTGTTTCTCTCAGATAATAGGTTGCTGTCTGGCTGCCCTGTGCATCATACTCAAGGAAAGCCTTCCAGTCTGTTCCGTTGGCTGAAATCTCATAGCCTGCCTCCGGTGTGATTGTAACCTTTGTTACATACCAGTCATTACTACCCTTTGTTCCGGAAACTTCGGCAGCTCCCTTTGCAAGATAAGAAATCTTCCAAGCTGTCTTGACATTCTCCTCAGAAGGAAGCTCATAGTTATCATTACCAAGAGCTGTTACTTTAGCTGTATAATCTCCGACTGCTGTCTGCTTATTGCCATCATAGGTAAGTGTGAACTTATCTCCACTAACGGCATTGGAAACTTCTGCTGTTACACTCTGCTCACTTCCGGTATAAGTAAGGTCTGTATTGCTCCACTTAAAATCTGCTGTGAGCTTATTGATCGAAGCCTTTGCCTCTGTACCGATTGTAATATCGTAGTTTTCTGCACCGGTTCCGGTAATCTCTGCCTTTGAGCTGTCAACGGTTACCGTTTTCTCTGTTCCTGCATTCTTGTCATCAAATGTACCGGTAAGACCTGTGATTGTAATGCTGTCACCGGAAATTAAATCATCATTTGATATATCTGCACTTATAACAGCGTCTGTAGTTCCGTCATAAGTCTTGTCTTTTGCTGTTACTGTAGCAGTTACCGCCTTCTTTGTGATTGTAACTGTTGCTGAACCGATAAATGAATTATAACCTCTTGCCTCTACTTTATAGTAAATGGTGTAAGTTCCCACATTCTTATAAGCCGGACACTCTGAAAGGTCATAAGTTCCTGCCTCTGTTCCGTAATTTACAACTGTGTTTGGAATACTGCCTGTATTCACTGTGATACCATAGTTGTTTCCGTCATAGGTCTTTGTCACATTTTCTGCTGTAACACCTGACATATCACTTCCCTGTACTGTAAAGCTGACAGGAGCTGTTGTGTATGTCTTGTAGTTATCTGTCTGTGCCAGAACCGCATACATATAGTAAGTTCCCGGCTCTAAGGTATCATTCTTAATATCTTTCCATTCTGTTCCGTCTGTGTTCTTATCCTCTGTAGAGTAATAATAAGTAACATCCGGATTTTCCTTTGCACCTGTGATATCAGGTGTACTTACGGTTGTTCCATATTCGTAGCCAGCCATAGAAACGGTAGCTGTCTGCTCTGCTCTTTCAATTTCAAATGTCTTTGTTGCTGAAACAGATTTACTTCCGTCACTTACTGTTACCTCTGCCACATACTTTCCTGCATTAACAGGAGCTGCTATTGCAGAGCCGGTCTTGTTTCCGTCACTGTCTGCCTCATAATATGTAACACTGCCTGCTGTTGCCTTTGTAACAGCGGTAATCGCATCATCAACTGTCACATAAGAAGATGTATCGTAGGCATTTCCGTCATAGGTCTTTCCATTTGCGTCAAGAGAAAGTGTGAGTTTCTTTTCTTCTCCGTGATATGGGCAGGCATCTGCATTTTCTGCACCAACACACCAAGCGTAAACCTTGCTTGTATCTGTGCTGTCTGTCTCATAAGTCCAACTATGATTATGCTCTACTATCTGTGCAGTAAGAACAACATTTCCATAAATGCCCTTTGTGGAAATTGTATCTCCTGCCTGATATATCTCTGTAGTTCCTGCAAGTGTACTTACCTCATTGCTTTCACCAAACGCATCCGGCAGTTTTGTTGCTGTAGTTGACACTTTCCAACCTGTAAATATCTGATTTGATGCAAGTTTACTCTCATCATAAGCCGGAGCTGTAATGCTATCTGTCTGTGTAAGATAATAATTTACTGTCTGCTCAGAAGATTTTGCTCCTGTGAATGTAATGGTGTTGTATGGGTACTTGCTGCTATCTAAATCTTTTCCTGTATCGGCTGAATCTGTACCAGTTGCTCCGGTTTTTCCACTGTTTGCAGTACCGCAGGCAGTCTGTCCATTACTTGCAAACTGCTCCATACCGGAATCTCCGCCAGTACCACCGGCTCCTCCGGAACCTCCATTCTGTCCGTGTGTAATATATAAGGTATCTGTTCCGTTTCCACTAGGATAAATACCTGCACCCGGTAATTTATACAGCCCAGTAAGGTTCTTGACTTCATTTGGTGCAGAAGCCGATGTCGTTACTGTATTTCCACCTTCACCACCTAAGCACTCGGTAGTAATCCCATTTACATATATATTGGTACTTGCAGTCGCAGGTGAGACAATATTAGTTGAACCAGTGGCTTTTGTCACCTGATATTTATTCGCATTTACTGCTCCAGTCAAACCATTACTTCCTGATGCTCCATTTGTTCCAACTGCTGCACCTCCACCGGCAGCTCCACCGCCTCCGGCACCTCCGGCACCTCCTAGTACATCAGCAAATCCATAATCTCCGTCAGCGTATGTACACTTTCCTGATGCAGTACTATCTGCCCAACTGCTGTTTGATTTATGAGTTGAAATTCCGTAGACTGTAGAATTACGTGGAGCAGCAAATGTTACAATATAATACTGCGTTGCACTTCCCAAGCCTCCGGCTCCTGCATTTCCACCTTTACCACCTGTAGCTTTTAAGGTTCCTCCACCAAACAGAACAAGTTTTGCACTGGCTGGCACATAAATCGCTGCACCGCCTCCTGTTGCTCCACTTCCGCCTGTTCCAGCCGTTCCATATGTTTTCTTATCAACAGTTCTATACTTAATTCCTTTTTGAGTGTAATAAAAAAAGTAAAACTTGGTTCTGTGGCATTACCACCATTTGCGGCATTTGTACCGTCCTGACCATAAACTGTCAGTGTCGTTCCTTCCGGAATATAAATATATGCGGTTGCATTTTCCGCAATTTTAAGTCCATTATAATGTGATTTGTCCTCATTTAATGTCAAATCACTGTTAATATAATACATACCACTGCTTAACTGTGCCCCTGCATCTGATGATGTCAGTTCATACATCTTAAGCCCGGTACTGCCTGCCAGTGATGACAGTGCTGTGGTTGTATCATTATAGACTGTTGCCGCCTGAACACTGCTTGTCATTCCCGGTAAGTTTACCGATGTGACAATCATCGCCGCTGTAAGCACACCCGTAAGGATACGCTTGGCTGTCATTTTTAATCCTTTCATATGTCCTCATCCTTTCTTCTAACACCTTTGAAGCAGTCGGCTGAAAAAGCCTCCTGCCTTCTTCGATGTATGTATTTTTTGTTCCTCTGTTGGTTTCTGTTTTGACTTTATCTCAAATGGTGGTAAATCAGAAAGATTGTCTATCTTTTCCCTTAGTTCCGGTTCAAAGACCGGCTTTAGCAGACATCTTTCTATCTGTACGCCCATTTGCCTTAGTATTCTTTCGGATTCTGCTGTCTCGAATAGTATCTGCATATCCGGATACTTTTCGTGTATCCGCTCTGCCAGTTCCATACCATCCATCGTTATCATACTCATATCAGTAATCACAAGGTCGAATCCATTATCCTGTTGTATCGCCTCCCACGCCGGTGTACCATCTTCATATTCGTCTATCTGTGCGGACGGATATTGTTCACGGAGTGTCGAAACAAGGTTTAACCTGCTTAATTTCTCATCATCGACTAACATTATTCTCACATCATCACCCCGCTTTTTTCACGCAAAAAAGACAGCACATCACGGGGGCTATGACCCGCGACATGCTGTCTCTTATACGCCTGTTAAATTTATATACCACAAAAGGACAGCTATTTACGCTGTCTGTCTGCTTCCATCTACGTGTTCTACGCCACCATGAAGGCCCGGGTCTTTTACGATGCT
>CAUCXT010000100.1 GCA_958446835.1 uncultured Eubacterium sp.
GTTTCCATTCGGTCATTGACCACAATACTTCCTTTAATGCCCAGTTCCAACCCGGCATCCTTTGCAAGGGTGGTTTCGGGAGAAACACCAATGGCAAGGATTACCATATCCGCATGGAGAGGCTGTTCGTCTTTCAGCAGCACATCCACGCCGCCGTCCCTTTCCTCAAACCCTTCTACGGTATGACCAAGTGCCAGCTTTACACCGTGCTTGCGCATTTCATTATGGATGAAAGAAGCCATATCGGCATCAAAGGGATTCATAAGCTGTTTTGGACGCTGGACAATGGTGACATCCATCCCCAGCTCTCGCAGGTTTTCTGCCAGCTCCAATCCAATGAAGCCACCACCTGCCAGTACAGCGGATTTGGGATGGTTTGCATTGATGTAATCCTTGATGCAGAAGGTATCTTCAACAGTGCGCAGGGTAAACAGCTTATCAAGACCTACACCGGGAAGCCGGGGCTGGGTAGGCTTGGCTCCGGGAGAGAGAATCAGCTTGTCATAGCTCTCCTCGAACTCCTCACCGGTTTCCAGATTTTTCACGGTAACTTCTTTTTTTTCGGGATGGATAGCCGTGACCTCATGACGCACCTTCATGTTTACATGGAACCGGGAGAAGAAGCTTTCCGGGGTCTGGAGGGTCAGATCCGACCGATCGGTAATCACATCACCGATATAGTATGGCAGACCGCAGTTGGCATAGGAGATATACCCCGAGCGCTCAAAAACTACGATTTCTGCCTGCTCATTCAGTCTGCGAATACGGGCGGCAGCGGTAGCACCGCCTGCCACACCGCCTACAATGACAACTTTCATATTATCGTTCCACCTTTCCTGCATAAGCGGAAATTCCGCCTATGTTTTTCACGTTGGTATAACCCAGCTGCTGCAAAACAGCAGCTGCCTGGCGGCTTCTTGCACCACTGAGACAGTGTACAAAGATGGGGGTAGCTTTATTGTCAATCATGCCAGCCACTTTGTCAATGGACTGCAAAGGAACATTTTTACTGCCGGGGATATGCCCCTGCCGGTATTCGTCGGGGGTGCGAACATCCAGCAGGACTGCGCCATCCGTAGTGCTATATTCTTTGACACCCTGATTGATGTCAGGGCCTTTCAGGAAATCGAAGAATCTCATCTTTGCACCTCCTTACAGCATGGCGAGAATTTGAGCCTTAGGTCTGGCACCGGTGACTTGATTGACAATCTTTCCGTTCTTCATAACCACCAGAGTGGGTATGCTCATCACACCGAACTGCATAGCCAGTTCCTGTTCCTCATCCACATTAATTTTAACAACCTTGATATCGGAGCGCTCCTTGGCAATCTCCTCTACCAGAGGAACTACCATGCGGCAAGGACCACACCAGGGAGCCCAGAAATCCATCAGGACGGGCTTGTCCGAGTTCAAAACCTCTTGATTGAAATTGTTTTTATTAACACTGATAGCAGACATATTTAAGTCCTCCTGTTTTCTTTTTTATGGCTTTATTATATCCAGCAGTCGTTCCTTGTTCTGTGATTTTATCACTTATCGCCGTTGACTGTTTCACCGGGCCAACTATTAATTCCGCCGATCTCAATGATATTGGTGTAGCCCAGTTTCACCAGTTTTTCAGATGCCTGCTTACTCCGATTACCGCTGCGGCAGTATACCAGAATCAGCTGATCTTTATCCGGCAGTTCAGAGATATCCTCTGTGCCAATGGATTCGTTGGCAATATTGATAGCACCGGGAATATGCTTTTCGCTATATTCCTGAGCAGTACGAACATCGAGGATGATGTATCCGGTTTCCTCCTCCATCATCGTAATAGCTTCCTCCATAGTAATCTGTCGATAGGTTTTTTCAGCGGATTGCGTTGCACAACCAGAGAGAAGCAGTAAAGTCATTAAAATGGGAATGATTCTTTTCATGTGTATACCTCTATATTTCGAAGATAGGGCAGCCGTTTCCAGCTGCCCTGTTTCCTTTTTTATGTTCTTGCCATTCCGTCTACACTGAGCACAACGCCCGTGATATAGGATGCTTCGTCAGATGCCAGGAACACAAATGCATTGGCAATATCCTCCGGCTGACCCAGGCGGCGCAGAGGGATCTGCTTGATGAGCGGATCAATTACTTCCTTGGGAACAGCCTTCATCATATCGGTCAGGGTAATACCGGGAGCGACTGCATTCACTCGAATACCCTTCGGACCCAATTCTCGGGCAAGGGAAACCGTCAGGCCATTGACAGCAAATTTGGATGCGGGATAAGCAAAGCCACTGGGCTGGCCGTAAATGCTGACCATTGAGGAGGTGGAGAGAATAACACCTTGACCTTTTGCAATCATGCACTCACTGGCGGCTCTTGTAGCATTGAACACGCCTTTTACATTCAGATCCATAACCTTATCAAAGGTTTCCTCCGTATACTCGGTAAAGGGAGTGCTTTCGGATACACCGGCATTGTTCACCAGAATATCAATGCAACCGTATTTTGAGGCAGCTTCTCGGAACGCATTGCGGACAGATTCCAAATTGGACAGGTTAGGACTGATTCCCGCAACTGTTGCATCAGGGTACTTTTCTTTCAGCTGCGCAACCGCTTTGTCAGCAGAACCTTGTGAGCTTGCGGTCAGGATTACCGTAGCACCTTCCTTCAAAAATTTGTCTGCGGTAGCGTAGCCAATGCCACGGCTGCCTCCGGTGATGATTGCAACTTTATCTTTCAGTCTCATAAGAATACCTCCTTGTGTTTTGTATTTGTAGTATAACCTGTTTCGGAGGCGCTCTCCGTGATAAAATCACATTTTTCCAAGAAGGAATGATAGAAAAACCGAGTGTCCCTTTCTTATTTTCCGAACAGATCGCTGTGCGTTCCTGTTCGGGATAATGTCAGTATCAGTAAATCATCTTCAATCCGATAGACCAACAACCAATCTGGCTGAATATGGCACTCACGATGTCTAAACGATGTCTAAATTCTTGTTCATTCCTTTAACGCCCTCAATGCTTCTTCAACATCAGAGTAGCGTTTTACGGACGGATCACGGGCAATGCGCTCCGCTTCCAGCATTGCCGCCATCGTCTCCTTGTTCGGTTGATCCAGGCGAACATCAAAAGGAAAACCGCCGGCACGGAGAGACTGGCGAAGAAACACATTGATTGCGGTGGTAAGGTTAATGCCTAATTCGCCATAAATCGCTTCGCACTGTTTCTTAATATCGCTGTCCATACGGACGGTGAAATTAGTAGTGGTAGCCATGAATGTCAACTCCTTTCTTTACTACTGCACCTATATTATATGCATTTTGCATTGCAAAGTAAATGATTTTGGAGGATTGCCATGGCCTGCTGCTTCCATGTGAGCACCGACTAGCTGCTCATGGGGAAAGATCATGACAAGATGGACAGCCACACGAAGCCTCTGGATGTGGTGACTCAGATGACAGAAATCGCAAAAGGCCTGAAAATCTGTACGAGATCCTATATTCCAATTTTATCAGTTATAACTGATAAAAAGTATAATTTACCAAATTTCATCAGTTATAACTGATGAAATCCTTCCATGTCACGAATATTACACATTATTCGCGGTCGTGAAAAGCCGGTAAAACATAAAAAGTAAGCCTGCAGGAGCTCCGCAGGCTTGCAAGGTATTACAGCAGTTCTGCCATATACAGAGGCAGATGGATGATTCCGTCTTTGACCATAACATCCTTGGTATAAAGAATATAAGAGTTGCCAATGGCAGAAGAAAAGTGTTTACGGAATTTATCCAAAGAAGAATGGGAACGGTAATTGCCGGATTTCACTTCTACGGGGGCAATTTTCTTTCCCTCGGTAATCAGGAAATCTATTTCCATGTGGTTTTCCCGGTTCCGACTATCGGAGCGGGAATAGAAATACAGGCGTGAACGACTGTGGCGAAGCATCTGCGCAACAATGTTTTCCATCAGCATTCCTTCGTTGATATTCAGTTTATCAAAGAGGATCGCGCGATATAGTTCGTTGTCTGTGTATTTCTTATCCTGGAAAGTGTGCGTCACAAGCAGTCCGGTATCTGCCATATAGCACTTCTGTGTGGCATGATCAGCACTTAGTGCAAGCCCGACATGAGGGTCTGTTGCATTGAAGCAGGTATTTACTACCATGGCTTCATTCAGCCATACAAAAGAATCCTCAAAGGTTCGAAAACGAGCCTGCTTTCCGAGAGAAGAAAGCTTGTATTTCTTTTCCTTTTTGGAAAGCTGCCCCGGAATGCCATCAAACACGGCAAACACTTTGTCCTCATAACCTTCTGCAAATTTTGCGACATCTTCGCGATACAGCTTCAGGATCCTGCGTTTGGCAACATCGGATGCCTCGAAGTCTTTGCCATTCCTATAAGCAAGAACAGACTGAGGCATACCCCCGACCAGAATGTACTGGCGGAAGTCGTTCATGATCTTCCGGTG
>CAUCXT010000101.1 GCA_958446835.1 uncultured Eubacterium sp.
TGCGAAGTTTTTTTATCATGGTATCCTCTTTTCCGGCACACTAATATAATTAGATACAAAATATGTTATATACTTAACTGATATATAACGTATTACATTTATGCATGTCACAGCTTTGGGATAGGCTCAGTTTTTTAGTTGCCTAATGTTTACCTGCCTTCTCCTCCAGCGAATACCCGGCGTTCCGCGTTGCCTTTATCTGTATATCGGCATTCAAGGCTTCTAACTTCTTTCTAAGATAAGAAATATACACCCATACCACATTTATCTCCGCCTCACTGTCATAGCCCCATATTTTCTCCATGAATCGCTCGGTTGATATGAGCTGCTTGGGATTCGCCATCATCATCTCCATCATCTGATACTCTTTGTTCGCAAGCTTATACGAACCGGACGGTGATGATAGCTCATAGCTTGCAGTATCAAGTGTTATATTCCCGACATGCATTGAGGAATCCGCATGTACGTTGGCGTTGGCGCTTCGTGTCATCGCCCTGATTCGCGCAAGCAGCTCCTTCGTGTCAAACGGCTTGGTGAGATAATCGTTGGCGCCGCTGTCAAGTCCCTCCACCTTATCGTCTATCTCCGACTTCGCTGTCAGTACCAGCACCGGAACCATATTTCCCGCCGCGCGCAGCTTCTTAAGCGCCGTGATTCCGTCCATCCTAGGCATCATCACATCCATTATCACACCATCATAGTTGCCGCTCTCAAGATACTCCAGCGCCTCCACACCGTCATATACGGCATCCACGGAAAAATTATTTTTTTCAAGTATCGCCTTCACCGCTCTGGAAAGCGATTTCTCATCCTCTGCAAGAAGAAGTCTCATATAAAACATCCTCCAATCACATTATTTTTTCATGTATTTTCATTATAAAGCGCGTATTTGCAGCAAAGTGCCCGCACCGTTACCCGAATTATACAATTTATAATAGATATAAAGCTCTTAGATTGCAAGCAGGATTTGAAATTTGAACATTCTGTGAAATTACACTAACTTTACAAAAACTTTAAATTATTTTTAAGTTGATTTAGGGTTCGCGGCTTAAACTCATCTCATACAAAGAACAAAACACATAAAGAGGTGGTTAACATGGCAGTTCAGACAGTGTTCAAACGATATGAGCTAAAGTACCTTATGACCAGAGAACAGCAACAGCTTCTGCTAAAAATTATAGATGGACATATGGCGCTTGATAAATACGGACATACAACGATAAGAAATATCTATTTTGATACCGATAATTACAGACTTGTAAGACATTCTATAGAAGGTCCGCCATACAAGGAAAAGTTAAGAATACGAAGCTACAGCCACGTAACCGGCAATGACAATGTATTTGTGGAATTAAAGAAAAAATACAAGTCTGTAGTTTATAAAAGAAGACTTGTTCTTCCACTCGATGAAACCATGGAGGCACTCACAATGCATCGTCCGCTTCCGGTCAAATCCCAGATTGCAGACGAGATAAATTATTTTTGCAGTTACTATAGAACCCTAAGACCGGCAGTGTTCCTAAGCTACGAGCGCGAGGCATTCTATTCAACAGACGGCAGCGATTTCCGCGTAACCTTCGATGAGAACATTCTCTACCGCGATGATGACGTGTCATTATCCGGTGAAATATACGGAAGACCTATAATTGAAAAAAATCAGGTGCTAATGGAAATCAAGACCCCCGGCGGCATTCCTATGTGGATGACTGATTTTCTCACACAGCAGAAAATATACAAAACCTCATTTTCCAAGTACGGAGCCGCCTACAAGGACATGGTTCATAGCAACAAATGTGTGTACGGTTTGAGCAATGACACCGTTGTAAACAATCTGTTGTCCCATGCCTACTGCACCGCAAATGCTGCTAACTAAATGCTTTTAGCTAAATTATTACATATTAAAGAATGGAGATTAAACACAATGACAAATAATATTTTTAGAGGAATTTTTGATTCAGATTTGACAAATGTTATATCCGTAACAGATTTTTTCCTATGTATCGGAACAGCACTTTTAATCGGCTTGATTTTCGCCGGAATGTATATTTATCGCACAAGAAGTTCCAAGAGCTTCGTTGTCACGCTGGCACTCCTGCCTGCCACCGTATGTATGGTAATCATGATGGTAAACGGAAATGTCGGTGCCGGTGTTGCCGTAGCCGGAGCATTCTCGCTGGTACGCTTCCGTTCCGCTCCCGGCTCAGCCAAAGAAATCGGTGCTATCTTCCTTGCAATGGCAGCCGGACTTATAACAGGAATGGGCTACCTTGCTTACGCTATCCTTTTCAGCGTGATTATGGCAGTTATCTATATTATATATACAGAGCTTGAAAGAAAAAGCAAGGACAGAGGTGCCCTATACAAGACACTGCACATTACAATTCCCGAGGACTTAGACTATGATGAAGTATTCGAAGAAATTTTCAAGGAATACACATCCGAGTTCGAGCTTACACAGGTAAAAACAACCAACATGGGAAGCATGTTTAGACTGACATACAACATTACCCTTCTCAGTGGTGCTTCCGTCAAGGAGATGCTTAACAATCTCCGCTGCCGCAATGGAAACCTTGAAATTACTGTTTCTAAGCAGGATAACCAGGCTATAATGTTATAAACACGTTCAGAAAGGAGACACAATATGATTAAATATAAATATATTAAAACAATATCTGCCGCCCTCATATCTGCAATGCTGATTACAGGGTGCAGTGCAAACAATTCTAATTCAGCTGTAAATGACAGTTCAGCCGGAGTCTCAGTAAGCTCAACAGACTCTTCTACGGCAACAGGCAAAAATACCGATGAAACTTTATCGGATAACTCAACGAACGAAAGCTCAGGTTCAGCCTCCAACAGCTCATCTTCCGCAACTATCGTATCCAATGTCACATCCATCGACACATCGGATATGTTCACGAATCGTGACAAGGAAATTGGCTATGACGAGAACACAAGTGTAAAACTTACCTTAAGCGGTGACAGTATAAGCAGCTCCTCCAACTCCGTCACAATATCCGGCTCAAGTGCCACAATATCCGAAGAGGGAACCTACATCATATCCGGCACATTGGATGACGGAATGATAATTATAGACGCAGACAAAAATGCCAAAATCCAGCTCGTGCTTGACAATGTCAGCATAAACAGCAGCACATCCGCGGCAATCTATGTATGCAAGGCAGATAAGGTGTTCATCACCCTTGCTCCCGGTTCCGAAAATACATTATCTAACGGCGGTGAGTACATTGCCATAGATGACAACAATATTGACGCGGTGATTTTTTCCAAGGATGACCTTACACTCAACGGAAGCGGCAGTCTCACCATAGATGCCGCAGCCGGTCATGGAATCGTCTCAAAGGATGATCTTGTAATCACAAGTGGAACCTACAATATCACTGCAGCGAGCCATGGTCTTTCCGCAAAAGACAGTATAAGAATCGCCGACGGAAGCTTCACAATCGTCTCCGGCAAGGATGGTATCCATGCTGAAAACAGCGATGATGACTCTCTGGGTTTCGTCTATATTGCAGGAGGAAGCTTCAATATAACAGCACAGGGTGACGGCATAAGCGCAGGATATTATCTTATGATAGACAACGGAATTTATGACATAACAACGGAAGGCGCCGAAAGTGATGACAGTGCAAAGGGACTCAAGGCGGCCGGTAACCTCATTGTAAATGACGGAACCTTCACAATCAACACCACCGATGATGGTCTGCACACCAACTCCGATATGACCGTCAACGAAGGCAGCTTCACGATTGCGACAGGCGATGACGGTCTGCATGCCGACAATAACCTGATAATCAACAGTGGTGTCATCGATATCACCGATTGCTACGAAGGTCTGGAAGGTCTTACCGTAACAGTTAATGACGGCACAATAAGCATTAACGCCTCGGATGATGGTATAAATGCCGCAGGCGGCACCGATTCAAGCGGCTTTGGTGGTTTCGGACGTGATGCTTTCTCTGCTGACTCTGATGCAAACATCTACATCAATGGTGGAACAATAACCGTCAATGCCGATGGCGATGGAATCGATTCCAACGGAAACCTCTACATTACAGGTGGTGAAATCCATGTATCCGGTCCTGAATCAAATGCTGATGGCGCCCTTGACTATGACGGCGAAGCAACTATCACAGGTGGAACCTTGATTGCGGCAGGTGCATCGGGAATGGCCGAGAATTTCGGTTCAGATTCTACTCAAGGAAGTATCCTTGTCTCCTTCACCACACAGTCCGCAGGAACAACAATCAGTCTTCTCGACGAATCCGGAAGCA
>CAUCXT010000102.1 GCA_958446835.1 uncultured Eubacterium sp.
CAATGCGGAGCATTTTATTTTGACGGCGCGCAAGATGATGGAATTCGGATATAGAGAGGTGAACTTAAATCTTGGCTGTCCGTCCGGAACGGTGGTGGCAAAGGGCAAGGGCTCAGGTTTCCTAAGCTTTCCGGAGAAGCTGGATGCATTTCTTGATGAGATATACAGTGGTCTTGCGGATACAGGGCTTGATATATCGGTCAAGACAAGAATAGGCAGATATGAGCCGGATGAGTTTTATGAGCTGCTTGACATCTACAATAAATATCCGATAAGTGAACTTATTATCCATCCAAGAGTGCAGAAGGATATGTACAAGAATACGCCGCGCATGGAGATTTTTGATTATGCAGTGGAGCACTCAAAAAATCCGCTGGTGTATAATGGGGACATCTGTACGGTGGAGGACTATGAGCGCTTTGAAGGACACTATCTGAAGAACGGTGAAAATGTATCGGATGACGAGAAAAGCGATAAGGAAAGCAGTAAGGAAAGCAATAAGGAAGGCGCTAAGATAACAGCGGTGATGCTTGGAAGAGGGCTTATATCCAATCCCGGACTTGCCGGGCAGATTGTGAGTGGAAGCGGTCTTGACAGAAATACGCTTAAGGATTTCTATGATGCGCTGGTTGAGGCGTACCGAGCGGAAATTCCCGATGAGAAGAATGTTGTATTTAAAATCAAGGAAAATCTATTTTACCTTGTGAATCTTTTTGAGGATAAGGAGGCGTACTGGAAGAAAATCAGGAAATCAGATAATCTCATGGAGCTAAGCATTATCGCAAGACGCGCGATTGGGGATGGGGAATTCTATAGAAAAAAAGATTGAACTTTTCGTGTTATGTATATATAATTTAAGAGTATGTTTATTTATTTTTTATAATTAAATAATATTATAACACTAGGAGGAAGAGAGAATGTTTGAGAAAATGTTCAAACTCAAGGAGAACAACACTACGGTAAAAACCGAGGTTGTCGCAGGTCTTACAACATTCATGACAATGGCGTACATACTGGCACTCAATCCTGCCATATTGTCGGCGTCGGGAATGGACCCACAGGCAGTGCTCATGGCTACAGCACTTGCAGCTTTTATCGGAACGGTTGCAATGGCACTTCTTGCCAACTATCCGTTTGCACTTGCACCGGGGCTGGGACTTAATGCATACTTTGCCTACACTGTATGCGGTACGATGGGATATTCATGGCAGGTAGCACTTTTTGCAGTATTTATTGAAGGACTTATCTTCATATTACTGTCACTTACCAACGTAAGAGAGGCTATCTTCAACGCCATTCCTACACAGCTTAAGAAGGGCGTTTCTGTAGGTATTGGTCTTTTCGTAGCGTTCATCGGACTTCAGGATGCCGGAATCATCGTTGATGGTTCAACACTTGTAACAGTTGTAAAGTTTACTGAGAACTTCAAAACCGCCGGTATCAGCGCACTTCTCGCACTTATCGGTCTTTTGCTTATTGCTATTCTCTACGTTAAGAGAGTTAAGGGTTCAATCCTTATCGGCATTGTTGTCACATGGGTGCTTGGAATTATCTGCCAGCTCACAGGTCTTTATCAGGGCGCAAGCCTGCTTCCGCAGTGGTCCAATTTCGACCTAACTGCACTTGGCAAGACATTCGGACAGTGCTTTAACCTCAGCGGACAGAACATCAATGTTCTTGATTTTATCGTAATCATGTTCGCATTCCTTTTTGTTGATATTTTTGATACACTTGGTACACTCATCGGTGTTGCCAATAAGGCTAATATGCTTGACAAGGATGGAAAGCTTCCACGCATTAAGCAGGCTCTTTTAGCAGACGCTATCGCAACAAGCGCAGGCGCTATCCTTGGTACATCGACAACAACTACATTCGTTGAGAGCTCATCAGGTGTGGCAGAGGGTGGTAGAACAGGTCTTTCATCAATCGTTACAGGTCTTCTTTTCCTTGTAGCTATATTCCTGTCACCTGTGTTTATCGCAATTCCGGGCTTCGCAATTGCACCGGCACTTGTATTCGTAGGCTTCCTTATGGTTTCTGCTGTCACAGAGATTGACTTCAATGATCTCACAGAGGCTATTCCGGCTTACATCTGCTTACTTTGCATGCCTCTTATGTACAGCATTTCCGATGGTATCGCATTCGGTGTTGTTTCATACGTTGTCATCAATGTATTCTGCGGAAAGGCTAAGAAGATTACACCGCTCATGTACGTGTTGGCAGTGCTCTTCGTATTGAAGTACATATTCCTGTAAAAAAATAGAACTTTCCATCAGGCGATTACATTATGTATATCTGTCTGATGGAAAGTTTTTTATAAAGTAAGAGTGTTTTATTTAGGTCTTACAGTGAGTCTTTCGATAAGTCCGTTCTCATCAACTCTTCTGACAGTTGCGATAGCCATTACATAGTAGCCGCCGATGGAGGCGATGAACTCAGCCTGAGTGTCATTTACAATCTCAACATTTGATACGAGATACTGTCTGAAAGTGAACTTGTTCTTAAAGAACATGTCTATGGCTTCTCGTCCGTACACATGGTATTCCTGACGTCCGGTGCTGTTAGGGCAGTAGTCGCGCAGGGTTCCCTCCGGTGCGAAGATGTCTGCAAGCGCTTTGTTATCGCATTTTACCAATGCATCTATATATTTTTCAATAGCTTTCATATTTGTTTTCCTCCTGATTTATATATGAATTAATATACCTTCTCAGAGTTGAGAAGTGCGTCCGTTCCACCGTCTGTGAAGAGAATCACACCGTTGACACCTCTTGCGGCATTTGAAAGCAAAAACTTCATTGATTCGGCAATTTCAGAAGGGTCCATCAGTGCATCTGAACCATAGCGGACAGGTATAGGAAGGGCACTTACGGCGTATTTTGCAGCGTCATTTAAGCTGTCGGTCATGGCTGTCCTTACATTTCCCGGAGCTACTGCGTTCACGCGGACACCGTTGGCAGCCCACGAAGCGGAGATTCGTCTTACCCAGCGGGCGAGAGCGTACTTGGTTGCCATGTACATCGACTGCCCTATAGTCTGATTGGTTGTGTCGAGAGTGCTGACAATGCTTCTTATGCGCTTCTCATCGCCGACATTGTTTAAAAGGTCTACGATATCCATTCTTCCTGTTCCTTGTGAGATTGTGTTGGATACTGTGACTACAACGCTGCCGTGCTTCTTCTTAAGAAGCTCATAGACACCTCTTGCGAGCTTGACTGTTCCGAAATAGTTGAGGGAGATTACAAGCTCATAGTTGCCGCAGCTTCCCGATACGCCGGCATTGCACACGATTCCGTCAAGTCCATCCGGACATCTTTCGTAGAGCCCATCGATGGCTGCCTGTCTGCCTTCGACTGTTGCAAGGTTAGCACAGATATCTCCGTTTTTTAAATCGATATTGATGACTTCATTGCCATCCTTTTTAAGTAATTCAACAACTGCTGCTCCGATTCCACTTGAACCGCCTGTAACTGCATATACACCCATTTTGTATCCTCCTTTTTGTCTGGAAAACTTTTGATGAGGTGATTATATAAAAAATCTGGTATTAAATAAATGTTCAGATTACTGAAAATTTTTAATACCAGATTGGCGGGTTAATATTGATATAAATTTATGATATAAATGTAAGCAGCTCGTCCACAGTCTTGCGTTTAGGTGCAGGCGGATTCTCAACAGGGTAGCCTATAGGGATGAGGGCTACAGCCTCCGTTCCCTCAGGAAGTGAAAGTATTTCGGATGCCTTTTTAAAATCGAAGATTCCGAGGATAACGCTTCCAAGTCCTGCTTCATACGCTGCGTCACAGAAGTTGGCAGCGCTTATGCCGGCATCGTACATCTGCCAGCCGCCTTCGCGTTCGGTTGTGTATGAGCCGTCGCGCTCAAAGCCGGAGCGGTTCTTTACGAAGCACTGTACCATGAGAACAGGTGCGTTGTTGATTATATCGGCATTCTTTTTCCAACTGTCGGTACATTCATCGGCGATTCTTGCCTTAGCATTCCCGGTAACTGCGACATAGCGCACTATCTGGGTGTTCTTCCAGCTAGGGGAGTAGCTTGTTGTCTCGATAAGCTCCTTGATAAGTTCAGGCGCTACAGTGTTCGGTTTAAATGTTCTGATTGAACGTCTTCCCTTAATACATTCTTTTGCGGTCATGGGTTTACCTCCGTGGATTATGATTATAGGCAATTGCAAGATAAA
>CAUCXT010000103.1 GCA_958446835.1 uncultured Eubacterium sp.
GGATACCTGTGATCCAAACAAGCATGGAACAAAGGTTACGTTTAAGCCTGACGGTGAAATTTTTGATACCTTAGTCTACAATTATGATACGCTTAAAGAGCGTCTTCGTGAAATGGCGTTTTTGACAAAGGGATTGAAAATTATTCTGACGGATGAGCGTGAGGAGCCAAATCTTTGCGAGACATTCCACTATGAGGGTGGCATTAAGGAGTTTGTTGAGTACTTAAATAGTGCGAAGGAGCCACTATATCCGCAGATTATTTACTGTGAAGGAACAAAGAATAACGTTGCTGTTGAGGTAGCAATTCAGCACAACGATTACTACAACGAAAATATTTACAGCTTTGTCAATAACATCAACACACCAGAGGGAGGAACCCATCTGTCTGGTTTTAAGGCGGCATTGACAGATCTGTTTAATAAATATGCCAGAGCAAATAAGCTTTTAAAGGACAATGAGGATTCATTGTCTGGTGAGGATATCCGTGAGGGTATGACTGCTGTAATCAGCATTAAGATTGAGGATCCGCAGTTTGAAGGCCAGACAAAGCAAAAGCTTGGAAACAATGAAGCCAGAGGTGCTGTATCTGCAATTGTAAGTGAACAGTTAACATATTTTCTGGAACAAAATCCAAGCGTTGCGAAGATGATCTGTGACAAGGCAATTCTTGCACAGCGTGCACGTGCGGCAGCGAGAAAGGCACGTGATCTGACAAGAAGAAAGACAGCACTTGATTCAATGACGCTTCCAGGCAAGTTAGCAGACTGTACTGATAAGAATCCAGAAAAATGCGAGATCTACATTGTAGAGGGAGATTCTGCTGGTGGTTCTGCAAAGACAGCGCGTGATCGTGCGACACAGGCAATTTTACCTCTTAGAGGAAAGATTTTAAATGTTGAGAAGGCACGACTTGATCGTGTATATGAAAATGCAGAGATTAAGGCTATGATTACAGCATTTGGAACTGGTATACATGAAGATTTTGATATTACAAAGCTTCGCTATCATAAAATCATTATCATGACTGATGCCGATGTTGATGGTGCTCATATCGCAACACTGCTTCTGACATTTATCTATCGCTTTATGCCGGAGTTAATTAAGCAGGGCTATGTATACCGTGCACAGCCGCCGTTATATAAGCTGGAGAAAAACAAGAAGGTCTGGTATGCGTACTCAGATGAGGAGCTTGCAGCTATTCTTGATGAGGTAGGAAGAGACCAAAACAATAAGATACAGCGATACAAGGGATTAGGTGAGATGGACGCGGAACAGCTGTGGGATACAACAATGGATCCGAAGCATCGTGTTCTTTTGAAGGTAAACTTTGACGAGTCATACGCATCTGATATTGATGTTACCTTTAACACCTTGATGGGAGACCGCGTTGAGCCAAGAAGACTCTTTATAGAGAAAAACGCAAAGTATGTTAAGAACCTTGATATCTGATGACAGACCAAATTGGTCTGTCGGGATATAAGGATGCATAGTAAGAATGAGAGGGAAACATGGACGAAACCATATTTGATAAAGTGCAGGAGATCGATCTGAAGAAAACGATGGAGCAGTCATATATTGACTACGCTATGAGTGTTATCTCTCAGAGAGCGCTGCCTGATGTTAGAGACGGCTTAAAGCCAGTACAGAGAAGAGTTTTATACTCCATGATCGAGTTAAACAACGGTCCGGATAAGCCGCATCGTAAATGCGCACGTATCGTCGGCGATACCATGGGTAAATATCATCCGCACGGAGACAGCTCAATATATGGAGCACTAGTCAATATGGCGCAGGAGTGGTCTACCCATTATCCGCTTGTTGATGGCCATGGAAACTTTGGTTCTGTGGATGGAGATGGCGCAGCAGCCATGCGTTATACGGAGGCGCGTCTGTCTAAGATTGCAATGGAGATGCTTGCAGACATCAATAAGGACACTGTAAATTTCAGTCCGAACTTTGATGAGACAGAGAAAGAGCCAGATGTGCTTCCTTGCCGTTTCCCAAATCTTTTGTGTAACGGTACCACTGGTATCGCAGTTGGAATGGCATCAAATATTCCGCCTCATAACATCAAAGAGACAATTGATGCAGTTGTTAAAATGATTAACAACCGTATTGACGAGAATCGTGATACAGAGATTGAGGAGCTGATGAGTGTTATTCAGGGACCAGATTTCCCAACAGGTGCAACAATTATTGGCCGACGCGGTATCGAAGAGGCATATCGTACTGGAAAGGGAAAGATTATTGTCCGTGCAGTAACAAACATTGAGCCGATGCAAAATGGCAAGAACCGAATTGTAGTAACGGAGCTTCCTTATGGTGTCAACAAAGCAAAGCTGATCGAGAAGATCGCAGAGCTTGTAAAGGATAAGCGTGTGGATGGAATTACTGATTTAGCCGATCAGTCCAGTCGTGAAGGAATGCGAATTTCAATTGAACTGCGCCGTGATGTAAATCCTAATGTTGTGTTAAATCAGCTTATGAAGCATACACAGCTGCAGGACACATTTGGTGTTATCATGCTGGCGCTTGTCGGCGGCGAGCCAAGAATCCTTAATATCCATGATATGCTGTATTATTATCTGCAGCATCAGGAGGAGGTTGTAACAAGACGCACCAGATACGATTTAAGTAAAGCACAGGAGCGTGCTCATATCTTAGAGGGACTATTAATTGCACTGGATCATATAGATCGTGTGATTGAGATCATTCGTGGTTCTGCAAATGTAGCAGCTGCAAAAGCATCATTGATTGAAGAGTTTGGTCTTTCAGATGCCCAGTCTCAGGCAATTGTAGATATGCGTCTTCGCGCATTGACTGGATTGGAGCGAAATCGTCTGGAAAATGAATATAAGGAGCTAGAGGAGCGAATTGCTTACCTGCAGAGTATTTTAGGTGATGAGAAGGTATTGCTTGGCGTTATTCGTGATGAACTTCTTACGATTAAGGCTAAATATGGTGATGACCGTAAAACGGCAATTGAGCTGGCAGAGGATGAATTTAATGCAGAGGACTTAATTCCAAATGAGGCAGCTGTTATTGCTATGACAAAGCTTGGCTACATTAAGAGAATGTCCCCAGATCACTTTAAGGCGCAGAACCGAGGCGGCAAAGGTATTAAGGGAATGAATATCTTAGATGAGGACTATATTGCAGATCTGATTACAATTAATAATCATGATTATGTTCTTTTCTTTACAAATCTCGGAAGAGTGTACCAGCTTAAGGGTTATGAGATACCTGAGGCAAGTCGTACTGCAAGAGGAACAGCTGTTATTAATCTGCTGCAGCTGCAGGCAGGTGAAAAGGTAACTTCGATTCTTAGAAATGAGGGACATGAGTCTGGTTATCTGACCATGGCAACAAAGCTTGGCATGATTAAGAGAACAAATCTGTCGGAATATGGAAATATTCGTAAGGTAGGATTGGCGGCAATTAGTCTGCGCGAGGGTGATGAGCTGATTGACGTTCATGTTACAGATGGAAAGCGTGACATCATCATGATTTCACATCTAGGTCAGTGTATTCGCTTTGATGAAAACGATGCCAGAGCAACGGGAAGAGTATCCATGGGTGTAAAGGGTATGAACCTGGCAGATGGAGACAGTGTAATTGGCATGCAGGTCGCAGAGGAGAATGGTGAGCTTCTTTTTGTATCCGAAATGGGTATGGGCAAGAAGACTGCTATGAGTGAATTTAAAGACCAGAATCGAGGCGGTAAGGGTATTCGCTGCTATCGCGTCAATGCAAAGACCGGTAATCTGGCTGGCGTAAAGGTATATAAAGAGGGCTATGAGCTGATGTTAATAACAACGGAAGGTACTGTGATTCGTATGAAGACAGATACTATTCCTGTTTTAGGAAGAGATACCAGCGGTGTTAAGCTAATGCAGGTAGATCAGGAAAACGTTAAGGTTTCAAGCATTGAACTTATTGAAGAATCTAAGGAAGAAGAATTTACTGAGACTTCTGAGGAGACTGTAGGTTCTAAAGAAGTATAATCTGATAATGTTGTGAGGGACGCTTCGGCGTCCCTTTTTTGAAAAAAAAATGAAAATAGGTATTGACATTAAGTGAAACATGGGTTATAATCATTTATGCGTTTAAGCAATTCATATAAGTTATAGTTGTGGAGAAATACTCAAGTGGCTGAAGAGGCGCCCCTGCTAAGGGTGTAGA
>CAUCXT010000104.1 GCA_958446835.1 uncultured Eubacterium sp.
AAAGAAATAAAAAAGAGCGGAACTATGGGATTCATAGAGTTTCCGAGACCGCTCTCCAAGGAGAAATGAGGGGTAATATGCAGTCTAATGACGCACAGAACAGTGCAATCAATCACATAGATGGACCTATGCTTGTGCTTGCGGGACCGGGTTCCGGCAAGACTACCGTCATCACAAGGAGGGTTAAGCGCCTGATTGAACAGGGAGTTAATCCACTTAATATTCTTGTGATTACGTTCACGAAAGCGGCTGCGGAGGAGATGAGGGAGCGCTTTTACAGGCTTATGGATGATAACAGAGGCAGAAATGTGACATTCGGGACATTTCATGCGGTATTTTTTACTATCTTAAAGCATGCCTACAACCTCTCTGCGTCGAATATCGTGAAGGAAGAGGAAAGATATTCTATTGTTAAAAATGCGATTGCAAAGCATGAGCTTGACATTGAGGATGAGCGAGAGTTCGTCGGGAATGTGCTTGGTGAGATAGGGCGTGTCAAGTCGGACAGAATCGCCATAGAGAATTATTATTCCACCAACTGTCCTTCGGATGTGTTCAGAAGCATTTATGAGGAGTATTCCGGTAAGCTGCGAGGCAGCAGAAAGATAGATTTTGAGGACATGCTGTGCTATACTTACGAGCTTCTTACGGCGCGGAGAGACATTCTTTCGGCATGGCAGAGCAAGTTTAAGTATATTCTTATCGATGAGTTTCAGGATATCAATAAGATTCAGTATGACACCATAAGGCTCCTCGCGCAGCCGGAGAACAACCTGTTCATTGTCGGGGATGATGATCAGAGTATATATGGTTTCAGAGGCTCCAAGCCGGATATCATGCTCAATTTCGGCAATGACTACAGGAATGCCAAGAAGGTTGTACTTGACGTTAACTACCGTTCCACGCCGGAGATTGTGAAGGCAGCCGGGGACGTTATAAGATTCAACAATAAAAGATATAAGAAGAATATAAGAACGGACAAGCAGGGCGGCGGAGCCGTGATTGTGCGGCAGAACAAGGATTTCATCGATGAGTACGCCGAGGTGTGCGAGCGGATAAAGGCGCTTGTGCATGGGGAGAAGAAAAGCTACAGTGACATAGCCGTGCTGTACAGGACCTCAGCGGGAATCGGTTCATTGGTTAGAAGGCTCATGGAGAACGGGATTCCGTTTCAGATAAGGGATAAGCTGCCGGATATGTTTGAGCATTGGATAGCCAAGGATATCTTTGCATATATAAGGCTGGCTCTTGGCACTGCTAACAGGGCTGATTTCATTTCGGTGTGCAATAAGCCAAAGAGGTATATAGGCAGGGATTATCTCACGGACGAGGAGATAGACCTTGATAAGCTGTGCTCCTACTATGAGGACAAGCAGTGGATGGTGGAGCGCATAATGAAGTTAAAGGATGACCTTGCCATGGTGGCAAAGCTCAACCCTTACGCGGCTGTCAATTATATAAGACGCGGAATAGGATATGATGAGTACATTGCGGACTATGCGTTAAACCATCACATTCAGCCGGATGAACTGTTCGACGTGTTAAATGACATCCATGAGAGCGCAAGAGAGCATAATACATTTGTTGAGTGGGACAGGGCGGTGAGCGAATACAGACAGCGTGTACATGAGGTTCCGGACAAAAGCGTGCCAAGGGTAACGTTGACCACCATGCACAGCTCCAAGGGACTTGAGTTTGACACGGTATTTATTATAGATGCCAATGAGGGGGTATGCCCGCACAGAAAGGCTGTGCTTGACTCAGACATCGAGGAGGAGCGCAGAATGTTTTATGTTGCAATGACGAGGGCGAAGAACAGGCTGTACATATATAGTGCGAGTGAGAAGTACAATAAGAATCTTGAGGTGAGCAGATTCCTCATAGAGGCTGGTCTGTGTACAGCGCACAAGCCAAAGGGCAATGAAAAAGCCCCCGCTAACGGAGGCTTTAACAGGGGCACGAGCGGTTACAGATGGAACCGCTCAGGCACCAATTATTCAGGGTAATGTTTTTCCGGGGGGTGAGGATTATTCCTCATCCTCATCATCTGCTAAGAGCTCTGTGTATTCGTCCTCATCCATAAGCTCATCGAAAGCGTCCGCAACGCGCTCATACTCTTCGTCATCCTCAATGTTGCCGAGTGATGGCTCTCCGTTCTCATTCTCAAAGTACTGGTAGAGATATACTTCGCCTTCGGCTGCGTCCTCATCGTTAAGTGGGAGAAGTGCGATATAGTCCTGTTCACCGACAGGGAATACCGCAACGATACCACATTCTACTTCTTTTCCGTCATCGAGGGAAAGAGTTACTGTACCCTCCTCAAACTCATTCATGTAATCCTCATTATTATTTTTATTAGACATATTCTCCTCTTTCTGCACCGATAGTGTAGGGTGCTATATTAATTTTTTAGAAATATCGTAATGTATGAATCTGCTTCCATTACAAAATATCATATACATGATAAAAAAGCAATCATAATCAGGCAGAGGCTTATGAGATATACAGTGGTTTTGAAATTCAATTTGAATGATTTGACTGTGCCATCAAAATAATTGATGTAGTTAAATTATTATCAGGTCAAAAATAATTATAAAAAAAAACTTGATATTTTAATTAATGTAATGTATTATGTATTCAAGTTTAAAAAATTAATATCAAATGTCAAAGGAGACAATATTTGCCCTATGCGCTTATTTTTATTAAGCGGGCGGGGATATTGTCTTTTTTATTTTCGGAGGAATGCATATATGGACAGAATTGATAAAAAAATAATTACACTACTTCAGAAGAACGCGAGAATGCCGTTAAAGGCGTTGGCGGAGCAGGTATTTTTATCTTCACCTGCCGTTTCGGCGAGAATTGAGAGGCTTGAGAAGGAGCAGATTATCTCAGGCTATGAGGCGAAGGTGAATCCGTTTAAGCTTGGATACCATATAACAGCATTTATCAATCTGGATGTCATGCCGACACAGAAGCCGGAGTTCTACCCGTTTGTAAAGGCGTGTCCGAATGTTGTCGAATGTAACTGCGTAACAGGTGATTTTTCAATGCTGCTTAAGGTGATGTTTCCAAGCACCCAGGAGCTTGATACATTTATCGGACAGCTACAGAAGTTTGGAAGGACGAGTACCCAGATCGTGTTTTCGACCCCGGTTGAGACAAGAGGCATAGACGTCAAGCTAGATGATGTGGAGCTTGAAGAAAATGCCTGAAAGATAAGCACTTTAAAGAGTGTGTGAAGAATGGATTACATTTTTCATGCACTCTTTTATTTATATTTATGAATTGACGGTTATGTGAGTATGCATTATAATCATTCTAATAAGAATAGAAAATGATAAACATAGATATTTTGGAGGATGTATCGGATGAAGACGATTCGCGATATGAACAAAATAATTCTTGCGTCCGCATCACCAAGACGCAAGGAACTTTTAAAGCAGATGGGACTTGAATTTGAAGTTATGCCAAGCCATTGCGAAGAGGTAATTACGCGTAAGATTCCATGGGAGATAGTTATGGAGCTCTCATCGCAGAAGGCAAGGGAGCTGGTGTACAAGGCAGCCATGGATTCGCTTTCTAATGATAAGAGTGGGAACGATGGGGACGGACAGAATGTGCTGGTCATAGGCGCAGATACCATTGTCGCATACAAGGATGAGATACTTGGAAAGCCGAAGGATAAGGATGACGCTGTGAGAATGCTTAAGCTTCTTCAGGGAAAGCAGCACAGTGTATACACAGGAGTTTCCATGGTATATCTTAAGGAAGGAATTGCTCAGACAAGGACATTTGTTGAGGAGACGAAGGTTTTCGTTGCACCGATGACGGATGAGCAGATTGAGGCTTATGTTGCGACAGGAGAGCCTATGGACAAAGCGGGTGCTTACGCAATTCAGGGCTTGTTTGCTGAGTTTATTGTAAAGATTGATGGGGATTATAATAATGTTGTCGGGCTTCCGATTGGAAGGATTATGAGGGAATGCATTTTCTGATTATTGGGAAATAATGCAGTACAGGTGGTTTTAAAGTGAAAGAGAAAAGAATAAAATTTATTGCGAGCGACTTAGACGGCACACTTCTGTTAAATGGTGCGCAGAAGGTATCACAGGAGCTTATACCGCTCATAAAGAGACTCAATGATGAGGGGATCATTTTTTGCGCGG
>CAUCXT010000105.1 GCA_958446835.1 uncultured Eubacterium sp.
GACAGAACCTTTCTTACCAATGATAATTATGAATATGTTAATGACGTACTTGCTGTGAAGGCAGGTGACACCGTGACACTCACCATTGATGTTCCGGTATCCGGAAGATATGTTATGAGCTTCGATTATCTTTCCTACGATGAGTCGATTCTTCCTGTTGAGATGGGAATGAAGATAGACGGAAGCTACCCTTTTTACGAAGCAAGAAGCATGAAGTTCGAGACGACATGGGTTTCGGATGGAGTGGATGTCGACAGATACGGCAACGAGATAGTCTCTCTTCCTGATAAGCTTATCAGATGGGAACACAAGGAGGTAATGGATGCCAGCTACAGGTATTCAGACCCATTGCTGGTTGAGCTTACAGCGGGCGTTCACGAGCTTGAACTGAATATTCAGGAGGGAACACTTCTTCTTGGAAATATAAGTCTTGAGGCTCCGAACGATGTTACGGAGTATGCAGGTTCAACAAAGGCTGAGGGCAATGCGCTCATAACAATAGAGGCTGAGGACTTCTATCAGAGGAATGATTCATCAATCCATGCGATAGGTGAGTACGGTTCAAGCCTTTCACCATTGTCTACAACAACCACGGTTCTCAATATCATTGATGAGGATTCCTTCAATGAGGCAGGACAGACGGTAAGCTATAAGCTCCATGTGGACAATGCGGGCTATTATTACATAGGAATGAACTACCGGCAGTCTGAGAAAAATGATTTTCCTGTCTTTGTCGACTGGAAAATAGACGGTGAGATTCCTAACAGTGCATTTAAGTCATATCAGGTTGAGGCGGCTAACAAGTTCAAGACGGTCACGCTCACAGATGACAATGATGATAAGCTTAGCGTATACCTTGAACCGGGTGACCACACAATCTCACTTACGATAAGCGCAGATAATCTCAGATATGCGCTTGAAGCTGTAGATGAGATTATGAGCGGAATAAGCGACCTGTCACTTGAGGTAACCAAGGTTGCCGGAACCAACAAGGATAAGTACAGGGACCTTAAGCTTACAAGATATATTCCTGATGTTCAGGACAGACTGCTGGGATGGGTTGATGAGCTCTACAGCCTTGCAGAGCAGGCACAGCCTTATGTCAACGCTAAGAGCCCGGATAAGGTCGCAGCGTTCTCATATCTGCTTATAGCAGCTAACCAGCTTAAAAGCCTTGCAGAGAAACCGAATGAGCTGGTCTACAGAGTTGATGAGCTGTCGACGAGCGTCAATTCAATAAATACACAGATTGCAAATTTTGTAGATCTGATAAATGACAATGACCTTTCGATTGACAGAATATACATATATCAGGAGAGTGCTAAGCTCCCTAAGGGACAGAACATTTTCCAGTCGATAGGGACATCTTTAAAGAGATTCGGATATTCATTTATGGGACAGTCGTACTCAGCGAGCAATACAGATGAATCACACATACAGGTGTGGGTGAACAGACCGAGAACCTACGTTGAGATTATGCAGAAGATGATTGACGAGAAGTTCACACCGGAGACAGGAATAGAGGTTGATTTGTCAATTATGACGGATGCACAGAAGCTTATCCTTTCCAATGCTTCAGGTGATACACCGGATATAGCGACCGGAATCAACTATTCAATACCATTTGACCTTGCCATAAGAGGATCACTTGTTGATTTATCGAGGTTTGACAATTACAAGGAAGTGTTCGGAAGATACAGCGAGGGACTTTTAGTTCCGTCCGTTGTGGGTGACGGACTTTACTCACTGCCTGAGACGATGAACTTCTATGTAATGTTCTACAGGACGGACATTTTAAGCAAATTAGGACTTTCGGTTCCCGATACAATGGATGAACTCATTGCGATGCTGCCTGATTTACAGATGAGGGGACTCAATGTGTACTATCCGACAGCGGCGATGCTTGTAATGAGAAACTTCCATGGAACAACACCGATTATTTACCAGATGGATGGAGCACTCTACGGCGACACGGCACTTGACATATTAGTTGACAGTGAAGCCACGGTTGAAGGTTTTACAGAACTTACAGAGTTATTTACACTTTATGACCTGCCGGTTGATGTTCCTAACTTCTACCAGCACTTCAGAAACGGAGATTTACCTATAGGAATAGCCGATTTCAACTCCTATAACCTGATACTCAATGCAGCACCTGAGATCGCAAACTCATGGAGTATTGCACTTGTGCCGGGTATCGAGGATGATGAGACCGGAGAAGTGAAGAGGTATATGTCCGGAGGTGCCGAGAGTACTGTGATGTTCTCATCGGATGCTGAGAGAGAGCAGAAGGCATGGCAGTTCATGGAGTGGTGGTCAAGGGCAGATATTCAGGCGGAATTCGGACAGCGGCTTCAGATTCTGTACGGAGACGAATATATATGGCCTACAGCCAACCTTGAAGCGTTCGAGATGCTTCCTTATCCTACATCGGATAAAGATATAATTCTCACACAGGCTCAGTATATCTTAGAGACACCAAGACTTCTTGGAAGCTACATGATGGAGCGAGAGCTGAGCAACGCATTCAATGATGTGGTGGTAAATGGTGATACGGTTCGTTCAAGAATTGATGAGGTAGCCAAGACAGTATTAAGAGAGACAGAGAGAAAGCTTGAAGAATTCGGCTATATCGATTCGGACGGAAATGTGCTTAAAGAGTATGAAGTACCTTCCGTTGAAAAGGTGCTTGAGATTCTTAACAGAGAATAAGGAAATAATAGTATGGCTAATAAAACTAAAATTGCAAAGAAATCAAAAATAGGAAAGAAGTCTATAAGCAACAAGGCAGGATATGCATTTGTATTTCCTTATGCGGCGGTGTTTACGGTATTCATACTTGCTCCTGTTATAATGGCTGTTATTCTTTCCTTCACTAATTTTAATGCCATCCAGAAACCTAAATTTGTCGGTTTTTTAAATTACATCAATCTTATAACAAGTGATGATGTATTTATGAAGTATGTTATTCCGAATACAGTCAAATATGCGCTTATTGTAGGTGTTGGTGGTTATGTCCTTGCCTTTTTGTTAGCTTTCGGACTTGCCAATCTGCCTAAGGTACCTAGAACAATATTTGCACTTATCCTGTATTCGCCGAGCATGACAACTGGTGTTGCGATGGCAGTGCTCTGGAAGATAATGTTCACCGGAGACCAGACCGGATACCTTAACAGCTGGCTGATGGAGATAGGAATTATAAATGAACCTATAATATGGCTTGTAAATACCAATTACCTGTTGCCGATTGTTATTATCATAGGTCTGTGGAGCAGCATGGGAGTCGGATTCTTATCCATACTTGCCGGTCTTTTAAATGTTGATGAAGCACTCTATGAAGCAGCGGCAATCGACGGTGTTAAGAACAGATTTCAGGAAATGTTATATGTAACAATACCGAGCATGAAGCCACAGATGCTTTTCGCAGCGGTAATGCAGATTGTTGGAGCTTTCCAGAATGGTACAATTGCAACATTACTTGCGGGAAATCCTACACCGGGATATTCGGCACAGCTCATTGTAAATCATGTTGAGGATTACGGATTTATCCGATACGAGATGGGCTATGCGGCGGCAGTATCGGTTGTGCTTCTTCTCATAGTACAGATATTCTCAGTGGTGGCAAACAGATTGTTCGGTGAACGTGATTAGGAAGGGAGGAAAAGATTATGGCGGCTTATAGTGGTCACAAGATGAACCCTGATAAGTTTGAGAAGGGTCAGATAAAAATATACCTTTTGGTTCTGCCGATGGTATTGCTTTGTGGATTGCCTATCGTATTTATTATATTCCATGCGTTTAAACCTATGGAAGAGCTGTTCGCATTCCCGCCTAAGTTTATAACAACACATCCGACACTTGATAATTTTTCCAAGCTTATAAAGGCGTCGAGGACGGGAAGCAATCCTCTCAGCAAGTATGTGTTCAACAGCATACTTGTGACGGTGGCGGTAGTTGCAGGCTCGCTTTTATTCTCAACAATGGCGGCTTACGCATTGTCGAAGATGAAGTTCAAGGGAGCCAAAACCATGATGAACATTAACCAGATAGCGCTCATGTTCGTATCCTGTGCGGTTATGATTCCGA
>CAUCXT010000106.1 GCA_958446835.1 uncultured Eubacterium sp.
TCACCGCCTTATTGTCCTTCATTCTGCCCTCAAGTCCCACAAAAATATTTCTGACCACAGGCAGTGAGCCTGCAATCGCAATAATAAGTGTTACGGCATAGCTTCTTAAGTAGTAGAGCGACTCAGCCGAGACAGCGCTAAGTCCTCCTGCCCCGAACATTCCGGCAATGACAGCTCCGGCGTCAGACATCGTCGCAGCGCTGAATATGACAAAGCTTATTATAACAAGAAACATCGTGTATACATGCCCTGCTACCCTGCTCTTTTTAAGGAGCGGAAGCAGAAATAGCTTCTCAAGAATGAGGAAAAATGCCATATAAAGTCCCCAAATGACAAAATTCCATGCCGCACCGTGCCATAAGCCGGTGAGAGCCCACACAACCAGAATATTGAGAAACCATCTCCACTTCTTCACGCGGTTTCCGCCCATCGGAATATACACATAGTCGCGAAACCATGTTCCAAGCGACATGTGCCATCTTCGCCAGAACTCCGTAATACTCTTTGAAATATACGGATAGTTGAAATTCTCCGGAAAATCAAAGCCGAATATCTTTCCAAGACCTATCGCCATGTCACTGTAGCCCGAGAAATCAAAATATATCTGGAGCGTACATGCGATTGCATACAGCCACACAAAGAGCACCGAAGGCTGTGCGGCACCTACGTAGGCATCGATGAGCTCACCTAGCTGGTTCGCAATAAGTACCTTTTTTGATAAGCCTATAATAAACCTTCTGATTCCATGTGCAAGCTTTTCAGCGCTGTGTTTCCTGACACGCAGCTGTCCTTCGATATCCGAGTACCTCACAATCGGTCCCGCTATGAGCTGCGGAAACATGGATATATACATCGCCATGTCTATATAGCTCTTCTGAGCTGCAACCGTTCCTCTGTACACATCAATAACATAGCTTATCACCTGAAAAGTATAAAAACTGATACCTATAGGCAAAGTAACTTTAAGAATCGGAACAGCAAGTCCTGTCACGGCTCCAAAGGATTCAAGAAAAAATCCTGCATACTTGAAATATCCAAGCACACCAAGGCTTATTACAACAGAAGTGGTCAAAAAAACTTTTGACCACTTTCTCTTAGAGTCTATAAGCCTGCCAAATACATAGCCCTGTGTTATCATAACTAACATGAGGAGAGTATATCTTAACTCTCCCCACGCATAAAATACAAGGCTTGCCAATAAAAGTACTACATTTTTTCCTCTGCCCGGCACTGCAAAATACAGCAGTATCACCGCAGGCAGGAAATAATATAAAAACGGAATACTTGAAAAAATCATGTCAATCCCCATTTCACAGACGTTCTTTGCAGTACAGGCTGTCTGAGACGTCTGTAACACAAACAACACTCATAAAATTACCGATTATTCAATATTTGCCTTATATAACTCCACTGCATCAGGGTATACCTCTGCGAGTTTAGCTGAGAATGTATCAATTATATCTGTAATACCATAAGCTGATACAATATAATCGTCTACCTGATATACAACCAAAACATCCGGGAAACCGCACATCCAATGCTTTGCAAGGATTCCGTCCTTAAGGTGCTCTGCAATCGCAGCTATATTATCCTTGTCCGTCACATGGAAAGCGCCTGCCGTAAATGTGTTTGCATTCATCATATGACCAAGGGAGGCCGCATCGTCAATGAGTGCAACGTCATCCTCAGCAATTCCAAACACATTGTTTATTGCCGCAGTGTCCTCAAGACCATATTTTCCCGCAGCGTCATCTCTTGCATTATCCGGATTGTAATCCCCACCTACTGCCGGGAACCTGTCATCCTCACCGTAAACTGCCCAGATATCATCAAGAAGCTTAACCGCTCCCTGCGCATCGCTCTCATCCGCATCCTTAGACGGCTCCTGTGTCGCCTCTGTTGTTGTCTCTGTTGTTGTCTCTGTTGTTGTCTCAATCTGTGATGTTGACTCTGTTGTACCCGGATTTACATTGTTATCCTTCTTTCCACATGCGCTGAGCGCAACAACCGATACTGCCATAACAGATAATAAAGCTAACTTTCTCATAAAATTAAATTCCTCCTGATAAAAAATTGTTAATTATTCCCCTTCTGTGTCCTGAGCTTCCACTCGCCTGTTTCTTCATCAAAACACATTGAAACCTTTACAGAATATGTCCCCGCATTCACTGTAAGGTATGCCTCCTCATCAGGCTGCACTGCCCAGACTATATCTGCCTCATCGCTCGCCGACATTACGCTTGTCCCATCAGGTATGAACTCACCACCAGATGCTTCTATTGTAAAGCTTCCCCTCGCCTTAATATGAAGTGTAAACTCAGACTCATTCTGAACAGCACTTCTTTCAAGAGAATATGAAACAACAGCAGGTTCATCCTGCACCTGAGCTGTCACACCTCTTTCATCAAGCATGACTCCATCGTAATATACCTTCGGTATCTGACTCTTTCCGGACAATACCGTAATGCCTGTTCCAAGTACAATTATGATACATGCCGCAGCCACCGCTGACATGGCATATATCATTTTTCTCCTCACAGCCTGCTTCTTCCTATAAAATAATTCCTGTGTCTTAATAACATCGTCCTCACTCTTTTCAAAGAGCTCCTTCGCCCCATCTAAAAGTTCGGCGCTGACACCGGATAAAGCCTGTGAAAGTATCTCTCCTTTCTTCACCATACTCCCTCCTTCTTCAGATAATCCCTGAGACGGCGCCTGATTCTCGACAGGGTTGACTTTATCGTTCCCTCGCTTATTCCCATTCGCCTTGAGATATCGGAAACCGGACAGCTATAGTAATACCTGAGCAAGAAAATATTCCTATTCTCCGGTTTCTGCGCTCTTAAGAATTCATCAATCACCTGTTCAAGATGAACCGCATCAACATGGCTCTCCACATCCTTCATATCAGGTATACATTCGTCAAGCTCATGTATGGACACGGCATATTCCCCTGCCGCCCTCTTATCTGCGTGTCTGGCATTGTACTTGTTAATTGCCGCATTTCTGGCAAGCTTTCCAATATATGCTGCCAGATTTTCCGGATGATGTGGAGGTATTGATTTCCATGCCCCAAGCAGCGCATCATTAACGCACTCCTCGCTATCCTCAATATTATCAAGTATATTCATCGAAATACGCATGCAATAATGATTATATTTTTCCGAGGCTTCCCTGATTGCGCGCTCATTGCGTTCCAAGAAAAGCTCCACGATAGCCTTGTCCTGCATTTCCTCCTCCGTTTTTATCATCCTGCCTATATACACAGCTTATTTTTTATTAGGTTGCACTTTTTTAAAAAAAATTTACATTGCCTGTTTATCATAGTTTTTGTAGAGATACTGAATAATATCCTTCCTCGTCACAATTCCTATAAAAACATTGTCATCATCGACAACCGGCACGAAATTCTGCTTGATTGCAAGGTCAATCAGGCTTTCCATGTGTGCCTCGGCATTCACCGGGTGGTTGTTCACACGCCTGTGAATATCTGAAATCGGTATCTCCTCCGCTTCCTCAAAGGTAGAAATATTCTCATCAGCCATCTTCCAGAGCAGATCACCCTCCGTTATTGTTCCCACATACTTGCCATGCTTGCTGATAATAGGCATCGCTGTATACTTGTGATAACGTATCTTTTCTAACACCTGCCTTATATTCGCATCCTCATATACATATACCACGTCACACTTCGGTGTAAGAAAAAATAAAATATTATTGTTATTCATAGCCCTCTCCATCTCCTATGTATTTTTATTTACATTATATGACTGCTACACTATCCACGCGCTTTTTAGAAAATTGTAACATATAATTGTGAACAGAATAAGTACAAAGAGTAAAATCTTATGATATTACTATAAAGATTCGGGTGGCAAAACATGCCAGTCTAATCTATGAGTGTATAACGTATTATATTTATGCATATCAGCTCCGTTGTCCGAAGCAAGATGTTCTAAGAACATCTAAGCTTCTCCCAAAAGTCGTGATATGCATAA
>CAUCXT010000107.1 GCA_958446835.1 uncultured Eubacterium sp.
AGTTGGGGAGAAATGCGTTCAACTTTTTGTGTCCAAGGTATTGACATAGGTCCAAGTAGCGATCCCAGTCGTAATCATCATCTTCATAAATTGCATTGTAGCCATCATCGTAAGAATCCATAGAACTTTGATTCTTCTTTGAAGAACTGCTGCCGGATGAATAAGTTTTCTTGCTGTTTGAAGTCGTGCCGTTGCTCTTTTCGCCGGAAGATGTATTGCTACTCTTAGTGGTTGAGGAACTACCGGAACTTTTAGAGTTTCCGCTGTACGAGGTGCTGCCCTTATACCTGTAAGTGCTGTTATCATGTAAGTAGCAGTAACTGCTCCCATCCTTAGCATCATTATCACACCCGCTCTTAATACATTTCGGTGTACCCAGATCTATCATCCAACCAATAAAAAGTAAAATTCCAAGTGTGCACAGAATTGCCATTCCTGTACTCATTCCATTTGCATTTCTATTCATAATCGTATCCTCCTTCGATTTAATCTCGTCTTTATTTACATACGATAATCCAGAATATCATTCCGATTAACAAGATTGCTCCTAGTAGCTCATTGATACCATAACCGATAATGAGAGCAATGATATAGAAGAGCCAGACCTTTCCGCCTGAACCACTTGAACCGCCTCTTGAACCGGAGTAATAACCTCTTGGTCCATCAGTTCCATCGTAAATACAATCGCTATAATGAAACCCATCACTTCCGCCACAATCCGGACAATGTCCTCTGTCTTCGCTCATATTTTTTCCCTCCCTTAATGGTTATTCCTTTATTAGTGATGCCTATAATTCTCCATCTTCCCGGCACTCCCGATAGAACGGGCACATCAGGCAACACCTGCCACATTTTCTCATTTTCATTCTTTTCTTTTTCTTTAGCCAGAAAATAATTCGTTCCATTGTATTCTCCCTTGTTCTTTATTTCCCCTTTATTGCACTTACCACGCCGCCAATGACCGAGGTAATGACAATGATTAGAATCACCAATACAAACGCCGGGACATCATCAACCTCAATATTCAGAATCATAAGAAGAAAGGCAACTCCGACAAAGCCTCCAATGACACATAGGATTGCTCCGAATGTTGACATTCCATTCCCTGAACCCGATGAATATCTATAATTTCCTTCCGTTCCCTCATACGTACATCCCGGATAGTGGTGACCTCCTGTTGCATCACATTCATGGCATCGATTTTCATGATTATATTCACTCATACGAACTCCTTCCTGCTCAAACAGAGCTCCTGCAAAAATCATTTCCTCTTTGATAATGTTTTGCTTTGGTTTGTTGTTGACTTTATCTTATTCCAAGAGCTGTCCGTTACAAAGGCCAGCTTATTTTCGCTACAAAGCTATTTTTCTTTAAAGATATGAAAAATAGAATGAGAAATAGAAAAAGGGCAACCGCCACAGCATAACACCGAAGCAATTGCCCGTTTTCCTTTATTCATGATTCAGATTTTCTAAAAACTCTTCCGTCTTTGAGCGCAGCTCCTCCACAACTTCCTCCGGTCCGACTACCTTCACATCCTTGCCAAGGCTGAATATCCAGCCAAAGAATTGTGGGCTGACATTCACATCCACATGCAGTTCGCTGTGTTCGTCATCAATTGGTCGAAAGGAAATGTCCTTGCCAAATCTGTCAATAAAGACACCACACATGTAATTGGCAAGCCGTATTTTCACCTTTGTCTTTTGACCTTGATACATTCCGAAGGTTGCTTTGGAATACTCTGCCATATCAAAGTTTTTGAAGGCTTCTTTTCCGTCGCGCTTCTCCTCTTCGATGGAAATACGCATCATCTTATCTACACGATAGTGCTTAATCTTATGATCCAAATTGTCGAATGCCACCATGTAATAGTTCTCGTCATCCCAGGTAAGAGCCCACGGGCTGACAACGAACCAGTCTCCGTTATGTCTTGGAACAAGCTTTTTGTTAATGTCCCATTTATAATATTTGAACCGGATTTTCTTGTTCTGATTGATTGCGGTATGAATATCATCGACATTGTAATACACAGACTCATTCATTGTCTTTACCCGATCATTGATATACACCTGACGCTGCAATTGCTTCGCCTGATGCTCACTGACAAAACTCTTAATTTTTGTAATCAGCTCACGGGATTTTGTCTGCGTGATAAACTTCGACGACTGAATTGCATCGATGAGAAGTTTCACTTCTGCAAGCTCAAATTCTCTGGCTCCCACATGATAATAGGTTTCTCTGCCAATCTGTTCCTTGATAATCTCTACACCGAACTTATCCGTCATATCCTGAAAGTCAGCATAGATACTTTTTCTTTCTGCTGTCACATCAAATTTTTCTAATTCTCCCATAATCTGCGGCATAGTAAGACTATGCTCATCATCTGTTTTTTGCTGCATGATTTTCATCAGATATGTAAATTTGAACTTCTGATTGGTTCCTCTTGACATGGGGCTACCTCCGTATAAGCTTCATCATCTTATTTATCGTCTTACCACGTCATTAAGTTCATCATTTTGGATTAAATTATGGAAATTTATCGGACATCATCTTTCTTCTCGTCCTAAATAGCGGCGCACTAAGGCCGCAATCGTTGTTGCTTTGCAAGTTAGCAAGCAGTGCCTTCGTGATCACACGAACGCTGTTTGCTTGTTGGAGGCACATCCCCAATCCCCTTAGAATGACATCCCTGATGTCAAGCTGCGCCCTCACTTTGTGAGTGCTGATGCATTCCTGCAATGCCGGAATAGCAAAAAAGAGGGCAACCACCAAATCACTTTTTGATAATTGCCCCTGCGGTTATCTTTGCTGCTGCCTTCTCTTTTTCAAATCTTCCTCCTGGTCCCAGGTCTTCTGAGCCGCATAGAAGGATTCCACATTTTGCTTCGCTATCTGATAATCCCGCATCTCTTTTTTCATTTTTTTATACTCGCTGTAGGCTGCCTTTTTCTCCGAAAGCAGTCTGGCAAACTCTTCATTCAAATCCTTGACTTTCGGAATCTTTCCGTCCGGCAGATTGGAAAAAGCTTCCTTTGCCGCTTTGTGAAGAGTGATTTCTTCTCGGTGTGCCTCAAAGAATTTCTTGCTGTATCCGGATTTTCGATAGGCTATATAGATATCCCTGGTCTTGGAATAGTTGATAATGTGGGTTTTCAAAACTTTGTTCTCTGCCATTTTGGTTTCTGCATCCTTGATGATTTTCATCAGTTCATGATATCTGGCGGCACTTCCCTCTACCAGCGCATCCAGAGTTTCTTTATCGTGAATATCGTGCTGCTGCAAAAACAAAATGGACTCCGCAAACTGTTTCACATTATATTTCTTCGCCCATCGAACGTATCCGCCGTTCTTTCCCTGCGCCATCTTCTCCTGAATATCAACCACAAGATCAAACCTTCGTTTTTCTTTCGGGGGCTGTGCTGGTTCCCGGCTTTCCGTCTTATTCTCCGGCATCTCCGCTTCACCGGCGATTACTTTTTTCAGTTGCTCCTCAGAAAAATCTTCTCCCAAAGAGCGGAACCGGATAAACCGCTTTTGCTCTTTTCCGCAGATTGCCGTATGCTTACTGCGCTTAATCTCATATCCTTCCGCCTGCAATAGTTTGAGAAGTTCTTCAAAATCAGCCGGCTTCTGTTCCAGACATTTCAGGATATCCTCACGGATAATATCCCGCATGCTTACTCGTTCCGGGTACTTGGTGCGTCTCTGTCTCTCACTCGGTTTTGCCTTTGGAATGATGGATAAACCATGCTCCAGGCAGATTATGTCGCTGAGTCTCTGCAGGGCAATTCCGGAAAACCAAAAGTCCCTGAACTTCCGGTCACAATCCAGATTGGTGGAATTGAAAATGATATGGTTGTGGATATGAGCCCGGTCCACATGTGTTGCCACAATAAACGCATGCTTCCCCTTGGTGAATCTCATACCGGTTTCATATCCAACTTCATTTGCTTCCTCCGGTGCAATCTCTCCGGGCTTAAAGGACTGGCG
>CAUCXT010000108.1 GCA_958446835.1 uncultured Eubacterium sp.
ATACTGCTTTACAAACAAGTCCGCATACTGTTCCGTCGGCTGCTGCTGTTGTCAGCTGACGCACCGTCTTAGTACGGCAGTCTCCTGCAGCGTAAACTCCCGGTGTCCTTGTTTTACAATTTTCACCGGCAATTACATATCCAGCCTCGTCAAGATCTACGAGATCTCTAAATACTTCATTGTGAGGCTCCATTCCTATTGCAACAAATAAGCCATCTGCCACAAGTGTCTTCTTTTCACCTGAAAGATTTGTAACTTCAAGTTCTGTCAGCTTCTTTTCACCAATAAGTGCAGTCACACGACTTTCCATCACACACTCAATATTCTCTGCCACCATTACCTGATCAATAAGACTCTTCTCAGCGCGGAATGTATCTCTTCTGTGAATCAAATACACCTTGCTGCAAATGCCTGCCAGATACAGCGCATCCTGAAGAGCTGCGCTTCCTCCTCCTACAACAGCCGCTGTTTTCTCCTTAAAAAATGGTCCGTCACATACAGCACAGTAAGAAACTCCTCTTCCAATCAGCTCCTGCTCTCGCTCGATTCCTAGATGACGATGTGCCGCACCTGACGCAATAATAAGATTTTTGCCCTCATATGTCTCACCATCCTCAGTGCAAACTTCAAAGCCATTATCTATTTTTCGTGCCGAAATTACCCTGCCATAAGTAACCTCACCGCCAAGATTTGTCAACTGTGCCATCAGGCCATCTGCAAACTCCATTCCGCTAATCTTTGCAATACCTGGATAATTTTCCACACACGGAGACAATGTAATCTGTCCGCCCATAGCCTCACACTCCAGAATAAGCGGCTTAACGCCAGATCTGAGTGCATAAATTCCTGCTGTCAGACCCGCTGTTCCAGCCCCTACTATAATCATATCGTACATATTCTCTTATTTCCTCTTTTCTTAGTTAATAAATGGTATATATCCTCTAGCTTAATGAATAAATTTCGAGATAAAATCTCTTACCAGACGGCGCGTCTCATCAATTCCATCTGCATGGCCAAATTTTCGCTCTGGATGCCACTGAACACCTAAAATCTTCATCTGTTCAGACTGATATGCCTCGATGGTGTGATTATCTTCATCTATTGCAAGCGGCTCAAAGCAGTCTGCAAGTGCATCCTCAAAAATGACATCCTTGTGATAATTGTTAACGTAAATGCTTCGATTTTCTTTTAGCAAACGTACCTTATGATCCTCACCGCGCTCTCTAGGACACGGCAGATCAGGATGATATGCTAGTTTTCCGCCGAATAGAACATTCACATACTGCATGCCTCGGCATGTACCTATAATCGGTATTCCATGATTAACACAGTAGTGAATAAGCTTTTCTTCCATCTTATCACGGTATGGCTGTACCGTTTCCTCATGTTTACGGTCATACCACTGCGGTCCAAGTGCACCGCCGCCAACTACAATCAAAAGATCTATTTTTTCATCAAACAGACGCTCGAAGTTTTTAGTATGGTTTGCAACAGGACGCGGAATAAAACCAATAGACTCATAAAATTCAACATATCCAGCCTCTAATATATCAGTTGGATCTCCGTAATCGTTGACACCCTCTCTCTGCGTGATAAGTGCATGGAGATTTGTATATTGAATGCCTTCCTTGATCAGACCATTTCTGCAGTCCATTTCCAAATAGTCAAGCTGTGATACCGTATCATAAATTTTCTCGCCGCAGCCGATTGCTGCCGGAATATTAAATTCTGCGCATCGAATTGCCATATGAGAAGCTGCACCACCGTACTTTGTGATAAATCCTTTGATATTTTTTGTAAAAATCCATTCGTAGCCTGGGTCAGCCTTTGGCACTACAACAATTTTTCCAGTGATATCAGCATCCGGCTCCTCATCAAGCAACACTACCTCGCCCTCGACTGTCTTTGCCGTGATGAAATTAGGGCGTGCCTCATACACAGGAATCACATCTACGCTCGCACCTGACAAAATAACTTCTGGAAGAAGAATTAATCGGCTGTCATGATTTAAACGGCGCCGCTTTGTGATTAGCTTCATCCAAAGCTTTTTTAAATTTTCTGGATCACAGCCTGACTCATATAGCTTAAAGTCATCTACACACAGCCAAGACAAATCCATAGTACGAATCTCCAAAATTGAGCCAAGCTTACGAATCAGTTCTAATACCATACTAAGCGATTTTGTAAATTCAAATTTAAAATACTCTCGCTGTTCAATTGCGCTGATCCAAAATTTTGCCATACGCTCTGCAGGCACATCAAGCTGTGTATCTTCCAGAGCCTGCGTCAAAATACTGATATCAAGATCTTTTTGAATCTTTACCTTATCTTTTTTAATACGCGATGGCGCAGGGCGAAAATTCATCGCATCGTAGCGGTCTGAACGAATATCATATGTGCCGCTTCGAAGATGTCCATACTTAAAGTTAAACTCCTCGCGGCTTATAAGGCCCTCAGAAAAGCGCTCAAAATCATCGTTAAATTCTGATGATACTGTAGAAATTCCCTGCATGAAAGTATCCACATTTTCACTTGTATAATAGCCAGCATCTACAAGCGTGCGAAGAAATGCTCTTGCGATAAAGGCAAGTCTTGCCTGGCGGGCAAATTGCGGAGTACCATTTGTGCGAATTTCTTTTAACAAAGTCAAAATACTGTCGATGATTATGTCAATTGACACATCTTGGTACAGCAGCTTTTCAATTTCCTCACGGCAATTTTCAAGACGCTTTAGTGCTTCAAGATCTTCTTTTAAAATCTTTTCCTGATTCATTACAGCATCAATCGTAAGCTTTTTTACTTCGCGCACAAGAAGTTTACGTTCTTCCTCGGTAAAACCATAACGAAGCAATCTCTTTGAATTTTCTTCCGTCATAAAATCATAGCTGCTGAAAATGATCTCAAACTCAATTTTATCGTGTGCAGAAAGGTCTTCCTCAAGCCTTGTCTGATAATACTGAATAAGACGAAGTGCGAGCGGTTCCGGAATACTTGCTGGAATCAGTGAATAATAGGAATATGTCAAGTTAATATATGGCTTATTTCCAACCTGATACATAAGATCCTCATTAAATGCACGATAGCCTAATGTACGGATTCCTTCATTCCATGCATGATGCGTTATGATCTCGCGGTACAGTGAATAATCTAACACCCTTGGATTGCTTCCAATGATCTCAGATGGATTCCAAAAAGCCATATCAGAAAGCTTCATCGGCTTTCCTGTAATTGCATCAAGGTGCTCCTCATACTCCCGTCGAATCTGACCCTTTCTTGCAAAGAAAGAATAATCATCAATATAACGTCCTTCACGATAGCCTGCTGCAAGCGGACGAACCTGAAATAGAATCACCTGATTGTGGCTGTCTATGGCAAATTCAATATCAAGCGGAATATCCTCTATGATGCTCTCTACTTCTGTTACTGCTGTAATCAAATTGCGCCAGCGCTCCTCAAGCTGATAAAGTGAAACATTTCTCGCAATCCAAAGCGTTTTGCCGCCACGACCGCTTGTTACACTGTCTGTTGACCCCAAGTCATCGTAATTAACAAGATAATATGGTCGCTTTCCTTTTAAGTCACGTGAAAAGACAACACCGCTGACACACACGTCTATTGCCTGGCGCTGGATCAGTACCTGCTCATTTGAAATACCCTTTATATCTTTTTCATATGACTGAATTACAGCCTCGATTGATTCTACGATCTGCGCACGACTCGCTGAATCTACATCAAGAATACTTTTATAATGTCCTGCATTTGAGGACTTCATACAGTCTTCCTGCGTAGAGGAGCTTCGCACAACGATTCTGCAGCCACCAAATTTTTCCATAATCTCTGTGCAGACTTGATTTTTATTGCGCCAGAAGTCTTCAACTCTAAGGATATACA
>CAUCXT010000109.1 GCA_958446835.1 uncultured Eubacterium sp.
GAGCTTACCCTTAAGGACATCATAAAGGAACTTGAAAAGCCGGGACGTGACCCTAGAGACGAGATGCCTAAGCCTATACTCAGAACAGATGTCATGGAGATGAAGGATCTTACACCGGGTATGGTGTTAAAGGGGACAGTAAGGAATGTAATAGATTTCGGCGTTTTTGTCGATATAGGAGTACATCAGGACGGACTTGTGCATATATCGCAGATAACCAATAAGAAATTTATCAAGCATCCGTTGGAGGCGGTGAGCGTCGGGGATATAGTCGAGGTCAAGGTATTAAGCGTTGATGAGGCTAAAAAGCGTATACAGCTTACCATGATTATATAAATAGGATTATGAGAAAAATCAGACCCGCGACACATTCGGTTGTCACGGCATGCAGTGATGCTTTAATATCTATTTGTTGGAAATGAGGATTATATGAAAGTTGAATTTAAGGTTAAGCTTACAAGAAAGGAAATGTTTTCTTTTCTTATCAATAATGCATACCGCAAGCCTATGGGAGTCATCATGTTTCTTTTCGGAATAGGCTGTTATGTGGTAGCGGTATTGACATACTCACAGATGGAGCTGTACAGTATTCTTTTGCTTATTTTGCTGGGTTCGATATATACGATAATACAGCCGGTCATGCTCTGGAGAAATGCAGGACGCCAGATTGCCAAGAACCCTGTCTATAAGGAGGAGCTTAATTATTGCTTTGACGAGAAGGGTATAACCGTAAGCCAGGGCGAGAGCGTGACTTCAAAGAACTGGGATGAGTGCTACAAGGCGGCGGACTATGGCAAGATTGTGGTTATATATATTACCGTGAACAATGGAATTATATTGCCGAAGGCAGCCATAGGCAGTCAGTATGAGGAATTTGTCAAACTTGTGAGAGCACACCTGCCGGGCAGATTAAAGTGATGGATATTCCATGGAGGAAGAAGTGAGCAGTAATTTGAGAACAATAGAGACATTTTCATACGAGGATACATACCACCTTGGGCAGCAGCTTGCCGCACAGGCTGTTCCCGGACAGGTGATATGTCTTACAGGAGATTTAGGAACCGGAAAGACGGTCTTTACACAGGGCTTTGCCAATGGACTGGGAGTGACAGACTACGTCGACAGCCCGACATTTACGATTGTAAAGGAATACCATGACGGAAGAATGCCATTTTACCATTTCGATGTGTACCGTATCGGTGACGTTAGCGAGATGGATGAGATCGGCTATGAAGAATATTTTTACGGAGACGGAGTATGCATTGTGGAGTGGGGACTTATGATTGAGGAGCTGCTTCCTGATGACTGTATTTTCATTGAGATTACGAAGGATACACAAAAAGGCTTTGACTACCGTCGTGTGTGCATTAAGGAGGGAAGATAAAGATGAAGATTCTTGCGATTGAGAGCTCATCGCTGGTTGCTTCGGCAGCAATAGTCAATGATGATATTCTTGTTGCGGAGTATACGGTTAACCACAAGGTCACACATTCACAGACGTTGCTTCCGATGATTGATGAGATTTTGACGATGACGCAGACTGATAAGAGGTCGATAGATGCTATAGCCGTATCGGGAGGACCGGGCTCATACACCGGTCTTAGAATAGGCTCTGCCACGGCAAAGGGACTTGGAATGGCGCTGGACATTCCCTTGATTCATGTTCCGACATTGGATGCCATGGCTTATAATGCCTATGGCTATGCAGGATTTGTATGCCCTATCATGGATGCAAGACGTTCGCAGGTGTACACAGGAATATATGAATTTTCAGATGGTAAGTTCAATATTCTTCTTGAAAACAGTGCCATAACTTTTGACGAGCTTATGGAAAAGCTGGATGCGTTAAACACCTACGGCAAAAAAGTGATGTTTATAGGTGATGGAATACCTGTGTTTAAGGACAGAATAGATGAGCATTTTAAAGGCACCGGCTATGAGTTCGCACCTGCCTCAATGAACAGACAGAGAGCGGCTTCTGTGGCAGTGTTGGGTGAGATATATTACAATGAAGGCAAAACTGAAGCGGCCTCGGAGCATTTGCCGGATTATCTAAGACTCTCACAGGCGGAGAGAGAGCTGAATGAAAAGAGGGCTGCAAATGGCTGATATTATCATTGCTCCTATGGCATCCGGGCAGGTGGAAGCTGTCGCGGCGATAGAGGAAGAATGCTTTTCTACGCCATGGAGCAGCAAGGCTTTTAGCGATGCCGTGGAATCAGAGCTGTATGATTATATAACTGCCGTTGCCGGTGAGGACGGTGCAGTGGTCGGATATGCAGGAATGCAGGTCGTGCTTGATGAGGCTGAGATTACCAACATTGCTGTTGATGCGCCGTACAGAAAAAGAGGCATTGCGACTAAACTTCTTGAGGGCCTTGAGATAATATGCAGAAAAAAGAATGTAAAATATCTTCATCTGGAAGTGCGCGAGAGCAACACGGCTGCACGCTCCCTTTATGGGAAGATGGGATTTGGAATTGATGGAATTAGAAAGAACTTTTACCAGAAACCGACGGAAAATGCGGTTCTGATGACAAAGGTATTATAAAACATACCATTTTTTCAACTGATTTCCACTGGAAAAGAGAATAATTTTTTATTTATAATGAAATCGCGGGTCAAGTCATAGACGATTTTTGGCTTGAATATGCACTACAATTATCAAATACGATAATTAACTAAATGCATGGAAGGGAAAGTGATATTCATGAGAAAATATAAAGGAAATTATCTTACAGCAGTTATATGTAACTGCTGTGGAAAGAATCTGGTTGTTGCCAATGGAATTGTCAGGGAAGGCGTTGCACATATATGCGCCGAGTGGGACTATTTTTCGGAAAAAGATGGAGAAAACCACAGATTTGATGTATGCGAGGAATGTTATGACAGGATATGTTCAGAATTTAAGTACCCTGTAAAGATTGTGCAGCGCACAGAATTATTATAAATACAGGAGGTTTTTGATGCTTGATGTTTGTCTGCTTGGTACGGGAGGGATGATGCCGCTCCCGGGAAGGTGGCTTACCGCACTGAATTTGAAATACAACGGCAGCCAGCTTCTTATAGACTGTGGGGAAGGCACACAGGTGGCGATGAAAAAGGCGGGTATCAGCTCCAAGCCGGTTGATATTATATGCTTTACACATTATCATGCCGACCATATAAGCGGACTTCCGGGATTTCTGCTCAGCATGGGTAATGCGGAGAGAACGGAGCCGCTCACTATAATTGGACCTAAGGGAGTTGAGAGGGTGGTCAATTCACTGCGCGTGATAGCGCCGGAGCTGCCCTTTGAAATTAATTTTATAGAGCTTACGCAGCCGGAGGAGGAGATAAGGCTTAATGGGTATGTAATAAATGCATACAGGGTGAACCACAGCATACTGTGCTATGGCTATAGCGTCCGTATTGAACGCGACGGTAAATTCGATGCGGCAAGGGCGAAGGAACTTGAGATACCGATAAATCAGTGGAGTGTCCTGCAAAAAGGCAGCACAGTTGAGGTTGACGGAAGGATATATACCCCCGATATGGTTATGGGACCGCCGAGAAAAGGCTTAAAGGTAACTTACTGCACGGACAGCAGACCGGCTGATGTTATTGGAAAATATGCAGCCGGAGCAGATCTGTTTATCTGTGAGGGAATGTACGGAGAACCGGACAAGCTTTCAAAGGCGAAAGAATACAAGCACATGACTATGTATGAAGCTGCAACGATTGCGTCAAAGGCGGCTGTGAACCAGTTGTGGCTTACACATTACAGTCCGTCGATGGCACATCCGGAGGAGTTCTTAGATAAAGTAAAGGAGATTTTTCCTGCGACAATAGCCGCGAGGGACGGAAAGAATGTAACACTGAAGTTTGA
>CAUCXT010000110.1 GCA_958446835.1 uncultured Eubacterium sp.
TCAGCTGGATAGAGCAACGGCCTTCTAAGCCGTGGGTCGGGGGTTCGAATCCCTTTGGGCACATTTTTTAATACCATATTTACAACTTGGTGTTAATAGGTCTTGGTTATAGACCAGATACTATGGTGGGTATAGCGCAGTTGGTAGAGCGTCAGATTGTGGCTCTGAAGGTCCAGGGTTCGAGCCCCTGTACTCACCCTTTATTTTTGGGCTATCGCCAAGCGGTAAGGCACAGCACTTTGACTGCTGCATTACGGTGGTTCGAATCCACCTAGCCCAGTTATGTGATGCATAATATGGGCCATTAGCTCAGGCGGTAGAGCACTTGACTTTTAATCAAGTTGTCCCGGGTTCGAGTCCCGGATGGCTCACTTGTTTTTCTCGGATTCATTATGTGAATCGGAGATATTTTTTTTCATCGGATAAGTTTTCTTATCCTTTATATACAATATGCGGATATGGCGGAATTGGCAGACGCGCTAGACTTAGGATCTAGTGGGAGACCGTGCAGGTTCAACTCCTGTTATCCGCACTAGGTGAAGAAAGAGGGACGATGGAATAGACCATCGTCCCTCTTTCTTGCACACCCTGTTATCCGCACTTTGAGTGCCTGTAAATGCGAGAGATTGCATTTGCAGGCTTTTTAACATATACTATAAATGGATAGTGTGATTGCTATTAGCTATGTTATGGAAAATTGAGCATTATACATTTGCGCGGTGCAGGGAATAAAAACTTATGACAAAATTCGGGCAGGGGGAAATGATTTATGGTAGATTTGTTAAAGGTTTACGGTGATTGCTGGGGCGGGGAAGCCGGTGAGTGGAATACTTCCCTGCATAATAAATATCTGGAATATATGTTTGCGTGCTTTTTGGAGGAAAATTTTATAATTCATAATGATTTTGATATTCTGAATATAGGGATTGGTGCGGGATACTGGGACAGGTATTTATCGTATAAGGTAATGAATGGCTCTTTGACTTCAATTGATATTGACAGAGAGTGTGCTGATAATCTGGCTGCGTGCCTTGAAAACGAAAATAATACCAATCCCATCAAGGTTATTTGTGCCGATGCGATTTCCTATGATTTTGACAAAAAATTCGATTTGGTAACGATGGTCGGCTCAGCGGTTGCCGAATCTGGAAAGACAAAGGATATTATTGCCAAAGCGATTTCTCTGATTAATGAGGATGGAGCATTATACCTCCAGATACTGCATAAGGAGTCTGATTTTGATATAGATGCATTTTGCGGGGAACATAATGTTCGTATAGACAAAAGGCTTGTGGATGACAAATATGGTATTCATTGTGAATATTATAAGATAACAAAATGCTAGAGGATTATTGCGATATACTAAAAAACATGTAAAATATTATAAGGAAACAGAAGGAGGTCGAGAAGCTATGTGTCAGATTATTGAAGATGTAGCTGAGAGTAGGGCAGCAGAACAGGCACTTGATGCAATGGGAGTTTCCGCGGAAGATAAAGAGGCTATTTTAAAGAGACTTTAATAGATTTATAATCAGTATCTGATGACAACACAGAATCAACGATGAATGACATCGGATACCAGAATGAAGATGAAATATCACCTACACATGTGGTATAATTAAAAACAAAATATGGCTATTTATCATTCTGATTACGGAGGGTTATTATGAATGTATATGAACAGCTTGAAAAGAATATAGATGAACTGGTAGACAATAATGTGGATTGAGCTTGATAATTTTAAAATTTTCGGCTAAAATGTTATGGTGATACAAATTAGCCGAAGGAGGACACGATGAATTATATATCAAGAAATCTTGAAAAGGTTGTTGCTGAGGTTACTAAGGAATATCCTGTAGTGTTGGTGACTGGTCCAAGACAGGTAGGAAAAACTACAATGCTGCAGAAACTGATGGAAGGCACCGGGAGAAGTTATGTGTCTTTGGATGATTTGAATGAGAGAAGTATAGCTAAGAATGACCCAGAATTATTTCTGCAGCTGCATAAGCCGCCGGTACTGATTGATGAGGTTCAGTATGCACCAGAATTGTTTACCTATATAAAAATATATGTGGACAAGAATCACAATCCGGGAGATTTTTGGCTCACCGGTTCGCAGGTATTTAAGCTGATGAGAGGCGTGCAGGAATCATTGGCAGGGAGAGTTGCAGTATTGTCGTTGACATCATTATCACAGGCAGAGATATGTAATGGGAAAATGGAACCGTTTACTGTTGATATAGAAGCTTTATCGGAAAGAACTAAGGAGAGAAAGCCGGCAGATGCAAGGGAAATATTTGATAGGATATTTAAAGGTTCAATGCCGGCGATTGTGAGTGGGAAAAATAGCAACAGCCAGATTTTTTACAGCAGCTATTTGACTACCTATATTGAAAGGGATGTAAAGGAATTATCTGATGCCATAGATTCATTGAAATTCCTGAATTTTATTACTGCTACGGCGGCAAGATGCAGTCAGATGCTTAATGTAGCCGATATAGCCAGAGATGCGGATATTAGCCAGAAACAGGCGAAAGATTGGTTGGGAATATTGGAAACTCTCGGAATTATATTTTATTTACATCCATACTCAAATAATCTGTTAAAGCGCCTGGTAAAGACACCAAAGTTATATTTTTATGATACAGGGCTGGTATGCTATCTTACCAAGTGGAGCAGTGCAGAAACCTTAGAAAGTGGAGCTATGAACGGAGCTGTTTTGGAAAATTATGTTGTCGCCGAGATAATGAAAACCTATTTAAACAGTGGTAAAGAGCCGTTCATGTATTATTATAGGGATAAGGATGCCAAAGAGATAGATATTGTGTTAGAACATGATGGTGTACTTAATCCGTTGGAGATTAAGAAATCATCAAATCCCGGCACGGAGCTGGTTAAGGTGTTTGATTTGCTTGATAAATCCTCAACACCACGTTCAAAGGGGGCTGTTCTGTGCATGAAGCCGGAGCTGTCGGCGATTGACAGGGACAATTATATTATTCCGATATGGATGATATAGGAGAGATGAATTTCTGCAAGGCTGAAAAAATACGCCGATGGTCTTATCCATCGGCGTATTTTTGTATATTTCATTCTAGCTCTTAAATGAATCCTTAAGATGAAAATTGTCCTTGCCGTTTCGCTTTACTTCATACAATGTCTTGTCCGCCCATGCAAGGAAATCCCAGATACGGTTAGCAGGGGTAGGAACCTTGTTGAGGCAGCCCTGGGATAAGGTTATATAGCTCTTGCCGTCCGGATTTGAGTCTGGAATGGAAATCATGCTTATTTCACGCTTGAGTAATTCCATGATATCGCAGATTTCGCTGTTAGGCTTGTTGAAGTAGACGATAACAAATTCGTCTCCGCCGTACCTGGCAACAAATACATCCTCATATTCATCGGAGATTCTTCGAAGTACATCGGCTACAGCACTCAGATAACGGTCACCTTCGATATGACCATAGCTGTCATTGATATTCTTGAAGTAATCAATGTCAAGAATCTCAACACCGATTGTGCAGTTGTTCTTGAGGGCACACGTAAGAGTGGTCTCTGCAAAGTCATTGAGGTAGGCACGATTAGGCAGTCCTGTGAGAGCGTCGTGCTGAGACTGCGAGAGAAGTGCTTCGTTGCGATGGATAAGGTCATAGTGCTGCTTGTGGATGAGCTGATTCTCGTGGTGAATCTGCTCTGCGCGGAAGGTCTCCCTGCATTCAAGTGTACGCTGCTTGGAGTACAGGTTGAAAAGCATAAGGGAGTATCTTGTAAAGGCTTCGTTATCATGATGCGCGACAG
>CAUCXT010000111.1 GCA_958446835.1 uncultured Eubacterium sp.
TATCTCCAGTTGAAAAATCATCACTCACAAAAGCACAGTTTTCCAAATTCAGTTTTCCAAATTCAGTTTGACAAGTTCCTTCTCTGAAAGCATTTTAGAGTCATTTTCTGCTACAAAAAATACATCGCTGTCTGTCAAAATAATATAACCCTGATATCCATTATTTGTTTCTTCGCTATTGTCCTGTATATCTGCATTCTTATTTACAAGCTTATGCGTCATAAATATTCCAACCAACAGAACAATTATTATACCTGTTGCAATACCTACATACTTTACATACCTTTTAGAATCCATAGAGTTAACCTCCTCATATAAAATGGCAGTGTCATAAAACTGCCACAAATATTAATCTGCGCCAACTATCTCTATTTAATTATACTACTATATTATTCAATTGACATCTACCCATAGCAGGCAAAAATGCGAGAAGGCAAAAAAGGGACAGGAGTCAAGCTCCTGTCCCTTTTGCCCCCTGTCCCTTTTAAACATCATACTTTTTGAGCAGCATATCCATCGCTTCCCTCAAAAGTATCGCCTCGCCTATTCCCTCCCTTTTAGAAAGAAGGTTAAGCCTCTTTAGCTGGTCCTGCGTGTAATGCGATGTCTTCGGAACCATTTTCTCTTCCTTTGCAAGAGCGACTTTATTTCTGCCGTTGTATTTTGCCCTGAACATGGCACTGTCCGCCATTCTGACCAGCTCCTGATAACGCGATGCATTCTCAAATGCCGTCGCGATGCCTATTGAAATGGTCATTGCCATTCCGTCCGGAAGCTTCACATCATAATTCTTCCGCATGTCCTCCATCAGCAGAAAAATGTCCTCTTTCTCCATCTGACCTTTAAAAATAAAGCCAAATTCATCTCCTCCCACTCGATAAAGCGTTCCGCTTTCACCAAGATAATTCTTTAGATGATTTCCCGTCTCGATTATAACCCTGTCCCCCTCATCACGGTTAAAATCACTATTAACTCTAGCAAAATTGTCCAAATCAACCAGTACAATGATGACGTTGTCACCTTCCTCAGCATTCTCCGCCGTCAAAAGTGCCTGTAAATCTTCCTCAAATTCCTTACCGCCCTTCAAATTCAGGGCTTCGTCAACCCTTTTGTGATGTTCAGCCTTAGTGTTTGCCATAGTGCAGCCTCCCTTTAAAAATATTTTTAATATTCTCTCTCAATAATATGTCCGCAATATTATTTTTGAAATAATATCTTATAACACGATGATATATCTTGTAATATTATTTGTCAAGTAATATCGCATAGATATTACCGCGATTTAATATACAAAAAGACCACAGGCTACACCTAAATGCAGTCTGCGGTCTTTACAACCCTAAAATTGGACAGGGGTCAATGGGACAGGGGTCTGACCCCTGTCCCATTGACCCCTGTCCCATTTGTCTAGCCCTTGAGTTCAATTCTTGTAAGCGCTCTCTTCAGCGCATACTCAGCTCGCGCCACGTCTATCTCGCCCTCGTGGGAGGATAGTCTGCGCTCAGCTCTGATTTTCGCCTCGTTGGCACGGTTAATATCTATCTCGTCCGGCCACTCGGCAATCTCAGCAAGCACCATAACGCTCTTCTTTCCTATCTCAATGAAACCGGAGTGAAGAGCTGCCGCCTTGACATTGCCTTCCGCATCATGGATATGTGCAACACCCGGTTCAAGTACCATGGCTGTAGGTGCATGGTCGGCATATATACCGACCTGTCCCTCTGTAGTGTTAAGCTCGACCATAGTGCTGTCTCCGGCAAAGAAGGTTCTATCCGGTGTTATTATTTTAAGTTCAAATAATTTGTCTGCCATCTAATCAACTCCCGTCAGGTTATTTGTTAACCTTGGCAAGCACATCCTCGATACCGCCGCAATTTAAGAAGTAGCTCTCAGGAATGTCATCATACTTTCCTTCAAGAATCTCCTTAAAGCCCTGGATGGTATCAGCAACAGGAACATAACGTCCCTCAAGTCCGGTGAACTGTCCTGCTACGAAGAATGGCTGTGAAAGGAATCTCTGTACCTTTCTTGCTCTTGCAACAACAAGCTTATCGTTCTCTGAAAGCTCGTCCATACCAAGAATGGCGATGATATCCTGAAGCTCCTTATATCTCTGAAGAATCTCCTGAACTGCTCTTGCTACCTTATAGTGTTCCTCACCTACGATACGTGGGTCAAGGATTCTGGATGTTGACTCAAGAGGGTCAACAGCAGGATAAATACCAAGCTCAACGATACTTCTTGAGAGAACCGTTGTCGCATCAAGATGTGCGAATGTGTTCGCAGGAGCCGGGTCCGTAAGGTCATCCGCAGGCACATATACAGCCTGAACTGATGTGATGGAACCGTTCTTGGTAGATGTGATACGCTCCTGAAGAGCCCCCATCTCTGTCTGAAGTGTAGGCTGGTAACCTACTGCTGAAGGCATACGTCCAAGAAGTGCGGACACCTCTGAACCTGCCTGTGTAAAACGGAAAATATTATCGATGAAGAGAAGGACATCCTTACCACCCTGATCACGGAAGTGCTCAGCCATTGTAAGTCCTGTAAGTCCTACTCTCATTCTCGCTCCAGGCGGTTCGTTCATCTGACCAAATACCATGGTAGTCTTGTTGATAACGCCTGATTCCGTCATCTCATGGTAGAGGTCATTTCCCTCTCTGGTACGCTCACCAACTCCTGTGAATACAGAATATCCGCCATGCTCTGTGGCTATGTTACGGATGAGCTCCTGAATAAGAACTGTCTTACCAACTCCGGCACCACCGAAAAGTCCAATCTTACCACCTTTCTGATATGGGCAGAGAAGGTCTACTACTTTGATACCTGTCTCAAGAATCTCAGTCTGTGTGGACTGCTCCTCAAAAGCAGGTGCCTTTCTGTGAATAGGCATATATTCCACGCCCTCAGGTGCTGGCTTATTGTCGATAGCTTCACCAAGGACATTAAAAATTCTTCCAAGTGTCTTCTCACCAACCGGAACACTTATAGGGGCGCCTGTATCGACTGCCTCCATTCCTCTTATCAGACCATCAGTCGAACCCATGGCTATACATCTTACTGTATCGTCACCAAGATGCTGTGATACTTCTGCTGTAAGAGTCTCACCATTGCCGCGGTCTATCGTGATAGCATTCAGGATATCCGGAAGCTTTCCATCCGGAAACTTGATATCAAGAACCGCACTGATAACCTGGGTAATCTTACCCTTGTTTTTCTCGGCCATTGTGTGTCTCCTTCTATAATTATTTTGTTTAACTTATCGCATTCGCTCCCGCGATAATCTCGGTCAACTCCTGCGTAATAGAGCCCTGTCGCGCTCTGTTATACATAAGGGATAAGTCTTCAATCATCTCATCCGCATTGCTTGTCGCATTGTCCATTGCTGTCATACGTGCACCGTTCTCACTCGCAACCGATTCGACAAGAGCACCATATATAAGACTGCTCACATACTTAGGAATAATGATGTCAAGAGCTTCCTGCTCTTCAGGCTCATACTCCATAACAGAGCCATCCATAAGCTCCTCCTTCTCACCATCCTTAAGCTGTATGTCATCAGCGCTGATAGGAAGCAGCTTGATAAACACAGGAACCTGACTCACTGTATTCATAAAGCATGTATAAGCAAGATAGATTTCGCTCACCTCTCCGCTCGTATATGCACCAAGAACGTCTGCAGCTATATCCATAGCATCCCTGTACATCGGTTCGTTGATGA
>CAUCXT010000112.1 GCA_958446835.1 uncultured Eubacterium sp.
ATCCTGAGAAAAGCCCGATTTTGCTCTTAATTTCAGTAAAATTTCTTTTGTATCCATAGCCGTCACCTCTTGCGTATATTATAATGCAGAGCGTGATTTTTCACAAGCAACTTGCTGTTGCACGACGAGCCGCCGTTCCCAATTCGTGTAGACAGTTTGATATATAAACAGTTATATTTCCCGAGCGTAACATTGCTATAGTTTTTCACAACCGATAATGGCGAGCCGCCGTTCCCAATTCGTGTAGGTAGTTTGATATATAAACAGCTATATTTCCCGAACGTAACATTGCTATAGTTTTTCCCACCCGACAATGGCGAGCCGCCGTTCCCCGTTCGTGTAGATAGTTTGATATTAAAAGAACAAAACAAACCGTAGGGACGCTCATGTGACGCACACTTGATGAAGTCTTATGTTTGATAAAAATGTTTTGATGTAATGGATGCTGTGTATAATCTGTAAGGGAGAACCTCGTTCTCCCGCAGATAACAGCACATACATTATGATAATTACAAAGCATGTAAATATCGTAAAGTCAAGTTTTATCTGTAGCAGTGAACCGAGTTCTCCCGTCTGAAAAATAGTCGCAATGCGTTGCACATAAATGTGCTGCCTTTTGCTCATTATTTCAGACAGCGCTTTGCTCCCTTTATCCGCCACAGGCGGCGGTCGCAAGGCTACCAATCGTATCGTGTGCAAACACGATGCGAACACAAAAAGAGCCGATACAAATGTATCGGCTCTGAATGTTAGAAAATAAACGATAATCGGTTAAAATTATTCGTTAATAGCGATAACTGCGCCTGAACCTACTGTTCTGCCGCCTTCACGAATAGCGAAACGAAGACCAACTTCGATAGCGATAGGAGTGATAAGTTCAACGTCCATTTCAACGTTATCACCAGGCATGCACATCTCTACGCCCTCTGGGAGTGAGATTGTACCTGTTACGTCAGTTGTTCTGAAATAGAACTGCGGACGATAGTTGTTGAAGAATGGAGTATGACGGCCACCTTCGTCCTTAGTAAGAACATAAACCTGGCCACGGAACTTTGTGTGCGGGTGAATTGTACCTGGCTTAGCAAGTACCTGACCTCTCTGGATTTCAGTTCTCTGAACACCACGGAGAAGAACACCTACGTTGTCGCCTGCTTCAGCGAAGTCAAGAGTCTTTCTGAACATTTCAAGACCTGTAACAACAACTTTTCTCTTTTCGTCTGTAAGACCAACGATTTCAACTTCTTCACCAGTCTTAATCTGACCTCTTTCAACTCTACCGGTTGCAACAGTACCACGACCTGTGATTGTGAATACGTCCTCAACAGGCATAAGGAATGGCTGGTCAGCCTTACGGTCAGGAGTTGGAATATACTCGTCAACAGCGTCCATAAGCTCGTGGATGCACTTGTACTCAGGAGCGTTAGGATCCTTAGATGTGCTTGTAAGAGCAAGATAAGCTGAACCCTTGATGATTGGTGTATCATCGCCCGGGAACTCATACTCGTTGAGGAGGTCACGGATCTCCATCTCTACGAGCTCGAGAAGCTCAGGATCGTCAACCTGGTCAGTCTTGTTCATGAATACTACGATGTAAGGTACACCTACCTGACGAGAAAGAAGGATGTGCTCTCTTGTCTGTGGCATAGGACCGTCAGCAGCTGATACAACGAGGATAGCGCCGTCCATCTGAGCAGCACCTGTGATCATGTTCTTTACATAGTCAGCATGGCCTGGGCAGTCAACGTGTGCATAGTGACGCTTTTCTGTTTCGTACTCAACGTGAGCTGTGTTAATTGTGATACCACGCTCTCTCTCTTCAGGAGCCTTATCGATGTTAGCGTAATCAACGAAATCAGCATCGCCTTCGAGGTTGAGAACCTTTGTGATAGCAGCAGTAAGTGTTGTTTTACCATGGTCAACGTGGCCGATTGTACCAATGTTAACATGGGGCTTATTTCTTTCAAATTTTTCTCTTGCCATTGGAAATTTCCTCCTTATTGTTGTAAAAAGAATTTACAATAGATTTAATCATATTGTATCAATTTTTTCTAAAAAAATCAATACATTTTTGAAAAAAGTGCTTTAAAAGGTATGATTAGTCCTTTTTAGCTCTTTCACTCATAATCTTTTCAGCAATGTTCTTCGGAACCTCTGCATATGTGTCAGGCTCCATAACATACTGACCACGACCCTGAGTCTTGGAACGCATGTCTGTTGCGTAACCAAACATCTCTGAAAGCGGAACATGAGCGATAACTCTCTGAACGCCGTTGTCAGCTTCCATGCTCTGGATCATACCACGACGAGAGTTAAGGTCGCCGATTACATCGCCGAGGTATTCCTCAGGAGTGATAACAGTAACCTTCATGATCGGTTCGAGAAGTACAGGATCTGCCTTCTTCATAGCGTTCTTGAATGCCATTGAACCGGCAATCTTAAATGCCATTTCTGATGAGTCGACTTCATGATAAGAACCATCATAAAGCTCAACCTTAACATCAACTACATTGTAGCCTGCAACAACACCGCTGAGCATTGCGCCCTGAATACCCTGGTCAACAGCCGGAATGTATTCCTTTGGAATAGCACCGCCGACAATGTTGTTAACGAACTCATAGCCCTTGTCCTTGTTAGGATAGATATTGATCTTAACGTGACCGTACTGACCCTTACCACCTGACTGACGAGCATACTTTTCGTCAACAGAAGCTTCCTTGCGGATAGTTTCCTTGTATGCAACCTGTGGAGCACCGATGTTTGCTTCTACCTTAAATTCACGGAGAAGACGGTCAACAATGATTTCGAGGTGGAGTTCACCCATACCTGCGATGATTGTCTGGCCTGTTTCTTCGTCTGTATAAGCCTTGAAAGTAGGATCTTCTTCTGCAAGCTTTGCAAGAGCGATACCCATCTTTTCCTGACCTGCTTTTGTCTTCGGCTCAATAGCAACACGAATTACAGGATCAGGAAATTCCATAGACTCAAGGATAACAGGAGCCTTCTCATCACAGAGAGTATCACCTGTTGTTGTATTTTTAAGACCAACGGCAGCAGCGATGTCACCTGCGTATACGCAGTCGATATCTTTTCTGTCGTTAGCGTGCATCTGCAAGATACGACCGAGACGCTCGTTGGTGTCCTTAACTGAGTTGTAAACAGTTGTGCCGGCAGAAACTGTACCGGAGTAAACTCTGAAGAAGCAGAGCTTACCAACAAACGGGTCAGTAGCAATCTTGAATGCGAGAGCTGCGAATGGCTCTTTATCTGATGACGGTCTTTCAACCTCATCGCCTGTTTCAGGGTCAACACCCTTGATAGCAGGTACATCTGTCGGAGCAGGCATATAATCAACGATAGCATCAAGGAGCATCTGAACGCCCTTGTTACGGTAAGAAGAACCGCAGGTTACAGGTACCATTGTGTTGTCAATAGTAGCCTTTCTGATTGTGCTCTTGATTTCGTCGATTGTAAGCTCTTCGCCACCGAAGTATTTCTCCATAAGATCCTCATCGAGTTCAGCAACTGATTCGATAAGTTTCTCATGATACTCGTTAGCGAGATCCTGCATCTCTTCCGGAATTTCCTCTTCACTGTAGTCTGTGCCGTCTTCGTTGTG
>CAUCXT010000113.1 GCA_958446835.1 uncultured Eubacterium sp.
ACTGAGGCGCTCGGCAGGTGTATGGATATCCTTCATATCAGGCCCTATTGATATCATATCAAGCTCAGGCAGCTTCTCGGAGAAAAGACCACACTCAAGACCTGCGTGGATGACACATACATTTGCCTTCTCGTTGAACATATCCTCATAGAGCTTCACTGCCTTGTCGCGGAACTTAGATTCCGGACGATATGCCCACTCAGGATAGCATCCTGTCTCAACATACTCACCGCCGAAGAACTCAATCATATAGCGAAGCTTATCGGCAAGAGCCTGCTTTGCGGAGCCTACGGAGCTTCTCACGGAGAAGCTTATGTTAATGCACTCCTCATCCATCGAAAGAATACCAAGATTGAGTGAAGTCTCAACAAGCCCCTCAATGTGACCGCTGAACTTCTGCACACCGTTAGGAAGATTCATGAGGAGGAAGATAAATGCCTGCTTATTCTTTTCTTCAATGACACTGGCGTTATCTGTGCCTAAGTCCTCAACTACGATTCTTATTCCATCATCGGTTCCTGAATATTCATTTCGAAGCTGTGCCTCAAGTATGCCACATAACTCCTTTAAGCGTGCCTCATCATCAGGATTAATGCAGAGAGTTACGGAACATTCCCTTGCTATGGCATTGTCCATTCTTCCGCCTGTGAGAGCGCTTATTCCGTAGAAAAGCTCCTCGTCAAGATTGAACAGAAGCCTTCCGAGTATGATGTGTGCATTGGCTCTGCCCTTATTGATTTCCATGCCGGAATGACCGCCCATAAGACCTGTTATTGTTACTTTGACGTTCTTTCCATCCATCTGTGTATAGCTTACAGGGAGCTTTAAGCCGGAACGCATTCCACCGGCACAGCCAACGATGAAGGCGCCCTCCTCCTCATTGTCTATATTTATAAGGTACTTGGATGAGAGTACGGAGCCGTCAAGCATCTTGGCACCGTCAAGCCCAACCTCCTCATCAACCGTGAAAACAGCCTCTATAGCGGGTGCCTGTATACTGTCATCGTCGAGAACGGCAAGCGCATAGGCAATGGCAATTCCGTCATCACCGCCGAGGGTGGTTCCTCTTGCGGTAACATATCCATCCTCAACATAGACATCGAGAGCATCCTTGGTAAAATCATGGCTACATCCGCTCTCCTTCTCACATACCATGTCTAAATGCCCCTGTATAATCACACCGGGAGCATTCTCATAACCCTTGCTTGCCGGTCTGTAAATGACCACATTATTATATTCATCCTGATATACTTTCAGACCTCTTTTGTTGGCAAAATCGACACAGAAATCGCTTATCTGCTTCGTGTTGTGTGAACCGTGAGGTATCTGTGTAAGCTCTTCAAAAAACATAAAAACCTTTTCAGGCTGTAATCCTTTTAATGCATTGTTCATAATGTTTATTCCTCCGTCTGTGGCCAAACTAAGCCACATTTTATTGTGCCACATTTTACTGAAAAAAGCAATAAAATAAAAATGCAAACACCTGTTGCAGTGATAAAAAAATTATAAACTGAATAATATTATCTGAGTATATTCTTAAGCAGGCTGATACAATGACAAATCTACCCGGTAAAAAAAGCAACAGCATAATGTTTACACGCATAGTCTGTGTAATGTCATGTATGCTTATTCTGCTGTTATCGCCCACTGCTGCACTCAACGGGGCAGCTTATGGTCTTGCACTGTGGTACAGAACGCTCTTTCCGACTCTCATGCCATTTATGGTGCTTTCAAACTTTATAGTATATACCGGGTGTGCGAAACCGATTGGTGTTCTGCTCGCACCGCTCACTAAGCTGCTGCATCTGCCTGCAGCTTCCGGGTACTGTATTCTCATAGGGTTTCTGTGCGGTTATCCGATGGGCGCCTATGTATGCGGCTGCCTTAATGAGACAGGTACGATTGATGATGATACAGCTATGTTTTTAGCCCCGGTATGTAACAATGTGAGCCCTATGTTTATGATAAGCTATATCTGTATGAGCTGTCTTGGAGATAAAGCGTTCTCCGGAACGGTGATTTGTCTGCTCATGGGCTCAGCGTTTGTCGGGATGTTCCTTTTAAGATATTTGTGGTGGATAAAAAATGAGCGTGGAAGAAGGAAAATCAGCAGTCCGGCAGATGTAGAAGGCAGAACGGGACACAGAAGCCGGACATCAATTCAGGAAAGAGAAGAAACAGAGCGCCGGATAATTGAACTTTCGACATCAGAAGCCTTTTCGCGCTCCGTTGAGAATGCGCTCACCGCAAGCCTTAAGCTGTGCATATATGTTATGCTGTTCTCAACGGTGGGCGCCATGATAGCGGACATAAAGTTCCTTCCGGACATAGCAAAAGCCGGACTGATGTCCCTGATGGAGATTACAGCCGGCCTTGATAAAATATCTGAGCTTAATATCACATACAATTATAAGATATTACTGATGTTAACTGCCACCGCATTCGGCGGCATGTCGAGCGTGTTTCAGACAATGTCCCTCTGGAATGGAAAGTGTTTTTCCATCGGAAGGTACATAACGTGCAAGCTATGTATTGCCTTTATAACAGCCTTGGCAGTGCTATGCCTCATAATCACCGGAATCCTGTAATCCCGCTGCGGCATCGTCTTCCGGCTGCTCCGGCTCTTCATCTGTACCTATTCCGGCAAGCTCATTTCTATTGGAAAGGACAACATTGAGATCCTTGTCAAGGGCGCTTAACAGGCTATCATATTTAGCACGATTGCTCTCGATGGAGTGCTCAATAATTCTCTGAAGATTGGCAAGCATATCATCTGTGTACTGAACCGCACTGTATCTCATCTGATTGGCTTCCTCTGTTGCATGATCGAGTATTGCCTGTGCCTGACTATAAGCCTGATCCTTTATTTCCTCTGCCTCGCTGTAAGCGCGCTGCATTATCTCATGCTCATTGACAAGCTCCTGTGTATGCATCTTGGCAGCGTTTAGCATGGAATCTGCCTGATCCTTGGCATCGGCGAGAATGGCATCCTTATTGCTGATAATCTTCTGGTATTTTTTAATCTCATCAGGTGTCTTGAGTCTGAGCTCGCGAATCAATTCCTCAATGGCATCTTTTTCAACGATAATCTTATTGCTTGAAAGAGGAACAGGCTTACAGTTTTCAATATATTCTTCAATTGCTTCAATCATCTCTTCAATCTTGTTCATGTTAATCCTCCAATTGATACTATCTGTTATATTTTTCTAAAACCTGTCTGCGAACTTCTGGTGCAACGAACTTGGAGATATCTCCGCCGTATCTTGCAACTTCCTTAACTACACTTGAGCTTAGATATGCATAGTTGAGATTCGTTGTCAGGAATATTGTATCTATATCAGGTGCAATAATGTGGTTTGTCTGTGACATCTGCAATTCATATTCAAAATCAGTTACAGCTCTAAGACCTCGTACTACAGCGGTTGCTTTACATAATCTTGCAAATTCAACCAACAGACCGTCAAAAGAACGTACCTCCACATTAGGGTATTCCGAAATCACACCTTTTATCATATTAACACGTTCTTCTGCAGAAAACAATGGAA
>CAUCXT010000114.1 GCA_958446835.1 uncultured Eubacterium sp.
GGGCTGTTGCAAGTATCAGCTTCCAGATGACCTTTCCGGCTCCTGCGGCTATACATAGTACTGCTCCGACCATGAACAGTACGGAGTTAAAAATTGAACCGATAAAAAATATGGTTCCGCAAAATAACAGCACCGGTATGGCGTCCATAATAGCCATGCCAAGTGAGGCTGATTCAAGATATTTTCTTTCTTTTGACATGTTCGTTCTTTGCCTGCTTATAATAAACCCGGCAGGTTCTCCTTATTATATTTAGTTTTTTTATAATTTCACATTATATGCAAGTAAATCCCCATCCATATTGCTGACACAATATAAGCGGGGATTTACTAAAAATATACAGTTGTAAACGTATTCAGTTAAAAATTATTCTGTAAAATTATTTAGGAAGCTCAATCTTCCTGTTCTTCTTGTCCGGTGCCTGCTTGTAGAGTACGATCTTCTTTCCGATAACCTGTACGATCTCTGAGTGGGTACGCTCAGCTACAATCTGTGCAATCTCGTTAGGGTCATCAAGACAGTTCTTGAGAACGCTGACCTTTATTATCTCTCTCTTGTTGAGAGCCTCATTGAGAGCTTCTGTGAGCTCAGGTGTGAGGGAGGACTTGCCAATCTGGAAAATAGGGTCAATGTTCATCGCTAAGCCCTTTAAAAAAGCGCGCTGCTTGGTTGTCATCATATCTATGGTTCCTTTCCTTTTAAAATATTTTATATCAATAGTAATAATTTTAAATATATTGGTAATTATATAATTTCTTCATATTGCAGAAACTAACATATTAACATGTCGGTATACGCAAGGTATAAAGTCATAAAACATCTGTCTTTGAAGAAATTTCAAGTATAAACATCTGATTAGAAGTAGAAATCAAACTCCATATACTCTCCAAGGCGCACTGTATCGCCCTCCTCTATGCCCATAGCTGTGAGCTGGTCGATAATGCCGTTCTCCTTTAAGAAGCGCTGGAAGAACGCGAATCCCTTCTCATCATCAAGGTTCGTGTAGCCAAGCATTCTGTCAATCTTCTCACCCTCGACAACGAATACGTGGTTGGTCTCCTTGTATACATTGAGTGAAGCTTCCTTATCGTACATCTCCTCAGGGAAGTATTCGCGCTCGAATACAACAGGCTCCTTGTCAAGGCTGTCAAGCATCTTCTTGACCTTGTATAACAGCTCCTTGACGCCCTTTCCTGTAACAGCCGATATAGGGTATACCTCTATGCCCTGTGGCTCAAATTCGTCCTTGAGACGCTGTACAGGGTCCTCTGAGCCATCGCCAGTGTATATCGCATCGATCTTGTTGGCTGCGATGATCTGTGGACGTGATAAAAGCTCAGGATTATAAGCCTCAAGCTCAGCATTGATTGTCTTTATATCCTCCACAGGGTCACGTCCCTCTGTGCCTGCCGCGTCAACGATATGGATGATAACCTTGGTTCGTTCTATATGGCGGAGGAACTCATGTCCTAAGCCGATTCCCTCTGAGGCACCCTCGATAAGTCCCGGAATATCGGCTATAACAAAGCCGTCCGTTCCCTCAAGATCCACAACGCCAAGGTTAGGGTTAAGTGTTGTGAAGTGGTAGTTGGCAATCTTAGGCTTGGCGTTGGATACACGCGAAAGGAATGTCGACTTACCTACGTTAGGGAAGCCTACAAGACCTACGTCCGCTATCACCTTGAGCTCAAGACGGACTGTGAGCTCCTTTGCCTCCTGCCCCGGCTGGGCGTATTTTGGAACCTGCATGGTAGGTGTTGCGTACCACTTGTTGCCTCTGCCGCCTCTGCCGCCCTTTAGGATGACCTCACGGTCATTGCCGTTACTCATGTCGGCGATAACCTTGCCGGATACGTCATCGTATATTACGGTGCCCTCCGGAACCTTTATTATAAGGTCAGCACCGTCCTTACCGTGGCATAATGCCTTGCCGCCCTCAGCACCGCTCTCAGCCACGTACTTTCTTATATGTCTAAACTCATTTAGAGTATTAAGTCCTCTGTCAACCTCGAATATTATGTCGCCGCCTCTGCCGCCGTCTCCGCCGTCAGGACCGCCCGCCGCAACGAAAAGCTCACGTCTGAAGCTTACATGACCGTCGCCGCCCTTACCTGATTTAATAAAAATAGTCGCTCTATCTGCGAACATATAATGCACCTCTTTCCTCTGGTATCTGTCTTGCATAAACTATAACCGTTTGCCCGATGTATTTCATGCAAAATAAAACATCTGTCTTTGAAGAAAAAAGGCTTCAAACCAAAATGATTTGAAGCCTAAAGTTACTAGTTGTTTGACTCAACTGGGTATACAGAAACCTGCTTTTTGTCTCTGCCCTTTCTCTCAAACTTAACAACACCATCAACAAGAGCGAATAATGTGTCATCACCGCCGATGCCTACGTTGTTGCCCGGATGAATCTTGGTACCACGCTGTCTGTAGAGAATGTTACCGGCTAAAACGAACTGTCCGTCAGCTCTCTTAGCACCTAATCTCTTAGACTCGGAATCTCTTCCGTTCTTTGTAGAACCAACACCCTTTTTATGAGCGAAAAACTGAAGGTTCATTCTTAACATGCTTACACCTCCTCGAATGTAATGGATATATACTTCTTATTCTCATTTCTAATGTTGGTAATGCCTAACACGAAGGAATTTAGCAAAAGCTGTGAATCCCTGCCGTAGCCCGGCTCCAACGAAAATGTAATTACGGCATTCTTCTCATCCTGCGTACCGGAGAAATCATCCTCGGTAAGCTGTTCAATGGAATTGATGGTGTTAAACACCAGTGCCGAAACCGCTGCACAGACTATGTCCTTACCTGCCCTTGCAAAGCCCGCATGGTCCTCACAACGAAAGCCTGTAATATCGCCTGTATTATTCTTATAGACTGTTATCTTAGTCATCGGATAATCCTAATTAAGCGTTGATCTTCTCAATCTTAACCTTAGTGAATAACTGTCTGTGACCGTTCTTCTTGTGATATCCGGTCTTTCTCTTGTACTTGTAAACGATAACCTTTCTGTCCTTGCCCTCAGCAACAACACTTGCTGTAACTGTAGCGCCGGCAACTGTTGGATTACCAACCTTAACATCAGCATCATTTACTAAGAGTACCTGGTCAAATGTAACTGTCTCGCCAACTGCGTTGCCAAGCTTCTCAACCTTGATTACATCGCCCTCAGATACCTTGTACTGCTTTCCACCTGTTGCAATAATTGCGTACATTAGTGTTCCTCCTATATAATTACTCGCCAGTTGTGGTGTGTCCTTTCGGACAAGCTTATAACCTCACTGTGCGGCACACTTGATTATAATAATATTTTACCAGCAATTTGTCAATATCTTTTTTATATTTTTTTAAACTTCAATGATAGGGTTCATTCTAAAGTACTCCATAAGAAGCTCAACCATCTCAATGTTAATTTCCTTAGCTATTGTACACTCCTTATACATCGGGTACTCCCCTGCACCGCTGGCACGGTAGTTGTTGAGGCATAATGTGAACATCTGCTCATCCGTCACAGGGACACCCTGATACTCAAGCTTC
>CAUCXT010000115.1 GCA_958446835.1 uncultured Eubacterium sp.
ACAAAGTAGTGCGCACAGTGTAATCCACTACTGCACTCTTTGGACGAGCAAGCAGAGTAACATCGCGGAAAATTCCATTATAGCGGTACTTATCCTGAGCCTCAAGATAGGTTCCATCTGTCCACTTTAATACAAGTACTGCCAAGCGGTTCTTTCCTGCTTTGGCAAAGCGAGTAATGTCAAACTCGCTAGGACTGTGTGACACCTGGCTGTAGCCAACAAACTGACCATTCACCCATACGTAAAATCCTGCCTCTACTCCCTCAAAGTACAAATACAAGTCTTTTTCTAATTCCTCATTAGATACATCAAAATCCTTATAATAAGCACCACATGGATTCTCATCCGGCACATACGGTGGATCATATGGTATGACAAATGCACCACCCGAATAATGCTTATAGTCATAGCCCTTTGACTGCCAGCAGGATGGTACCTCCATCATCACATACTCTGGGTTTTCATAATCTTTAAGAACGAACTTTTCATCCACGCTCTGCGGATTTGGATAATAAAAGAAGCGCCAGTCATTGCCGCTCAACAAACGGTATGAATCTGTTCCATCTGTCTTTTTCGGAATGTAGTAGCAGCGTGGCTTCTCTGTTCCCACGTGCAGCGTATTTAGATCCTCATAATAATGAATCAGCTCCATTGTTTCCTCTTTTCTGCGCTCTGCGCGTTTTTATCTTTATAATACAAAAATGCCGACACACAACATATATGAAGCGTGCCGGCATTCCTCTTACTCTTTTAAGGAGCCAAGCATGACACCCTTTACAAAATATTTCTGGAAGAATGGATAAGTGAACAATACTGGCAGTGTTGTAAATATGATCATAGCATATTTTAACTGTGCATTGCTCATCTGTTTTCTCGCCAGCTCCTGTGCAGCTGACGGACTTAATACCTCTGTAATCTGCTTTGTATTCTCAATTAATACACGGCGCAAATACAGCTGAAGCGGCTGCCACTTAGTATGTGGCAGGTATACCATAGCGTTGAACCAGCTGTTCCATACACCAACAATTGTATATACAGCGATTACGGCTAATATTGGCTTTGATAATGGCAGGTATACCTTAAGCAAAATCTGATATACATTAGCACCATCGATCTTTGCAGCTTCACGAAGACTCTCTGGAATGCTGCTAAAAAATGCCTTTACCAGAATGATGTTCCATATGGAAAAGCAAACCGGAAGAATCTGTGAAAGCGGATTGTCATACAAGCCTAACTTATTTATTAATAAGAAGGTTGGAATCATACCGCCGCCGAAGTACATAGGAATCAGCAAAAACATGTTAACAAATTTTCTTCCCATCAGACGCTTATAAGTCAGCGGATATGCAACTAGTACACACGTTGTTAGCATCAAGATCGTAGTCGGAATTACATATATAATTGTATTTAAATATGCTCTCCACATCTCCGGGTCCTGTACCAAAACCTTATATGCATCTACACAAAAGCCCTTAGGAATTACATAAACATTCATCTGTGCGGCATTTTCTGGTGAACTAAGCGACATAATCAAAACATAATACATCGGATATACAGCCAGAAAACAAAGGAATGCAACTGCCACATAGACAAGCACGGTATATATCGTTTTGCCTTCTTTAATCTTATTCGGATTTCTCTTTGACATCTCTGACCTCCTTACCACAGACCGAAGCCTGTCAGCTTATTACTGATCTTGTTACATATATAGGTCAGTGCAAATCCAATCACAGACATAAAAAGACCAGCAGCTGTCGTAAAGCTATATTCACCATTTAAAATACCCATACGGTATGTATACGTACCGATAACATCTGCTACATCGTAAGTTGCCGGTGTATACAAAAGCAAAATCAGATCACTGTTTGTAGAAAGAATGCTTCCTACCTGCATAATCAGGTTAATCGCAATGATTGGCTTAATTCCAGACAATGTAACATGCCAACACTGCTGCCAACGATTGGCACCATCAATCTTCGCAGCCTCGTAAAGACCCTGATCAATGGATGAAATTGTAGACATGTACAAAATACTATTAAAGCCGAACAGCTTCCACACATTTGTGAAAGTATAAATTGTAGGGAATGCTGATGGTTCCTGTCTCCAGTTAATATTTGGCAGTCCCACAATCGTAAGCAGTTTTGTAATAAGTCCATTCACGTCAATAAAGGAAATTACCATACCTGCAACAACTACTGTTGAAATAAAATACGGCATGTAGCTAGCCGTTTGACAAAATTTTTTGAATCTCAAATGCTTGATCTGATCCAAAAGAAGTGCAAAAATAATAGGCATTGTAAAACCAAAAATCAAGTTCAAACCACTTAACACGAGCGTATTTTTAATCAATCGACCAAAATACTCACCTTGAACAAAACGCTTAAAGTTATCCAATCCTACCCACATGGCACCATCGCCAAAAAATGGATCACCTGGCCAATAATCCTGAAATGCAATCACGATACCGAACATTGGCGCATAGCAAAACACTGCGATCAGAATAAATACTGGAAGCATCAGCAGATACAGCTGGCGGTTTTCTCTTTTTTCAACCGCCGTATATTTTCGTTTCATTTTTGTTTTCATACGCACACCAGCCTTTTACAAAAGGCCGCTGACAAACGCTTTTGTTCGCAGCGGCCTTGTTTTTATCAAATTGTCAATTAATCCTCAATCGTTTTTCAGCATTCTGAGTTGATCTTACTTGTTTTTAAACAGAATATTGATCATCTCTTTGTTCTGTCATAACGACCCTGATAAATTTCAATAAGCTCATCCAGACCAAGACGCTTTAAATCGTCCATGTAGGAATCCCAATCATCCAGACTCTTCTGTCCAAGGATTAACTTTGTCAAAAGCTCCTGTGAATATGTATCCAAATCGGTAAGAATCTCGCTAGTACGCTTTGTTTCTTCCTGAGTAGCAACTGCTAACATTGTCAGTGGAGAATAGTTTACTGTATTTTCCATGTTCTGAGTGAATACCCAGTCTGCAAAGTCAGCCTTTGCCTGATAGCCCTCTGGGATTCCCGCATCCTTTCCAAGCTGGATTCCTGCTACAAGCTCAGTAGACATATCCTTGTTCAAATCCATACGCGGAAGCACATTAGAACTCCACAATGCACCATACATCAAGCTCATAATAGAATTGTCAATGTCGTCACCTGATAACTGCTGATAATCGCCATCCTCTGTACGTGTAAAGTTCACGCCCTCTACACCATGTTCTGTTAACTCTACATACTCTGGTGAACACATATAGTCAAGAAGTCTTGCTACAGCTGCTGTATCTTCACACTCATTTGTTACTGCATAAATTCTGGACATCAAATTTTCACCACTCTGTAAACGAACAAACGGCTCAGTATCGTCGGTAGCCTTGATCACGATCGGCTCTAAGTATGGCGGCTGTGCACCTTCCTGAACCTGAATAGAAGGCTCTTCCCATGTCTGTGCAGCCCAGTTTGCTTCACCTG
>CAUCXT010000116.1 GCA_958446835.1 uncultured Eubacterium sp.
AGTCCCTTTTCAATGGCACTTCTAATCTGCACAAGCTGTGCTGGAACCAGATCACCACTGGCTAACAGTTTCACAATATCCTGTCGGGACTTTTTCATAAATCCAAGCTTACCAAGCAGCCCGGTAAACGCACCCGCATTTGCCTTTCTGACAGTTCTTTCAACCTGCACATGCTGAATCACCCTGCCATTTGCATCTACCACAGGCAACTGGTAAAACACAGGAATCTGATAAGGTCTTTCTGCAACCGGCTTTTCATCAAATACAGTCTGATTACCTAAAGGCTCCTTACTTTCCTCCGGTTTCTCCGGGGTTTCCTGCTTTACTGTCGCACCTGCTGCTTTCTCAAGCAGCTTATCTTCCAAGGTATCAATTTGGTTCTGCATCTTCTCCATCTCCTTCTCTTTTTCATCTATCTGCTCACGAAGTCTTGCTATCGTAGCATTCGCTCTGTTTAACTGGTCCTGCTGACCGCTTAACTCTGCTTCCGTATCCTCCAGCTTCTTTACAAGCCCTTTATGAACCTCCTCATCCTTCTTGGAATTCTCAAATACCTTGAGCTTTTTATTCAGTTCATCGTAACGCTCCTCCTGAAACTGGATTTTCGCAACCGCCTCCTCAATCTGCTTTACAAGACCTTTGACATAATCCGGTGACACATCAGCATTTGCCTGAATCTGTTTTACCTTATCAAGCATCGTCTGAAACGATTTACGCATCGCCAGCGGATTTTCTCCTTTGGCAATTACGGTTTCGATATTCTCCATGGAGATACCCTTCTCCATAAATTCAATCGCAACCTGTATCTGATAGCCGCTCATATCATATTTGGTAAGCAGTTCAATAAAGGCTTCATCTGCCCCTTTTCTAAGGCACTGGGACAAAAGCTTCATCTGAGGAAATTTGATCTCCCTCTTTAAGTAGAGCTTCGTCTGTTCCATTGTCAGACCATATTCAATATCCGCTTCCACAAGGTCGATTACCTCCTTGCTGTACTTTGCCGCACTTCGCAGATTATCAATATAGGTCTTATTCTTAATTGAATCTTCTAAACTTCGTTCCATAAATACCTCCAAAAAAATACAGCCTATCTGTTAGGCTGCTTAATATTCGTTCTCTCTTCGGTTTTTTCAGGGATTCTTTCCTTATCTTCGGAAAGGCTCGTATCATCGCTTACCATATCTCTCCAGATTGTCTTCGCCAGATTAAGCTCTTTTGCAGATGCCCGTTCCCTCGCAGTCACATAAGCAATCTGTTCCTTATAGTACGCCCGAAGCTTCTTAATCTCCTCATAGGAATATCCTTCATCCAAAAGCTGCTTTGACAGCTCTGTCCACTGTGCGTGTTCTTCCGAAAAGAAGTTATCCCCATTCTGAAAACTCTTTTCCGCACCTTCTAACGAATCCATCTGCTCTGCAATATCAAACAGACTTTTGCACCTCTGCTTTGCCCGGTACACCCGGCTTTTGTCCGCAGAGGCTTCTTTTCTTTTATCCGTCAGATTCATCATTGCCGATGCAAGCTCCTCTACACTGTGTACATCATGCCGGACGAGAAAAAGATACTGCTGCTGAAGCTTTTCCATCTTCTTTATATCATCCTTATACTTCCATACCTGTGAGTAAGGACGCTTCTTCAGTTTCCCAATCCGGTACAGTTTTGCATAGTAGCGTTTCTGCAATCCGGTCAGTCTTGCTCTCTTATACCTTCTGACATAACACTTTACAATCTCCGGCTTAAACTCCTTATTCGACCGGTAAAAAGATATATCTTCCTCCGCAATCCTCTGTCGTATTCTCTCCTCGGTATAATCATCTCCCAAGGCTCTGCATCTTCTGTACCTGCCCATTCCTGGCGGCTTCACAGCAAGATGTTTTCCCTGCTTGATTTCATATCCCTTATCCCGAAGCAGTTCCATAAACTCCTCAAAGGAGCCAGCCTGTAATATACAGGCATCCAGATCCCTCGCAATCATCTTACCCCAGACAAATCTGCCATCCCGGTAATCATTGTGCTCCCTGTATCGGTCCCGCTCTTCATCCTTTGAACCTATATCAATGGTGGATAGTCCGTACTCTTCACACAAGCGGTTGGTTATGGGCTGAATATCCCGCTCCCAGTCACCCTTCTCATACCGGTACTTTCTGCCATCCACAAAGCTGACACTATTGAATATAATGTGAGCATGAATATGATCCGTATTATCGTGAACACAATAAACTGCTTCATACTGCCTGCCCAGATATTCCTTCACAAACCTCTGCGTTATCTCATAGGCGGTATCAGGACTGACCTCACCTTCCTTAAAGGAAATGATAAGATGATAGCCCTGACGCTTATCCACCTTGCCAAATGCTTTCTTGGTATCCATCATCTGTCTGAAGGCTGTATCCGGCTGACAGTTCATCCCGCCAATCAGCCTGCCGTTCTGCGTCTTCTCCGGATTCATTACATAATCCAAAGACTGTTTTAAGTGCTTGCCGTGAAAATGGTTGCCGCAGTCCTTCATATAAAGAATCTTACTGATTGCCAACGATATCCACCACCTTTGCCACAGCAACATTCAGCTTACGCATATAGGCAATAAGCCTCTCCTTATCATCCTTGGAATAAAGCTCTGCATTGTGGTTGTGGGTAATCTGGTTGATATTGACACCTATCCGGTTTACCTCATTGATTAAATCACGAAGAAGCTGCCGGACCTCCGGATAGTCATTCGGTTTCTGGGAAATCATAAGCCGAAGATACTGCGACTCTGTCATACCCGCCTGCTTCGCTTTCTCCTCCAAGAGCTTTGCTTCCCTTGAACTAAGGCGAAACTTCTTTGTTAAACTTAATCCGCTCTCCGACATATGATCACCTTCCTCTTCCAACTACATTAGGTTGCCTAATATCAGATACCAGTTCTTTGACTGAATTGTCTAATCCCTTCTGGTTAAGATTCTGAATAAAATGATTTGCCAGTTCCTCTGCCAGCTTCTCAATTCCGGCTCGGTACTTTGTCTGGTCGAATAACTTATCCAGTATGGCTTCCTCCTGCTTCAGACTTTCATACTTGCTCTGCTTATTGGAAAAGTCCACCATATCCTTCGGGTTCTGCCTCTCTGCATCCATATCAAGAATCAGCTCATAATTCCATTCACAAACCGTATCAATCAAATCATCCACGGAAAAATCATCATCCCAGACAATCTCTCCGGGCACATCATCCAAATCTCCACGATACAGCCTTCCCTCTGCAAAACCCACCACATAATCATGCCCTTCCATATAGCCAAGAAGCATCTCTGCCTCTTTATGCGTCATGACTATGGAAATATCATTTTCCTTGATGAATGCCAGTAACTCTTCCGGCTGTCGAATCTCTGTTATGCTTACATCTCCTGTTCCCATTGCTGTAACCACACCTCCTTATCTGTGTTTTGAGAAAC
>CAUCXT010000117.1 GCA_958446835.1 uncultured Eubacterium sp.
TATATCTAAGCATCGCATCTGATGTAGAAGTAAAGCCGATAAAAAAACTTAATATAACTACCGTATTTGCCGTTGACGAACAGAATGAACGTATCAAGCTGACATGGTTTAATATGCCCTTTATGAAGGGTGCATTGAGAAGAGGCTACCGCTATATGGTGCGCGGCAGAGTGGTTCGCAGAGGAAGCTTAGTCTCCATGGAACAGCCTAAATTATACACTGCGGCAGAATATGAGCAGAAGCTTCACTATATCCAGCCAATCTATCCTCTGGTAAAGGGACTTACCAACAACATGGTGATAAAAGCAGTCACGCAGTACTTTGCCATGCAGAACAATCCTGAAGAGATAGAATATCTTCCCAAGGAGCTTATAGAACGCTATGAATTAAAGCCACTGTATGAGGCGATAAAATACATACATTTTCCGCGCGGAATCAATGAAATGCAGGAATCAAGAAAACGGCTTGCATTTGATGAATTCTTCGGATTCATGATGAAGCTCGAAAATCTGAAATCCCAGAGGACGTATCTTGAGAACGAATGTGTGATACATGAGGGAAGCTATGCGGCAAGGCTCATATCCGAACTGCCTTACCAATTGACGGAACCTCAAAGAAAGGCGTATGACGAAATGGTTGCCGATATGTCGGGAAATCATGTCATGAACAGGCTTATTCAGGGTGATGTAGGCTCAGGAAAAACAATCATCGCTGTATTGGCTCTCCTAAACGCTGTTGAAGCCGGCTATCAGGGTGCTCTCATGGCTCCTACGGAAGTTCTGGCAAAGCAGCATTATGATACGGTATGTGAATTATTGAAAAAACATGAATTTCCGGTTACACCGGTTTTACTTGTTGGCTCGATGACCGCTTCACAGAAGAAAAAAGCGCATGAACAGATAAAAGACGGAACAGCTGATATCATTATAGGTACTAATGCCTTGATTCAGGAAAAGGTGGAATACAGCAATCTTGGATTTGTTGTGACGGATGAACAGCATCGTTTTGGAGTGAACCAACGAGGCGGGCTTGCCAGAAAAGGCGGTCATCCGCATGTATGTGTCATGAGTGCAACACCGATTCCACGTACTCTTGCGATTATTTTATATGGGGACCTTGACATATCCATAATAAATGCCATGCCTGTGGGTAGACTTCCGATAAAAAATGCAGTTGTCGGTGAAGAGTACCGCCCGAATGCGTATAGATTTATAATGAATCAGGCAGCGCTCGGTCATCAGGCTTATGTGATATGCCCGATGGTTGAAGATAACGAAATAAGTGAAAGTGAGAATGTAACGGACTACACAGTAGAATTGAGAAAAAATCTTCCGGGACTCACAGTGGAGGGACTTCACGGCCAGATGGCTCCCGATACCAAAAATGATATTATGGGAAGGTTCGCTAAGGGCGAAATACAAGTGTTGGTTTCCACAACCGTAATTGAGGTCGGTATAAATGTTCCGAATGCCACGGTGATGCTCATTGAGAATGCAGAAAAATTCGGTCTTGCACAGCTTCACCAGCTTCGCGGAAGAGTAGGAAGAGGAAATGCACAGTCCTACTGTATATTTGTGAGCACCTCAAAAAAGGAGGAGTCAAAGCAACGCCTTGATATCATAGGCAAATCCAATGACGGCTTTTACATTGCTGAACAGGATTTAAAGCTTCGCGGTCCGGGGGATTTCTTCGGAATCAGGCAGAGCGGTGATATGTCATTTAAACTTGCAGATATATACACCGACGCAGATATGCTTAAGAAAGCGAAGGACTGTGCAGATTATATAATTGAAAACAATTTGCAGAATACATTAAAAAAAGCTTTTTCACAGAATGATGTAATGTTATAATGAACATTGCATGGGAAGCATGAAGCACAGTCACAGAAAAAGTTTTTTCCAATATGTACTGTGGAACATACCAAAATAAACAATAAGGATAATTATGAAACTATATATTATAAGACATGGTGAAACCGACTGGAATAAGGAAAAAAGACTTCAGGGGCAGAGTGACACGCAGCTCAATGAGTACGGAATTGAGCTGGCACGCATAACAGGTGAAGCATTAAAGGATGTACATTTTGATTATATCTTCTCAAGTCCACTTAAGAGAGCATATAAGACTGCTGAGCTTATCAGAATGGACAGACCTGTGAAAATCGTGACCGATGACAGGTTAAAAGAGATATGTTTCGGAGTGAACGAAGGAGTAAGTTCTGAACTTATAACTGAGGATTTCCATTATTTCTTCGATGCCCCCGAAAAATATATACCTGCACAGGGCGGTGAGACATACGCACAGCTATGTGCCCGTTCACGGGATTTTATAGACAGCGTCATTGTACCGCTTTCTGTAAAGGAACCTGATGCCACAGTGCTTATTACAGCACATGGGGCACTTAATAAATCCATAATGATTTATCTCAATCACCTCGAAATAAAAAATATGTGGGATGGCGTTTTTCAGAAGAATTGCTGTGTAAATATATTCGAGATAAACGGATTTGATTTTAAGATGCTTCAGGAGGCCAAGATATATTACTAGATATATTCCTTGGATATACGTTGCATAATATTGATATTGTAATATTTAATAATGGAGGAATTTATATGAGAGTAATTGCAGGCACAAGAAGAAGCATGCCTCTTAAGACAATAGAAGGATTGGCAACACGTCCTACGCAGGACAGGACTAAGGAGACGCTTTTCAACGTAATTCAAAATGATGTTCCGGGAAGTATGTTCCTTGACTTGTTTTCGGGGAGCGGGGCAATAGCCATAGAAGCGCTCAGCCGCGGGGCAAAAAAGGCATACCTTGTTGAAAACAGCAAAGCCGCCGCTGCCTGTATACGCGATAACCTCAATTTTACCAGACTCTCCGATGATGCTGTAATGATGGAGACTGATGCGGTTACTGCCTTAAAAAGGCTGGAGGGTAAAGCAGTTTTTGACATAATATTTATGGATCCGCCATATAATCATGAATATGAGAAGGAGGTTCTGACATATCTTGCCGATTCCTCACTGATTGATGACTATTCAACCATTATTGTTGAAGCATCGAATGAGACAAGCTTTGATTACCTTGACAAATTGGGATTTGAAGCTTATAAAGTAAAAAAATATAAAAATAATATGCATGTTTTTATTAGGAAAATTAAATAATAAGAATTTTAATGGCATGTGATTATACAATACTATAAAGGAGTACAGGCATGAGCCTGATTAATTACTATGAGAATTGCAGTATATCCGGGAAGCTTTGACCCGGTTACACTTGGACATATGGACATAATAAGCCGTTCATCAAAGCTTTTTGATAAATTGATTGTCGGGGTATTAGTAAACAGTTCAAAAGTTCCATTGTTTTCTGCAGAAGAACGTGTTAATATGATAAAAGGTGTGATTTCGGA
>CAUCXT010000118.1 GCA_958446835.1 uncultured Eubacterium sp.
CAACAGTCTCTTCAAACGTAAATGAAGGTGACGCAAGCTCCAATATCCCGGCAAATGTATCCCCATCAATCACAATATTTCCAACCTGAATAAGCACAACGTATCCTCCCGTAGTCTTTTCGACTATCTGTAGCTGCCGTGCCGGATATCTATCATCAAAATATAAATCATCCAAGTTTTTTCGCATAATTGTGGCAAATTCCTTTTCTGTATAATCGCAAATGCTTATATATCCCTCATCCGTGCTGTCATAGGTCTGTTCTACTTCACACAGATATTTACAATTTTCCCTTAGGTTTCTCGTGTATCCGCTGGTCAATTCATGACTGTATGGATAAATTGTGTTTCCATCACAGGTTATCACAACACCCTTTGTCTGCTGTGCTGCCACAAGCATCGCTGCCTTTTTCTCGCTCCATGCCTCTCCCCAGCGCTCTTTCAGCTGCAAATCGCTATAAAACACCTCGTCGCTTTTTTTGTTATTTTCATTGCAATACGTCATGTATGTACGGCACATAACCGCCATTGTTTTTAAAAATTCAGGATTATTGCAATAGTCATAAGCCGGTGCCAGCATTCCGACGATATACTCCTCCATGTCCATATCCTCGCTGCCTATACTATAATTTACCACTACTGAGCTCTTTTCATTGTTTCCGGTTAGCTTAGAAGCTAAGGCAAGTCCTATTTTATCCTTTTCCAGTCCGACACCGCTCAATATCAGTGTAATAATAAACGGTATAAAAAAAACTGCCACTGTGCAGTATAATACGAATTTAATTTGCCTTTTCATACAAAAAAACACCCCCTGCACATATTTTATGCAGAGGGTGTTATTTTATTGCTTATTATCTGCAATCTTCATCTGTAAGCTCAACCTTAACTTTATTAAGGTGCCATATATCGCGCACATATTCCTCAATTGTTCTGTCGGATGTGAACTTGCCGCTGCATGCAGTGTTGAGCATTGCAGAGCGTGCCCAGCCCTTCGTGTCGCGATACTTCTCCTCAATCTTCTTCTGTGCATCTGCGTATGAACGGAAATCCTTCAATATGAAGTATACATCCGCGCGGTTGCCTCCCTGTGCGTGGAGAAGTGAGTCATAAATCTCACGGAACATCTCAGGGTCCTCCGGTGAGTAGAAGCCATTGATGAGCTGCATGAGCACCTGTCTGATATCCTGGTCATTGTTGAAGATATCCATAGGATTGTACCCGCCCTCGTTCTCATAGCGGATAACCTCATCTGCCGTAAGTCCGAATATAACTGCATTGTCTGCGCCAACCTCATTCACAATCTCAACATTCGCACCATCCATGGTTCCGAGTGTAATTGCACCATTTAGCATGAACTTCATGTTACCTGTACCGGAAGCCTCCTTAGAAGCTGTCGAAATCTGCTCACTCACATCCGCTGCCGCAAAGATAATCTCTGCGTTGGATACACGGTAGTTCTCTATAAATACAACCTTAATCTTTCCATCGATTGACTTATCATTGTTGATAACATCAGCAACATTGTTGATGAGCTTGATCGTAGCCTTGGCTCTCTTGTAGCCCGCTGCTGCCTTCGCACCGAAAATAAATGTTCTAGGATAGAAATCCATCTCCGGATGCTCCTTTATCTGATTGTAAAGATACATAACATGAAGTATGTTGAGGAGCTGTCTCTTATACTCATGAAGTCTCTTTACCTGAACATCAAATATCGAACGTGGGTCTACATCAATTCCATTGTGCTCCTTTATGTACTCAGCAAGACGAATCTTGTTGCGGTACTTAATCTGCATAAATTCGCTCTGGCTCAGCTCGTCATCAGCGTACACCTTGAGCTTGCTTATCTGTGGAAGGTCTGTAATCCAGTCATCGCCAATCTTCTTGGTAACCCATTCCGCAAGAAGTGGATTGCCGTGAAGGAGGAAACGTCTCTGTGTGATACCATTTGTCTTATTGTTGAACTTCTCAGGCATCATCTCATAGAAATCCTTAAGCTCCTGCTTCTCAAGAATCTCTGTGTGAAGCTTGGCAACACCATTTACAGAAAATCCTGCTGCGATTGCAAGATGAGCCATCTTGACCTGTCCGTCATATACAATTGCCATCTTGCGTATCTTCTCCTGATTGCCCGGATACATTGTCTTAATCTTCTCGACAAAACGTCTGTTAATCTCCTCAACAATCTGGTAAATTCTAGGAAGAAGTCTTGAGAACAGCTCTATAGGCCACTTCTCAAGCGCCTCAGCCATTATTGTATGGTTAGTGTAAGCACATGTCTTAGTTGTGATATCCCATGCCTCATCCCACTCAAGACCTTCATCATCAAGAAGTATTCTCATAAGCTCTGCGACAGCTACTGTAGGATGTGTATCATTGAGCTGGAAGCATACCTTCTCAGGGAACTGGTGGATGTCGCTGTGCTTCTCCTTGAACTTCGCTACCGCTCTCTGGACACTCGCGGAAATGAAGAAGTACTGCTGCTTAAGTCTTAACTCCTTACCTGCATAATGATTGTCATTAGGGTAGAGAACCTCAACGATGTTCTTTGCAAGATTCTCCTGCTCTGTAGCCTTCTGGTAATCTCCCTTGTCAAAGAAGTCAAGATTGAAGTGCTGGATAGGCTCTGCATCCCATATTCTGAGTGTATTCACAACATTGTTGCCATAGCCGACGATAGGAAGGTCATACGGAACTGCATTGACACACTGATAGTTTTCCTGAACGAAATGGTCTCTTCCGTCCTCTCCCCTGTAGCATCTTACATATCCGCCAAACTTAACCTCTACAGCGTACTCTGAACGCTTAACCTCAAATGGGTTGCCATCCTTAAGCCAGTCATCCGGAACCTCAATCTGGTATCCATTCTTAATCTCCTGCTTAAACATTCCATACTTATATCTGATACCGCAGCCATAAGCAGGATAGCCGAGTGTGGAAAGTGAATCAAGGAAACATGCTGCAAGTCTTCCAAGACCTCCGTTTCCAAGAGCAGCGTCCGGCTCCTGATCCTCGATAACATTGATATCGAAACCGAGCTCGTCAAGAACCTCCTTGACCTCCTTATAGCAGCACAGATTAATCATATTATTACCGAGTGCACGTCCCATAAGGAACTCCATGGACATATAATACACAGTCTTAACATCCTGCTTCTCATATTCCTTCTGTGTCGCAATCCATCTGTCAATAATCATATCCTTAACGGCATACGCTACAGCCTGAAATACCTGCTGCTTGGTAGCCTCATCGATATTCTTTCTGTAGATATTCTTGACATTGTCTAGAACGGACTTCTTAAAATCCTCTTTGTTAAATACAACCGTATCCATACAACACCTCCATGATTTAGTAGAGCGGTCTCGGAAACTCTATGAATCCCATAGTTCCGCTCTTTTTTATTTCTT
>CAUCXT010000119.1 GCA_958446835.1 uncultured Eubacterium sp.
CGGATTTCCAAGGCCATCAAGTGATTTGCCCAGAAGTTCAGGTCCAACCTTTATCATCAGAGGCTTGCCTGTATTTTCAACAATACAGCCCGGTGCAATTCCATCCACCGCCTCAAATGGCATAAGAAGTATTCTGTTGTCCTTAAAGCCTACAACCTCTGCATATATGACTCTGTCCGGATTATCCCTTGGCATAATCTTGCATAAATCATTAAGTCGTGCATCCGGACCGACAGATTCAATGCTAAGACCTACTACCTTAGAAACTCTTCCCAGCTTCTTATAATAGGTTTTATCTATCAGCTTTGTATATTTTTCATAATCGATATCTGCAAGCACAATTCTTCTCCCCTATCGGATGAAAATAACATTTTATTTTATAATTTACCGGTTCATACAGCTAAGCAGCTTAATATCCTTGATAAGATTACTAAGCTGAACATCAAGGCTGCAGTCAAACACACCCGAATCTGTCTCAATAAGACATTCATTTCTGCTAAGTGTTGAATCCTCCGATATTTCAATATGTACCTCATTGGATAATGCCCCTGTTATCAGATTCTGATTATTGATTGTAAATCTGTAATCATCGGGGGACACATGTATGACAAATTCTTTACATGTATCTACATTATTCATAACAGAATTTATAAGATATATTATCATATCTTTTTTGTCTTCAGCAATAGTATGAGTTACATTGGAAAAAACATTGATAAAAGTGTCAACCAGCTTAGGTTCTATATCAGCAACCTTTGCCTGATATTCTTTATCAAGCTCCTCTTTTTTCAGCTTGTATTCTTCCTCTAGCTGTCTTTTCCGGTTCTCAACCTCCTCAGCACCCGCCTTCAGACCTTGGTCATATCCTTCATTCTTCATGACTTCTATGAACTGTTCAGCTTCACGATGTGCCTGAGCGACTATCTCCTCACCTTCACGTCTTGCATTGTCAAGAATCTCCTGTGTCTGTAGTGTCAAGTCCTCCTGTGTTGCTGCGTTCTCGTCTTCATCCGTAAGCTCCTCAACAACCTGTGCGCTCAGACCACTCACAAAACCATCCGCATCCGGGGGATTAGGGTTCATGACATTCGTGGCAATTATGTTTTTTTTGATACTATTTATCTTGTCGATTACCTTTTGGTTGGAATCAATAATATAATTATTGGAATCCTTTATGACTATACTGTTATACTTCAGCAGATTAGACAACTATCTCGTCACCTCCGCCTCTTGCAATTACAATCTCACCGGCATCTTCAAGCTTTCTAATGTTGTTAACAATCTTCTGCTGTGCCTCCTCAACATCCTTGAGACGAACAGGTCCCATAAAGTCCATATCCTCTTTTATCATAGCAGCAAGACGCTTTGAAAGGTTCCTGAAGATAACATTCTGAACCTCTTCATTGGCATTCTTAAGCGCAACAGCGATATCATTGTTCTCAATATCACGCAGCACTCTCTGTATAGCTCTGTCGTCGAGTGAAAGAATATCCTCGAATACGAACATCTTCTTTCTGATCTCGTCTGCGAGCTCCGGATCTTCAACTTCAAGAGTCTCAACAATATGCTTCTCTGTTCCTCTGTCAACTGCATTGAGGATATCGACGATAGCATCGACACCACCGACAATGGTGTAATCCTGATTGACAAGCGAAGCAAGCTTGCGCTCTAATACGCCCTCAACCTCCTTGATAACATCCGGTGATGTTCTGTCCATCTGGGCAATTCTCTTGGCTACATCTGCCTGCTTTTCAGGCGGAAGAGCCGAGATAACCATAGACGACTGCGCCGGTGACAGATACGATAAGATGAGTGCAATCGTCTGTGGGTGCTCATCCTGTATAAAGTTAAGCAGCTGTGCAGGATCTGTCTTTCTCACAAACTCGAAAGGACGTACCTGAAGGCTTGCTGTGAGCTTTCCGATAACCTCTTTTGCCTTGTCGGCACCAAGTGATTTTTCAAGAAGATCCTTAGCATAGCCGATACCGCCCTCTGCGATATACTGCTGTGCAAGACATACCTCGTAAAATTCATTTAGAACTTCCTCTTTGGTTCCGGGCGATACACTATTCGTATTGGCTATCTCAAGTGTAAGCTGTTCAATCTCATCATCGTGAAGATGTTTAAATATCTGTGATGACATATCCGGTCCTAATGCAATCAGAAGAACCGCTGCCTTTTGGATACCATCTAATCCATTTTTCTTTGCCATATTGTCTCCATTCCGAAGCGTATCACTTCACGCCCCATCCTCCATTAGTACTGATTCAAACTCATGCGTATTTAATCCCAGCCATCGTTGAGCCAGTTTCGAAGAAGCATTGCGACCGCTTCCGGATTTTCCTGTACAAATTTTTCAATAGCCTTACGTGCCTCAGACTTATCCTGAAGATCAATCTCCTCAAGTGGTGCCTGCTTCTCTCTTGTAGATGCAAGCATATCCTCCACTGAAAGCTCCGGCTCTGTCTCCTCTACAGTAACAGGTCTTGCGCTTCTGAATACTACAAACAGAAGGAGTCCGACAATCAGAACTGCAAGAACAATCTGAATTATAAATGAAGTCGGTGTACTGCTCTTTGGAGTGTCTAAGAACACATACTTCATATTAGCCGAAATAGCTATATTGTTCACATCAATACCTGTACCGAAAGCAATAAGCTGTGCCAGATCGCTTTCAACGTCAATAGGTGTAGGAGAGCTGTTAGCAAGCTTGTACTCATCATAAGTCATGTCATCAAGTAAGCCCTGCGTTCTGAGGTCATCCTCAGAAACAACATTATACTTGGTAAGGACAACCGACAGACTGGAATCGCTGTATACAATCGCTTCTGCCGCTTTCTCCTTGGTAGTATATGTACTGTTCTGTAACCAATCTATCTGTGTAAGGTTATACTCTCCATTGGTTGTAGTACCATTTTCAATGTCATACCCTGTATCGTCATCATTTGACTCTGTGCCTGCCGTACCGCCGGAGCCTGTTCCGTTAGTACTGTTAACCTCATAGCTTGTACTTCTCAGGCCTTCCTCAGAACCATCCGGTACATTGTATGTCTGTGTTATCTCAGTAACCTTGTCACTGTCAAATACAAGATTAACCATAACCTCTGCATCAGAATAATTCTGCATTGCAAGCGCAAGGCCCTTGACGCGTGCCTCCATATTGGTTGTCATCTCTCTCTGGAACTTCGTACTCGTCTTAAGACCTGACGAATTACTCGAAGCATCCGCAATGCCTGAGAACAATAGCTGCCCCTTGTCGTCTATAACGACAACATTGTTGGTATTGTTGCTTCCGACATTGTTGG
>CAUCXT010000120.1 GCA_958446835.1 uncultured Eubacterium sp.
AATCCTCATAGCCAAAGTTGCCTGCAAGGATATTGGTATATCCCTCGCTGAGTGAAACATAGGAGCCCTGCTCAACTGTGATACCTGCATCACCCTTAGAAGTATTCTTAACACCTACATACACTGACTCGGAAAGCTTATACTGAGTTCCGTCAACCGTAGCCCAGATTCCTGAGGAACCACCACCGATTGTACTGAATGATGTGGTTCCCGCACCGCTCGTAAATGTAGAATTAGACTGTGCAAGGACACTCGGGTTATATGTAAACGATACTGTATGATAGTCATTGTGATATGTAAAATCAATCTGATCCTGATTCGTATATGCATTATATTTTACATCGAATACATTGGCACTTACAATAAAGGTATTGTTAGCTGCAGTCATAATGTCTGAGCCGACATAACCAACCATGCGGAGTGGAACTCTCACGGTGAAAGTATTCTGGGAATCGGCTATAAGTTCATGGTATGTAAGACCCTCAGTATTAGAACCAACGCTTGCAGGCTCTTTTATGTTGCCGTCCGCATCTGTATAATAAGCGTCCTTATATGTAGCTGTAAGGTATGATGTACCTGCACCCACTTCACTGAGAACAGCTATACCCGGAGTTGCCTGCGAATCTCTTATCGTAAATACAGGCTGATTATTGTCATCGCTGACAGTCCAGCTATAATTAGAAGGTGTAAAACGGCTCGCAAAATCAGTCGGCAAAGTGCCAAGCTGAGGATCAATCTTAGCTCTGGCATCTGTCTTGGATACCGTTGAGAAATCGGTCTGCATGCTTATGCTGAACAAAAATTCCGAATCAGCCTGTACATACGCCCTGTACCCTAAAAAGGCTACTCCCATGATAAGCGCCAACACTGCACCTGTTGCAACCCATCTTAAATTCTTTTTCAAAATGTTCTTCAATTTACCCATTACGGATTCACTCTCCTGTGCCATATTTCATTTACCATATCCATTCTCGTGGATAATTGTATATAAACAATCACATTTATTACAAAGTCTGCTTTATTATAACACAATTATTCTATATCGTCCATATAAATCTGAGAAAAAAAGGCGCCGCATAAGCAGCGCCCAAAAGAAACATAGTTATCTTTTCAATATAGCAATTACTTCTGTACAAGATGTACTCCAAAGCCGCCGAACTCGCCCTCGAAGTAGATAGCCTTAAGCTTGCCATCCTTAACAACAGCGGAATCCTTATCGAACTTGAAGCCTCTTCTCTCAAGATGGTAGATAGCTCTCTCGATGTAGTTAGTTGCAATAGCGATATGGCCATGTGTTCCACGTCCGCCATTCTTCATAAGCTCGAAGCCTGTGCCTGAGAATATTGAGCTGTTGCCAACCTTCTTCTCAAAACCAAACATATCATTGAACTTATCTGCAAGCTCCTCAGCCTCAGCCTCGCTTGCAAGGTTAACGCCTACATGTCTAACCTCGAAACCAAGCATCTTCTCTACAGCCTGTCTTGTGAGCTTAGTAATCTCATCGAACTTACCGGCTGCAACAAGGTCCTTCTTAACCATCCATGAACCGCCACATGCGATAATCTTCTTGAAATCAAGATATGATGTAAGGTTGTCTGCATTGATACCGCCTGTAGGCATGAACTTCATGTTAACATAAGGAGCTGACATAGCCTTAATCATAGCAAGTCCACCAGCCTGCTCAGCAGGGAAGAACTTAACAACCTCAAGGCCAAGCTCTATAGCCTGCTCAACGTCACTTGGGTTAGATGTACCAGGCGTTACAGGGATTCCCTTGTCAACACAGTACTTAACAACCTTAGGATTAAGACCAGGGCTTACGATAAACTTAGCTCCTGCCTCAACTGCTCTGTCAACCTGCTCTGTTGTAAGAACAGTACCGGCACCAACTAAAATCTCAGGGTACTTAGTTGTCATAATCTTGATAACATCTGCTGCACATGCTGTACGGAATGTAACCTCTGCACATGGGATACCACCCTCAACAAGTGCCTTTGCAAGAGGCTCAGCGTCCTTTGCATCATCGAGTGCTATAACAGGTACAATACCAATCTTGCTAATCTCTTCTAATACTGCGTTCATTTTATCCTCATTTCTGTGCTGCCTTATGTATTACCGCATGTATGTGTGCAGCACTGACATACATGCGGATAGTTGTCATAAAATAAAATACATTATTGTATTCCATATCTGATTTGATTATAAGAAAGCCTACTTTTTTTGTCAAGTTTTCTTATTAATACAAGTTATACAGGCATATAAAAGGAATATACCCATAGAACTGACGATTACAGTGTAACTCCCTGCTTAAATATTGCTAAATCATGGAAACCGGCAATCTCGGCTTTAACCTTCTTGCCTGATGCCACATCAAGAACAAGCTGGAATAACTCCTCGGCAAGCTGCTCCATCGGAACATCATCTGTTACAAGACGTCCTGCATTAAAATCAATCCAGTTGCCCTTCTTGCCTGCAAGTCTTGAATTGGTAGCAATCTTGACTGTAGGTACAGGTGAAGCAAACGGAGTTCCACGTCCTGTTGTAAAAAGAACAATCTGTGCGCCTGCTGCCGCACATGCTGTCGAAGCTACAAGGTCATTTCCCGGTGCGCTTAAAAGATTAAGTCCCTTATTCTGAACTCTCTCTCCATAAGCAAGTACGCCCTTAACCAGTGATGAACCGGACTTCTGTGTACAGCCAAGTGACTTATCCTCAAGAGTGGTTATACCGCCATCCTTGTTTCCCGGTGAAGGATTCTCATAAATCTCCTGACCGTTCTTTATGAAATACTCCTTAAAGTCATTGATAAGACACACTGTCTTGTCAAAGAGTTCTCTGTTGGCACATCTGTCCATAAGGATTGTCTCAGCGCCGAACATCTCAGGAACCTCTGTAAGTATAGTTGTTCCGCCCTTAGATACAAGCATGTCGGAGAAAAGCCCTACCGTAGGGTTGGCAGTGATACCTGAAAGTCCATCGGAACCGCCGCACTTCATTCCTATTACAAGCTCCTTGGCGCTGACCTTCTCACGCTTGAAGGTAGCTGCGTAGTTCATAAGCTCTTCCATAATCTCTGCGGCAGCTTCCTGCTCGTCCTCAACGTCCTGAACCTGTAAGAACTTCACTCTGTCCGGATTGACCTCACCGATGTAGTTCTTAAGAACCTCAATACGGCTGTTCTCG
>CAUCXT010000121.1 GCA_958446835.1 uncultured Eubacterium sp.
AAAAGCAATACAGCTCCTGCGACTAAACCGCAGATGATGGAAATATGATTCGTCTCTTCAACCATTCCATAAGCTAATTGCATATCCATTTCAATGCAAAATGCGCCAATGATTTTTCCTGTCCCATCATGATTTGCTCTTACAGGATAGCAAGCCGTAAAAATCGGACCCCATGTTGTGTCAATGATATCCTGAGAGTACACAATCTCCCCAGAAATAGCCTTATCAATATACGGAACCATTTCTTCCTCAATATAATCTCCAGGGTGTCTTACATCATCCGCATCCGGATCCAAACCATCTACCACATAAACGAGTTTTCCTTCTTCATTTTTTGTAGCGGTGTAAATATATCGAGTAGAATTCAGTGTTCTGATTTCATTGAAATATGAAGAAATATCCTTATATAATTGCTTCTTTTCATCAGATTGATCTTTGATTTGATCAAAATCTTCTTTGCCGATTTTTCCATTCACAAGTTTGTGTACTGCATCTGCACTCGCTGTGTCACGTGTGATTTCTGTTTCAAGGGCGCTTCATACAGAGAACAGGTCAACGGCTATTTTTAGCCCTGACGGATGTACCAACCTCCATGCACTCGACCTTTATTTGAACTATCCGTATTTTCCGGATAGTTCCACGATTATCTCTATCATCAGACTAATTACGCTTGCTCATCCTTAGCTACCGGAATGTACACCATCTTCAAAGGAATCATCTTTTTATACTTATCGTTTAAATCGTGATAGTACTTCAAAATCAAATCTACAAGTTCTGTTCCGTTAATTCCTCTGATGATAGGTGTGCTGTCAAGATACTACTGAGCGTTCTTCGTATAATTGGACAGCGTCACGAATAATCCATAGTCGCCCTCTCGCATTGCACCTTTCAGAGACTGGATGGTTGCTTCATTAATATCACTATCCAGACTCTTTACCTGTACCAGAATACGAGGTGGCAGCTCATCCTTATATGCTGTAATATCGATACCGCTGTCCCCACCATGTGAAGAAACTGTGGTACGATAACCCATAGCTCTTAACAAATCAGCTACGAACTCCTCCAAGTCATATCCTTTGGGATTCTTGCTTAGTTCCTTCAGGATGAAGTCTCTCGTTGCCTCTACAATCTCATCAGCTGTAGCACCAACGCTCTCGTCCTCGTCTGGTCCGGAAGTCATGGCATTTTTCTTAAATCCCTTATCCAGTGCCGCAAGATACTCATCTGCATAATTCTTTACTGCGAAGAATGACATTGCTGAACCAATTTCATACAGTGCACCCTGTGAAAATGAGGTTCTTGGCAGATGTTTTAACTATTTTACTCTATGTTGCTGTACATATTCTGCTGCTTCCGGATGATATTCGTATCCACCTTCAACCACACCGATATTTATCTGACGGTCAATCTTTGATGGAAATACAACGTAATCGCCAATCTCGACCTCATGTGTAAATCGATATAACATACCAGCACAGTTTGCGATGCTTCCCTTCTTGGCATCTGGGTATACTTCTGTATATTTTTCCTAGAAGGCATCACGGTCAGCCTGAATCAAACTCAGATCACCCATGTCCTTCCAGCCAATAGCTATAACATCCTGATGCAGAAATAAATTGTCGTCTTTGTATGGATACCCCATATTCTTTTTTCTTCGCTATGCATATTTCTGCACCTCCTTACTCTACACCCAGTGCTTTAAAAACTGCGTCCTCCGCACTGCTATAGAAAATCAAATTAAAACTTCCAATCAGATCTGCTGGTACAGTTCCAAGCTCTTCTGCCGATGTAATTGGCAGAAGTACTCTCTTTGCACCACTGTCCAAACATACCTCCAATGAATTTGCCAGCTCATTTACTTTCATCATGGTTCCGCTGATACTAATTTCACCAAGTACAGCAAGGCTGCTGAGTATTGGTTTACCAAGTGCAATGGAACACATCGCAATCAATGTAGGAAGGGCTAGCTTTCCTGTCATGCCAATGCCCTGCAAATCCTGATAATAAATAATATAGTCTTTCATTGCAGTACTTATAGAACCACTGATATGGTTTCCATTTGCTTCCAAGAAGTTGAAAGCTGTATTTGTGGATTCTTTTGCATCACGGTCACTACCAATACCTGTTCTCTCAAACTTCCCATTACCCGGAAGCATCTGACTCTCTAAGCGAAATACACCAAGCATGCCACTCTTGCCCTGAGAAACAGTATAAATCTGTCCCGGATTGCACATTCCTTCTGGGATGAGCTTACCACCACCTTGCTCAGGAACAGAAACATAATGTTCTTCAAAGGTCTCATTATCTATGTAGGAGAAGTTTACATCGTAGAACTCCATGCCTCCCAGCTTCTTCAGCTGCTCCTTAACACGGCGACGCATCTCCAATGAAATCTGGAGAACTTCTTCTACTTCTTCTTTTGTAAAGCTTCCATCCGGATAGAGAAGCTTCAGATATCCATCTGCCATTCTACGCACAGCAATAGTATCTCTCTGGTTGAGATTCTTGCCGAGACGGAAATAATGGTCGATAGCATCACCGTACTGCTCTTTATGCAACTCACGAATGAACTCTGCAAGATAGTCGCTAATGAATCCATAATCATTTGTAAAATACTCCGGACGAAACTTCGGAATTTCCCATTCCGGCAGATAGCAATGCATACGGTCACGAAATGCGGTATCTGTTCCCATCTCTGGCGGGAACGGGTCAAATAGACTCGAAGTCTTCAGAAGTACATCTACGCTCTGATTGATATTACCAACAAACACCATAGAAGCGGATGCTGCCTTTTCTTCCTTGCCTCGTGCAAAGGAACCAGATGCCATGTAATCTTTCATAATCTGCATGCCATCTTTATCCTTGAAACGAATGCCTGCAACTTCATCAAAAGCTACGCAATCCCATAATCCAACCAAGCCCACAGTCTTACGGCCCATGTTATAAAACAGGTTTGCTACTGTAGTTTGGCCACCGGAGTCATAGGAAGTGAAAAACACATCTGAATCTAGATACACATTCTAATAAGTATGTTTGCTAATAAAAAAGTGAGCCAAAAACGCCTAAAATGATATTAAAAATT
>CAUCXT010000122.1 GCA_958446835.1 uncultured Eubacterium sp.
CTCTACGATGAGGACAACCCTCAGGTGAACTCAGTTCACCTCTACGATGAGGACAGCTCTCAGGTGAACTCAGTTCATCTCTACGATGAGGACAACCCTCAGGTGAACTCAGTTCACCTCTACGATGAGGACAACCCTCAGGTGAACTCAGTTCACCTCTACGATGAGGACAGCTCTCAGGTGAACTCAGTTCATCTCTACGATGAGGACAACCCTCAGGTGAACTCAGTTCACCTCTACGATGAGGACACTCCTCAGGTGAACTCAGTTCACCTCATCAATGGAAAAATATGTGATAATGTTAAGCAGCCTAAATTAGAATGGACTGCTGCTTTTAAGGGAACACGCAACTCGCTTTACTCTCTTGATAAAGAAGATCCTAATTATACCACTCAGTTTAACACTATTCTTGATGCCCTTATATCGTATCATAATCAAGGATACCTGCCTGCAACATATTTACTTGCACGATTATACAACAGCAAATCCTATCCCATTTATGATAAGGAAATATCCGATAAGCTCTATACGTTGTCATATAATAACTTTAAAAACATTTTCGAACATCCGGAACTTTATATTTCAAGCGACGAAAAAAAACATGCACCTACACCGGAACAACAGAAACGCTTTCTAAGCTACCATCTTGGCAAAATGAGTGAGCGCGGTCTTGGTTGTGAAATCAATTATAATGATGCAATATCATATTATAAAAATTGCCTTAATGATAATGCATATGCCCAATACGCCCTTGCCAATATTTACCTGGGTAAGAAAGCCACTCCTCTCACACCTGAACTATATGCAAAATCCCTTGAGCTGCTTAAAAGTGCGAGCAACCAAAACCCTTACGCAGCTTATGAATACGCACAACATCTTGAAAGACCTATATTCCCATATAGATCCACTCAAAATGAAATAAATAGTTACTACCGGACTGCACTTGATGGCTTTCTAAGCGAAGAGGACAATGATACTAATCTTGATGGAAGTATATTATATAAAATCGGAAAGTTGTATTATGAGGGGAAGGGTTGTGAAAGGGATGTTGAGCTAGCCTATAAATATTTTATGAAATCTGCTGAATGCAAAAATAAAAATGCATACTATGCTCTTGGAAAAACATGCTCTGACAAAACAAGTCCACATTATGACCCGGTACGTGCAGAACAGTATTATATCAAAGCATACAATGAGTATACCGACCCCAAAACCGGAGAATCTCATGCCCCTTCCTATTTAAAAATAGCGATGGCGGATTTATACGCCAATCAGAAAAATGATAAAATATATGACATAGACAAAGCAATTGATATATATAAAGAATGCATTGAGACTAATGTCGATTCCATGGCTATGTTTAAACTAGGTTCTTTGTACCTCAAAGGTAAATGTGTTGAAAAAAATATCGAATTAGGATTGCATTATCTCAACAATGCAATCGATGGAGGGAATAGCTTTGCCAAAGTCACCCTTGCAGATTTCTATGCCGATTCCACACACAGCCTGTATGACATGTCAAGAGCCATTCAACTTTATAAAGACTGTATTAAGAATGATTCCGATTCCTATTCAATGTCAAGGCTTGGCTCAATCTACCTTTTTGGCCACGGTGTAGATAAAGACGAAGCACTTGGCTTAAAATACCTGAATGACGCCGTAGCCAATGGAAATGAACATGCAAAGAAAACTATCGAATTTTACAACAATATGAAGCACTCTATGGCAATATCAGCTTCATTTTCACTGGCATATCATTTTCTGAGTGCATTAAGTGACCGCCGCAATCAAATTCATCTGCTGCGCATTCATTCAAAATCGACCTCAAAGGAAGCACGTATTGATGCATATAAGAAAAGCAAGGAACATTCCTCACCGGATTTTGAGCATGAATAAACGTGTTGAGGTGAACTCAGTTCATCTCAACACGTTTATGTGTATTGTAACTTTCTACATTTTTATGATATAATGATTATCGTTGTCGCACCCAATCTGGCAACAGAAAGGGGGTGTACTCGTGGAAATTATTATATCCTTTTTGGTTTCCGTCATGGCAGGTGTAGTTAGCTACTATCTCTGCAAATGGTTAGACGGAGATGACAGTGACAACTAGCCTAAAGAAAGCCCCAGAGTTGCGACCTCTGGGGCTTTCGCTTTGTGTACCCATGGAACTATATCCTTTTTAGCTAATGCCATTATAGCATATGCACTAGCCAAAAGCAAGTATTCCCTTTTTTTATAAAAACATTCATCCACTATAAACATAACACATATTCTCTGTATTAGTTTATCTTATTCAAGCTTCTCTTTACACTCTCGCAAGGTCATAACAATATCGTATATGCTAATATTATTGCTATTTCATCACATTTTATTCAATAAATACGCTATCTGCACTAGTTTTTGACATAAAGTGATGCACGATATCACACCTGAAATACGCAAATGCATCACCTCTGAAATGCCCTTGGTTGCTGGCTTTGCCAGCAATCCGTATAGGCGGCGTTCATCGCCCTATTCCTGCCCCATGCCATCCCTTCGGTATGGGGATGCATTCATGAGCCCTATCGCTTTTTGATAGGGACGAATGAATGCCGTGTGGTATACTCACATAGCGCAAAAAATAAAATATGCTTTACCCAACTAAAAGCAGCACAATTCTCAACACAAGAGCTTATTTATGCTTATCAGGTGAACTCAGTTCATCTCTACTTTCCGACGACTTCCCAGGTGAACTCAGTTCACCTCTACTTTCCCGCAGCTTCTCAAGTGAACTCGGTTCACCTCTGCTTTCCCGCGGAGCCTCAAGTGAACTCGGTTCACCTCTGCTTTCCCGCGGAGCCTCAAGTGAACTCAGTTCACCTCTACTTTCCCGCAGCTTCTCAAGTGAACTCGGTTCACCTCTGCTTTCCCGCGGAGCCTCAGGTGAACTCAGTTCACCTCTACTTTTCCGCGGCTCCTCAGGTGAACTCAGTTCACCTCTGCTTTTCCGCTCCCCATCAGGTGAACTCAGTTCATCTCTGCTTTTCCGCTCCCCATCAGGTGAACTCAGTTCACCTCTGCTTTTCCGCTC
>CAUCXT010000123.1 GCA_958446835.1 uncultured Eubacterium sp.
CACCTTCGCATCAGGCGCATTGCATTGATGCTCCGGACATTTTTCCCCCAGATTCTTCCGGCTTACATTTTCATAGCACGCCTTTCTGTCATTACAGCCGGTATAACAGCACTCATTGCATAAAAATTCGACCTTGTCCTTCTGTTCCCCGGACAACGTATTCAATCTGTCAAACGCTTTATTCAGCCGGAAATCAGGAACAACATAGCTGAAATCATCCCTGTTTAATTCCGCAAGAAATTCCTTGAAATCCGTCAACACCTTGGTTGTGGATGAGACAAAATAAAGCTCTGGATAATTTTTCCTCAAGTAATCCAACAACAGCTCCGAATGTACAATCACACCATTCTTTTTATCCCCACATCCGGCAAACAGCGCACATAGAGAATTACATTTCTTATCCCTAAGATGCTCCTCCTTAAGCAGCGAATTGCTGAATGTAAGCCTTGCCGAAATTCCGTATTCCCGCATTAATTCCAGAACCTCCTGCGGGTCATTGTCCCCGAAGCCGACACGTCCTCCGCCCCAGATACAATCCGCCGGCGAACCATATATAGACCCTATATCGCACCAGTCATAAAAGTATTCCCTGTGCTCACGATACAGCGGCAAAAACTCACGATACAATTCAATAAACTCAAATAAGCCCGGAAGATGATAATGTGCCACGTTCCTGTTCATTCCGTCAATCACCGCCTTATCCATGTTATTTTCTGCAAAACCATTTTCCATAAAGACCTCATTTTTATATCAATATTAGGATTCGGGTGACAAAACATGCCATATACCCAGCCGTGTATAACGTATTATATTTATGCATATCACGACTTTGGGAAGAAGCTTAGATGTTCTTAGAACATCTTGCTTCGGACAACGGAGCTGATATGCATAAATATAATACGTTATGCACTTGTAGTTTCGATTGGCATGAATCCCCCATAAAACAGAAAAAGAAGGACTTGCGTCCCTCTCAATACTGCCTACCAGTATGTCATCCACAGTTGTTCCGAACAGCCTGCTAAGAGCATACAGGTTGTCGACTGTCGGAAGACTGTCACCGCGCTGCCACTTGTAGACTGCCTGCTCAGATTCAAAACCCATGAATCTTGCCACATCTTCCACAGTAAGGTGACGTGCCTTGCGGAGCTCCTTGATTCTAGCCCCGGTTGCCCTTGCGTCCAATACCGGATAATCCATATAAATGCCTCCTTGGTGTAATGTGAGTTAATTGATTACAACATCCTCCGCCGTAGCGTTCAGACACCTCTGTCCTCCAAAGAATGTAAGGCTGATTTATTTTCGTGTATTTTATATCGGCAACGAATCCGTAAACTTAACAGCAGTTTTAAATTTTGTTAAAATGTGCAGTCACATTTTATTTTATGCCCTTATATCCTCAATCTGCTTCTCAAACCATCCGGCAAGCCTATCCATTCCCTCACCGGTCTTTGCGCTTATTTCTATGATTTCCGCCTTAGGATTCAAGGCAAGAATGCGCTCCCTTGCGGCGGCAAAATCAAACTCAAAGTAATCAACGGTATCAATCTTGCTGATTATAACCAGGTCCGATATCGTGAACATCAGAGGATATTTCAAAGGCTTGTCATCGCCCTCCGGAACGGAAAGAATCATAGCCTTCTTATGCGCACCCGTGTCAAATTCCGCCGGGCAGACAAGATTTCCGATATTTTCAAGAATCAAAAGGTCAACTCCGGCAAGATTCACATTCTTAAGAGCACGGCTCGTCATATCCGCATCTATGTGGCACAGACCTCCATTGTGAATCTGAACTGACGGAATACCTGTCTCCTCTGCAACCCTCCTAGAATCCAAATCCGTATCGATGTCCACATCCATCTCCAGAATATTGTATTTATCTTTAAGCATATTTATAAGGGACACCAGCATGGTTGTCTTTCCTGAACCGGGTGCAGACATCACATTCACGAAAAAGGTCTTATTTCTTTTACACATTTCGCGGATGTCATCCGCCTCCCTGTCATTCGCGGCAAATGCATTTTCATTGACCTTGATTACTTTTACTGTAGACATATCTATGCAGTCCTTTCCTGTAGCTTGTTCTTTAACCATGCAATCCATTCATCGAAGCCTTCACCTGTCTTAGCGGAAATATAGATAATCTTCGCCTCAGGATTCTGCTTATGAATCCTCTCCTCGACAAGCTCCTTGTCAAAGTCAAAAATTCCCATGGCGTCAATTTTATTTATAAGGACAAGCTCACTTACCTGATAAATCAGTGGATATTTCGCCGGCTTGTCATCACCCTCAGGGACGGAGAGAATCGTAATGTTAACCTGCGCTCCTGTGTCATACTCTGCCGGGCATACCAGATTTCCTACATTCTCAATAAAGCATACGTCAACGTCATCCATCCCCATCGCATCCAATCCCTGCTTGGTCATCTGCGCATCCATGTGGCACATTCCGCCCGTGTGAAGCTGAATACTCTTGCCGCCTGCCGCCTTGATTGTCTGTGCGTCAACGCTGGCGTCGATATCACATTCTAGCACACCGACCCTGAACTCAGGCTGCAGCATATTTATCGTTCTCACAAGCGTTGTGGTCTTGCCGGAACCCGGAGAGGACATCACATTGATAACCAGCTTGCCTTCCTTCGTAAGCTGCTCTCTGACTGTCCTTGCGTTCACCTCGTTCGCATCAAAGACATTTTCTTTTACTTCCAATATTTTTACAGTGTCCATAAATTTCCTTTCCATAAGGGGACAATTCTTTGGTGTTCCGTGAACTGTCCCCAGGTGGCTCATTTTAAATAACGCATGCACACATTACCTAATCTGATAAAAGGGCATGTTAATATATAACTTATAAGTTTACAACCTCAGGCTCATGTGTAAATGAACTGAATGTTGCCACAGCATTCTTGAAATAGAACACCTCTGTGTTGCCATCATCTGCCGAATATCTGTCCTGCAATGATGGTTAAGCGTCAAGCATCGACTGCCTTGCCTCCCTGCGGTCATCCTCCACAAGCTCACCGCTGACACGGAGCCACTCTCCGTCCTTGAATGCGCAGATTTCTGCCTTC
>CAUCXT010000124.1 GCA_958446835.1 uncultured Eubacterium sp.
CTTAACCTCAGGCTTCTTAACAGGCTTGCTCTCCTGCTTAGGAGCCGCTACTGCCTCTTTGACAACCTGCTCAAATTCATCCTGTGCATCAGCTATGCGAACCTTAATTACTGCAGGACGTCTGTTAATTCCCAAAAATCCGTTGCTTCCCTTGTCAACTACCTCATACTCAAGCTTATCGCTTGTCACAGAAAGCTTAATAGTCGCATTAGTAATGGCTTCGTCTACCGTTTTACCGGTAATCTCTATATATTCCATATCACTGTCCTCCAATACTAATTCTTTGAATTCTTCTCATTGTACATCTTAACCATATTTGCCTTTGCCGCAAGTGAACCCGGCTTAGCATTCTGGTTATAATATTCTGTAGATTCCTTGATTTCCTTGGCACGCTCGCCTCTTCTGGCTACCTCGTCCTCTTTTCTCTGAACAGCCTCCTCATAGTTAGTCACCGCTGAGGTATCGACCTTCTTAGGAGGAAGTCCCTTCTTAGCCCTCTTCTTATTAACCTTATCCATGTTCTTAGCGATAAGCTCTTCTACATCAACCTTATCCATGTACTTGTTAATAAAAATCTGCTGTATACACTGCACAACGCTACCCATGATCCAATAAAGTCCAAGACCACTAGGCATGGAAATACAGAACACAGCCGAAATAATAGGCATCATTGTGTTCATCATCTTCATTGACTGTGCTGCAGTGTTGTTCTCGTCATCATTATTCACAGGGTTCTTAGCCTGCATAAGCTTTACAGAAAGCCACTGTGTAAGACCGGCAAGAAGAGGAATTAAAAGTGCAAGGCTAAGCTTGAAGCCCGGAGCTGTTGCTAAGTTAATTCCAAAGAAATTGTTTACATGTAAAATCTGCTCAGACTGCTGTGCTATCGTGTCGGAAATTCCGTTTCCATAGCTTGAAAAAGCATTCTGAAGTGTCTCCCACTGATCTGAAGAAAATGCATTTAAGAACTTAAGAAGTGCATCCTCTGTATCATAAGTTGCTGTGGTAAGTCCACTGTCAATAAGTACCTGACTGTAATTCGCTACACCTGTTATCGCGCTGATTACAGGCTCAAATAGCGCCTTTACTCTCGGAACATAATATGGAATATCACGAACTACCGCGAAAATTCCGTAGAAAATAGGAAGCTGTATAAACATCTGAAGGCATCCGCCTGTAGGAGATGTTCCATACTTCTCGTAGACAGCCTTTGTCTCAAGCTGCATCTTCTGCATGGACGCAGTATCGTTTTTACCCTTGTATTTATTCTGAATTGCCGCAAGCTCAGGCTGCATCATAGCTGACAGCTTGGAGAATCTCTGCTGCTTTATTGTCATAGGCATCATCATGAGCCTTACAATAATTGTAAACAGAATAATACATAATCCGATGTTAAAACCACCGGTGATAAAGAACAACGCCTGCATAATATAGCCCATTAACAAGGCGATAAAATCGATAATATCACCAAGAATAGGCACTCTTAATAAAATCATTGTTATTCCTATTCCTTCCCGGTCATTATCATACTCGATGAAAATAACCCATTATATTGTAGGAAGACCTGAGGTTTCCTAAAATCAGAACCATATTCTTACCATAACCTGAACCTAGCGGTTCCATCGTAATTTGAACCGTCGGCTCCGCCATAATTTGAACCATAGGTTCCATCATAATTTAAACCGTAGGTTTAAATTATTAATAGTTGGACCATAGGTCCAACTAATGTTATGGTACGGGGTCATACCCTCCCTTTGCAAAAGGGTTACACCGAAGTATTCTCTTTGTTGTCAGATAGCTCCCTTTAAGGGCGCCGTATTTCTCAATAGCCTCGATGGCATACTGAGAACAGGTTGGAGTGTATATACAGGTTGGATATTTTTTCATTGGTGACAAAAACTTTCTGTAAAATCTTACCATCGCTATCAACAGCTTTTTCATTTACAATCACTCACCTCGATAAATTCCATGCAGCTTACATATATGAATAAGTGCGCTCTGCGTATCAGCAAAGCCCTTTCCCTTATGTGCTGCTCTTGAAATAATCACAATGTCATAACCTGTCCGTATACTATTGTAATTGAGTCTGCACGCTTCTCTTATAAGTCTCGTGAGACGATGCCGGACAATACTATTCCCGACTTTCTTACTCACAGATATACCTATTCTGGTAATATCCGTTCCATTCTCCAAAACATACATGACCAGATACTTATTGGCATAAGACTTACCACTCTTATATACCTTTTGAAAATCGATGTTTTTTTTCAAAGTCTCATAACTGCTCATGCTTCTAACTTCCTCCTATGATTTTTCATAGAAAAAAGGCCACACACCTGCGGCCTATACTGTTAAGCTCTTTCTTCCCTTAGCTCTTCTTGCAGATAAAACCTTTCTGCCGTTTGCTGTGCTCATTCTTGCTCTGAAACCGTGAACCTTGTTTCTCTGTCTCTTCTTTGGATGGAATGTCTGCTTCATGTTCTGTTGCACCTCCTTTTTGATAATGATATGGCATAATCAGGTAAGCATATCATACTATAATTAAAACATCGTTTTCATTTTATTCATTTTCACAAATAAAGTCAAGCTTTTTTTCATTACAGCACCCATTATTTTGCGTTTGTTCAGGTGATTATTGACAACCAATTTATCCACAAAAAGTTATCCCAAAAGTTATCCCCAAATTGTGGATAAGTTGTGGATAAGTGTGTTGATTAATGTTATTAACCTGTTAATTTTATCCACGAAGTCCCTATTTCAGGGTATGGATAATGTTGATTAAGATATTCACAATATTCACAAAGAGAATTTTTACTACTTCATAATTTTTCTGAAAGATATAGTATATGCAACTTTTATAAAATTATTATGTAAACCAATTATATATATATACTTTTATAACAGCTCTACTCTTATTTTCTCTCTCAAACTGAGATAATCCATTGAAAATTAGCTCATTTTAAGGTATAATAGAATAGAATGACACAAAATGGGGGAATTATCGATGATTATTGAAATTA
>CAUCXT010000125.1 GCA_958446835.1 uncultured Eubacterium sp.
CTCCAGCTTGGAGCTATATCGCTTCCTAAGACTGCAAATCCTGAGCATTTAAAGAGCAATGCGCAGGTCGATTTTGAAATCAGTGCGCAGGATATGGAGACACTTAAAAACTTCAAGAAGATTGAAAGCTACGGCGAGAGCAGCGGCTTCCCTGTATATGGAGGAAGGCTGTAGACAGAATTGCCACACTTGCCGGGAACAGCTAACAGCAATACAGCAGAAAGGGGTAAATTATGAAAAGACCATACACAATATGTCACATGATGATTTCACTGGATGGAAGAATCGACTGTGCGATGACATCCAAGCTGAGGGGTGTTGACGATTACTACACAACCTTGGATGCGATAGACGTGCCTACCACGGTGAGCGGAAGAGTTACGGCGGAGCTTGAGCTTGCCGAGCCGGGCTTTTTTGAGCCGAAGAACAATGAGATATACGGACAGGAGGGCTTCTCAAAGAAAGCTGAGGCTGCCGGATATGAGGTAATCATTGATACTAAGGGAAAGCTTCTCTGGAATGACGCTGCCGGCATGAGCAAGCCTTATGTCATCGTGACAAGTGAGCAGGTGACGAAGGAGTATCTTGAGTACCTTGACAGCAGACATATCTCATGGATTGCCTGCGGAAAGACTTCGGTAGATTTGGCGCGCGCATCGCAGATACTTGCCGAAAATTTCAATGTTGAGAGAATGGGAATCGTAGGTGGCGCAAAGATAAACACAGCATACCTTGAGGCAGGGCTTCTTGATGAGATAAGTATTCTTGTCGGTGCCGGTATCGACGGAAGAGGCGGAATGCCTGCCGTGTTTGACGGGCTTGCAATGTCGCACGATGTCACAGACCTCAAGCTTATCGACGTGAAGAAATTTGACAGCGATGCGGTATGGCTGAGGTACAAGTGCCGCTAGGTGCAGCTTAAAAACAATACAGATATAAAATTTATTAAAAAATATAGTCCCTCTTTTGCCGGGTAAAAATATATCCGGTGAAGGAGGGATTTTTTTATTGCCAAAAGGGTGGAGATTTCGCGGGAATGTTTGTATTATTAAATAATAAGTAAAAATATAGTTAGAAATTTTTTGAAAGGTGTTTATGCTTTGTGCAGGATAGCATAGGTAATTGTATAATTACTGAGTGGAAAGAAGCGCGGCTATCTTATAGTGCAACAGTGTGCAGGGGGGAGCAGTATGAATTACAACATAGCAGTATGTGATGACAGCGAGGCGGACAGAAAATACATATCGGACATGGCAGCCGGATGGGCAACGGAGCGGAGTTGTGACGTTCACACAACTGCTTTTGGGTCGGCGGAGAGCTTTATGTTCTGTTACGATGACAGGAAGGATTATGATATACTTCTGCTTGACATAGAGATGGGTGACATGGACGGCGTCACCATGGCAAAGAAGCTGCGCGAGCAGGATGACAATGTGCAGATTGTGTTTATAACAGGCTATTCCGACTATATATCGGAGGGCTATGAGGTGGCGGCACTGCATTACCTTATGAAGCCGGTGAAGAGGGAGAAGCTCTTTTCGGTGCTTGACCGTGCTGTTGAGAAGCTGTCAAAAAACGAAAAGATGATAAATATGGAGCTTGGCGGTGAGCTGGTGCGCATACCGATATATCAGATAAGATATGCTGACGTGCTGGGAAACTATGTCACCGTCCATGCCACACAGAACTACACATTCAAGATGACATTGTCGGAGCTGTCAACGGAGCTGGATGAGCGCTTTTTCCGCGTGAGCCGCTCCTGCATTGTCAATCTCACACAGATAGGCCGCGTGACAAAGACGCAGATAAAGCTTGCGGACGGCACCGAAATACCACTGCCGCGAGGGGCGTTCGAGGCGGTCAACAGAGCGATAATAAATCTATAAATGAGAGGAACAGGAAATGTCATTTTTTTCAAAGAGGATAGATAAACAGATAGCGGCGTACCAGCAGGAGCTTATTGAGACACATTACCGCGAAGTCGATAACATGTACCGGCAGATTAGAGGCTGGCGGCATGATTACCGCAACCATATACAGACCATGAAGGCTTATGCGGCGTCCGGTGATTTGGAGGCGGTAAAAAAATACCTTGATTTGCTGGATGAGGATTTGACAACGGTGGATACCGTGATAAAGACCGGAAATCCGATGACGGACGCGATATTGAATTCCAAGATTTCCCTTGCAAAGTCAAAGGATATCGAGGTTGTGGCTGATGCGCACATTCCGCTCAAGCTAAAGACATCGGAGATTGACTTGTGCTGTATTATAGGAAATCTTTTTGACAATGCGATTGACGCGAGCATGAAGCTTCCGAAGGAGCAGAGGGTGATAAGGGTGTATATGGACATGAAGAATACCCAGCTATACATCTCCTTCACCAATTTTACGGCAGGAAAGAAGCTCAAAAAGGATGGAAAGCTGTTTCACAGCACCAAAGGTGAGGGTCATGGCTTCGGGCTTGTGAGAATCGATGCGATAGTGGACAGGCTTGACGGCTACCTAAGCCGCAACAGTGAGGATGGCGCATTTACAACGGAAATACTTCTGCCGCAGATATAAGAGACGCAGGAAGCACAGAGTTTACCATTGCTGTGGGCAGTTCATCACCTGAGATTTACAATTCGTCCCCGAAATAATGAGGGGGCGTTTTTTTGTGGTATATATTATGGCATAAGATTTATGTGTCAAAACATGCTAATCTAATGTCTGAGTGTATAACGTATTATATTTATGCATATCAGCTCCATTGTCCGAAGCAAGATGTTCTAAGAACTCTGATAAAGGTCTTCTATACGTTCGCCACCGAAGCAAAGCATACATCCTTGTATGCATTGCTTCTAAAGCAGCCTCCGTGCTGCTTTTGGCTAGGTAATTAACAGAGTTCTAAGAACATCTAAGCTTCTCCCCAAAGTCGTGATATGCATAAATATAATACGTTATACACGGCTAAGTATATATAGCATGTTTTG
>CAUCXT010000126.1 GCA_958446835.1 uncultured Eubacterium sp.
CCCTCCTCAAGTATCGTGTCCTTGCCGACTATACCGATATCGGCGGCACCATACTCAACATAGGTAGGTACATCGTTCGCCTTTGCAAGGAAAAAGCGGAGCCCCAGCTCCTCATTGGTGAAGATGAGCTTTCTTGAGCTCTCGTCCTTCATCTCCTCACAGGTTATTCCTATCTGTTCAAACATTTCAAGGGTCTTTTTTGCAAGACGTCCCTTAGCTAATGCAAATGTTATATATCTCATATTTTACACTAACCCCGCTTTCTCAAGTGCTGCCCGGTCTGCCACAATAACCGCTTCATAGCCTCCGGAGAGTGCAAGCTCCTCATAGTCCTGTTTTGTTCTTCCTGTCTCAAAAGGAAAGAGTCCGACGCTTATTCCGGATCTGCGGTAATGTGCTGCAAGCTTAATCGCATCCGAAGCTTCATCCTCATGGTAGAGTATCATCAGAGGAAGCCTGCTTGCAGGAAGTGTTATCTTCTGTCTGTTGAGGGCAAGAAGCACGAAATCTACATTAACGGAAAAACCTATTGAAGCTGCAGATTTACCATATTGGCATATAAGCTCATCATAGCGTCCGCCGTTGGCAACCGGTTCGCCAACCTCGTATGTAACTGCGCGGAATATGATTCCTGTATAATATGTAAGCTCACTCAACATTCCCAGATCAAAGGATACATATTTTTCATAGCCGTATACCTTAAGAAGCTCATACACTTTCTTAAGATGTTCTATTGCTCCAAGTGATTCATCGTTATGAACATAGGTCTTTGCCTCATCAAGCTTGGCGGCTGAGCCGAAAAGCTGAGGAAGCATAAAGAGTGCTTCCCTCACAGAATCGGAAAGTCCGTATTCTCTTGCAAGTTCCTCAACACCGAAAAAGTTCTTCTTCTGGATGAGAAGCCTTAACTCCTCCTCCGTGTCGGAATCAATGCCGGCTTCATTTACAAGCCCCTTAAAGTAGGCTATCTGTCCGACTTCAACCTGAAATTCCTTAAGCCCTGCTGTGAGAAGCGACTCAATCATCATGGCAAGCATTTCTGCGTCTGCAGTAACTGAGCTGTCCCCGATAAGCTCACAGCCAAGCTGTGTTGTCTCCTTAAGCCTTCCCTGATATGATTTCTTATTTACAAAGGTATTTCCAAGGTAACACAGCTTAATAGGCAGCTCTTCGTTTTCAAAATACTTGGCTGCACATCTTGCAACCTGTGGGGTCATATCCGGTCTGAGTACAAGTGTATTTCCCTCACGGTCAAAGAACTTGAACATGTTCTTTGAGGCTACACTTCCTCTTTCTTTGTTAAATATATCAAAAAATTCAAATGACGGCATCTGTATATCTCTGTAGCCATACAGCTTTAAAACCTGATGCATTCTGTTTTGCAGCAGAAGCTTGTTCTCACATTCAGTTCCGTATAAATCTCTCACACCTTCAGGTGTGTGCAGTAGTTTACGTTCCATAAGCCCCTCACTTTCACTGTCATACACTTTATCATGGTAAAATGGTAATTTGCTACCATGTGATAGTAATATATCAGAATGTTAGAAGAATGTCAATCTTTTTCGCTCCTCGCTGATAAATCCAGCTTAATTTGTTCAAGATAGTGCACCATAACACCTGAATGAGCGCGGATTATGTATGTCTGGTCGAGTTCCTCATAGCGGAAGCTTTTTCTTCCACCATCCTTCATTCTGTTCCAGAACTTTAAAACATGTCTGTATGGAACATATATTTTTTCATCTCTGCTCGAAAAAAGTATGATAAAAAATGAGATTCCCCCCTGCTTCTCGAACTGTTCCATGAATTCCATCTGGTGCTCATGGATGTTATGCAGCGGAAAGGTATCGGTTGTACATTCCTTGGCATCAAAGCACACAGGGATTCCCTGTACTACACCTATATAATCCACAGTACTTTTTTTGTCAAAATAGGCAAGAGTTATATGGTTGTGTTCCTTATCCATCTTAATAGGAGTAATGGGGGTAGGGATTTTTTGTATAAGGGCAAGATTTTTTTCTCTATATTTATCATTGCTCCGATTTATAAGCTCCTCAAGGACGGAGCCTCTAAGACCCCTTGAGTTCCATGTGGCCATGAATATACCTCACTTTGGTAATAATATTGCTTAGGTAATGCCTAAATGCAGGGGCATGTACATTCTGTAAAATATAAACTAGAGAATATTTTTCGTAAATTCCTCCAGCTTATTTGGAATGGGTGCCTTATACTCCCTTCCATCGGGGAGAACCACGCGGTATGCGTGCAGGAGCTGATCCTTAAGCTTGTATTTTTCGTTGATTTTTCTGTCACCATACTTGAAATCTCCAAGTACAGGGTGCCCAAGCATAGCAAGATGAGCACGAATCTGGTGCGGGCGCCCGGTTATAAGATGTACCTCAAGCACGGTGTAATCTTCACCATGGCCAAGTACATGATAGTCCGTTCTTATGAAGCGTTCATCCTCAGTGGTAGCCGGACTGCCATCAATCGGGCGCACACTCACCTTATTGGCAGCTTCATCCTTTATAAGAAGAGCACATACGCTGCTGTCGTGTAGGAGCCTGCCTTTAACCACAGTTATATAATATTTTTCAAGGGTTCTGTTTTTGATAATCTCCGAGAGTTCACGGCTGCCCTTCATGGACTTGCCGGCAAGCACTAAGCCGCTGGTGTTGCGGTCAAGCCGGTTGCACACTGATGGCTTGAAGGTTCTAAGCTGTGCCTCATCGATTTTCCCTTCATGGAGGAGGTAGCCGATTATGTATTCGTTGAGGGAAAAATCAGCCGGTGAAGCCTTCTGTGTGAGCATTCCGGATGGCTTATTTACAAAGAGCACATCATCATCCTCATATACTATATCAAGCTTCTTATATGGGTAAGCCTTGCTTATCTTAGAAACATTCTGTGTTCCGCTGAACTTTTCAATTGTCTCATCGGAGAGAAAGAGCTTAACACT
>CAUCXT010000127.1 GCA_958446835.1 uncultured Eubacterium sp.
TACCGCCAGATACTTTCCCTGCTTGACCTCATATCCTTTGTCAGATAACAGCTCCAGAAACTGCTCATAATTTCCTGCCTGCAGGATGCAGGAATCCAGGTCTCTCTTAATCATATCTGCCCACACAAAACTGCCTTCACGATATTCGCTCCAGTCCTTATAGCTTTCATGCTCTTTTTCCTTACTGCCATCATCAACATCAATGATTGAAAGACCATATTCCTGACACAGCTTATTCGTGATTGGCTGGATATACTTTGCCCAGTCTCCTTTTTCATAGCGGTACTTTTTCCCATCCACAAAACTCACACTGTTAAATACAATGTGTGAATGAACATGTGCTGTATTATCATGCACCACATATACTGCCTCATATGATTTTCCAAGATACTCTTCCACAAATCTGCGGGTTATCTCAAATGCCGTTTCAGGATTCACTTCATCTTCCTTAAACGAAAGAATGATATGATATCCCTGCCTTTTATCAACTTTTCCAAACTTCCGTTTGGTCGCTTTCATTTGTTCAAAAGCAGAATCGACCTGACAGTTGATTGCACCGACGAGCCTTCCATCCTGTGTTTTCTCCGGATTCATCACATAATCAAGAGATCTCTTCAGATGTTTTCCGTGAAAATGCCCACCACAATCCTTCATATTAAGGATTTTACTGATTGCCAATCTTTACCACCGCCTCATCTACCTTCTGATTCAGTTTTCGCATATAAGCTATCAGCTGTGTCTTATCTTCCTTGGAATACAGCCCGGCATTATTGTTAAATACTATCTGGTTGATATTTATTCCAATTCTGTTGACTTCATTAATGAGCTCCTTCAGAATCTTCCTTATTTCCGGATAATCATTTGGTTTCTGACTGATAAGAAGACGGATATACTCAGCCTCATTCATTCCATTATCACATGCCTTTTTTGCAAGCATCTTGGCTTCCTCTGGCATTAGTCTTAGTGTTTTCCTAATACAATGAACTTTATCTGCCATAGACTCACCTTCCTCTCTTACCCGTACTATAATCCTTAATTCCTTCTGCAACTGTCACCGCAGCTTTTTCCAAATCATCCCTGCTACTTAGATGACTAATGAATGATTCCACCAAAGCAGCTGCCATTTCATCAATCTCCTTTGCATAACAGGTCTTTTCAAACAACCTGTCCAGCCTCTTTTCATCTGCTTTCAAACTGTCATACTTATCCTGAAACTCACTGTAATCTTTAAAATCCTTTGGATCATTCCTGTGTACATCAGCATCAAGTATCAGTTCATAGTTCCATTCACAAACAGTATCTATAACATCATCTATCGGGTATGGTTCAATTTCACCATTCTCCTCAGCTACATCCTGTCTGTACATCTTCCCATCAGAATCTATGCCAATAGCATAATCATGACCTTCCATATAGTTAAGCAATATTGCAGCATCTTCTATCGAAGGGTTAAGTAAGATATCAAATGTGTCTGCCCAGGCAATCAGTTCTTCTGGTTTTGAAAATAGCGTAACTTCTGCATCCATTGCTTCCTTGCACCTCCTTATCCGTGTTTAGTAAATATTCACCAAAGCTCCAGTCTCCGGTTAGTCCCCGGCGACTGCTAGATACGCATTAGAGACATCTCTGTCCTAATGCCATCTAGTTAGGGAGAAAATCTCCCTAAAACCCTCTGTTTATGGAAGTGGGGGCGCTTTTTGCCCCCACTTTGCTACTTTGGGGGCGCTTTCTGCCCCCATTTTGTTATTTTGGGGGCGCTTTCTGCCCCCACTTTTATACTGACTTCAATCCGGTTTTTATCGTGTCCGAATTGCGGGGGCGCTTTTTGCCCCCACTTTGACATTTTGGGGGCGCTTTCTGCCCCCACTTTGCTGTTTTGGGGGCGCTTTCTGCCCCCACACATCAAAATCCGGTTTCTCATGCCCTGACTGGTTCATCTGCTCGCTTATTCATCCTGTTCAGATTAAGCTTTGCCGCCACAAGCCACTCGTTGTAATCCTTATATCCGGCTGGAGGCGGACAGTCTTCTACCTCATATCCAAGCTCATAATACTTTCTCATAAGTTCAGCTGCTGCTTTTCTCCCCGGCTCATCTCTATCAAGGCAGAACCGGATGGAAGTAATCTGCGGATGTTCCCGAAGAAAAGTCTCAAGTGGTGCATCTGCAAGCATCCCAAGTGCCAGCTTATTTGATTCATAATCCGTGAAGATATCCACATAACTCATAAGGTCGATTGCAGCCTCAAATACTACAAGCTCTGTACTGTTAACATTTACCACATTAAATCCATAGTTCTTATCATTTCCTGTGACATCACACTTGAATGGCTTGCCCTGCTTATCAAACACTCCCCGCATACTTGCAAATCTTGTCACTCCATTTTTATCATTTCCTTTGAAAACAACATTGTGGTAATGCCTGCTCTCATAAATCAGTCCGTCTTTTAAAAACAGATCTATGACTGCTCTGCTGATTCCTCTCTCCTGATTCAGATATGAAATAAGATAGGAATTATCTCCTGCCGGTTCCGGTAGGACAAACGGCTTTCTCTCCTCTGCCTGCTTCTGCGATACCTGATGAACAAGTGGCTGCTTTACAGGATTCTCGATTCTTCTGTATCCTGCAAAGTCCAGAAGCCAGAACACAGCCTCTTTTACACTCATTCCACAAAATACCCGTAAGAAATCTATCTGTGAGCCGCCATTGTTGCCTTTGTCAAACTGCCTTGACCATCTGTACCAATGGCTTCTGTTATAGATACGGATGGAATCCATCTCCTTTAAAGTGTGGTATTTGCCAATCCTCTTTACTGTATACCCAAGGCTTTCAGCAACTGCACACAGGTCAACACTCTTTGCTATGGCAAGCTCTTCATCCGTAAATCTTCCATCCATGCTTTCACCTTGCCTTTCCCTGCTCTGCTACAAGCGGTGACTTGATATCAA
>CAUCXT010000128.1 GCA_958446835.1 uncultured Eubacterium sp.
AAATGGTTCAGGTTAAAAAATATCTGATAATTTAATGTGTGGTTTTGAAGGAACATGAATAATATTTATTGAATGACAAAGTCATGATGTAAAATGATGAACCGTAACAATAAAGTTGCGGTTTTTTTTCTGTCCAAAGCTCAGGGAAATGGAGGATTAATGGCGAGAGAGCTATTTTAAAATCAGACTTTGGACGGTAAGTTTATTTTAAAAAAGGAAAAAATAAACTATCAATTCCTTAACAGTTGTGATACAATATAGGAAAATAGTACAGAAATGTTATGACAAAAGAAATTATAGCTTGGAGGTTATTTATGGATACTAATATTTTACTTGAGAATGGAACGAATGAACTTGAAGTTCTTGAGTTCGTCATTGGTAACAATCACTATGGAATCAATGTAGCTAAGGTGAAGGAGATTGTCAATTTTCAGAAGGTTACACCGGTACCTAATGCTCATCCTTCTGTAGAAGGTATTTTTATGCCAAGAGATACGATGATAACAGTTGTGAAGCTTGCTAATGTACTTCATCTGCCGGATTCAGACGATCCTAAGAATGATATGTTAATCAACACTAACTTCAATAAGCTGAATGTAGCCTTCCATGTACATAAGATTGTCGGAATTCACCGTGTATCATGGGCAGATATTATCACACCTGATGCAACAATCAATTCGGCAGAATCAGGAATAGCTACAGGTATCATAAAGGTTGAGGGAAGACTTATAATTATTCTTGATTTTGAGAGAATTGTATCCGATATCAGCCCTGAGACAGGTCTTAAGGTTTCTGATATTAATAGATTAGGAACAAGAGAGAGGAATAATTCTCCTATTGTTTTGGCAGAGGACTCTATGCTTCTTATGAAGCTTATCACGGATTCGCTCGAGAAGGCAGGATACACTAATCTAATTAAGTGTGTGAATGGACAGGAAGCATGGAATTACCTGCAGAATGTTGAGAAAAAGTCTGGTGGCGATGTAACTAAGTATGTTAAATGTATAGTTACAGATATCGAGATGCCTATTATGGATGGTCATAGACTTACGAAGCTTGTAAAGACAGATAATGATCTTAAGGATATCCCTGTTATTATTTTCTCATCCCTTATCAATGAGGAGATGAGGCGTAAGGGTGAGCAGCTCGGCGCAGATATGCAGCTTTCCAAGCCGGAGATAGGCTCTCTTGTAGAAGCTATCGATAAGCTCATATTGAAGTAGAAGAAAGAGAATTAAGAAAAGAATTTAGTTTAGAGCCGCTTGAAATTATGCGGCTCTTTATTTTATTTCTTGTGAAAAAAAAAATGGCATGATATAATGAATGAAAGCATGAAAAACGAATTTATTCGTTATGCGGGTGATGATATTATTACCCGGTGATTTTATCATGGATAATAGTCATACCGATGGTTTAGTAAAATCAATGATTTAGTCAAATGAAAACAGTTGAGGTGAAACAACGTGGCAGACAATAATGATGATCAGTACTTGGATGAATTGTTAAATTCTTTAAGAAGCAGTAACAGTGATGGAAATGAAGATTTGGATAATTTGGATAGCGAGAGCGATAAGAGTAGACAGGCAGATAATGCGGACGATGAAGTAGTAGATAATGGCGGTAACACAGAACAAGATGATTTCTTAAATGACATTTTCTCAGATAATCATAATGACGGCGATAATCAGGACGGCAATGCTAACCAAGACGGCAGCGATGATATATTCGCTCTTGAAGAGAATGGTAATGAAGAACCGCATGAGTCTGAGAATTCCATGGATGAGGAGAATGTAACTTCCCAGAATGATAGTAGTGATAATGACAGCCTTATGGATTTATTCAATCAGATTAATGGCGGCGATAACAGCGGAAGCAATGATAGCTCTGATGAAGAAGAGAATAATAAAAGCAATGATAATGCTGCGGACGATATATTGACACTTCCTGATGATAATGAGAATGAGGCAGCCTCGAATACTTATTCAGGTGAGGCAGAGGAGAAGGCGGACACACAGAATGAAGGCAGTGCCACCGATAATTCCGGACAACAGGATGTAAAGCCTTCAAGGGAGGAAAAGGCTGAAGCAGAAAAAAGTGCCAGAGCCGAGAAGGCGGAAGCAGCAAGGGAAGCTAAGGAGGCTAAGCTTGCGGCTGCTAAGGCGGCTAAGGAAGCCAAGGCGGAGGAAAAGGCAAGAAAGAAAGCTGAAAAGAAGGCTAAAAAAGAGCAGCTAAAAGCAGAGAAGGCGGCTGGAAAGAATAAGCAGGATGGCGAGGATGATTCCACAGGCGACATAGCACAGGATAATGTTGCTCTTATAGATGAGCTTTATAATGATTCAAATGCATTTAATGAATCCTCAGAAGAAAATGCAGATAATCATGATTTAGATGAGGAACCGGAGGCTCCTAAAAAGAAAAAAGAGAAAAAGAAGAAGGAACCTAAGCCTAAGAAACCTAAAAAAGAAAAGGTTAAGAAGGAAAAGAAGGCACCGCAGCCTTCAGAACTGATTAAAGTGACCAAGGGTAATTATATCGGAATGTTAATTACCATAATTGTTATTGTAGGTATTGTATATTTTGGTACAAGCTTTGTATCCTATGGCATTAAGGTGAGTCAGGCAAAGGAATTTTTCACAAACGGAAAATATGATCAGGCGTTCGACAGTATTTCAGGCGTTGAATTGAGAGATTCAGATAAGAATACATATTATGCGATAAGGACAGTTGCCAGCGTATATGTAGATTATTGCTCGTATATTAGCTACAATAAGATAGGAATGAAGCTGGAAGCATTGGATTCATTGATAAAGGGATTGACACACTATAATGAATACTATTCCGATGCAGAAAAATATGAGGTAATTGACCAGTATGACGCGGTTAAAAACCAGATTTTAACAGAGCTTTCTAACTATGGAATATCCGAG
>CAUCXT010000129.1 GCA_958446835.1 uncultured Eubacterium sp.
ACTTGCGGAGCTTCTTAAACATTATAAGGGTCATCAGAGGTACTATCGCTTTAAGTCGGGCGAGTATATAGACCTCAATGAGGAATCTCTTCAGATGTTATTTGAGATGATGGAGACTATGAAGCTCTCGCCGAAGGATTTTGTGAAGGGGAAAATGCACCTTCCTATGTACAGAACCCTGTATCTTGACAAGATGCTTGAGGAACATGAGGAGGTCTACAACACAAGGGATAAGGTATTCCGCGAGATAGTGAAGAACATGAAGACAGTTAATGACGCGGATTATAATATACCCGAGGGAATCAGTGCCACTCTTAGAAAGTACCAGAAAACAGGTTTTCGTTGGATAAGGACACTTGAGGCTAACGGCTTTGGTGGTATCCTGGCAGACGATATGGGACTTGGAAAGACCCTTCAGACCATAGCGGTGCTTATGTCTGCCAAGGAGGAGGGAAGAAGTGGAACTTCGATAGTCATTTCTCCGGCTTCCCTTGTATACAATTGGGGAGATGAGTTTGCAAAATTCGCACCTTCGCTGAAGGTGATGATTGTAACCGGCAAGCAGGAGGATAGAGCACACATGATAGAGGAATATGAGGCGCAGAAGGTGGATGTGCTTATAACTTCCTATGACCTGCTCAAGAGGGATATCAATCTCTACGATGGAAAGGTTTTCGAATATGAGATAATAGATGAGGCACAGTATATCAAAAATCAGACCACAGCGGCAGCCAAGGCGGTAAAGCTTATAAGAAGTGAAGCAAAGTTCGCCTTGACGGGAACGCCTATTGAGAACAGATTGAGTGAGCTGTGGAGCATATTTGATTACCTTATGCCGGGCTTTCTCTATGGATATGATGTATTTAAGAATGAATTCGAGACACCTATTGTAAAATATCAGGATGAGGAGACTATGGCGAGACTTCAGAAGATGGTCAGACCGTTCATACTCCGCCGTCTGAAAAAGGATGTTCTTAAGGATCTTCCTGAGAAGCTTGAGGAGAACAGGGTGGTAAAGTTCGACGAAGAGCAGCAGAAGCTCTATGATGCACAGGTTCTCCACATGAAGAATGAGCTTGCTTCATCGGATGACAAGGATTTCAACAAAAAGAAAATAGAAATCCTTGCGGAGCTTACAAGGCTTCGTCAGGTGTGCTGTGATCCGAGACTTTGCTATGACAATTACGATGGAAGCTCTGCAAAGCTGGATTCATGCATGGAGCTGATACAGAGCGCCATAGATGGCGGTCACAGAATGCTTTTATTTTCCCAGTTTACGAGTATGCTTGAACTTATTGAAAAGCGTCTTGCCGCGGAAAAGATAGAGTTTTATAAGATAACAGGCGAGACATCCAAGCAGAGAAGAATGGAGCTTGTCAAGCAGTTCAATGAAGGTGATGTACCTGTGTTCCTTATCTCGCTGAAAGCAGGTGGTGTGGGACTCAACCTCATAGGTGCGGATATGGTTATCCATTATGATCCATGGTGGAATGTGGCGGTGCAGAATCAGGCGACAGACAGAGCGCACAGAATCGGACAGACGAAGAAAGTTACTGTGTATAAGATGGTTGTGAAGAACACGATTGAGGAGAAGATTCTGAAGCTTCAGGATAGTAAGCGTGATCTTGCAGACAGTATTATAAGCGGTGACAATGTCGGAATGAGCAGCATGAGCAGGGATGAGCTTATGGAGCTGCTGGGTGTGTGAAGCTGATATGTAATGCCTATATGGTCAGATAAAAAAATACAGTAAAAGGCATCGATAAAAATTTATTTCTTAAAAGAGCAGCAGGTTGATTGCGACCGGCTGCTCTTTTACGTCCTGTGCAGTATATTTTCCATAAAAAAACTATTGCATTAATAGAAAATGTATGATAGTATTTCAATACACAACAAGTAGTAATTAAAACTACATGATAAAATATATAAAACCGTAACATGCAATAATGATATTGGGTTATACAAGGTAAATGCTGAAGCGGGTAGTAACGCTTTAATATTAAGCAACGTCCGGTTGCAATACACTGGGTTTCGCAATTAACTATGAATATCAGGGGTAAGAAAGGAGAAGCTTATATGAATGGATTACATGTAAACACTGAGGAGAGAGGACTTAAGGATCCCTGGAGTGCAATTACACATTTTATCGGCATGCTCATGGCGATGCTTGCTGCGGTGCCGCTTCTGATAAAGGCTGCCAAGGCACCGGATAGAATACATTTCGCAGCTCTTGGGATATTTGCTTTGAGTATGATACTGCTTTACGGAGCAAGCGCGACATATCATTCAATCAGGGGCTCGCAAAGAGTTCAGACTATTCTGAGAAAGATTGACCACATGATGATTTTTGTACTTATTGCAGGCTCCTACACACCGATATGCCTTGTGGTTCTGAATGGCACGACCGGCTATGTGATGCTGGCACTTGTATGGGGAATTGCAATTGCGGGAATAGTAATCAAGCTATGCTGGATTACATGTCCTAAGTGGTTTTCTTCAATATTGTATATCGCAATGGGATGGGTGTGCCTGCTTGCATTCTCTAAGATTTACAATGCACTTTCGGGACCGGCGTTCTATTGGCTTTTATCAGGTGGGCTTATATATACAATAGGCGGTGTTATATATGCGCTGAAGGCACAGGGCTTTAATGCCAGACACAGCAGCTTCGGTTCGCATGAGATATTCCACCTCTTTGTAATGGGCGGGAGTATATGTCATTTTGTTTTGATGTTCCGGTATATAACTGTGTTTCCTATTTAAAAAGTGATTTTTGAATTGCATTTCACCTCGGTTGTGTTATATAATTATAAATAGCTCGGAATAAAAACGAACTTAATATGTTTATGCAGATTATATATCAATAAAAGTGTTCCTGAATAGGGAGCACTTTTATTGCGCTTATAGTAA
>CAUCXT010000130.1 GCA_958446835.1 uncultured Eubacterium sp.
CTTCTCTTTTTTATCCTCTCTGTCATCTCTGAGAATAATCTTGATTCCCTTTGTGAGGAATGCCATTTCTCTGAGACGGTTCTTCAATATGTCAAAATCATATACTGTCTCCTCGAAGATTTCCTTGTCCGGAAGGAATGTAACCTTCGTTCCGGTCTTTTCAGGGTCGCAGCTTCCTACAATCTTAAGAGGGTACATTACCTTGCCTCTTTCATATCTCTGCTCATATATGTTGCCGTCACGGCACACTCTTACCTCAAGCCACTCAGAAAGAGCATTGACAACGGACGCACCTACTCCGTGCAGACCTCCTGATACCTTGTAGCCTCCACCGCCGAACTTTCCACCGGCATGAAGTATCGTAAATACAACCTGTACCGCAGGAAGTCCGGATTTTGCGTTGATTCCTACAGGAATACCTCTTCCGTTGTCCGTCACGGTAATTGAATTATCTGCGTTAATCTGTACATCAATTTCTGTACAGTATCCTGCCAATGCCTCATCCACTGAATTGTCAACTATCTCATATACCAGATGATGAAGTCCCTTCGATGATGTACTGCCGATATACATTCCGGGTCTTTTTCTTACAGCCTCAAGTCCCTCCAAAATCTGTATCTGGTCAGCTCCGTAGTTATTTTCCATGCTTTCCTCATTTCTGCGCTAACTAAAATATTCTCAAATTCTGATATATACGGTAACAGCGCCTCCATATACATCAATCCGCCACTGCACACATGTGCATGGCAGCCTCAGTTTTTCTCTATAACATGTCCGTTAGTCACATAGAATACCTTGTCCAAGTGAAAACGGTTATTTATAAATTCATCAAGTCCCGTACATGTGACGATGGTCTGTACGTCACTTATACTGTCTAAAAGATAATTCTGTCTGTTTGCATCAAGCTCCGAAAAGACATCATCAAGCAGCAATACCGGGGTATCTCCCGTGATATTCTTTACAAGCTCTATCTCCGACAGCTTAAGAGACAGCGCACAGGTTCTCTGCTGCCCCTGCGAGCCGTACTTCCTTACATCCATATCTCCCAACAGAAAATTCATATCATCACGATGTGGTCCATAGCCTGTGGTCTTCTGCCTGATATCTCTATCGCGCGAGGAAGCTAGCTTAGTTTTAAAATCAGCCTCCGTCACATCCGGCTCATATACAAGCTTTAACTGCTCCTTGTTGCCGGACAGCCTGTCATGTATATCAAATATAATACCATTCAGATTTTCTACAAACCTCTGCCTTATCTTTATAAGCTCAAGTCCATAGCTTACAAGCTGTTCATCCCACACATCCAGTGTATCCGCAAGTGACGGATTAAAGGATATATCCTTCAAGAGCTTATTGCGCTGAAGGAGAACCTTGTTATAATTGACCAGATTATGAACATATATCTTGTCTAACTGGCACAGCTCCATATCCATAAATCGTCTGCGCTCAGCAGGTCCGCTCTTAATTATGTTGAGATCCTCGGGGGAAAAGAACACTATATTGATTATTCCAAGCAGATCCACTGCCCTTTTTATCGGTATTCCATCTATCGCCACGCCCTTAGCCTTTGCCTTCTTAAGATGCATATCTATTCTGTGTGGAATATTGTGCTTTCTTACAAACATCTTGATATGGGCCTCATCACTTTCAAAAGCAATCATTTCCCTGTCCTTGCTGGCCCTGTGCGACTTTGTAGTACCGGCTACATATATTGCTTCAAGTATATTCGTCTTTCCCTGCGCGTTGTCACCATAAAGAATATTGGTTTGCGGCGAAAACTTCATGCCAAGTAGCTCATAATTCCTATAATTTTGCAAATCAAGAGCTTCGATAACCATGTCTATACCCCCTGCATACTGCAAGCATTGCTTGCAGTACTGCCACCAATAAATAGTTTGAAAGTTTCACTTTCAAATTTATTCCTCTATTCTGATAGTTTCTCCATCATACTCAACAACATCACCGGCATGAAGCTTCTTACCTCTCTGAAGCTCCACAGCACCATTCACCTTTACCTGACCGTCAAGTATAACAAGCTTAGCGTCAACTCCCGATTCAACAAGACCTGCTGCCTTTAAAGCCTGTCCAAGCTTTATAAATTCATCGCGTAATTTTATGATTTCCATATTTTCCCTTTCTTACACATTTGTACATAAATACTTTGCTTTTAAATTCATTTAAGAATTATATATATTATTTTATTAAATATAATATTTTAGCCAAAACTATGTGCGCATAATGTTCGCGAATAAATATGCAATATTATCTAATATTTATTCATTATGCATAATTATACAGTATAATTATGCATAAACATTATTATAAGCACCTGCGGATAATCCCAAGTCTATTACTAGTTATTTTAATAGTTGTTAAAATTTACTGGCAGAATCAGATACACATATTCATTCTTGTCATCGCGGATAAAGCAAGGTGCCTTCGAATTCATGAGGTATATAGAAATCTGTTCATCATCTATAACCTTAAGCGCATCCATGAGGAATCTGCCATTAAAGCCAATCATTATATCTTTGCCTTCCTTGGTAATATCAATATCCTCGTTCATGGAACCAATAGGGGAGTTAATTTTTATTTCAAGAGTTCCATCTGTAATATTTACAATGATAGGCTTTTTCTCTCCCTCTTTAACAAGAAGCATTGAACGGTCGATACAATCCAAAAATTCCTTTTTGTTAATGACAACCTTTGTCTCATAATCCTTAGAAAGCATCTGATCGATCTTGAAAAATTCTCCGTCGATGAGTCTTGAAACAACCTTTGTCTCATCAAATTCAAATAAAATATGATTATCCGTGAAGAAAATGCTCACGTTTTCATCAGTTTCAGCAGAGAGAATCTTGCTGATTTCATTGAGGGTCTTTCCCGGAACA
>CAUCXT010000131.1 GCA_958446835.1 uncultured Eubacterium sp.
TGGTGAACATATTTCAATAGCTTCACTTGCACCGGATGTATTCTGTGTAACCTTCAGCGGACTTTCAAAATCCCACATGATAGCCGGATTCAGAGTTGGCTGGATGATACTCAGCGGTAACAAGGAGGCAGCGAAGGATTACATTGAGGGTATAAACATGCTTTCAAATATGCGTCTTTGTTCTAATGTTCCGGCACAGTCCATTGTTCAGACAGCACTTGGCGGATACCAGAGTGTTAAGAACTACATTGTTCCGGGTGGACGTATATATGAGCAGAGAGAGTATATGTATAAGGCGATAAATGACATTCCGGGACTCAGTGTTGTTAAGCCTAAGGCAGCATTCTACTCATTTCCGAAGATTGATATTAAAAAGTTCAATATCAAGGATGATGAGCAGTTCGCGTATGATTTCCTCAAGGAGAAGAGAGTTCTCATAGTTCACGGCGGAGGCTTCAACTGGAAGGAGCCTGACCATTTCCGTATTGTATATCTTCCTAGAGTTGAAGTGCTTGAGGAGGCATTCGGAAAACTTGGAGATTTCCTTGAGACTTATCACCAGTGATATTTGCAATTTTCTGATAAATAATTAAGTCTATAAGGAGGTTACATGGAGAAGGGAAGAGGTTCAGGAAATAAGGGGAGAAAGATTATAAGGCGCATTTCCATCGCCCTGTTTCTCTGTGTGCTCATTCTGCCGCAGGTATCGTGGGTTATTTTGAAGCTGGTATGTGGCGATAATTCGCAGGTAATGGAAAGGCTTGATTATGACCTTGGGGAGAACAGGGAGCTTGCCGCTTTTCCTGATGGTGCGGACATTGGCAGCATAACATCTGAACTTGAAGCCTACTACAATGACCATGCACCATACCGCAGCCTGCTTATAACAATCAACAGACGAATCAATTCCAAGCTTGAACGGGCGTACACCACGAATGTACAGCCCGTTCTTGTTGCGCTTGCTGATATGACGCACACCGCGGCAAAGCCGGGCGTAGGCGGAAATGAAAGTTCAAATGAAGTTCAGACCGACACGGAAAATAGCACGAGGTATGCACAAGGAAATAACGGCGGAGAAAATAACACCGAAGAAAATAATGCGGATGATAAAAATGGTGGAAATTCCGGTGTAGGAAATGGAGAAAACGGTACACCCGACAAAAATGAGCAGGGCAGTATTTCCGGGGGCATAGACAGTGAATATTCGTCTGGAGTATCCGGAGATTCCGGGAATGGCAATGCGGACGGAGAAACGCCGGATGATACTAACAGCGGACAGAAGCCGGGTAATGGTAATGTGGATGGAAACATGAGTGGGGAGAATGTAACTGGCGGAACGTCAGGAAATATAGGTGGAAAAAATGAATCCGACATCACCTCTGAAAATAATGGCAGTGCAAACAGCTCAGATAATCTTCCGTATTTTCCGGCGCGTGAGATGAACGGAACTGTGTTTGGGCGCGATGACTGGATGTTCTGCAATTATGACAATAGTATAGCGTACTATTGCGGAAGTAATCTTATGAGTGAACAGCAGATGAAGGACAAGCTGAGCCTTATGCAGAAATTGCAACAGATATGTGACAGCCGCGGAGTGCAGCTCCAATTTATGATAGCTCCGAACAAGGAACAGGTGTATTCTGAATATATGCCGACATATACGATTGAGAACAGCTATAAGAGAGTGCCAAGATTTATCGATTATGTGAAGCAGAATTCGTCTGTGAAAATAATATACCCGATAGATGAACTGCGTGCCGCAAAGAGTACCATGAGCACCTACTATAAGTATGATACACACTGGAATCATTATGGCAGTTTCATTGCGACACAGGCGCTTTATAAGGACATGGGGCTTGAATATGTTCAGCCGGACAGTGTGGCGTATTCTGAGGCAAATTGTATATGGGGGCTTGTGATTACAGCGGGACTTAGCTGGAAGGATTATGAGAGGGATTATGACCATATACCCGATTATAAACCGCAAATTGAACTTTTTAATACGGACGGAGAGATAGACCACATCCATACAGAGAAGAGTGCTGTGTACAGAACCGACTCAACGGCTTCAAATCAGAGCCGCTTTGTCATGGTAGGCGACTCATTCAGACTCTACATGATGCCGTATCTTGAACGTGATTTTGCGCATGTGAGTGTTGCGCACCGCGACAACATCGGTGATATACAGGATGACATCAGACAGGCAGACATTCTGGTTGTGGAATGTGTAGAGAGACTTGATGACAGCCTTAATGGGACGATATTACAGATTATTGATATACTTGAAAATCAGGATTAAAAGAATATTGAGATAGCTTTTTCATAACTGATAGAGCATGGGAGGCAACATGAATATTGTAGTGGCAATCGATTCATTTAAGGGAAGTCTTAGCTCACTTGAGGCGGGCTATGCTGTTTCGGAAGGCATTCACAGGGTGATGAAGGAGGCTGATGTGGTAGTACGTCCTTTAGCCGACGGAGGAGAGGGGACGGTTGAGGCACTGGCTCTTGGAATGAACGGACGGCTTGAAAAGGCTATGGTCACCGGACCGCTTGGCAGCAGGGTGGAGGCAGTCTATGGAATTATAGATGAGAGTAAAACAGCTATCATAGAAATGTCATCAGCGGCGGGAATCACTTTGGTGGCTGAGCAGGACAGGAACCCTCTTAACACGACCACATTCGGTGTCGGTGAGCTGATATGTGACGCCATCCAAAAAGGCTGCCGCAACTTCATTGTTGGCATAGGTGGCAGTGCGACAAATGACGGAGGAATCGGAATGATGCAGGCTCTTGGCTATGAGTTTCTTGACGCCGATGGCAGGCAGGTACCGTTCGGGGCAAAGGGCTTATCGATGATTGAAAAAATATCGGACGA
>CAUCXT010000132.1 GCA_958446835.1 uncultured Eubacterium sp.
TTGAGATAAAAGAAGTGCTTTCACGAGTACAGAAAGTAAAGGCAGAGTCGCTTGACGATGCCATCAATAAGGCAATGGATATGTATTATGCAGAGCAGATAGTCCTTGGAGCAGAGGACATGAAGGGAGTTGATTTTGCACCTATCAGCGAAAGTCAGCTCCCTTCTTCATTAAAAGAAAACGGAGGAAGAGCAAGATGAAAAGTGATTCAACAACAGTAATTAAGAACATGGAGTTTTTAGTAAAGGAACTTCATAAGGAGTGGGACAGATCGGGTGCTTCTAAGGCATCCGTTATTATTTCCCTTGAGGAAGTAGATGGTATCAATGATAAGTTAAAAGAGATTATCTATCAGACACAGAAGTCAGTCGATGAGGATGAGCTGACCTTTAAACAGAGCATTGCAAAGTCCAAGGAGTGCTATGTGCTTCTTCGTGTGGTGCGTAAGATTGCAAAGGAAAAGGATAAATGCGAAAAACAGGCAATCGACAATGAATTTGCAATCGAGCTGGATAAGGATGAGTTAAAGCTCTTTAAGGGATTGTTTGCAGAGATGTTTAAGTAGAGGAGGACAAAGGTATGGGCGTTGATATGAAGGTCAAAGCGATATACGATTCTGAAATTGGTAACATCACCAGATCAGATAAGAACTGGAAAGATGTTTTAAAGGTTGCAGGTCAGTTATACCGCTATGAATTTGACAATATCGTTATGGTAACAGCTCAGAGATCTCCGGAGAGAAGCACACTTATGGCAGATTATGATACCTGGAAAAAGGTGGGAAGATATGTAAAGCGTGGTGCGAAAGGCTGTGCCATTTTCCCGTCAAGGGCACTGAATCCCCGTATGAGATATATCTTTGATATCAGTGATACCGGAGGGAAGAATGTTAAGCTGACATGGGACCTTGAGGGAGAAAATCTTAAGGATTATGTGGATTTTCTTGTGTCAGAAGGTCAGATTGAGCAGTACGATAACAGCGACAGGGAGTCTCTAAAAAATATATTAAAACAGTTTACAGGAACAGATGTTTGGCTTATAATAAAAGAAGAGTTCGGAGACCGAATGACCGAACTTATGCAGCTATCAGGTAGTGTGATAAAGGAAGAAAGTAAGAAACGCAATGGCTTACAGCAGGAAATGGACATGGAGCAGCTTGTATATGCAAGTGTCATGTATGCTGTAGGGACGAGATGCGGATTTGACTTATCTGTGCAAGAACAGGATTTTAGTCAGATCGTAAATATCAAAGACGAAGAGATCATTTACCGTCTTGGTTCCATTGTATGCGATGTCTCCTGTAGTGTTCTTAGAGAATTTAGTCGTAACTTAAAGGCAATCGAGAGCGAAAGGAGAATTGGATATGTTAGAAGAAATGACTTACAAGGAAGTGGACGGACTGCTTTATCCGCAGATAGAGATGCCGGACGAGACGGAGGATCTCACGAAGCTGGGCAAATACGGAAGGATGGCGATGAACTATCTAAAGGAGAACGAGCCGGCAAGATACAAGACGCTGATGAGATTCGGGAAGATGTACGAGAAGATGTCAGCGGTAGAGGAGGAAGCGAACCAGCTGTACGACCAGCTGGAGATGCAGTATCTGGCGAAGCACAAGCCACAGAATCCGTCATCGACAATGGAGATGTGGAAGATAAGAGAGCAGGCGAAGATGCAGGCAGAGGAAGTGGTACTGAATCAGATAGTGATGCGATTCCACTAGAATCAGATGATACAGAACTGAATAGGGAACTTGATGAAATCAATTCATTGGGTGTTAGTAAGGAAGCCGAATATACACAGGCTTCCTTTTTTTTCGACCAGAATGGGCAGGCAAGCATTGGCACTATTCATACTGAGGACGAAAACAATAATCAGTTTATGCGTCAGTTCGAGCAGGACAGAAAAGCTGCATTAGCAGGTAAATACAATTACCTGAATCCCAAAAAGTCTGCAACAGTACCAAGTGAGTATATCAAACAGGTGCTTATGAGAGGTACAGGTTTTATCGGTGGCAAGGGCAGAGTATGCAAGATTTTTGAAACAGAGATTGATGCAGGAACCAGGGCAAAGCGTATCAAAGCAGAATATGGTCAGGGAGGTGCAGGCTGGCCGGTTGACGGACTGGGACTGCACGGATATGACACATTTCATGGGAATGGACTGCGTTTTCAGTGGCGAGATGAGGATGGAGAGGTTGAAGGATATGTTTCGTGGAAAGATATCGAAAAAGAGCTTGGTGTCCTTATTCTTACAGGGGAATACCAGCCTGAGACACCTCGTATTGATGAGCTTGCGATGGACGGACTCCGTGAGGATGATGAGGTCATTGATGCCGAATACCGGGAAGTGGAACCGGAGGAGGCAGAATCAGAGATTGATGATTATGCAATACCGGATGAGCCGGAGAGCTATGCTTCTAACAGAGATTATGTAAGTGCAAAAGGCATGACACCACAGGAAACTGCCGATGAAGACCGCATGGTAACACAGGCAGAATATGGTGCAGAGATAGAAGCTGAAACAACTGAAAAAGATCCATCAGAGCTTCAGTATATTACACCGATTGATTATGCCAAGCGTATTGCAGAGCTTGATGAAGACCTGCGTGATGCGGCGGAGATTCTTGTAACAGATTGCAGCTGCTACACTCCGTTTAGGGCATTCCTTATGGATGTGGTGCAGTCTGATTTTGCATTTATGCCCAATAAACTTGACCTTATCAGGGATATTGCATTAGGGACAGATAATGCAGAAAGAAAGGCATATTCCAACAATAAGTATGGTCTTGTGGAGTACTCAATCAGAAGTGGATATGTGAAGATCAGCTATAAGAACAGGAATGGTGTGCGTAAGGAAGGTGC
>CAUCXT010000133.1 GCA_958446835.1 uncultured Eubacterium sp.
CCCTACCTCTCAGTCAAGAGAAGTAGGGTTATTTCATATATTAGACTTCACGCAGTGGACCAGCATACAACCAGATTTTACGACCTCCGACATTTGCCTGCACTGAATTTGTAGGTTTATCCACCGCAAGCACCTTAAATTTCTTGTCACATTTCCAGTAATCACCTACGCTAAAAACTTGTGACTTTGTTTTCTTACCGTTCTTATCGCATTTGGTAAGTGGTCCCGCCTGAATGGAGTTACCGCCGTTCCCGGTCATCTCCTCGCACCAGATGCTATCCATGTTGGCCAATACCTGGTCTACGCTATGCACTCCTGGAATTGTGAAGTATTCTCCAACATGTAGGATCTGATCAGGCTGTGCTGGTTTCGCAGGCTTGGAAGGTTTCTTATGTTCTGCAGGCTTATTACCTGGCTTCTGCTCTGTGCTATTTGCTTTCAACTGGAAACCTTCTGCAATGCCGTCTACAATGCCCTGTGCGACGGATTCTTTGCTTGCCTGGTATTCGGCCATATCAGCCTTGTTGTCGATAAAGCAGGTCTCTAATAATGCTGAGCTGATGCCTAAACACTTGCATGTATAAATCACCAGCCAGTTTGTCACCTTGACGCCGGAGCCACCACGCTTCACGAAGTGCTTTCCCAAATTGTTCATGATGGACTGTTCTACATCGGTATACTGCTCACTGTCTGTTACAAAGATTTCTGTTCCGTGTCCGGATCCATTAAATGCATTGAAATGTACTTCCAGCACATAATCGTACTTACTGATTTTGAATGTACCGTTCTGTACATCATAGAATGCGCTGCGGTTTACGTTGTACACATCCACAGTTGCATACTTTCTAAGCTTCGGTACAATTAGGTTGACCAGCTCTCTAGTCAAATTTACTTCTTTGTATCCGCAGCCGGAAGCTCCTTGATCGCCTGCACCATGCCCTGCAATAAGCAAAATCTTCATTATTCTTCGTCCTCGCTTTCTTTGTTAATAAGTTTGTCGGCAACAGCTAAGCCGTTGCTCAAAATTTTTGGTACGTTGAATCCAGCTTCAACAAAGTTTTCACAGATGGAACGTGCTTCATTCACAATCAAACTGGCCAGCACGAACCATCCAAGCAGTGTTGTAATCTGCAAGTCTACACCGATTATCTCACCGATTTCGATCAAGCCCGCTGCAACCATAAATGCAAACGTGATCATGATCCAGTATCCAATCTTTTTAAGTACTCCTTGCCAACCCTTTACTGAATTTTCTTTTTTCATGATTCTTGACTTCATCCAACCTGTTACCCAGTCTGCTATATTAAGTGCAAGGAACAACGCAAACAGATACCAGTGTTCTCCGAATATCACGCTGATAACTGCTATAACAGTGCCCACAAATGCGTTGTAGTTGTCTGTGATTGTTTGTGCCATATGTTTCATATACCTCATCTCTTTCCGCCATTCTTGGCAATATGTAGGGCGTTTTACCCTCTTATACTACTTCGTTAATTCTTCGTGACCTATCTCAACCAGAATTTTTTTCACTCCGGCTTCTAGCGCTTTGGGGACATCAGCAAAATCAAGCTTTCCATCTAAGATACGATATACCAGAAAATTTTCCATTATGCTTTACCTCCTGCCGCCATCAGTATCAAATCTTGAACTGCCTGTGCAGTCACCTCTTGCTTAAGTTTCAATTCTTCCAGCATACTTTCTGCTGTTTCTTTATATAAAGATAAGAAAGCGACTTCACCATAATCAGCTGCTTTTACAACTTCCCCATCACCGCCATATTCAACTGGCGATACCTCATAATGCAAATCTAATGATACGTAGCTGTCTAAAACCACATATCCATCACAGACAGTTAGTGTTTCACCTGTTGCGGTTTCTACACATAATGTCTCAACATTTTCCTTTTTTGAGAATTCAGAATGAATCTCTTTTAGTGATCTATCAGCAATGAAAGCAAGTTTCACATGATTATCTCCGACATTGAATCCGTCTGTGATCAGCTGATATCTACTGCCATTTTTCAGTTTAATAAATTCCATATCTTAATGCTCCTTTCGTTAGATAGTAGATTTTCCTGTTATATATGTAAGGTGTATGTTGACGCCAACATCCTTTACTATTTTTTCAAGAGGGGAAAACAAAATAGTTCCATCCTGTTTAATATTTATCTTTGCGATAATTTTTGTACTACCTACGATTTCATAGAAATTTAGATCTACTGTCGGGCGAAAAGCTTCCGGAATCATCGACGGCGTAGCTATCGTAGTCTCTCCGTTCGCTGCCAATTCCTTTTGCATATAACCAGCACACTTTAAATAAATAACTTTCCCACTTCTATACATATTGGCCGGAGGAAGATATACCGAATTAGTTAATTGAACAGTGTTTCCGTTTAATTCTGTTTTTATATCATCGAATTTCTTTTTACAATATCCGGCACTAGGTACTTTTGCATTGGATGTTGAATCCGTCGTAACGATATCGCTAGGTGTTAATGGGACAGGTATTGCATAAGGTAAACTATTCCAAGGTGTTACTCCATCCCCCATTTTCATTTTAACGATTCCCTTTCCAACACCTGCATTCGGTATTTCATAACCGATTTCGCGTTCTTTCAAAACCATATTTGATTGTTCCCATTGTGCCTTTGTTCCAGCACGTGGTCTTATTGTATAAAATGGCATTTCTCATTCTCCTCTCTTAAATCGGATATCCACCGTTTACATCAATGTCTTCTTCGCTCGCTTGTGTGAACGGGTCACCGCCGTCCATATCGAATGTTTCAAGCTGCAGTGCTGATATAGCATCATAACATTGTGCCACTGCATTTTTTACATCCTTTTGAGATTCGTTAGTTTGGT
>CAUCXT010000134.1 GCA_958446835.1 uncultured Eubacterium sp.
TGACTCACATAAATGATTACACCAAGCAGAACGCTATGTTTGGTATTCAGAATTTGAAGTATAAGAATTGGGAGACTTCTACAGACGCCTATACTGCAGAAGACTACGCTGGATTCCAGGAAACCTGGAACGCAGGTTCTGCTGAATAATATATGGCAAAATACACCGTAAAGAGATTGTTACAGTCTCTTGTAACAATCCTCATTGTGGTGACTATCGTATTCCTGCTGCTTAGAATGCTGCCTACGGATTATTATTTTACCGAGGACCAGCTAATGAAGCTGACCGATCAGCAAAAGCACGATCAGCTTCAAGCAGCAGGTTTATTAGATAGTACCTTTACACAGCTGACACGCTATTATGGGCAGTTGTTGAGACTTGACTTTGGTACGTCTCGACGAATTCAAAGCGGTGTCTCTGTTGTAAAGGTAATTGGCGGAAAGTTTGCAATGTCGATGCAGTTAGGACTGATCTCCTTTGCAATCTCTCTGGTAATTGGTGTTGTAATTGGTGTGCTTCAGGCACGTTTTAAGGACGGTATCATCGACGGCATTGGAACAATTTACACGATATTGGTAAATGCAGTTCCGCCGCTTGTTGCGTATTCACTTGTTCTTGTATTTGGTTCCCATGTGTTAAAGCTTCCTTCCATGTATTCAACGAGAAATCCAGGACCGTCTATGATTCTGCCGGTTGCATGTCTTTCTCTTTCATCAATTGCAGGCTATGCACTGTGGACAAGACGTTACATGGTAGATGAGTTAAATAAGGATTATATTAAGCTGGCTCGTGTTAAGGGCCTTTCCTCGAAGCGCATCATGGTTACTCATGTGCTTAGAAATGCATTCGTTCCGCTTGCACAGTATATTCCTTATTCTATTTTGCTGACAGTCGGCGGTTCTCTTCTGGTAGAGCGTTTCTTCTCTGTTCCAGGTATGGGTTCTCTTCTTACTGACGCAATCAACCGTTATGACACAAATGTTGTTCAGACGCTTGTTATTTTATACGCTGCACTTGGTATCATCGGCGTATTTTTGGGTGATGTTTTGATGATGATCATTGACCCACGTATTACATTGACCGGAAAGGGAGGTACAAGATAATGGCAGTCAATTCAAATGATGACGCACGCTTTAAGGTTGTCGAGTACTCTCCTGAAAAGGCCGAGATGATCGGATATTCCAATTATTCTTATTGGAAATCTGTAATTCACAATTTCTTAAAGAAAAAGAGTGCAGTTGCGCTTTTAATTGTGTTTGTTGCACTTGTTGTATTTTCCTTCGTTGCACTTGTAATCGGAAAATACGATTATCGTAATCTTGTCACAGATAGTTCAAAGGGCTTTATTCTTCCAAACTCAGAGTTCTGGTTTGGTACTGATAACCTAGGACGTGACTACTGGAGCCAGGTATGGTATGCGACACAGACATCCATTAAGCTTGCCTGTATCGTTGCAATCGGTGAGTGTGTGCTTGGTGTTACGATTGGTCTTCTTTGGGGATATGTTCGTCAGTTAGACCGTTTCTTTACAGAGCTGTATAATGTAATTGATAATATTCCGCAGATCATTTACATGACACTGATTGCATTAATGGTTGGTAAGAGCTTTACCATCATGGCAGTGTCCTTGATTGCATTTGGTTGGCTTGGAATGGCAAGAAATATCCGTAACCTTGTTATGATGTATCGTGACCGCGAGTATAACTTAGCATCAAGATGTTTAGGTACTCCGACGTACCGTATCTTGCTTAAGAACATTTTACCGTACCTGATTAGTGTTATTATCTTAAGAGTGGCACTGTCAATTCCGAGAACAATCAGTATGGAGACTACGCTTTCCTATCTTGGTCTTGGTCTTGATATTAACACACCTACACTTGGAATCCTTCTTCGTAATGCAAGAAGCTATTTCCTGAATTATCCATATTTGCTGGTATTCCCGGCAGTTATTGTATCTGTTGTTACGATCACATTCTATCTGGTTGGTAACGCATTTTCCGATGCGGCTGATCCGAGAAATCACGTTTAAGGGGGGAGAACAATGGAAAAGAAACCAATATTATCCGCCAAAGACGTTGAAATTACGTTTAGCCTTCGCGGAAACAAATTAAATGCGATCCGTAAGTGTTCTCTTGATCTGTATGATGGAGAGACACTTGCAATCGTAGGAGAGTCCGGTTCAGGAAAAAGTGTATTTACAAAGACATTTGTCGGTATGCTTGATGGAAACGGCAGTATTACCGGCGGAAGCATTATGTACGATGGCAAGGATCTGGCAAAGTTTAAGAAGGAAAAGGAGTGGATGACTATTCGTGGTAAGAAAATCGCGATGGTTATGCAGGATCCTATGACTTCCTTAAATCCATTGAAAAAGGTTGGAAAGCAGATCCAGGAGTGTATCGAGCTTCATCAGGGTCTTAAGGGAGCTGTCGCAAAGAAGGCAACTCTTCAGATTCTTGAGAAGGTAGGTATTCCATATCCTGAAATGCGCTATAACCAGTATCCGCATGAGTTTTCAGGCGGTATGAGACAGCGTGTTGTTATTGCTATTGCGGTTGCATGCCGGCCGCAGATTTTAATCTGCGATGAGCCTACCACCGCACTGGACGTAACGATTCAGGCTCAGATTTTGGAGCTGATCAGAAATCTACAGGCAGAGTACCATATGTCTGTTATCTATATTACACATGACCTTGGTGTTGTGGCAAATGTGGCTGACCGTGTTGCAGTTATGTATGCAGGACAGATCGTGGAGGTAGGCAAGGTAGATGAGATTTTCTACGATGCAAGACATCCTTAT
>CAUCXT010000135.1 GCA_958446835.1 uncultured Eubacterium sp.
CCCTTGTCGTCTATAACGACAACATTGTTGGTATTGTTGCTTCCGACATTGTTGGCAAGCATAAGACCGATTGCCTCTGTTGTCGACTCTGAAAGTGTCTTGCTGGTGACAAGTGTAGCGGTAATATGTGCATCTTTATTCTCCTCAAAAATTGAAGAGCTGTCCTCAAATTTGATTGTAACCTGTGCGCTCTTTATTCCGTCAATCTTCGCAAGCTGTGCGGCGAACTTCTTCTCAAGTGTTTCTACATATAGCTTTTCCTTGTCATCCTGCGTCTGTGAAAAGCTTCCGGTAAGGACATCGGCATAGGAATATCCGGTTGAAGCTATATTGTTAGAGCCAAGTACGAGCTGTGCCTCAATCTCATCATTCTTGTCGATTATGATTTCAAAATTTGAACCAACTGTACAAGGTATGTCATTGCTGGTGAGCAATTGTCTGACCTCCGTAGCCTCGGAAGCCGTTGAACAATACCGCACTACAACCGTCTGTGGCTGTGCCAGAACGAATCCAAGTATTGCAATCGCAATAACTGCCACCAATACGGAAGAGATAAATATTGTTTTCTGTTTTTTATTGTATTTATTCCAAAATTCCTTTATCTTATCAAGGTATTTTTTTACTATATCTGGCATATGCGCTCTCCTGTATCACTAGTTATCTATTAAATCGGCTATCCGCAATCCGCTGACGTTCTCTGCTTATCAGCCGAATAACTGAATCCGGTTAAATTACACCTGTAGCTGCATAATTTCCTTGTATGCATCCAAAATTCCGTTTTTTATTGCAACAGTGTACTGAAGTGCTATATTAGCCTTGTTCTCAATAATGCTCAGCTCATGAGTGCTTGTAAGCTTTCCCATCGCATAATCAATCTCAGCCTGCTGTGCCTGCTGTATGTAACCGTTCGTTCCCGAAATCAGGTTAACCGCTGCCTGATACAGCTCATCAAAGCTGCCGGTGTCTTCCGACTTTCCGGTCTTTAAACTATTAGTAACCGAATTAGTACCGTAATCTGATGATACACCTGATAGTATATTAACTGTTGACATAAGTATTCCCCACTTCTATTGTGTAATAAAATTTAGTTACCTATCTGAAGTCCCTTGCTTGCCATACTCTTAGATGCCTCAAACGCTGTTGCGTTCGCCTCATATGAACGAGAAGCATCAATAAGATCTGTCATCTCTGTTATGATATTGACATTAGGATATGTGACATATCCGTTCTCGTCCGCATCAGGATGTGATGGGTCATATACAAGCTCCATAGGTGTATCCGTATCATTCACTATGGCTGTCGCCTTAACTCCATTGCCTACTCCGCTTCTGGTAGCGTCAAAAATCTCGCTGAATGTGCGGATTCCATAATTATTTCCCTTCTCATTGAGGACAACATTCTTGCGAATGTAAGCTCCTCCTTCATTTGTCCTTGTAGTCTTTACATTAGCTATGTTCTCGGAAATAACATCCATTCTGAGTCTCTGTGCAGTCATTCCCGATGATGCTATATTAAATGAACTAAAAAGTGCCATAATCAACCTCCTGCAAAATTATTTCTATTTAGAAAGAACAGACTTCATTCTCTCGAATTCCTTATTAAGCCCTTCTATTATGCCGTCATACATCAACTGGTTAGAAGCAAGCTCCGCCTCCTCCACATCGATATCCACATTATTGCCGTCAAGTCTCGTTGACAACTGTGAGTTATCCGTATATACATAAGGCTTAAGTCTTGTATAATCAACATTAGCCACCTTCTGATCCAGTGTGGAATTCGTCTTTCCCTGCCTTGCAATCTCATTCTGCAGAAGGCTCTCAAACTTCATGTCCTGTCTTTTAAAGCCCGGTGTATCGACATTGGCTATATTGTTGTTGAGTATCTCATTCCTCGTCCATGCCGCATCTGCCGCCGATGAAAGCACATTGACATATCCAAATGCTCCAGATTCAAACATTCTTCATTCTCCTTTATGATAATAAATTCATCAATTTTACAAAAAGCCACAAAGTAATACATTCTTATTATCAATTATAAGGCATCCCCGGGAAAAAACAAGCTTTTTTTACAATATCTTACATATTAAGTTACTATTCACAGTTTATGCGGCTTTCCAGCGTTTACTTTTCCTTCTTTAATTCAATTTTCTATCATCACATCACTACTTTTTTCTCTTTAAAAATCCTCATTTTTCCTTGATTTTTCGCTACTTTTTAGCATTTTCCTCTTGTATTTTTAGTCGTTATGTGTTATACTATACCTAACGACATAAGGAGGTGTTTTTATGGCTATTATCAAACAATTAGATAAACGAAGCGGAATCACTTACGTCTACGACAGCAAATTCTTCACTGGGATGATACAGTTATCTTTATTAACACCAAGCGTGGTTGTATGCGCTTTTATGGAAATGATAGGCTCGCTCTGTACAAGGCTCATGAAAAGAAAAATCGCGAGGGAATTGATGAAGATAAAGTTTTAGGTGCACTTGGTCCTGAAACTACGGTTATTCATGATCATGTAACCATGAATTATAATGATGATTTCCACTTTAGAAATGCAGAATGCGTACAGCATCTTAACAGAGATATACAAAAGGTGATAGATATCTCTGAACACTCATGTGCTATCCAAATCAAGGAACTTATTTCAAAAACTGTACATAAGCGAAATGAATTAGTCGCTGCTGGTGCTGAAGGATTCACCAGTCAGGAACTGTATGGATTTCTCCATTCAATT
>CAUCXT010000136.1 GCA_958446835.1 uncultured Eubacterium sp.
AAACGGTTATGAGATGACAAGACTTGGCGAATCGGGCATCTTTGAGCTGTTTACAGATAAGGCGCAGCTTGGCAGTATGTACAAGTACCTCATCACGGCGAGGGACGGAAGAAAGCTTTACAAGGCAGACCCATACGGAAACTATTGTCAGGTAAGACCTGAGACTGCCTCAATAGTCACCAGTCTTGATGGTTTCAGATGGGATGATGCTGCGTGGATTGATGTGCAGAACAAGCTCGTTCACGAAAAGCAGCCTATTTCCATATATGAGGTTCATCCGGGCTCATGGAAGAAGAAGGATGATGGTACAGAGGATGGTTTTTTAAATTACAGGGAGCTTGCAGATGAGCTGTCCGAATACGTCAAGGACATGGGCTATACGCATGTAGAGCTTATGGGTATCGCAGAGCACCCTTATGATGGTTCATGGGGATATCAGGTCACTGGCTACTATGCGCCGACATCAAGATATGGAACGCCGGCGGATTTCATGTACCTTATAAATAAGTTCCACAAGCTTGGAATAGGGGTTATCCTAGACTGGGTTCCAGCTCATTTTCCTAAGGACGCACATGGACTTGCAGAGTTTGACGGCTGCTGTGAATATGAGTATGCCGACCCTAGAAAGGGAGAGCACCCGGAATGGGGAACGAAGATATTTGACTATGGCAGAAGTGAGGTGTCCAACTTCCTTATCGCCAATGCACTTTTCTGGGTAGAGAAGTTCCATATTGATGGTCTTAGGGTCGATGCTGTTGCCTCAATGCTGTACCTTGATTATGGCAAGACGCCGGGCAACTGGGTACCGAACAAGTACGGCGGAAACGGAAACCTTGAGGCTATGGAATTTTTCAAGCACCTTAACAGCATTATGAACCAGAGAAATCCCAGAGCCATGGTGATTGCAGAGGAATCGACTGCATGGCCGGGGGTTACGAAGCCTGCCAATGAGGATGGGCTTGGATTTACATTCAAGTGGAACATGGGTTGGATGCATGATTTCCTTGAATATGTCAAATTAGATCCATATTTCAGGAAATATAATCATAATAAACTGACGTTTGGAATGACCTATGCTTACAGCGAAAAATTTATCCTTGTGCTGTCGCATGACGAGGTGGTTCATCTTAAGTGTTCAATGCTTGGCAAGATGCCGGGTGAGTACGAGGACAAGTTCGCAAATCTCAAGGTTGCATACACATTTATGATGGGTCATCCGGGAAAGAAGCTTCTGTTTATGGGACAGGATTTCGGGCAGTGGTCCGAGTGGAGTGAGAAGCGTTCGCTTGACTGGCATCTGCTGGGTGAGCCGGAGCATAAGGGCTTATGGGCATACTTTAAGGCACTTTTGCACCTCTATCGTAAATATCCGGCGTGCTATGCGCTTGACCAGTACCCGGAAGGTTTCTTCTGGATAAACGCGGATGATGGGGACAGAAGCATATACAGCTTCGTAAGATGTTCGGAGGACGGAAAGGACAATCTTCTCTTTGTATGTAATTTTACTCCCGTTGCAAGACCGGATTATATGGTCGGAGTACCGCAGGCGGGCAAATACACGCTCATTCTTGACAACGAGATGAAGGGGCAGCACATATACACTGCGATGCATACGGAGTGCGACAGACAGCCATACGCTGTGAAATATCCGCTTCCTGCGTATGGTACTGCAGTGTTTAAATTTTCTAAGCATGAGGCAAAGGAGACAAAAAAAGCTAAGAAACATAAATAAGTCTGCCGATAAATAAAATATGGAATGTGAAATGCAGGGATGTTCATTCCCTGCATTTTTTAAGATAGACCTTGGAGGAAGATAATGAAGATAGAAGCATACAGCGAGCAGAGGAAGGCGGCTGCAATGTATCAGGAGCAGCAGAGGCAGGCAGCAGCAGCTAAGGGCAGTGTGTCCGGGGCTGCGATAACGCAGGCGGTAAAGTTCACCAAGTCGGACAACAGTATGGACATGTTTGGCATGAGCAATTATGCCAGTGATGAGACTGCCGATAGCAGACCTAAGACAGGTGAGGAATTTGCAGATGAGGCGCAGGCTCTGTTGGACAACATGAAGGCAATCTGTAATAAGATGGACACAGGTGAGCTTGTCGCAATGGATGATGAGGGTGTCGATGTCAATGACATGGATTCAGATAAGCTTGTGACAGTGGGAGAGCAGATAAGAATAAAGCTTGCAGCAGCGGGTTGTGAACATGTGTATACGGCAGACCTTGATACAGATGATATCAAGGGAGTTTTAGGTGAGGGAAGTGAAGCCTATGCGGCGAAGGTGCTTGCAAAGTATAATTTTCCGGTGACAGATGAGAATGTACAGGAGATAGAAAAGGCGCTTGAGAAGGTTAAGGAGCTCAAGGTTCCGGATGTCCAGACTAAGAGCTATCTGATGAATAATGGACTTGCGCCTACAGTGGAGAATCTCTATAAAGCAGAGTATGCTTATGCAGGGGCACAGTCGGGGGTTAAGCTCACCGACAGCCAGTGGAGCGATGTGAGAACCCAGTTAGAGGGAATGCTTGATGACGCGGGAATAGAGAGTACGGACGAAACACTTGGAGAGCTTAGAAAGCTCATTGAATCCGGCACCGCTATCACGGACAAGTCATTGGAGATATACAGGCAGGCAGGCGAAGCAGGTGA
>CAUCXT010000137.1 GCA_958446835.1 uncultured Eubacterium sp.
CCGGGGTAGTGCAGTCTGCGTCTTATTCATATTGCCTTTTTGCCGCCGCAGTGATGTGGCGGTTTTATTTTGTCCGGAACCGGTATGTTTACAGTATATGCGGTTACGTTTACCGCGGATAATGGTGTGCCTGCCGTGAAGGATAAATATAATGCCGGAATGTATTTTTTAAAGAATAGGAGGGCAATATGATGACAAAGAAAAATTTGACGGAGCATAACTTTGTAGATGAGATTTTAAAAATCTTCCGCACACCGATGAACAGGGCGGAGCTGCTGGATAAATTGTCGGATTACCATGAGAACGATATAGCGGAGGCGTTTGAGGAGCTGTCGAAGGAGGAGCGCGTTAAGCTGTATCCGATTCTGGGAGCTGAACGCGTGGCTGAGATTGTCAGCTATATTGAGGACCCGGATGAGTACCTTAGTGAGCTGGGGATGGACAGGGCGGCGAAGGTAATTTCCTACATGGATTCGGACGATGCCGTTGACGTTCTCGATGAGTTCGATGACTCGACACAGGAGAAGTTGGTAAAGCTTCTCGATGAGGATTCAAGCCACGATATCAAGATGATTCTTTCCTATGAGGAGGATGAGGCAGGAAGCAGGATGACAACGAACTATATTGTCATTCACAACAACCTCACGGTGCGTCAGGCTATGCGTGAGCTTGTAAAGCAGGCGGGGGAGAATGACAATATTTCAACGGTGTACGTGCTCGACGATAAGGACAAATTCTGCGGTGCGATAGACTTGAAGGATTTAATAATAGCGCGCGAAAACACACCGCTTGAGGATATCATAAGTGTGTCATATCCTTATGTAACGGACCATGAGAAGATTAGCGACTGTATAGAACGTCTTAAGGACTACGCGGAGGATTCCATCCCGGTTCTCACGGATGACGGTGAGCTTATCGGTGTTATCACGGCGCAGGATGTAGTTGAGGCAGTCGATGATGAGATGGGTGAGGACTATGCAAAGCTCGGTGGTCTTACTGAGCAGGAGAATTTGGAGGAGTCGACCTTCACCAGCGTGAAGAAGAGACTTCCATGGCTCATAATTCTGCTGTTCCTCGGAATAGGTGTGTCATCCGTGGTCGGAATCTTTGAGTCGGTTGTGGCGGTATTGCCGATAGTTATATGTTTCCAGTCATTGATACTTGATATGGCGGGAAATGTAGGAACACAGTCACTTGCTGTGACAATCCGTGTGCTTATGGATGAGAACCTGTCCGCAGGTGAGAAGTTCAAGCTTGTCGGAAAGGAAGCGCGCGTCGGATTCTCCAACGGAATGATTCTGGGAGTATTGTCATTTGCATTTATAGGTGTGTATGTATGGCTTTTTAAGCACAATCCGGTTGGATACTCATTTATGATATCAGGCTGTGTTGGTATATCGCTGATGGCTGCGATGGTTATTTCAAGCCTTGTTGGAACGCTTGTTCCTATGCTGTTCCACAAGATTAAGATTGACCCGGCGGTTGCTTCCGGTCCGCTCATCACAACGGTGAATGACCTTGTTGCGGTTATCGCATACTACGGACTTGTGTGGGTGCTGCTCATAGATGTGCTTCATTTGGCTTAGAATATGGGAGTTGACGAAAAATGAGGGAGTGACTGTTGTCACTCCCTTACATATTTCATAATATCATCGTATATCGCGCGGTATCCGTCCTCATTTATATGCATTCCTTCGATGGTATACTCAGCCTTAAGTCTGCCAAGCTCATCCTTTAAGTTGCGGTTGATGTCTATGTAGTGCTGATTATGCTTAGCGGCAAGCTTTTCGACTTCAAGGTTGGCGGCATTGATTTTCTCATTGGTGCGGATTTTGAGACATTCCTTCATCTCATCTGCGGCAGCTTCATAATTGACAGGGTAGTATGCCATGAGGTATATAATCACGCCCGGTACCTTGGATTCGATTATTGACAGAATCTTGTCATAGTTGGCTATAAGCTGGCTTATCGGTATGCTTGACCAGCTAAGGTCATTGGTTCCGATATTTATAAATACCTTGGAGGGCATTAAGTCGGTAGCGCAGACGTCGATAACCTTTAACAGCTCATCGGATATGAAGCCGCCGATACCGCGGTTGTAGATTATGGTGCTGTCATTGTGTTCTGTGAGCAGCTTATTAATAGGAAACATTTCCATGAGGGATGAGCCGGTAAATACAATCTGTCCCTTGATGGCGGATTTATTTTCAAGTCTGTAGCGCTCAACCTTCATTTCTTTATCGTCCATAGTATTCCTCCTAAATAAAAAAAAATTTTGACCGAAATTATATTATATATTATAATGCATTAAGTGATTACCGTGCAACGAAATTTAGCCATTTAACGGAGGAGTAAAAAATGTCGGTGAATGATGCGGAGAGCAGGGAACATAAGCGTTTTCGGGCTGTATCCAGAGTGCTGCAGAGTATACTTATATCTTTGCTGATTGTTCTTGTCATTATGATGATGATTCAGATTGACCACCTGCAGGGAACAGCAAGAGTCATAAATTATGCCGGGCTTGTGCGCAGTGCAACACAGAGGCTTGTGAAGCTGGAGATAACGGGAAGCCGGAACGATGAGCTTGTGCAGTATCTTGACGATATCTTGACAGATTTGAAATATGAAGATGGCAATTATGA
>CAUCXT010000138.1 GCA_958446835.1 uncultured Eubacterium sp.
TACTTAACATTATTTTTTTGAGAAGATGTGTCACCTATCATTGACAACTGAACAATCAAAAACTTCCGAAAAAAGAAATAGCTCTTGACAAGTGGGGAATAATGTGGTATAATAGTTTGAAAACAAACCTTTGTATTAATCATAACCCCAAAATGAGGTGATAATCATGGTTCAGAAACCGTTGGAGGTTGTACTGAAAGGCGGCGAATTCCGAAAGTATTCCGATTCAAAGTTTGCATTGCTGAGAAAGCATTACGATATGAAGCGTGCAGAATTTGAAGTAATATACTATCTGTCAATATGTAGAGAGGAAGATTCGCTAGTAAATATTTCCGATTTTCTTAATGCAAACAAGGGGCATATCTCCGCAACGGTATACGGTCTTATTGAAAGAGGATATATCAACTCCACACAGGATAAAAGCGACCGCAGATATATGCATTTCAGCCTTACAGACAAGGGAAAAGAGGCGGCGGCTGATATAGAAAATGTATGGAAGGATATCAAGAACGAGCTTTACTACGGACTGACCGATGAAGAGATCGCATCATTTCAAAAAACTTTCCGCAAGATATGCAAAAATATTGAGCACTTTATGATGTAAAGCATCTGAGAGGTGCTTATATTCTTACCACAATAGTTTAAAAACAAACAGTATAAAATCAAATTATAGAAAGGAACGATAATTTTGACTGAAAAAATTGAACCGATGAAGGAGATCGCACACGAAATAACATACAGACGGTATATGTTATCAAAGGACGATGCAAAATTTGTGCTCAAGGACATTAATATTGCAGAATACATAGCACTTCATTATATGTGTGAGCATATTGAAAGTAATTCTATCTATTCGGGCAGGATCTATCTCAGCGAGATATCGGAAAAGCTCAACCTTCCCATCAGAAAGACCTCAAAGCTTATCAGAGAGATGAACGGCAAAAACCTTGTCAGCTGGAATCATGACGGGGACGGAAAGGACGGCACATATGTGACCATAACCGACCACGGGAAGAGCGTGTTTGAGGAAACCGACAATAAGCTGAGGGATTTCTATTCAAGAGTGCTTCAAAAATTCGGCAAGGATAAAATCGTGCAACTTCTTCAGCTTATGAAGGAATTCGATTCGGTAATGAGAACTGAACTGGAACAGATGGAGGATAACAATGAAACAGATGAATGAATATATGAATGAGCTTGAACGTTCCTGCCGTGAAAATGACTTTATCGACCGAAGGCTTTATGATGAATATGACATCAATCAAGGGCTTCGTGACGAAAAAGGAAACGGTGTTCTTACGGGACTTACCAACATTTCTCTTATAAAGTCATTTGACAGAAAAAACGGCGTAAAGGAGCCGTGTGACGGTGAGCTGTGGTATCGTGGATACCGTGTTGAAGACCTTATCGGCAGGCTCGGTGAAGATGAGATGGGATATGAAAAGATCGCATATCTTCTGCTTGTGGGCGAAATGCCGGATGAAAAGCAGTTTGCCGATTTTCACTCCGTTATCGGAACGCTTATGGCGCTCCCGACAAACTTTACCCGTGATGTTATAATGAAAGCACCGACCGATGACATTATGAATACTATGACAAGAAGTATTCTTACGCTTGCGTCTTATGACAAGGATCTGAAAAATGCATCTCTTGAAAATAATATCAGTCAGTGCCTTCAGCTCATAAGTCAATTTCCGACCCTTGCGATATATGCATATAACGCATATAATTATTACAAGAATCTTGAGAGTATGTATATCCACTATCCCGACTCCGATTTATCTCCTGCCGAAAACATACTGACAATGCTACGCCCCGATAAGAAGTACACAAAGACAGAAGCAAAGGTTCTCGATACTGCTCTGATACTTCACATGGAGCATGGCGGAGGCAATAACTCCACCTTTACCACAAGAGTGGTTACCTCGTCTGGTTCGGATACATATTCCACCATTGCAGCGGCAATGTGTTCGCTGAAGGGTCCGAAGCATGGCGGTGCAAATATCAAAGTAATGGATATGATGGCGGATATTTCGGAGCAGATAAATGACGTTGAGGACGACGAAGAAATTGCCGCATATCTTGAAAAACTACTCGACAAGGAGACCTTTGACCGCAAGGGACTTATCTACGGAATGGGACACGCTGTATATACGCTTTCCGACCCGAGAGAAAAGGTACTTAAAAGCTATGTAGAACAGCTTGCCGCAGAAAAGTGCAGGACGAACGAGTTCCGTCTGTATGAACAGGTAGAAAAGCTTGCTCCGCAGATCATTATGAACAGAAAACATAACAGTGTTTGCCCGAATGTTGATTTTTACAGCGGTTTTATATATGATATGCTCGGTATACCGAAGGAGCTTTATACAGCAATATTTGCAGTTGCAAGGATAGTCGGTTGGAGCGCACACCGCATTGAGGAGATAGTATGCACCGATAAGATAATAAGGCCTGCATATATGAGCGTTATGAAGAAGAAGGAAGGATAAAAATGATATTAAAATACATAGCCGGACCGCTTATAGGTTCGGCAATAGGATACTTCACAAATTTTATTGCGGTAAAAATGCTTTTCCACC
>CAUCXT010000139.1 GCA_958446835.1 uncultured Eubacterium sp.
GAATTTCTTCATGTAAAAACCACTCCATAATATCCTAGAACTGAAAATATATAAACCGTGATGTGACAACAAGAGGCATCTCAAGCAGTATGAACATAATCATAAATACATATACCGCACACCTTACCACCACGTTGAACCTGCCAAACTCCTTGAGCAGGTCTCTTTTCAGCGAAAAATAGTCATAGACCATCAGAAGAACCGCGCATACCGCCACAAGTGCCAGCTTGGCATGTGTAAGCAGTGTATTAGCTACAATCCTGTCCATGCTCTCAGCAAACGAACACCACTTCCAGCTAAGTCCCGACAGCGTATTGACAGTCTCAGTGATTCCAAGGCGGAACACCATCCATGTCAATGTGACAAAAAGGAAGGTGAGCAGCACCTTCAACCACCACACTGCATTGTGTTTCGCATTCCTGTCGACCTTCCTGTTGTTGAATAGCTGTGCCACTCCATGCATGCCGCCCCACACAACATAGTTCCAGCCCGCTCCGTGCCACAAGCCGCTCACCAGAAATACGAATATTACGTTGAGCTTACTCACTATAAAGCCCTTTCTGTTTCCGCCAAGCGGAATATACAGATAGTCCCTGAACCAGTTAGACAGTGATATATGCCATCGTCTCCAGAATTCCTTTACCGACGCCGAAAAATACGGCGAATCGAAATTCTTTATGAGATTGATGTTGAACAGCTTCGCCGTGCCTATCGCAATATCCGAATATCCGGAAAAATCGCAGTATATCTGGATACTGAACGCAAATATGGCAAGAATGACATGCACTCCCGCAAAATACTCCGCCTGATACACGTAGTCGACGAACATTCCAAGATTGTCCGCTATGACCAGCTTCTTAAAGAAGCCGACTATTGCAAGTCTCATTCCATACGCAGCATTATCGTAATCGAATTTTTTAGGCTCTTTTATCTGTGGCAGCAGGTTAGCCGCCCTCTCTATAGGCCCCGCAACAAGCTGTGGGAAAAAGGAAATAAATGCCGCATACTTTCCGAAATGGTGCTCCGCCTTCAAGTCCCCTCTGTACACGTCTATAACATAGCTGAGCGTCTGGAAGGTGTAGAATGAGATTCCGACCGGAAGCAGCAGGCTTGATGTCACCGGGTTAAGGTGTATCGAAAACTTATCTGCCACCTTAACTACAGTCTCCATTGTAAAATTATAATATTTATATACGAACAGAACACCCAGACATATCACAAGCGCCGACGCAAGTATCAGTTTCTTATGCCTTACGCTGTCCGTCTTTTCAAGAAGAAGTGCGCAGATGTAGGATATCAGGGTTGTCCCAAATATCAGAACAATATATTTTACATTCCAGCACATATAGAAATAATAGCTTGACGCCAGCAGTATTATCCACTTGTATCTGTCCTTTACAGCCCAGTACAGGACAAATACAATGGGACAAAATATTGCAAATGACAAAGAATTAAAGTTCATGTTCTGTCTCCCGCTCACCTTTTGAACTATATTTCCTCATACAGATCCCTTCCGTCCGTGTCGATAACGACAATCACCGGGAAATCCTTTACGGTAAGCTTCCTGATAGCCTCGGTGCCAAGGTCATCATAGGCTATGACCTCAGATGAGGTAATACATTTTGACAGAAGTGCTCCTGCACCGCCCACGGCTGCAAAATACACCGCCTTGTCCCTGACTATCGCCTCATGTACAGCCTTGCTTCTCTTTCCCTTTCCAATCATTCCGATAAGACCAAGGTCAAGAAGTGCCGGCGCATACTTGTCCATTCTGCTAGCAGTTGTAGGTCCTGCCGAACCTATTGGCCTTCCCTCACGCGCAGGAGACGGTCCCATATAGTATATTGTGTTATTCTTCACATCGATTGGCAGCTCCTCACCTCTTTGAAGAGCCTCATACATTCTCTTGTGAGCCGCATCGCGCGCCGTGTAGATTGTTCCTGTAAGATATACATAGTCCCCTGCCTTGAGGTTGATTGATATACTGCTGTCAAAAGGTACGTTAATATGCTTGTCCATATTTCCTCCTAATTATTTTCTGATTCTATACAATACAGCCTTTGATATAATATTACTTTTTCAGGACAATACTGTCCTTGTCAAAATATCTTTCCAAAAGACAATCATAATCTAATTCTTCAAACACAGCACTCTCATCCTGCAGATAGAAATAGTCCGCCGCAAGCTTAGTCCCGCCGAATATATAAAAAGCCTTCTCGCTCATGGTGTCATCGTCATTGAAAAAGAACACGCTCGGCACGCTGTCCTCGTAGGCTATCTCCATGTCGCGCGTTCCACCGTCATAGTAGCCGACAAATCTGTCATCAATCCTCTTGTCGAACCTCTGCGCGTCACCATTATTCAGGTGAACCCTCGCCGCATGTGAGGTTGTGTTGCTCTTATCAAGCATTGAGAACACCAGCATAGCAACACATGTGACGCCAAACAGCACCGCAAATATATTACTTTTTTTCTCCGTTATAGCTGTCTTTTTCTTAATCAGTGCGCTCACATAACCCATCACATACACGATACATACGATTGTGACAAGCACGGAATTAAAA
>CAUCXT010000140.1 GCA_958446835.1 uncultured Eubacterium sp.
GGATAGCTAGCCACCTCAGAAAAATGGAGGAGAGGAACCGTCAGCGAAACAACACTCCCCCTGTAAAGCCTCTTTCAAATGCAGAGATAAAAGAGCTTGCGGACAGAGCTGTCGCATATATCCCGGACAGGGTCGCACACTTCGCTCCACTTGTCGGCGTCACCTACGGACGTATAACCATAAGAAACCAGCGCACACGCTGGGGAAGCTGCAGCAGCAAGGGAAACCTTAATTTCAACTGTCTTCTCATGCTCACTCCCCCGGAGGTAATCGATTATGTTGTGGTGCATGAGCTGTGCCACCGCAGACAGATGAACCACTCCCAGCGTTTCTGGAATGAGGTTGCAAGGGTTCTTCCCGACTATATGGAGCGTGAAAAATGGCTTAAAACCCACGGCAATGAAATAATGAAGCGTATGACAGATGAATAACCTGCCATACGCTTCATTATTTTCATTTTGAATTATGCACATCACACAATTTTCTTTTCAACTCTCCCCCGCGACAACCGCACTCCGATAAAAAGAAGTACCGGGAATATTATCGCGAACAATATTCCCATCTTCATATTGTTTCCGAACGCACTCGATACAAGTCCAACCAGTGTCGGTCCGCCGGAACAGCCCATATCACCTGCAAGCGCAAGCATGGCAAACATCGCCGTTCCACCACCCTTTATCGCAGCGGAAGCCTTACTGAAGGTTCCCGGCCACATTATTCCGACTGAAAATCCACACACTGCACACCCAATAAGCCCGACAACAGGTGACGGAACAAAGACTATGCACAGGTATGATATCATGCACAGAATACAGCTATAGCTCATAAATTTGTCAAGCTCGAACCTCTCCCCGTACTTACCGTATATAAGTCTTGAGGTTCCCATCAGCATGGCAAATGCCATAGGTCCTGCAAGGTCTCCGACCGTCTTAGTCACGCCCAGTCCCTTCTCGGCGAATGTTGACGCCCACTGGCTTACGGACTGCTCGGAAGCGCCCGCACACAGCATCATAAGCATCATAAGCCAGAATACCTTATTTTTAAATAAGTCCTTAAGTCCGAGTCCCTCCTCGCCCTCTTCCATGAGCGAATACATAGGCGCTGTCGCAAACAAAAGTATGTTGGCAACCGGAATAACAGCCCATATAACAGTGAGAACACGCCAATTGGCTATTCCGAATACCGCAAAGAACAGCGTCGACAAAAGCACAACTCCCATGTGTCCCCAGCAGTAAAAGGAGTGCAGAAGGCTCATAGTCTTCTCCTTATTGTCCGTCGGACATGCCTCTATAATCGGGCTTATAAGCACCTCAATAAGTCCGCCTCCGACCGCATAGAAAAATACAGATATGAGTATTCCTATGTATGGGTCTGGCATAATTTCCGGCAGAAACGATAAAAGTATAAGTCCCACCGCCGCACATATATGCGCTATGATGACCGAAGCCCTGTATCCGATTTTGTCGATGAAGCCCGCCGACAGCATATCGACAAACAGCTGTATCACAAAGTTGATTGTGATAAGGAATGTAATCTTAGAAAGCGGAATATCATAGGTATTCTGAAATGTGACAAATAACAGCGGCACGAAGTTATTCACTACCGCCTGAACTATATAGCCTATAAAACAGGCATACATTGTCTTCTGGTAATTCTGTTTCATGAAAAAATTCTCCTTTATGTGTCAATTTCAATGATTATCGGCTTTGCAGGGATTGTACTACTCCGACTTCACCCTCTCCTTGTTCATATACATGAAGTGGTCTGCCTTGTCAAACAGAGTTCTGAGAGTACAGTCCGTGTAGTCCGTTGACACTGCCCATCCCTGCGCGTAGCTTATCGGAATATTCTTTCCATAGCTGTTGAACTGTATGACTTCATCATGTAGCTGCGTGAGCACATTGTTTACGGTATTCTCATCAATATGGTACAGAATCACAACAAACTCATCACCGCCGTACCTTCCGACAAAATCCTTTGCCGTAACGACATTTCTTAACACTCTTGCAAAGCTCGCTATCAACTGGTCACCTGCTGAATGTCCCAGAGTATCATTCGCATTCTTAAGGTTGTTAAGGTCAAACATAAGGCAGGCTGTTGGCTCTTCTATAAATGACATGTCACCAAAGAGCTCCTCACATTTGCTCTTGTTAGGAAGCCCGGTGTGCACATCTATGTATGCCTTCTGTTCAAGTATTTTATTCTTTCTGCTTATTCTCATGGCAGAAACCGACTGCTCGACAATAAGTACGAACAGAATGACCATATCAATGGCAGACAGAATCTCCAAAAGCCTTATCTGTTTTGCAATCTTATCCGAATAGACCTCCGCCGCGGATACAGTCTCATCCGCAAGCTCAAAATAGGTCTCACTCATGGACACTATATCTGTTGCCTCGTAGCCATCCGTCCTAACCTTCTGTATCTGCCTTTTCAGCCTAGCCCAATATCGTATAAGGCTGTCGAGCTTCTTCTGATAATTTATATCATCAATGCTTACAAGATCATAATTGCCATCTTCATATTTCAAATCTGTCAAGATATCGTCAAGATACTGCA
>CAUCXT010000141.1 GCA_958446835.1 uncultured Eubacterium sp.
TCGCATCGTATTTTCCAACGCCACTATGTCCTCAGGCGTTGTGACTTTAATATTATTGTATGAGCCTTTGCATAGCTTGACTCTTATTCCGGCAAAGCGTTCAACAACCATAGCATCATCTGTTATATCACTGATATTAACTCCTCTAGCGGCAGCATTTTCCATATCGGAATAAGCCTTCAATGCATTCTTGAATTTAAAACACTGAGGTGTCTGAACAGCCATAAGCGATGAACGTTTCGGCGTGTCTGCACTGAATCCATCCGAATCCACTATTTTTATGGTGTCCTTTACAGGCACAGCCGGCACGCATGCGCCATATACTTCTACATTTTTTTTACATTCATTCAAGAGTTCAACGTCCACGCACGGCCTTGCACCATCATGTATATACACATAGGCAGCTTCATCTGCAATTTCTAAGCGCGCTATCTCCTTAAGTCCGTTATATACAGAATCATAGCGTTCCTTTCCGCCTTGCACTATTGAACATACCTTTTTTAGATTGTACTTGTCAACCAACTCTTTTTTGCAGTATCCTTCCTCACCTGCTCCGCACACCAGGATAACAGCATCAATAAAGCTATCTTCCATTGCCTTCAATGAATAATATAATACAGGCTTATCATTCAGCAGCAAATACTGCTTAGGTACACTGCTTTTCATGCGGCTTCCCCTGCCCCCTGCAAGCACTATTGCTATATGTGTGCATTTACCCATATTTTTATACTCCCTCCATAGATTCAGCTGTCTATTCTTCCTCTCAGGCTCTTCTCTCCAAGCTTAAGATTAGGTACTGCATTCAAATCCCATCCTGCCCTCACGCCTGCCATATATTCGTAGTAACCTGCACTGCCTATCATTGCTGCATTATCGGTACAGAAAATAGGTGATGGATGATAGAACTTAATATTATTCTTCCTACATTCCGCCTCAAGCGCTGTACGGAGTGCACTATTAGCCGCAACACCACCTGCCACTGCAAGTTTCTTACATCCATTTTCCTTTGCAGCCATGACCGCACGGGAAACAAGTGCTTCCACAACTGCATTCTGAAATGACGCAACAAGATCTGCACGATTTATTTCTTCATTCTTCATCTCACAATGATTGATATAATTGAGCACAGCGGACTTAATTCCACTAAAACTAAAATCATAAGGAGCGCCATCAACCTTAGCTCTTGGAAATACTATAGCGTCCTTATTTCCCTCCTTGGCAAGCTTGTCAATCTTCGGTCCACCCGGATAACCTAAGCCAACAGCACGCGCCACCTTATCAAACGCTTCGCCCGCAGCGTCATCCCTTGTTCTTCCTATTATCTTATATACCCCATAGTCTTCTACAAGCACAATATTAGTATGTCCACCCGATACCACAAGGCATGTAAAAGGTGGTTCAAGATCTGGATTTTCTATATAGTTGGCACTTATATGACCTTCTATATGGTGTACTCCCACAAGCGGCTTATCTGCGGCAAATGCCAATGATTTTGCGAACGCAACACCCACAAGCAATGCGCCTACAAGTCCCGGTCCGTAAGTAACCGCAACCGCCGTTATATCATCAAGAGTTACACCTGCCTCCTTAAGCGCCTGTTGTGTAACCTGATTAACCTGCTCCATGTGTTTACGGGAGGCTATCTCCGGAACCACTCCTCCGTATAGTGTATGTAAATCTATCTGTGATGATATAATATTAGACAGTACTGTCCTTCCGTTTTTTACAACGGCTGCTGCCGTCTCATCACATGAGCTCTCGATTGCAAGTATCAGCACATCTTTCTTCTCCTGATTGCTGCCATTCTCTGTTTTTCCCTGTAAATTCTCTTCCATTTTCTTTCCTCCATCAATTACATGGAATAAGTCTCTTATAATCAGTCACCTTCCACGCCTGTCTCAGGAATCACATCCCAGAAAACTATCTTCCACTGACTGTTTTTATCCTGTCTGAGGGTATACTCCTCATACACCTTACTTCTGTTTCCTCCCTCTTCGGCAGTGTAATATACAGCCTTGACCTTGGCATACTGAATACCGTTATCAATAAGATACTCTATATCTGATGCTCTCTGAATTGTATACTCCACAATTTTCTTCTTATTAAGCTTATAGGACTCTATTTCCTCTTTAAGCCTTTCCATATATTCATCATAATCGTTATATGATAAGAGTTCATCATCAAATGTCGCCCTCGCATGCTGTGCAAGTCCATTGAGCTGATCATCGTTATACTCGCCATCATAGTATGCCTTTATTATCCTGCTATAATAAAGTACAACATCATGCGGATTGGAAGGATAATTAAGCTGCATATCCTTCGACAATATCTGTCCGACTTCCGATGTATCAACCTCCGGTTCCTCACTATTTGAAGGATTGGCGGTAAGTTTTATATAGCATGCCAATATAACACTCGCCATAAGTGTGATTACAAGAACAGGTTTCAGTATTCTCCATTTGTCTTTCATAGCTGTATCCTCCTTTATCAATCGTCCTCAAACTTCAGTGTTACATTCTTTCCGTCCCTCGCGGCTATTGTCGCAGGAAAAA
>CAUCXT010000142.1 GCA_958446835.1 uncultured Eubacterium sp.
CGGGCTGCATTTTCGAATTCCTCATGTGTCACAAAATCATCTCCAAACATAAAAAATAATTATAGCTTTATATTGTATTATTTAGCTATCTCTTCAAATAATTTTATACTTTTTATAGAATTTTTCAATAGCCGTGAAGACTTTTATAAAATAATTATTCCACAACTTCCTTCAAAAAGATTTTATCCGCAAAAGCTCCTTTTTTCAGCGCTTTATCCGCCCTTACCTTTTCAAGCTCCTCCACCGAATATCCGCGCGCCATCGCCGCGGCATAGACCACCTCCAGCAAATCAGCAAGTTCCTCAATATTCTTATCCTTGTGGTACTCCGCCAGCTCCTCATCAAGCTTCGCGTCAACCATTTCCAGAAACTCATCATCGGATAAAATCTCTGTTGTGCATTGTTTTCCATCACTCCTTATAATCTCCGGTATCTTATCCCTCACAAGCTTGTTATATGTTATCGTGCTCATCATATTTCCACTCCTTAAATCCTGACATCTGTGCCGCCTCATAGACCGGCTTTATCACATGCTCTAGCCTGCCGATAAATGAATTCTTGTCCAATCCATCTGCGTATAGCTGATTTCTAATCTCCTGATTATTCAGATGGTACGGCGCTATCTTCTGAAACTCATGCGCAATAAGTTCATTCTGCGCTTTCAGTTCGTATGCCCTGTACTCCAGCTCTCCAAGGCTGTTAAAATACAGCTTCCATGAGGGCAGTGAATTACTCTTGCTGCTATTGATTGACTTAGTTGTCGGGTGCAGATTCCACAGCTCATCATGCGCGACATACTGCCACGGCACAAAATGGTCTATAGAAATATTCTCATTTTCCAGAGCTATCTCCCCATAGATATCCCTGAGCGTAGGGTCAATCTGAATAATCAGCCTCCAGTATTTTCTCACGCGGTCTATATCCCGCGAAGCCCGCGCCTCCAGCTTATCCGCTATTCCGGGCACACTCGGATTTTTATTCTGTAAATACCGGATAAGCTTAAGCTGCGTCCAGCCCTTTAAAATCTCCTTATGCCTGAAAAGATATTCCGCCCACGCAGTATCAACCTCAATCACACTCCCAAGACCCGACACCATGAGAAAATAATACATAAGCCTGCGCTGCCTGTTTATCTCACCTATCAGATTATTTTTTGACCCATTCCACAGGCTGCTCCCAATAGTAATCTCATCATAGAAGGGTGTCTGCAGTCTGTATGGCACATTCAGTGTCAAATCAGCCTTGTATTTCATAAGCTTTTTATCATCCGAATTATGGAGAAATTCCAATATCTTTTCCTTCTTTTCCGATGACAAAAATCCATAACTGCTATGAATGTATTTCACAGCCTCCTCAAGATTATCCGTGACCCCCACAGGACCTAACCTCAGATGACACTCCGTGACCATATACCACGCATCGGCAATCATTTCATTGATTAACTCATCAAATGTGAACCTGTTATTTTCCCCATCAAGCTTATTCAAAATCGCCTGAAACCAGAAAAACTTGTAGCAGTTGGTGGTGTTTTCGAACAGCTTGCTAAGGTAGCCTATATTCAGTTTTTCGTTTTCGGAATGTGGTAATTGCATTTGTGTGCACCTCGTTTACGCAATCTCCTCAGAGTTTCTCTTAATCTGGGCAACTACATCCATAATCTGTTTAGCAGTCCCTAAGTCATCTTTAAACAATGTTGTAATGCTTCCTACCGACTTGAATGGCTCACCCATCAATACCTTGTTGTCATCAATATTGCCGTTTTCAACAATATAATCGATTATCAATCTTACAAAGCGAATCTGATTGATATTTAACCGTTCTTCCTTTAAAAATTCACTGAAAGCTTCATTTACAGCCATTCTGTCAACGCCTACAATCTGTCGAACCAGCCGTCCTACAGGCTTATCCCCGTACTCTTTTATGTAATCTTCCTTTGAGCCTAACTCTGTCCATAGAATACGTTCAAGCTCATTTAAGTCTGCTTCCGTGATTTTTTTATTATTTCTAAGCTTAAACACAGCTATTCTATCGCTATGCTCTTTAAGATAGAACTCAACCTTTTTCCGATAATTCTTTAAATCATTGCCTCCATATATCGGCTCTCCTTCTTCCGCGCTGATAATCGTATCTGTAAAATCAGGATAATATATTTTTCTCTCACCGAATTCATCTAAATATTGAAGCAGGCCCCTCATCGCATTTCTCACTGTCTCAAGCTCCATTATATCAGCTCCGTCCCAGAAATCGGCTGTCTGAACCTTTTCGATAATATCTCTCTGCTTTTTTACCTCAGGAACTGAATATTTAGCCGACAACTGTTCAGCGGTCTGAACCACAATATTGACAGGACTTTGCACATTTTTACTCTGCAACATGCCAAGGTCAATGCTGTATATAAGATAGTCAAATCTTCTCGCCAACTCATCTTCATTCTTAGGCTTTATGAGCGGAGCAATATGCTCTTTAATATTGGAAATCTCAATTGTCTCAAGAGTATTCCATGATGATAAAGCTCTGAA